>JAHCIH010000004.1 GCA_026129335.1 Anaerolineales bacterium
GCGGGCAGCTCGGTGTTTGTCTCCAGAATCTCGCCGTCCACCGGCATGTACACATCGGCGGCGGCTTTCACCGATTCCACCGAGGCGAAGCCGGCCCCTTTGGCGATCTGGCTGCCCGCCGCGCCGCTGAATTCAACATAGACGATGTCCGAGAGCTGGTCTTGGGCGTAGTCGGTTAGCCCTATGGTGCCGTCGGCGCGAATCCACTCATCGTTCAGGGTGTACTTCAAATCTGCGGGAAAGTTCATTATTCCTCCGTCGCTTGCGTAGCGACCAACAAAAAGGCGCACACGGCTAAGGTGTGCGCCTCTGTTTTGGCCCTGAGAGATTCATGCTCATTCAAGAACGATCCTGAAAGAACCGTTCTTGAAACGCTAGCATTTGCACCATCGGGTTTGGCGGGCAAACCGCCAAATTTCCAGAGTGGGTAGAAGCGGCCAGTCCTTTTTACCTGAGAGTTTCGCGCGAGGCTATTTTCGCGCTTGCCCCTTCGGTGGCTCGTTTGCTGCGTCGTGTTCTGCTGCAGAACGCCCGCTTTTGGCGTTCTGCAATTTGAATGCGCAGCATTCAAACGCTCTCCTTAAACCGCTACATAAATTGTCGCATGATTCTAAAAGGCCGCCTGACATACGTCAAGCGGCCTTTGGGTGTTTAGGGGAGCTTAGTCGATCTGCTGCGTGCGCAGCAGCACCACGCCGGCGCCGCCGATGGCGCCGAGGAGCGCCGAGGTGACCACCTGGCTGGCCAGGTCGTCCATGGCGTAGGTGCCGGTGAGGTCGCGCAGCGCGGCGCCCAGCGAGCCAGTGTCCGAGAGCACCTGGGCCAGCAGCAGGCCGACGATGGCCACCAGCACGGCATAGATCGCACCGGCCAGCGCGCCGCCACCGGCGGCTTCCATATAGCTGGGGATGATCTTCTTGTAGATGTTGCTGGCGTACAGCCAGCCGGCGATGATGGCGAAAACGAAAGCCAGCTCGTTGGCCTGGCGAATGTCCAGCACGCCCATGATCAGGAAGAACGCGATGGCGGCGATGCCGGCCCAAACCGCGCTGCGCCCAGCGGTGGGCACATCCATGCGATAGCTTTGCGATGATGCTTTCATAGTCATACCTGCCTCCAAAGATAGCGTTTAGTTGAAAGGTAGAACGTATTTCGCCTCGTTTTTGACATGCTAGAATGCCGCCATGTCTGCCCGCGTCGTCTTCATGGGGTCGCCAGAGTTCGCCCTGCCCAGCCTGCGCCGCCTGGCCGCCGAGTACGCCGTGGTCGGCGTGGTCAGCCAGCCGGACCGGCCGGCGGGCCGCGGCCGGCAGCTGGCCCCGCCGCCGGTCAAGCAGCTCGCCGAACAGTTGGGCATCCCGGTCATCCAGCCCGATCGCCTGCGCGAGCCGGCGGCCATGCAGCAGCTGCGCGACTGGGCGGCGGATGTCATCGTAGTCGCCGCTTTTGGGCAGATCCTGCGCCCCGCGGTGCTCGATTTGCCCCCGCACGGCTGCATCAACGTGCACGCCTCGCTGCTGCCGCGCTGGCGCGGCGCCTCGCCAATTCAGGCGGCCATCTTGCACGGCGATGCCGAGACCGGCGTGACGATCATGCGCATGGACCCGGGCCTGGACACCGGCCCGATCCTCAGCCAGCGTGCCATCCCCATCCAGCCAGACGACACCGCCGGGACGCTGAGCGACAAACTGGCCGAGTTGGGCGCTGACCTACTCGCCGAAACCCTGCCTGGCTACCTGGCAGGGGAGCTGCAGCCCCAGCCACAGCCGAAGCAAGGCGTCACCACGGTTTCGCTGCTCAGCAAGGCGGATGGCGAGCTGGACCCCGGCCAACCCGCCGAGGCGCTGGCCCGCAAAGTGCGCGCCTTCCATCCCTGGCCGGGCAGCCATCTGCCCTGGCGGGGCGGGGCGCTCAAGGTGCTGCGCGCCCGTGCGACGCCTGGGCGGGCTGCTGCCGGCCGGCGCGAAGTGCACGCCGGCCTGCCGGCTCTCGGCACAGCGGATGGCCTGCTGCTGCTGGAAGAGGTGCAGCCACCCGGCAAGAAGCCGATGAGCGGCGCCGACTTCCTACGCGGCCACGATTGGGAACGCGCATGAAGACCGCCGGCTACTCGGGTAAGCCGCTGGCGCAGAAGCTGGGCATCAAGCCCGGCCAGCGCGCCTGCGTGCTGCATGCGCCTGCGGGGTATCTGCAACTGCTCAATGCTCCGGATGGGGTGGAGTGGCTCGCCCAGTTGGGCGAACCGCATGACTTGGACTTCATCCATTATTTCACTCTGGAAGCTGCACAACTGGCCGCGGGTTTCGCGGCACTGAAAACTGCGCTGGCCTACGATGGAACATTGTGGATCTCCTGGCCCAAGCAGGCATCCAAAGTGCCCACCGATCTGAATGAAAACGCGGTCCGCGAACTGGGTCTGCAAACCGGCCTGGTGGACGTGAAAGTGGCCGCGGTGGATGACACCTGGTCGGGTCTCAAGTTCGTCTATCGCCTGGAAGACCGCCAGCCGTTAGTGGGCGCATGACAAGTTCTGATACACTGCTGCGGACAATGTGCTGTTTCTTAATCGCCTGATTTAGCTGACAAGGACAGATAATGAAGTACAAAAAACTTCTCGCAGAATTCATTGGCACCTTCGCATTGGTATTCATCGGCGCGGGCACAGTAGCCGTGGGCGTGGGCGGCTTGTTGGGCGCCGCATTCGCGCATGGCTTGGTCATCGTTAGCATCGCCTATGCATACGGGTCCATTTCCGGGGCGTATTTGAATCCGGCGGTCACTTTTGCCATCGCGCTCAAAGGCAATCTGGACTGGAACCGCGCCTTGGGCTATGTGGCTGCCCAACTCCTGGGCGGGGCGGCCGCGGCCGCCTTGTTGTTTTACATCCTCGGTGGCGCGGCCAGCGGCCTTGGCGCCACCTTGCCTGCCGAAGGCATCGGCGATTTGCAGGCCGTGGTCCTCGAAGCGGTGCTGACTTTCTTTTTGGTCAATGTGATCTTGTTCACTACACAAGGCAAACAAGAGACGCCCTTCGCCGGCTTGGCCATCGGTCTCACTCTGGCGGCCCTCATCCTCATGGGCGGCCCACTGACCGGCGCCTCACTCAACCCGGCGCGCAGCTTTGGCCCGGCCTTGTTCACCGGCTTTGGCCAGTTTTGGATCTATGTGCTCGGGCCGCTTCTCGGGGCGGCCCTGGCCGCGGGCGTCTACCGCGCATTCCGTCGCAAGTAAGAGAAAGCGTAGAGGAGGGTCGTGCCCTCCTCTATGTATTTAAAACTAGCGGTACAATACGCCGAATTTAAAGCGGTGACTGTTGCACCGACTGCAATTGCTGATCATTATCGAAGTGCCATAGGATTTCACCCTGCCGTCCCTGAGGCGGCCGGCGGTGATTGTTTCCCAAAGCATCCAACCGAAATTGATCATCGCTTTGCACCGCAAAGAGGTCGTCTTCATGTACGAATTTACATTGCTGCGCCACGGCGAATCGCAGGGCAACATCGAATCCCGGCACCAGGGCCAGTCCGATTGGCCGTTGACCGATCTGGGCGCCCACCAGGCCCAGGCGCTGGCCGAGCGCTGGCAGCGTGAGCGGCGCAGCTTCGACCGCGTGATCAGCAGCCCGCTGCAGCGCGCCCGCCAGACCGCCGAGCTGGCCAACGCGCCCATCGGCGCGCCGCTGGAGCTGGACCAGGATTTCGCCGAGCGCGACCTGGGTGACCTGACCGGGCTGACCCACGAGGAGGCCAGCCACAGCGTGCCCCCGCCGCCGTTCCTCACGCCCTACGAGCCGTACGGCAACACCGGCGAGGGCCAGTGGCAGCTCTTCCTGCGCGCCGGGCACGCCCTGCAGAAGCTGCTGCGCCTGCCGCAGGGCAAGTATCTGGTCGTGTCCCACCGCGGCTTCCTGGGCATGCTGATGTACGCCATCCTGGGCATGGCCCCGCACGCCAATTTCCAGGGCCCGCGCTTCCACTTCCAGAACACCGGTTTCGCCCGGCTGACCTACGATAACCACAAACACCAGTGGCGCCTGTTCGCCTTTAACGACCTCAGCCACCTGGAGAGCCTGGTGGAAGGCCGCACCATTCTGGAAGAATCCGGCCTGATCACCGACAGCAGCTAGGCACGTTCAGCGCCTGCAACCATCTTCCAGTATGATGGTCTTGTGAGCGCGCAGCCCCTCAACGTCCTCGTTTTCGGCGCCGGCGCCATCGGTGGCTACCTGGGCGGCAGCCTGGCCCTGCGCAGCCAGCGCGTTGTCTTCGTTGAGCGCCGCCACAACGCCCCGGCGCTGCGCGAGCGCGGCCTGCGCCTGGAGATAGGCGAGCAGGTCCATCACCTCAAAGACTTCGGCGTGGTCACCTCGCTGGACGAGGCGCTGGCTTTTGCGCCGTTCGATGTCGCCTTGTTCGCCCTCAAATCCTACGACACGGCCGAAGCGCTGGACGCTTTGCGACCGCACGCCGCTGTGCTGCCCGCGTTCCTCTGCCTGCAGAATGGCGTGGAAAACGAAGCCGCCCTGGCCGCGGTGCTCGGCGATGACAAGGTCATCGCCGGCACGGTGACCACCGCGGTGGCCAAAGACGGCCCCGGCCAGTTGCGCCTCGAACGCCTGCGCGGGGTGGGGCTGTACAGCGGCCACCCGCTCTCCGCACGACTGGCCGCGGCCTTCGACGATGCCAGCCTGCGGCCGCAACTGTACCCCAGCGCGGCCGGGCTCAAATGGTCCAAGCTGCTCACCAATCTGCTGGTCAATGCCAGCTGCGCCCTGCTGGATATGACCCCCGCCGAGGTGATGGCTGACCGCGCCTTGTTCGCCCTGGAAATGCGCGGGTTGCGCGAGGCCCTGGCGGTGATGCGCGCCAAGGGGCTGCGCGTCACCGACCTGCCTGGCACGCCGGTGCGCGGTCTGGCGCTGGCTGCCGGGCTGCCGCTGCCGCTGGGTCGCCTGCTGCTGCGCCGCGCCGTGGCCGCTGGCCGCGGCGGCAAAATGCCCTCTTTGCACATCGACCTGTATGGCGGCCGCGGCCGCAGCGAAGTGGACTGGCTGAACGGCGCCGTGGCACGAGCCGCCGCCGAGTTGGGCCTCCCGGCGCCGGTTAACAGCTTCCTCAACCAGGCCTTGAACGAACTGGTCGCCGACCCCGCGCAGAACCCCTACCGCCATAACCCGGACCGCTTGCTGGCAGCCCTGCCGGCCTGATTCCCGGCGCAACAGTCCCATTTCCCGCTTCGTTAGCCTGCACACATCCCTTTCTGACAAGGAGGCTTGCATGTTGACCCGCAGAAATTTGGGACGTTTTGGCGGCATCCTCGCCGCCCTCTCATTGATGTTTTTGCCCCTGGCGAGCTGCGGCGACGCCCAGCTGAATGCTTTGGACGTGTTCAAGGCCGAGAACGCGCTGGGCCACCAGGTGCTGCTCTTCATCGCCCTCGTCGCAGCGATATTGTCCATCTTCGCCGTGCAGCGCCAGGCGCAGATTGCCCTCGGCCTGGTGGGCGCGGCCACCATTGGCCTGGAGTACATCTCCAGCATCAACGACCCGGATCGCCTGGTGCAGCTGCTCGCCGGCGCCTATCTGGCCTTCTTTGGCTTTGTGTTGGTCTTGCTGGCTGGGGTGCTGACGCTGGACAAGGGAAGTAAGGGTTAAATCTAATGTCATTGCGAGGAGGCCCGGCGTAGCTTGCGTTGCACAGCAATGCAGCCGTCGAAGCAATCTATGAGATTGCTTGCAAAGTGTCTGGGAGATTGCTTCGTCCGCTACAGAGTGATGCATGTGAATGCATCACTCTGTGTGCTCCTCGCAATGACGAAATTCAAGTCAACATGTCAATTTCGTCGCCGTGCACTTCCACATCCCGCCAGTGGCGGTCCACCCAGGCGGCCACCTGCTGCAGCGTTCGCTGCGCATGGCCCGCCTCGGTACTCAGCGCCACACACCCCAGCAGCGCCTCGCCCCAGCGGTCGTGGTAGCCCACTTCGGCGACGGAGATGTTGAACTCGCGCTGCAGCCTGGCCAGCAGCGGCTTCAACCGGCTGCGCTTGGCTTTCAGCGAGTCGGCGCCGGGGATGTGCAGGTGCAAACTGAGCAAGGCGACTTTGGCGGGCATGGCGACTTACTCGCCTAGTATATAATCGCACGATGGAACGTATCCGCCCCTGGTTGCCCACAGTTATCGCCCTCCTCGCGCTGGTCGGCGCGGCCATCCCCTGCTTGCTGGTCTACAACCTGTATGCCGCGGTCAACGATGTGACCTCGTCTGGTGTGGAGCAGGTGCGCCAGATGGCCGGGGCAGTGAGCACGCAGGTGGCTGAGGTGCTCCACCCCACACCCACCATCATCCCCGACCCGGTGACCATCATCCACAAGGTGCGCAGCCTCGCCCGGCTGGAGACCATCCAGTACTCCATCGAGAAGGTCATCACCGCCGAGCGGGGGCAGGGTGCGCTGGGCTTCCTGGTGGGCGATAGGCTGCTCTTCGTCGCCCACGGCACGGTGATTGCGGGGGTGGACCTGCAGAACCTACAACCTGAAGACCTGCGCATTGAAAACGGCGTGCTCTATGTGCGCCTGCCCGAGGCCGAGGTGTTCATCGCCAGCCTGGACAATGAGAAGTCCTACATCTACGACCGCCAGCTGGGTTTCCTGACCCGCGGCGACACCCATTTGGAAACCGCCGCCCGCCAGGTGGCCGAGCAGGAAATCCTCAACGCCGCCCTGGAAGACGGCATTCTGGAGCAGGCCCAAATCAATGCTGAAAGCTATCTGCTGCGGCTGCTGCTCAGCCTGGGCTTCCAGGAAGTGATTTTTGAGTGATAGGGATTAGTGAGTAGTGATTAGTATTTAGGGATAATCAAGAAACAGGGGCCGCGGTCAGAAAATTCTCAATCAGAAATCAGCATTCACCAATCAGCAATGCCTACGCTCGCTGTGTCCACTCGGGGTTGGCGTAGCGCTCGGCCAGCCAATGTTCCGTCGCCGCCTTTTCAGCGTCGGAGAGTTCCCCCTCGACAAATTCGATGTTCAGTGTGTCCGCGAGGGCTGAGATGAACGCGTCCGCGGCCTCGGCAAAGCTCACTCGCCGGCCCAGGCCCTCTTCCACCGTGGCCGCCCGGGCGCGCACCCGCTCAGCGGATTGCTGCTGCCGCTCCGCGTTGGGATAGGTGAGGATTTCGGTGATGCGCCCGATGTCGCCGAACAGCGGCAGGCTGCCGTGCTGCAGCACGCCGCCTTTGCGGCGGGCCTGAGCGCTACCGATGATTTTCTTGCCGTGCAGGGTGATTTCGTAATCGGAAGGCACTTCAAAGCAGACCGGGTTGTCCGCGTCGCCCAAGGGCGGCCCATCGTGCATCGGCTGGCGCTCCACGGGCAGCCCGAGCTGTTTAAGCGCCGCCATCAGGCCCTCGGAGAGCCGCTTATAGGATTCCAGCACCCCACCGGCCAGGCGCGGCTCTTCAGATGGGCCGATGACCGAATAGGTCAACTCGTCGGTGTGCAGGATGGCGCGGCCGCCGGTAGGGCGGCGGACTACGTCCCAGCCGCGGGCGGCTTGGGCAGCCAGGTCAATATCGGCATAGTGCTGGGCGAAGCCCAGCGAGAGGCAGGCGGGCTCCCAGTCGTAAAAGCGCAGGGTGGGGGGCGATTTCCCTTCGACGACCATCTCCAGGATGGCAGCGTCCACCGCCATGTTGTACGCGCCGCGGGCGGCGCCGTGGCGCAGCAAACGCCATTGCGCGTGCAATGGCGTTTGGCTTTGTGTGGCTGGCAGCGTAGACAAACAGGCTCCTAGTCTCGGGCGCGGAAGCCGAGGTGGTTGGCCACCGGGCGCTCATTGCCGGGTATCCCGCGATGTACCGGTGAGTTCAGCAGCATCGGCTCGCCATCCGGCCCCTGGATGACCAGCGTGGAGGAGCCGCCGCCATCCATGTTCATGCCGATGTGCACGTTCCTGTCCAGCATCAGCTGGGCCAGCTCGGTTTCGGTGATGCCCTGGCTGTAACCCGCTTGGCGGCCATCCACCACAATGATGGTCAGCCGGTTGCCGCCCTGGTTCAGGCCCACCGCGGTACGCGGCTCTGCGGACGAGCTGTTCAACCCTTCCATCAGCGCGCCGTTGCGCACCAGCAGCTTGTACCCGGAGATGGCGTTGTATATCTGGCCCTCCAGGGCGTTGATGCTGGCCTTGTTGCTCTCGTAGAGGTACAGGGTCGGTTGGCTGTCGCTGTCCTGGCTGTAAGTCACGCCGCGCGAGGCGGCGAAGCCCAGCGGGGTCACCCGCTCGCCGGGCTTGGGCGCATAGCCTAACAACCCCAGGTCATACCAGGGCGTGAAAGCGTCGCCGTTAATCGCCAACTGCAGTTCGGCTTCCTGCAGGAATTGCGAGGTGGTTTTGGCGGTGGAAGGCTGCTCACGGTCCGGGTTGCCGGGCGAGACCAGCGGGAGCAGACCGTCGGCGCGCAGGTCGATGGTGATGATATGGATGACCATCAGCCGCGGGCTTTGGCGCACGATGCGTTCGTATTCGATGCCGGCGAACAAGCGGCGCTTTTCCGGCTCGGGTTGGCTGAGCTGGACGCCGAAGCTGGGCAGGCGGCTGCTCAGGTTGGATATCCGCCTGCTCAGGCTGTCTATCCGCCGGGTGATGCCGGCGGGCACGCGACTACTCAGGTTGCAGGCCGTCCCAACCAGCAGAACAATGAGACCGCTGGCAATCAGGCGGGTCATGGTTTTGTTAGGGCGCATGCCGAAAATTGTATCTGTTCGTGCTGCGATTGGTCTACGCGGCGATTAACCCCACTTAAGCCGCGGCGGCTTCATCTTCCAGGCGCTTCATTTCTTTGAAAGCGGCAATGCCCACTTCCAGCATGGCTTCGTCCGGCTCGCGCGTGGTCAGGCGCTGCAGCGCCAGGTTGGGCGTTACCAGCAGGCGCACCAGCGGGTTGCCGATATGGCGGGCGGTGATGCGCAGGTATTCGTAGGCCAGGCTGGCCAGCAGGGGGATGAGCAGCAGGCGCACGCCCATGCGCATCAGCAGCGGCATGGGGCCGAGGAAAGCGAAAACGAGGATGGACAGCACCACCACGCTGAGCAGGAAGGCCGTGCCGCAGCGCGGGTGCTCCCGCGGAAACTTGGCCACCTCGCGCGGCGTCAGCGGGACGCCGGCTTCGTAGGCGTGGATGGTCTTGTGTTCGGCGCCATGGTAGCCATAGACACGCGTGATTTCTGGCAGACGGCCGATGATCGTGAGGTAACCAATCAGGATCGCCAGGCGCAGCAGGCCCTCGACCAGGGCGCTGGCCAATGGCGGCAGGCCCAGCAGGTCGTCCAGGAACTGGCCCAGCCCGGCGGGCAGCAGGAAGAACAGACCGATGGCGATGCCGAAGGAGGTCAGCATGGTCAGGGTCAGCTGCCAGCCTTCCAGCTTTTCGTCTTCGCCGGTCTGCAGGTTGGCCGAGATGGTCAGCGCGCGCGAACCGAGGCCGAGCGCATCCCACAATAGCACCAGGCCGCGCAGAAAGGGGATGCGCGCCCAGCGGCTGCTGTAGATCGGCCCGAGCGCCTCGCTGTGCAGGGCAATCTCCCCATCCGGGGCGCGCATGGCGATGGCCATGTGCGTGCGGCCGCGCATCATCACCCCCTCGATGACCGCCTGCCCGCCGTAGAGCTGGGCGGGCTTGCCGGCGGCCATTTAGCCTTCGCCCAGGTTGTAGATGAAGTGGATGAAGGCGTCGATTTCCTTCTCCCAAGTGGGCAGGTGCAGGTGCTCGTTGGGCGAGTGCAGCTGGTCGTCCGGCAGGCCGCTGCCCACGTTGATCGACTCGATGCCCAGTTGGCCCTGCAGGTGGCCTACCACCGGCACGCTGCCGCCTTCACGGCGGAAGATGGGCTTCACGCCCCACACGGTCTCCTGCGCCTTGGCCATTGCCTGCACCGCGGCGGAGTCGCGCTCCGAGATGGAGGGGATCGCGTCGGAGAGCAGCTTGAGTTCCCAAGTCACGCTGGGGTGGATGTGGTCTTCAATGTACTTGCGCACCAGCGCTTCGATTTCGAACGGGTCCTGGTCCGGCACCAGGCGGCAGGAGAACTTGGCCATCGCCTTGGCCGGCAACACCGTCTTGGGACCTTCGCCGGTGTAGCCGGAAAGCACGCCGTTGATGTCCAGGGTGGGGCGGGCGGTGGCGCGCTCGTAGGCGCTGAAGTCGCTTTCGCCCCACAGGCTCTTTGCGCCGGTCTGTTCCAGGTAGAAGGCATCGTTCTGCGGCAGGCGGCGGAAATCGGCGCGCTCTTCTTCGGTGAGCTCGCGCACTTTGTCGTAAAAGCCCGGCACGGTCACGCGTCCATCCACATCCTGCATACCCCCCAGCACGCGGGCCAGTTCGTTGGCCGGGTTGCGCACCGTGCCGCCGAAGAAGCCGGAGTGCAGGTCCAGCGCCGGACCGCTGACGTGCAGTTCGAAATAAGACATGCCGCGCAGGCCGTAGGTGATCGTGGGCTGGGTGGCGCTGAGCATGCCTGCATCGGGGTTCAGGGCGAAGTCAGCGGCGAACAGCTTGGCGTGCTTCTTGATGAAGTCGGCCATGCTCGGCGAGCCGGTTTCCTCCTCGCCTTCAATCATCCATTTGATGTTCACTGGCACGCTGCCGGCGTGCAGGGCGGCTTCCACCGCGGCGATGCTGGCGACCACCTGGCCCTTCATGTCCGAAGCGCCGCGACCGTAGAGCAACTCGCCTTTTTGCACGCCCTCGAAGGGCGGCGTATCCCACAACTCCACCGGGTCGGCGGGCTGCACATCGTAGTGCCCGTAGATCAGCATGGTCGGCGCGCCTTCGCCGGCGGCCATCAGGTCAGCGTAGACCATGGGGTGCCCGCCGGTGTCCAAGATTTGCACGTTCTGGAAACCCAGGCTGGTCAGCTTGGCCACCACCCATTCGGCGCCGCGCTGGATGTCGGGCTTGAATGCCGGGTCGGCCGAGACCGAGGGGATGGCGACCAGCTCCTTGAGTTCCTCCAGGGTGCGGGCGCGGTTGTCTTGCGAGTACTTCAGGGCGGTGCTGCGAGGGTCACTCATCGATGTCCTTTCAATCCGGCATGGCGGCCGAGATGGCGGCGAAAGAGGCATCGTAGCGCTGCTGCATGCCGCGATGCCCGCCGTCGTATTCGTGATATTGGAATGGAATGTTGTGGGCGCGCAACTGTTCAGCCAGCCGGCGCGCCCCGTAGAGCAAATTATACTCGTCGAAGCGGCCGCAATCGAGGTAGAGCAAGCGCAGTGAGCGCAGCGCTTCGAGATGTTCGCCGGCGGCCTGCAGCGGGTCCAGCGCCGCCCAGCGCGCCCAGACCTCCGGGCGCAGCGCGCCGCTGGCCAGGTCGAAAGGCAGGTCGAAGCCCAACGGCGCGGCCGGGTTGGGCGAATAGACTGCCGCCATGGCCAGCGCGTTCAGCACGGCGTGCGGCGCGCCGGCGCGCAACGCTGCGCCGGGATCGCGCAGCAGCTCGGCCAGGGCTTCCTCGCCGTTGCGCTCTGCGTAGCGCAGCACCTCACCGAAGTCCGGCTGGTAGGCCAGTTCGAAATATTTGTCGCCGCTGTGGTCGGCGACCAAGCCGAACACGTCGGGGTGGCGCATGCCCAGGCTCAGCGCGCCGAAGCCGCCGGAGGAATGCCCGGCGACGGCGCGGGCTTCCGCCGCGGCCAGCGTAGGGTATTTGCTGTCGATGTAGCTGACCAGCTCGAGGATATGGTCTTGGTAGTCCCCGGTGGCGCTGGAATTCAGATATTGCGAGCCGCCGTAGCGCGTGCTCGCATCCGGCATCACCACGACCAGCGGGCGCACGACCCCGCTCGCAATCAGCCGGTCCAGGCGCCCCTGAATGTTCTCTTCCCACAGATCGTCGTTGAGGAACTTCAGCCCGCGCCCGCCGAAGGCGGCCAACAGGTACAGGCTGGGATAGCGCTGCGCCGTGTCGTAACCCGGCGGCAGGTACACGGGCACGCGGCGGGTCGCCGGGTCGCCCAGCGGGTTGCCTTCCAGCGCCTGGCTGTGGAACTCCTCGATGACGATTTGCGAGGACATTGGGGCATTATAAAGCGGGTGCGGTGAATAGCCCCACTAAGCCGTAAGCACTTCTAACTTCTTCCTTCTGAATTCGAACCTGTATCTGCCCTTTGCTTTTCCCGGCATGCTACAATCCCCGCGATGTCGGCAGCCAACCCGCAAACCATCGCCATTTTTGGCGGCACCGGCCAGCTCGGCTCGGCGCTGGCGCTGCGTTGGGCGCACGCCGGCCACAGCGTGCTGCTGGGCTCGCGCGCCGCGGAGAAGGCGCAAGCCGCTGCGGCCGAACTGAATGCCGCGCTGGGTCGCGAAGCCATCCAGGGCTTGGGCAATCCCGAAGCGGCTGCCGTGGCAGACATCTGCCTGCTGGCCGTGGAGCAGGGTGCCCACGCCGCCGCGTTGGAGGCGGTGCGTGAACATCTGGCCGGCAAGATATTGATAGACGCCACTGCCCGGCTCAATTTCCCCGACCTGACCCCGCCAGCGGCCCCTGCCGCGGCGGAAATCGCCCAGCAAATACTGGGCGATGCCGCCCGCGTGGTGGCCGCTTTCCAAACCGTGCCCGCCGTCGCCCTGCGCAAGAACATCGCGCAGCCGCTGGACTCCGACGTGCTGGTCTGCGCCGCCGACCCGGCGGACGCTGAAACCGTCATCGCCCTGGCGGGTGACGCCGGCCTGCGCGGCTACTACGCCGGCGGGCTGGACAAGGCCATCGTGGTTGAGGGCCTCACTTCGCTGCTCGTGACGATGAACAAGCACTACAAGAGCCGCCACGGCACCTTCAAAGTGGCCGGTATCAAGCCCCAATCTTGAAACCGCTGATCATCACCCCCTTGCCCGGCATCCCGATGGTGGGGCCGGGCGACGACTTGGCCGCGCTGCTGCGAGACGCCCTGTCCCGCGCCGCACTCAGCCTCGAAGATGGCGACATTCTGGTGCTGGCGCAGAAAATCATCTCCAAGGCAGAGGGCCGCCTGGTGCATTTGGATACAGTGACGCCCGGCGCCGAAGCGGAGGAATTGGCTGAGCGGGTCGAGAAGGACCCGCGTTTGGTGCAACTCATCCTCGACGAAAGCCGCGAAGTGCTACGCGCCCGGCCCGGCCTGCTGGTGGTGGAACACCGCCTGGGTTTCGTCTCCGCCAACGCAGGCATCGACCATTCCAACGTGGGAGCGTCCGACGATGAGGCCGTGCTATTGCTGCCCGAGGACCCCGACGCCAGCGCCGAGCGCTTGCGAGCCGCGCTGGCCGCCGAACGCAACATCGGCGTGCTGATCATCGACTCGCACGGCCGCGCCTGGCGCGAGGGCGTCGTGGGCGTAGCCATCGGCTTGGCCGGCCTGCCCGGCCTGGTGGACCTACGCGGCCGGCCCGACCTGTTCGGCCGCCAGCTGCGCGCCAGCATCCTGGCCGCTGCCGATGAGCTGGCCGCGGCCGCTTCGCTGGCCATGGGCCAGGCCGCCGAAGGCTGCCCGGCCGTGCATGTGCGCGGTTTCCCGTACCCCCTGCGACCGGGCAACCTGGCGGAGCTCATCCGCCCCCGCGAGCGCGACGAGTTTCGGTAAGATGAGTGAGCGACCGCCCGTCAAAGTTATCACTGAAACGCAGGGCGAGGCATGCCTCGCCCTATAACCGAAGGAGGCTGACAATGAAGAACATCCCCGAAAATTTCCAAGACTTGCTCAAAGATGAAACCAAGGCCTTCGCCTTTCTGAGCACCACCCTGGCCGACGGCTCGCCGCAGGTCAGCCCGGTGTGGTTTGGCGTGGAGGGCGAGCATATCGTGGTCAACACCGCCCGCGGCCGTCTGAAAGACAAAAACATGTCCGCTCGCCCGAAGGTGGCGCTGAGCATCCCGGACCCGGCCAACCCCTACCGCTACCTGCTAATCCGCGGCGTGGTGGATGAGGTCACTGAAGAGGGCGGCTACGAACACATCAACCAGCTCTCCCATGTTTACAAAGGGGAGGACTTCCCCAAGCTGCCCGGCCAGGTGCGCGTGATCTACAAAATCAAGCCGCAAAAAATATTCACCAGCGGAGGTTGAAATGAGCGTCCTTGAACACATCCCCGAATCGCACCGCCATCTGCTGGAAGATGCCACCAAGGCGTTTGCCTTTGTGGCCGCGGCCGCCCCAAGCGGCCCACAGCTGACCATGGTGTGGTTCAACACCGACGGGCAGCATATCCTCTTCGGCACCACCGACAAAGCGGCCAAATTCCGCTTCTTCAGCAAAGACCCGCGTATTGCGGTGGCGATCCCCGACCCGCAGAACCCCTACCAATACCTGCAGCTGCGCGGCAAAGTGCGCCTCACCGAAGAGGGCGCCGTGGAGCACACCCACGAGCTCTCGCGCAAATACACCGGGGAAGATTTCAAGATCCCTGAAGGCGTGAAACGGGTCAAATACATTGTCACCCCGGGGAGCATCACCGCCTGGCCGCCGGCCCGGTGAAACCGCCAGACCTGCTCGCCTGGCTGCGCTCGCGTCGCTCGGCGCGCCGCTTCCTGCCGCGGCCTGTCCCCGCCGAAGCCGTCGACCGCATTCTGGAAGCAGCCACCTACGCCCCCAACGCGCACAATCGCCAGCCCTGGCGCTTTGTGCAGCTGGCCGGCGCCGAAAGCCGCCAGGCCATGCTGGCCGCCATGCAGCCGGGCTTCGAGGCTGCGCTGGCCGCCGAGGGGCTGGACGCCGAACGCATTGCTGCGCAGGTGGAGCGCTCGCAGGGGCGCGTGCTGGCCGCGCCCGAAGCCATCCTGCTTTGCCTGGATGTCGACGCCCTGAACCAGTACCAAGACGCCGAGCGTAACCACGGCGAATATTTGATGGGCGTGCAGAGTGTGGCTTTGGCCGGCGGCCAGTTGTTGCTGGCCGCCCACGCCGGGGGCCTGGGCGGCGTGTGGGTCTGCGCTCCGCTGTTCGCCGCCAAGGCAGTGAGCGCTGCGCTGGGCCTGCCGGACAGCTGGCAGGCCCAGGGGCTCATCCTGCTCGGCTACGCGGCTGGCGAGCCAAAAGTTCGCGAGCGGCGCGACGTGAGCGAGGTGACACGTAGGGTATAGCAGTCTTATTGCGGGGGCTGCCGTCCCTGCACCACACCCCGTGCTTTCCTGAGCGGGTGCAGCAACCCCCACCTGATCGCCGAACCGCGACCAGCGAAGGATTCCCGAAACGACATCTTCCACAATGGGTCTTGAACGCGAACCAGGCGGGGACTTCGACAGGCTAACGCCCTAATAACCCTGAGGTAATGGTGCCCCTTCACCACGCTTGCCCGTTGCAAAGCAACGCGCAAGCTGTTCAGGGTGACACAAGGGTTTGTACCTTTGTGATTCCTGTCCCCACTCGTGATAGGATACGCGCCATGAAAGTTGTAGCCCTCGCCGGCGGGGTGGGCGGCGCCAAGCTGGCCGACGGCTTGGCCCAGGTACTGCCCACCGAAGACCTGACCATCATCGTCAACACCGGCGACGACTTCGAGCACTTCGGCCTGAGCATCTGCCCCGACCTGGACACCGTCTGCTACACCCTCGCCGGCCTGGCCAACCCGGAAACGGGTTGGGGCCAGGCCAGCGAGAGCTGGGTAGCCATCGAGGCCGCCAAGGCACTGGGCGCGCCGGGTTGGTTCAACCTGGGCGACCGCGACCTGGGTACGCATCTGGAGCGCACCCGCCGCCTGCGCGGCGGCGATGCGCTCAGCGCCATCACCGCCGACTTCTGCCGCGCCTGGGGCATTGGCCCGCAGGTGTTGCCGATGAGCGACGCGCCGGTACGCACCATCGTGCAAACCCGCGACGGTGACGAACTGGCCTTCCAGAACTATTTCGTGGAATTGCGCTGCGAGCCCGAGGTGCGCGGCTTCCGCTTCGAAGGTATCGAAGCCGCCCGGCCTGCGCCGGGCGCCGTCGATGCCCTGATCGCCGCCGACCTGGTGGTCATCTGCCCCTCCAACCCCTGGGTCAGCGTGGCGCCCATCCTCGCCATAGACGGCTTGCGCGCTGCCGTGGCCGACAAACCCGTGCTGGCTGTCTCGCCGATCATTGGCGGGCAGGCGGTCAAAGGTCCGGCGGCCAAGATGTTCCGCGAGCTGGGCATCGCCCCCAGCGCATTGGCCGTGGCGCAGCACTATGGTGACCTGCTGGCCGGCTTCGTGCTCGACACGGCCGACGCCGGGCAGGCGGAAGCGGTGCAGGGACTCGGTATAATGCCTCTGGCGACCGCCACCCTGATGCAGGACACGGCCGGCCGGGCTCGCCTGGCCGCCGAGGTGCTGGAATTCGGCGGTTACCTGCTCACCAATGCGTAAACCCACTCCCTTCGTGCAAACGAGCCGCTAAAGGAGATGCCCCATGGCTCTCTGGGCGATTGTCCCTGTCAAACCGCTGCGTCGCGGCAAATCGCGCCTCGCCTCTGTGTTGTCGGAGGATGAGCGCGCCGCGCTCAACCAGCGCCTGCTGCAGCAAACCGTGGACGTGCTGCGCAGCGTGCCGGAGGTGGAAAACGTGCTCGTGGTCAGCCGCGACACCGAGGCGCTGGCCCTGGCTCGCGAACACGGCGCGCGCACACTGCGTGAAGACGGCGCGCCGCACCTCAACCTGGCCCTGCAGCGCGCCACCGTGGTGGCCAAGAGCTACATGGCCACCAGCGTGCTCGTTGTCCCGGCGGACCTGCCCCAAATCGCCGCCGAGGATGTCCAGGCGCTGATCGCCGCTGGCGGCGAGCCGCCGGTGGCCGTCATCGTGCCCGACCACCACCGCGAAGGCACCAACGCGCTGCTGCTCAACCCCGTGGGCGATTTCACTTACGATTTCGGGCCCGACTCCTTCGCTCGCCACAGCCGCCAGGCTGAAGAAGCCGGCATGCAGGTTGTGGTGCTGGAGCTGGCTTCCTTGGCCCACGATGTGGATGTGCCTGAAGACTTGAACTTCCTTGGATGACTGCCTATATGGAAATTACCCATGAACACAAGCTGCCCAACTCCCGCAATTGCTTCGCCTGCGGGATGGAGAACCACACCGGCCTCAAGTTGACCTTTTACGCCCAGCCCGACGGCAGCGTGGCGGGGGACTACACCGTGCCGCAGCAGTTCGAGGGCTATCCCGGCATCACCCATGGCGGCATCGTCGCCTCGATATTGGATGAGGCGGTCAGCCGCGTCTTCATGGTCGCCGACCACAACCGCTTCATGTACACCGGCCGCCTGACCACCCGCCTGCGCCGCCATGTGCCCGTGGGCCAGCCGCTGCGCATCACTGGTCGCGCCCTGCGCGACCGCGGCCGCACCGCGGAGGCCGAAGCGCACATCTTCGGCCCCGATGGCGAGTTGCTCGCCGAGGGCCAGGCGCTGTTGGTCGCCCTGCCGCCGGAAGACATGCAGTCGGGAGATTTGGACGAGTTGGGTTGGGGCGTGTGCCCCGACGAATGAGCATCGAGCAGCAAGGCAATACTCTGCGTATTTCGGTCGAAACCAGCCCTGCAGCCCTGGTTGCCACGCCGGGCCTGCCGCCCGCGCTGGCCGAGGCGGCCGGCGGCGAACCGGCGGAGACGCTGGCCGCCGCGCTGCTCTCCGGCGGCCCGCTGGCCTGCGCCCTCTTGGCGCTGGACAGCCAGCTGGAACTCGCCGCCGGTGGGGAACTGGGCTACGGCGACCTGCTCGCCCTCGGCTCGGCTGGCGGTGATATCCGCGCCGTCCAATTCAGTACCCAGCCCGCGCTCGGCTTTGCCGCCGACCCCGGCGGCCTTTGCCTGGCGCTGGCCCGCTGGCCGGGCGGCCGGGCGCGCCTGGCCGTCGGCGGCTTCGCCGCCGCGCCGGCCCTGGCGCTCGACGGGCGCGAGGCCAGCGGTTTGGCCGAAGCGCTGGAGAACGCGCTTAGCGCCGCCCCGGAACGCCTGCCCGCCGCGCTGGCGCTGTTGGCAGCAATTGCCTAAGGGTAAAAATCCGCCTAAAACCAACAGCCTAAGAATAGGTAACTGAAGCTAACAGCTATCGCTAAGCGCTACGCACCTGGAACTTGCTTATAATCACACTCACCCATGTGGTCCTACTACATTCACGCCCGCACTGTTGACGAAGCCTTGGCCGCGCTGGCCGAGCGCGGCCCTTCCGCCCGCCTGGTCGCCGGCGCCACCGACCTGATCCTCGAAATTGAACTCGGCGTGCGCAAGGGCATCGACACGCTGATTGATGTCACCCGCATCCCCGGCCTGGACGAAATCCGCCTCGACGACGAAGGCCGCATCCACCTCGGCCCGCTGGTCACGCACAACGACTGCGCCGCCTCGCCGCTGATGCGCGAGCAGGCGCTGCCTCTGGCGCAGGCCGCCTACGAGGTCGGCGCGCCGCAGATCCGCAACCGCGGCACGGTGGCGGGCAACCTGGTCACCGCCTCGCCGGCCAACGACACCATCCCGCCGCTGATGGTGCTGGGCGCCAGCGTGGAGCTGCGCTCGGCCAACGGCACGCGCACAGTGCCGCTGGCCGAGTTCTACACCGGGCCGCGTAAGACTGTACTGCAGCCCGACGAGATGCTGGTGGATATCCACTTCCCGGCGCTCGATCCGCAGACGGCCCGCGGCGCTTTCCTGCGCATCACCCTGCGCCGCGCCCAGGCCATTTCGGTGGTCAACGCCGCGGCGGTACTGCACTTCGACGGCGACCATCTCGCCCAGGCGGCTATCACTCTGGGCTCAGTGGCCCCGGTCATCGTGCGCGCGCCGGAGGCCGAGGCTTTCCTGGCGGGCAAGCGGCTTGCGCCGGAGGTCATCGAGCAAGCCGCCGAATTGGCCGCCGGGGCCGCCTCGCCCATCGACGATGTGCGCAGTTCGGCGGCCTACCGCCGCCGCATGGTCGCGGTGGCGGTGAAGCGCGTGCTGGAGGACCTGGCCGCCGACCCGCAGCCGCAGCGCATCCCGGCTCAGCCGGTGCTGCTGGCTACCCCCTCCAGGGGCGGGGATGGCCTGGACGGCCTGCCCAGCCACGAAATCGAGACCCGCATCAACGGCCATGTCTTCGCTTTTCAGAACGGCGAAGACAAAACCTTGCTGCGCCTGCTGCGTGAAGACGCGCTGCTCATCGGCACCAAAGAGGGCTGCGCCGAAGGCGAATGCGGCGCTTGCACCGTGTTCCTCGACGGGCAGGCGGTGATGAGTTGCCTGGTGCCTGCGGCACGCGCCCACGGGGCCGATATCGTCACCATCGAGGGACTGGCGCAGGGCAAGCAACTTCATCCCGTGCAGCAAGCCTTCATTGACAACGCCGCGGTGCAGTGCGGCTACTGCACGCCCGGTTTCATCATGTCGGCCGTCAAGCTGCTCGAAGAGCGCCCGCAGCCCAGCCGTGAAGAGGCCCAAATCGCCGTCACCGGCAACCTGTGCCGCTGTACCGGCTACTACAAAATCCTGGACGCCATCCAACAGGCCGCCCGGGAGCAAGGAGCCTAGCGATGAATACCTGGCGTAGAAAACGCAGCCCCGGCCGCACCCTGCACCCACTCTGGCGCGGCGTGGGTTGCCTGATCGTGGTGTTGATGCCGCTGCTGGCCTGGTGGTTTTCCGGGTTTGGTCTCGAATTCGTGCAGTCAGAAGCCCCAGAGTGGTTGCGCGCCGCCCCCAGCGGTTCGAACGAACTGCTCTTTATCCGCATCGGCATCGCCGCCATCATTGGCCTCGCCCTCTATTTATTGCTGACTTTCTCCAGTTCCTTGCTGCTCTCCATGGTGAATTCCATCGACAGGTTCATTGAACGCCTGGCTGGCGGTAACTCGGGGGAGGCGGAGTGAGCCATCTCGGCAAGTCAGCCCTGCGCATTGACGCGCGCGGCAAGGTCACCGGGCAGACCCTGTATCCCGGCGACATCAACCGCCCGCAGCAGGCCCACGCCAAGGTGCTCTTCGCCAACCGGCCTCATGCTCGCATCCTCTCCATCGACACCAGCCAGGCCGAGGCGCTGCCAGGTGTGCTGGCCGTGTTCACCGCCAAGGATGTGCCGGTCAACGAATATGGCCTCATCTATCACGACCAGCCCGTGCTTTGCGGCCCGGGCTCGGACAAGCCACACGCTGACCGCGTGCGTTACGTGGGCGACCAGGTGGCCTTCATCGTCGCCGAGACCGAAGCCATCGCCGCCCGGGCCCGTGACCTCATCCGAGTCGAATACGAGGACCTGCCGGTCATCACCGACGTCTTCGCCGCCGAGGCGCCGGACGCGGTGCACATCCACCCCGAGAAGGACAGCAACACGTTCATTGAATACCGCGTGCGCCACGGCGATATGGAGGCCGGCTTCGCCGAGGCCGATGTCATCATCGAGGGCGAGTACCACACGCCGGTGCAAGAGCACGCCTACCTTGCCCCCGAGTCGGGCCTGGCCTACATGGATGAAGAAGGCCGCGTCACCGTGGAGGTGGCCGGGCAGTGGGCGCATGAAGAGCGCCTGGCCGTGGCTCACGCCCTCGGCCTGCCCGAGGAACAGGTGCGCATCATCCACCCGGCCATCGGCGGCGCTTTCGGCGGCCGTGAGGACATGTCCATCCAGATTGTGCTCGGCCTGGCCGCCTGGCGGTTGGCGCAGCGCGGCATCCACCGCCCGGTGAAAATCATTTGGTCGCGCGCCGAGTCGATGATCGGCCACCATAAGCGCCACGCCTACTTGCTGCGCGCCAAATGGGGCGCCACCCGCGAGGGCAAAATCGTCGCCGCCCAGTGCGAACTGGTCGCCGACGGCGGGCCGTATATCTACACGTCCACCAAGGTGCTGGCCAACGCCACATTGATGTGTATCGGCCCGTATTTGATCCCCAACGTGCAGGTGGACGCCCGCGCGGTGTTCACCAACAATGTGCCCGGCGGCGCCTTTCGCGGCTTCGGCGGCCCGCAGGGCGCCTTCGCCGCCGAGACGCAGGTCAACAAGCTGGCTGAGGCACTGGGCATCGACCCCGTGGAACTGCGTATGCGCAATATTGCCCGCGATGGCGATGTGCTCTTCTTCAAGTCGCCACTGCCCAAAGGATCTTCGATGGACAAGGTGGTGGAGCAGGGCGCCCAGGCCGCCGGCTGGAGCCAGACTGCGGATGGCTGGGGGCGGGACGCGGCCACCTGGCCGCAACTGCCGCCCGTGGCGCGCCCGCACATCAAGCGCGGCGTGGGTTTCGCTTCCGGCTTCAAGAACGTGGGCTTTTCCTTCGGCTTCCCCGAGCGCAGTTGGGCCACCGTGGAACTGCACGGCGACGCCCAAATCGAGCGCGCTGTCCTGCGCCAGGCCGGCTCAGATGTGGGCCAGGGGGCGCACACCGTCTTCCAACAAATGGCCGCCGAGGCGCTGGGGCTGCCGCTGGAGAAGGTCGAGTTGGTGCTGGCCGACACGGCCGAGACCGGCGATTCGGGCAGCGCCAGCGCTTCCCGGCTGACCTTCATGGCCGGCAACGCCATCCGCGGCGCGGCCGAGCTGGCCCTGCAAAAGTGGGCCGATGAAGAGCGCCCCGCCATCGCCCAATACAAGTATGTGCCGCCGGCCACCACAGCCTTCGACCCCGAGACGGGCGCCACCGACCCGAACTTCGCCTGCGGCTACGTTTCCGAGGCGGTGGCGGTGGAGGTGGATACCGAGACCGGCCACGTGCACATTACCGATGTGCTCTGCGCCGACGATGTGGGCCGGGCGGTCAACCCGCAGCAAATCGTCGGCCAAATCGAGGGCGCCGTGGTGCAGGCCGCCGGCTACACCGTGCTGGAGAACTTCGTCCAGCAGGATGGTTACGTCAAAACCCAGTTCCTCTCCAATTACCTCATCCCCACCGTGCTCGACGTACCCGACCGCGTGGAATCGCTGATTTTGGAATACCCCGACCCGGTCGGCCCCTGGGGGCTGCGCGGCGTGGCCGAGATGCCCTACATCCCCTTCGCCCCCGCGGTGGTGGCCGCCATCCACGACGCCACCGGCGTGTGGATGGACCGCTTCCCGTTGACCCCCGAGCGCGTACTGGCCGCGCTGGGCAAGCTCTGACCTTGTCGTTTCTGGAGCGCTTCTTCGCAGACGAACACCAGGTGCTGGACGCGCGGGTGCGCGAAACCCTGCCGGGCGAAACGGCCCGGCTGAGCGACGGCGTGACCTATTATCAGCAGGCCGGGCCGCGCAACGGCCGCCCGGTCATCCTCATTCACGGTTTTTCGGTGCCGCAGTTCATCTGGGACGCCAACTTCGAAGCCCTGGCGGCGGCCGGCCTGCGCGTGGTGCGTTATGACCTCTTCGGGCGCGGCTACTCCGACCGCCCGGGGCTGCCCTACGACAAAGCGCTTTTCGTGCGCCAACTGGCCGAACTGATGGACGTACTCAAGCTGCCCCAGGCCGACCTGGTGGCGCTCTCGATGGGTGGCCCGGTCGCCGCCGAATTCGCCTTTCGCTTTCCGAAGCGGGTGCGCAGGCTGGCGTTCATTGCCCCAGCCGGCTTCGACCTGAGGCTGCCCGCCGCAGTGCGCTGGCTGCGCCTGCCGCTGCTGGGCGAGCTGGCCCTGGGGATGCTGGGCCGCTTCGGCCAGCGCAGCCTGCTCGAAGGCATGCTGGCCGACTTCTATCAGCCCAGCCAGGAGGCGTTGGACTATTTCGTGCCGCGCTATCAGGAACAGATGAAGTACCACGGCTTCAAACGCGCCCTGCTCTCCAGCCTGCGCCGCGGCATGCTCGACGAAGACCTGGAGCTCTACCGCAGGCTGGGGGAGGCTGAGGCGCCGGTGTTGCTCCTCTGGGGCGAGCACGACCAGACGGTGCCCTTTAGCCATCACGGCACGTTCCAGCAATTGGTGCCGCGGGCCGAATTCCACGCCATCTCCGAGGCGGGGCACCTGCCGCATTTCGAGCGCCCCGACCTGGTCAACCCGCTGCTCATCGAGTTTCTCACTAGACCCCCAGCTCCACCCGTTATTGCGAGGAGCACGCGCGGTGATGCATGAATATGCATCACCGCGCAGCGGACGAAGCAATCTCGGATGCAGGCTATGCAGACATGAAAACCGAGATTGCTTCGTCGTTGCCAGCGCTTCGCGCTGGTACACTCCTCGCAATGACAAACATCGCCGGCATCCTGCTGGCCGCCGGAGAGTCCAAGCGGTTGGGGCAGCCCAAGCAGCTGCTTGACTGGAAGGGCAGGCCCTTCGTGCGCCAGGTGGCCGAGACGGCGCTGGCCTCCAAACTTGGCTCGTTGACTGTGGTCACCGGCGCAATGGCCGCTGAGGTCGCCGCCGCCCTGGATGGCTTGCCGCTGAACATCGTCCACAACCCCGACTGGGCCGCGGGGCAGAGCACCTCTGTGCGTGCCGGGCTGGCCGCCGTCCCCCCGGAGGCGACCGCGGCGCTGTTCATGGTCACCGACCAGCCGCAGCTCTCCGTGGCGCTCATCGACACCCTGTGCGCCGAGCACGCCGCCAGCGGGGCGCCCATCGTCGCCCCGCTGGTGGACGGCCAGCGCAGCAACCCGGTGCTCTTCGACCGCAGCACCTTCGCCCACTTTGCCGAACTGCAGGGCGATGTGGGCGGCCGGGCGCTGTTCTCCCGCTTTCCGGTGACCTGGATACCCTGGCTGGATAACTCACTGGCCATCGATGTGGATACGCCCGAAGACTACGAGAGGCTCAAGCGCCTGGCGGGCTAGGCGCAGGTAGAATCGCGAGATGTCAGTAATACGCGCTTTTGTTGCCTTGGAAATGCCCGAACCCTTGCAGCGCGAGCTGGACAAGCTCAGTGTGCCGCTGCAGCGGCTGATGAAGGACCTGCCGCTGCGCTGGGTGAAAATCGCCAACATCCACCTGACGCTCAAGTTCCTCGGCCCGGTCTCCCCGCAGCAGGTTGAGCAGGTCAGTCAGCGGGTGGCTGCGTTGGCCGCGGAGACACCGCCGCTGGAAGTGCACATCAGCCAACTGGGCGCCTTCCCCAGCGCCGCCGCGCCGCGGGTGCTCTGGGCCGGCTTGCATACGCCGCCGGAACTGGGCCGCCTGCAAGAGAGCGTGGAGCGCGAGATGGTTGCCCTGGGGCTGCCGGCAGAGCGCAACCCCTTCCGCCCACACCTGACCCTGGCGCGAGTGCGCCGCGAACACCGCCAGGCCAACATCAAACGCATCAGCGAGCTGCTCGCTGATGCGCAGATCAACCCACCGCAGCCTGCCCGGCTGGAAACACTTGCCCTGTTCAGCAGCGACCTCAAACCGGGCGGCTCCGTGTATACTCCTTTGATACGCAGCACACTAACTGGCCAATAGGAGCCGCTAGCGCATTTGGAACCGATTGAACTAGCCCGCAGCATCGCCGACACCCTGGAAGACAAAAAGGGTGAAGACATCCTCCTGCTCGACCTGCAGGATTTGGCCCCGCTCAGCGATTATTTCGTGATTTGCTCCGGCAGCACAGACCGCACCATCAAGGCCCTGCTGGACGCCGTAGTGGATGAAGCTCGCGAAAAGCACAAAGTCAAACCACGCATGGAAGGCAAGCCGGAAGAGGGCTGGCTGCTGGCCGACTATGGCTCCGTGGTGGTGCACATCTTTTCCAACCACCAGCGCGAGTACTACCGCCTCGAAGACCTGTGGTCGGAAGCCAAAGTACTGCTGCATGTGCAATAACTCTCAACCACAAAGTCACAAGAGAAACCAATACCACATTGGGTAGGGGCGCAGCATGCTGCGCCCTAAGAATTAAAAAGCAGGCAGCCCATCTGGCCGCCTGCTTTGTATGTAATTACCACTTACTGAATCACTAATCTCTAATTACCAACCTCTAATCACTATCCTCAAACACCCAACGGTCAATCGCCCGTTCCCACTCGACCAATTCGTCGGAATCGAACCACAGCTTGACCTCGCGCTCCCCGGTTTCCGGCGCGTCGGAGGCGTGGGTCAGGTTGCGGCCCACCTCCAGGCCGAAATCGTGGCGCAGGCTTCCGGGCGCCGCCTCGGTCGGGCGGGTGCTGCCCATTGTCTGGCGGATGGCGGCCACCGCATTGGGGCCTTCCCAAGCCATGGCCATCACCGGGCTGGAGGTGATGTACTTGATCAGACCGTCGTAAAACGGCTTGCCCTCATGCTCGGCGTAGTGCTTCTTCGCCAGGTCTTTGCTGACTTCCAGGAATTTCGCGCCCACCAGGCGCAGGCCGCGGCGCTCCAGGCGGGAGAAGACCTCGCCCACCAAACCGCGCTGCACGCCATCGGGTTTCACCAATACCAAACTGCGTTCCAAATCAGTCCTCCAGGATGCGTATGAGTTCGCCGACCTCTTCGGGTCGGCGGGAATTCTACCAGTGCTTGAGCAGGTCCTCGGCCCGGGTGTAGCACTCCAGGGCCTGGCGCAGCTGGTTGCTGCGCATGTAGGCGTCGCCCAGCGCCTGCCACAGCGCCACTTGCTCGGGCTGCAGGCTGGTGGCCGCCTGCAAGTCGGCGATGACTTCGGGCAGCAGCTTGCGGCGGCGCAGCAGCCTGTCGTAGTGCCGCACGGCGCCTTCACGGTCACCGGCGTTCATCGCCTGGCGGGCTGCTTGCAGATCGTCCTGATCTCGTTCTTTGCCTTTACCTGCCAGCTCGGAGCGAAGCTTTTCAAGCGGCTCTGCGGCCGCCCGAGCGCCGTTGGTTTCTGGCTCGGGCAGCGGGTCTGCGCTGGGCGCCGGCTGTGCGGTTTGTGCCGCGAAGCCTGGCGGTTCAGTCTCCTCGGCGATGGGCTCTATAGTTTCGGGCTCGCCCGCTTGCGTGTTTTCATCACCCAATTCCGTCTCAGGCACCCAGGCGCCGGCAGTCGGCTGGTGGCTGGGCGGGCCGAGCTCTTCCAGCCAATCCAGCTTGCTGAGGCCATTCTCCTCCGCAGCGCCCTCAGGTTCGGCTGGGGCTTCGGCCTCCGGGGTGGGGGCGATGTCTTCGTCTTCGGGCAGGGTCAGCTCGCCGGTCTGGTAGCGCAGCTCGTTGAGCCAGTCGGGCGTGTCTTCCAGCGGCTGCAATTGGGTCGTGCCGCTGGAGGGGCTTTCTTCGATTTCCGCGCTCAGTTCATTCAGCCAGCCGGGGGTGTCGTCTTCGGCTGGGGCATCGTCCGCCGGTTGGCTCTGCTCGCCGCCGAACGGCGCATCGGCGAAGATTTCGTCCAGGCGGTCCGTGCCGGCAGGCTGCGCTGCTTCGCCGGCGGCTTCTGCCTCCAGTGGCTGCTCAGTGGCGGGCGGCGCGGCCGCCTCATCCAGGCTGCCCGTCTGCTGGCGCTGCTCCATTTCGTCCAGCCAGTTCAGCGCTTCGCTTTGCGGCTCGGCGTCTGCCTGCGGCGCCCATTCCGGCGCGGGGGCCTGGCGGTCTTCCGGCGTGGTCAGCAGTTCTTCTTCCTCTGCGCCCTGGCTGGCTGCCAGTCCTTCCAGCCAGCGCAGGCTTTCTTCATCATCCACTGGGGCGGGGGAGGCTTCAGGTTGCGGCTCTGCCTCGGGTTCGGGTGCGGCGGCGAGTTCCTCTGGCAGGCTGCCGGTTTGCAACCCGGCCTTGTTCAGCTCGTCGGCCCAGTCGCGCTCTTCGGGAGGTGGTTCTTTGAGCGTGCGCGTGGCCGGGGCCAGGTCGCGCAGCCACTCCGGCACGCTGTCTTTGATCAGCGCTGCGGTGTGGGTTTTGCCGTAGCGTTCCAGCTGCCCGGTTTGGCTGGCCGGGTCTGGCTCGAGGTTTTCCAGTTCTTCCAGCAGTGAAGAAGTGTGCCTGGGTTGTTCGGGTTCATCCCCGGTTTCTTCTACAAAGGCTGGCTCGTCGCTGTTGGCTGGCTCGCCTGCTTCGCTCTCTTCCCCTTCGGGCTCGACGGACAGCCAGTCGGGAAGGGCCTCCGCCTCGCTGGGTTCAATATCGGCTTCGGGGGCGGGCCAGGTCTCGGTGGCGGGGGGCGGTGCGCTCTCCACGACCAGCTTTTCCACCATCACGTTGTTGGCCGGTACGTTGTCCGGCGAACCGCGTGTGTCGATCAGGGCGGCGTAGGGGTCCAATTCTTCCACGCGCTCCTGGTAGGGGGCGGCTTCGATTTCGCGTCCCTCGCTAGCCAGCATTTCGGCCATTGCCCGGTTGGCGAAGAGCGAATAAGGGAATTTTTCGATGAGTTGGCCGCAGATTTCAGTCGCTTCGGCGTTCTGCTGCGTTTTGAGCAGCATGTCCGCCAGCAGCACTTGCAGATCGGGGCGCTGCGGGTCTTCGGCCAGCGCGCTGCGCAACTCACCGATGGCCTGGTTGTGCAGGTCACCGTGGGCGTACATGCGCGCCAGCGCGCCGCGGGTCAGGCGGACTTTGGGCGGCGCGTAGCCTTCGCGCTTGGTGTACAGGCTGCGCAGTTCGTCTTGCACCGCCCGGTTGGAGGGCTGCGCCTCGAAGGCGCGCTCCATGTGCCAGATGGCCGCGTCCAGGTCACCGGCTTCTTCGCGGATAATGCTCATGCCGATGTGGGCGATGAAATCGTCCGGCGAAGAGGAGAGCACCCGCTGGAAGATGTCGCCAGCCTCGGCGTGTTGCTTCTGTTCCAGGTAGGCCTTGGCGATCACCCGGTAGGTGGCAATGTTCTTGGGGAAGCGCTGCAGGATGTGGCGGCAGTGGGCGATCGCCTCGGCGGTCTGGCCGCCCTCGATCAGGCCCTCTATCTGGTTCAAGTAGGTTCTTAGCGCAATGGTCGCCACAGGGTCTCCGAAAAGTTTAGTATGCCATCTCTTCAATGATGTTGCAAGCTGAGGGCCAAAAACCGGACTTTTAGGCTACAGGTATAAAAAGAGAGGCGCTCACGCGCCTCTCTTTGATGGACAGCTTGCCTACTTGGCGGTAACCGGTTCGGTTGGGCGCTTGCTGGTCAGGATGGACCAGACCAGCAAGGCGATCATCACAATGGCGGCGGCCCATTCGGCCACGCCAAAGTCGGTGATCTGCACCACCACCGGGGCGATGATCACCGCCACCAGGTTGACCACCTTGATCATCGGGTTCAGCGCCGGCCCGGCGGTGTCCTTCATCGGGTCGCCGACGGTGTCGCCCACCACGCCAGCTTTGTGGCGTTCGGAGCCCTTGCCCAGGTTCTTCTTGGGGTCCTTGGGCTCGTCTTCGATGAGCTTCTTGGCATTGTCCCAGGCGCCGCCGGCGTTGTTCATGAACACCGCTAGCAGCTGGCCGGAGAGGATGATGCCCGCCAGCGCGCCGCCCAGGGCCTCAACACCCAGCAGCATGCCCAGCAGGATGGGGGTGACCACAGCCAGCAGAGCCAGCGGGACCAGTTCCTTCTGGGCGGCGGTGGTGGAGATGTTCACCGCCTGGCGATAGTCGGGCTTGACCTTGCCGGTCAGCACGCCCTTCTTGAACTGGCGGCGGCACTCTTCCACGATCAGGGCGGCAGCACGGCTGACCGCCTGGATGGCGAAGGAGGAGAACAGCCAGGGCAGGGCGCCGCCGATGAGCATGCCCACGAACACCTGGGGCACATCCACGCGGATACCGATGGACTGGATCTGCTGGGCCAAGGGCACACCCAGGGCGGCTTGCGCCCGGCTCACATCCACCAGGAAGGAGCCGAACAGCGACACGGCGGCGATCACCGCCGAACCGATGGCGACACCCTTGGTGATCGCCTTGGTGGTGTTGCCCACTGCATCCAGGTCGGCCATGATCTGGCGGGCCTTCTTAGTCTCTTTGTCGTTCTTGCCGCTCCAGGACATTTCGCCGATGCCGTTGGCATTGTCAGCGATGGGGCCAAAGGAGTCCATGGCCACATTGTTGCCCGTGAGCGTCAGCATGCCAATGCCGGTCATGGCGACACCGTAGAGGATGAAGGTGATGCTCTCGACCGGGTCGGAGCTTACGCCGCCGAAGATGAGGATGGACGAGAAGATGGTGCCGGCGATGACCACGATGGCCCAAACCGAAGACTCATAGCCCACGGCGACACCCTGCAAGATCAGCGTGGCCGGGCCGGTGTCGGCGGCCTTCTTGATGTCCTGCACCGGGCTCTGGTGCGTGCCGGTGAAGTACTCGGTCATGCGGTCGATCAGGATCGCCAGCAGCACACCGATGCCCACCGCAGCGGCGTGCGCCACCAGCCGCCGGGCAGCCCGTCGCCGGTCAGCACGTTCAGGTAATAGAAGGCGGCGCCGAAGAAGAGCACCACGGAGATGGCCGCCGAGGAGAGGAAGCCGTTGAAGATGGCGCCCATCGCCTTGGCCGCGTTGCCTTCTTCACCGCCGCGCACTGCGTAGGTGCCGAAGATGGAGGACAGCACGCCGATGCCGCGCACGATCAGCGGATAGATGATCCACTCGACGTGCCCGGTGATGTGGAATAGCGCCACGCCCAGGATCAGGCCGGAGACGATGGTCACCTCGTAGGATTCGAAGATGTCCGCCGCCATGCCGGCGCAGTCACCCACATTGTCGCCGACCAGGTCGGCCACCACGGCGGGGTTGCGCGGGTCGTCTTCGGGGATGTCGTTCTCGACTTTGCCCACCAGGTCAGCGCCCACATCGGCAGCTTTGGTGTAGATGCCGCCGCCCACGCGCATGAACAGCGCCAACAGGGTACCGCCGAAGCCGAAGCCCAGCAGGGCATCCGGCGCGGCGATGCCAAAGTAGATGAAGAGCGCGGTGCCGCCGAGCAGGCCGAGGCCGTCGGTGAGCATGCCGGTGATTGTGCCGGTGCGATAGGCGATGCGCAGCGCTTCGCCGAAGGAGTAGCGGGCGGCCGAAGCCACGCGCACGTTACCTTGCACGGCCATGCGCATGCCGATCTGACCGACGGTCAACGAGAACAGCGCACCCATCACGAAGCCCACCGCACGGCCAATGCCGATGGTGCGGCTCACTTCGTCGAGGGGCATCCCCTGGAAGCGTTCGATGGCCTCCGGGGTGGGGGGCACGATGGTCACCGACAGGTACATGGCCACAGTGAGGATGGCGATCAGCGGCAGGATGGTGCGCAACTGGCGGCTCAGGTAAGCATCCGCACCGTCGCGGATTGCGCCCCAAACCTCCTGCATTTTGGCCGTGCCCATATCCTCGGCCAGGATCTGGTTGCGAAGCAGCAGAGCGTACAGCAGGCCCACAATGGCCACGCCGAACACACCCCAGATCGACCAGATCTCAAAAGTTGATAAGCCTAATTCTTGCATGCAAAAAGCTCCTGTGTGAAAAGTATGCTTATTTCCTTAAAAAGCGCCGGGGCATCTGCCGACGGCGCTTGATAAAGCGAAACTCAGGCGCGGAATTGTAATTTGGGGGCTGAGTTGTGTCAAGTTTAGAGGCTCACAGCCCCTTGCCGCCCATGGTTTGCAGTTCAACCCGGTCAGACATGCCGGCGATCAGCGGGCGGGCCTCGGCAATCAGGGCGCGGGCGGCCTCGTCGTCCAGCGAGCCCTGGTGCGCCGCGGCGTTGGTCCATACTTCGCTGACCCACACGGCGTCCGCGTCGGCCGGGTCACGGCTCACCAGGTAGAGCAGGCAATCCGGGTTTGCCCGCAGCCCTTCGGCGGCGCGCAGCAGGATGTCCAGCAGGGCCGGGCCATTCCCCGGCGTAGCGGTGAACTTGCCGTGCACTCCGTAATACATACCCTGATTATAGGCCACAGGCGGCCTGGCACAAAGCCTGCATTAAGAAAATGGCACGTCAAGGATTTGTTATTGACTCGGCGATTTGATTCACTGTATAGTGGACTCCACTCAAAGCAGGTTCGCCAAAGCTCCAGCAACGCAAGCGGGTTGCTGGGCTTTTTGCGCCCTGCGGGTAGCAAGCTCCTCTGGCGAGCAATCCAACTCCCCGGGCATGACCCGGAAGAAAGAAAAACCTAGTGCTGAACGAGAAAATCCTCGAAGACATCGTTGGGCGAGATGCCCAGTCCGACCGTGAACACCCCGCCATCAGCCGGCTGATCGAGCTCGGCCGCAAGCAGGGCTACGTCACGATCGACGACATCTTGAATTTTTTCCCCGAAGCTGAGCGCGACGTAGACAAGTTGGAAGAGGCCTTTGCCGCCCTGTTGGGCGCCGGCATTGCCTACGTGGATGACCCCGAAGTCATCGAATCGCACGATGCCGAGCTCAGCCTGGACGATGACGAGCACGAAGAGGACGAGAAGGAAAGCAAACGCCAGCAGGAAGCCGACGATAACTACCTGGCCAACATCGACACCGACGACATGATTGGCCTGTACCTCAAAGAAGTGGGGCGGGTGCCGCTGCTCACCGCCGAAGAAGAAGTTACCCTGGCCAAACGCATCGAAAAAGGGCGCATCTCGCGCGAAGCGCTGGCCTCCGGCAAGTTCAATGAAGACCAGCGCCCCAAGCACCGCCGCCAGATCGAAGATGGCTGGGCGGCCCGTGAGCACCTGATCACCGCCAACTCGCGCCTGGTGATCAGCGTGGCCAAAAAGTACATGGGCCGCGGTGTGCCTTTCCAGGACCTGATCCAGGAGGGCAACATTGGCCTAATCCGCGCCGCCAAGAAGTTTGACTACCGCCGCGGCCACAAGTTCAGCACGTATGCCACCTGGTGGATCCGCCAGGCGGTGACCCGCGCCATCGCCGACCAGGGCCGTACCATCCGCGTGCCCGTGCATATGGGCGATCAGATCAACAAGCTGCTGCGCGTGCAGCACCAGCTCACCCAGCGGCTGGGCCGCGACCCTTCCGTGGAGGAGCTGGCCGAAGCGTTGGACGTCCCTCCCAAGAAGGTCGAGAACATGATCCAGGTGGCCCGCCGCCCGCTCTCGCTGGAGACGCCGACCGATGATGAGGAAGACTCCGTGCTGGGCGACTTCATCCAGGACCACGAGGCCCCGGCCCCCGACGACTCGGCGACCTACAACCTGCTCCGTGAGCACCTCTACGAAGTGCTCGACGGGCTGCCGCCGCGTGAAGTGCGCATCCTGCAGTTGCGCTACGGGCTGATGGACGGCCAGGCCTATACTCTCGAAGAGGTGGGCAGCAAAATGGGTGTGACCCGCGAGCGCGTGCGCCAGATAGAGGCGCAGGCGCTCAGCCGCCTGCGCCACCCGGTGGTGGCCAAGAAGCTCAAGGAATATTTGGGCGAGGCCTAAACCGCAAACAAAGCGGGCGTTTACCCAAAGCCAGGGTCGACGAAGCAATCTGACAAAGTGCAGGCGAGTCTAAGGCCCGCCTGTTTTTCTTGCGACTTCCGCCGCTTGGTTCTAAGCGGCTTTCTACAATTGCACAAGCCTAGTTTGTGCTACATTGCTGCTCATGAGCTTCCGCAGCTTCGTCATCGCCATCCTCTTCTTGTCCATCTTTTACATGGGGTTGAGCACCGCGATGGACACCGATACTTGGTGGCACCTGCGCACCGGCGAGGTCATCGTCCAAACCGGCGCCATCCCTAAAACGGACAGCTTCTCGTTCACCCGCGCCGGCCACCCGTGGCACTACCCCAGCATGGCTTGGCTCAGCCAGCTGCAGCTCTATGCTGTTTACACGCATCTCGGATTCGGCGGCCTCAACCTGTGGACCGCGGTGATGATCACCCTGGCCTTCACCTTCATCTACAAGGCGCTCAGTGGGCCGCCCTTGCTGCGCGCCTTTATGCTCGTGCCGGCAGTGACCGCTTCGGGCGTCTACTGGGCGGCACGGCCCTACATGGTCACCTTCGTGCTGACTGCCGCCTTCCTATGGATATTGGAAGACTACCGCTGGGGCCGTACCAAACGGCTGATCTGGCTGCCGCTGCTCATGGTCCTCTGGGCCAACAGCCACCCCGGATTCACCATCGGCTTTCTGGTTTGGGGCGCCTACTTCGCTGCCGAGCTGATCCCCTGGGCGGCCGCGCGGCTGCGTCGCCAGCCGGCGGCGGAAGCCGGCCGCCGCACCAGCCAGCTGGCCCTGGCCGGGTTGGGCATGCTGCTGGCGGCCTGCATCAACCCCGCCGGGCCGGCCGTGCTCGGCTACACATTGGAAACGCTCTCCATCGGCGTGCTGCGCGACCATATTGTCGAATGGCAGTCGCCCAACTTCCACTGGCCTTCCACCCAGCCTTTTGCGCTCCTGCTGCTGTTCAGCATCGGCATCGTTGGAGCTTCCCGCATTGGCCTGGGGTTTTCGGATTTCTTCCTGCTGGTCGGCTTCGGCTACCTGGGCCTGCTGGCCGGGCGCAACATCCCGGCCTTTGCGCTGGCCGCGCCCCTGGTGCTGGAGCGCCACGTGCAGGCGATCCTCGCCCAGCTGGCCGATCGCTTCGGTTGGAAGCCGGGTCAGCCGCTGGCCGCGAGCTGGATACGCTGGTTGCACGTGGCCGTGGTGCTGCTCGGCCTGCTGGTGATCCTGGTGCAGGCGCGCACGCACTTTGATGAAGAAGCCCGCGCCGAATACCTGGCGGCCCGCTACCCCGTGGGCGCGGTGGAGTACCTGCGCCGCGAGCAGCCGCCGGGGCGGCTGCTCAACTCGTACAACTGGGGCGGCTACCTGATTTGGAATCTGCGCGAATACCCTGTTTTCACGGATGGACGCACCGACCTCTACGGCGATGAACTGCTCGAAGATTGGCTGGCCCTGTCCCAGGCCCAGCCGGGCTGGCCCGAGGTGCTGGAGCGCCACGAGATCGATCTCATCTTGCTCGAAAAGACGCGGCGGGTGGTCTTGGCGCTGCCTTTCCACGGCTGGCAGACTTTATATGAAGACGAGCATTCGGTGCTCTACGGCCGTGCCGCGCAAGCGGAATAACAGTAGTTGTATTTGCAGCCATCCAAAGACTTCACCGCTCTAAAAACTGCCCCGAAAAATCGCCTATGCTATACTGATTCCAGCGGCAATTTGTAGGGGTACTGTGCAGCTGATCAGCGTGTTTGCGCAGCAAACACACTTGTGGGTTGCATGGCAATTTTGCGCGAGGGTATCATGGCAAAGATTTCTATAATCGTCGTGGACGATCACCCAATTTTCCGCCAGGGCGTTGTGGACGCGCTTTCTCTGGAGAAAGACTTCAAGGTCCTCGGCCAGGCGGCCAGCGGCAGCGAAGCGCTCGCAATGGTCGCTGAGTTGAACCCGGCAGTGGCGATTGTGGATGTCAACCTGCCGGACTTCAACGGCCAGCAACTCACCCGCCGCCTGCGCGAAACCAAGGCGGAGACGCGCGTGGTGTTGCTAACCGCCTACGACGACAGCTCGCAGGAGTTGAACTCCATCGCCGCAGGCGCTTCTGCCTACTGCGCCAAGGATGTCGACCCGCAGAAGCTGGTCGAGGTGGTGCGCACGGTGGCAGGCGGCGGCTACGTGGTCGCCGAGCAGGTGCTGGACCAGGACGCGCTGGAGCGCTGGCAGGCCGAGCGGGCCAACCCGCTGCTGCACCGCGAGCCCGGCGCATCCATCGAGCCGCTCTCCGGCCGCGAGATGGAAGTGCTGGCCTGCATCACCCGCGGGCTGAGCAACAAAGAGATCGCCTTGGCACTCGCCATCAGCCACCAGACGGTGAAGAACCACGTCACCTCGGTGCTGCGCAAGTTAAGCGTAGAAGATCGCACCCAGGCAGCCGTGTATGCGCTGCGCCAGGGGTGGGTGCAAGTGGAAAAGCCGGCTCCGTAAGATTGCCGGCTTAGGAGACAAGCTTGTCCGCCGACCAAACCATTGAAGACGGCCCGCTGACCCCGCAGGCGGTGCTGGAAGAGCTCGAACAAGAACGCCAACAGACCGAACGCGAGCTGCGCGAGATCGACCTGCTGTTGGACCAGAGCAAGAGCGAGGTGGACAAGCTCACCCAGCGCAACGCCACGATCAACGCGCATTTGCAGCAGATCGAATCACAGATCGACGAACTGCCCGCCGCGGATATCCGCGTGGCCTACGAAGCGGCCTTGGAGGCGCAGCAGCGCCTGGTGGTGATGCGCGGCCAGATGGAGAAATTGGCCAGCGATCGCGCCCACCTGGAGCACCAGCTGCAGATCTACAAGAAGGTGCTCGAGGCCGGCCAGGAGACCGCCGCCCCGGCGGGCGACGGCCGCAGCCAGCAGAGCTCCATCGAGGTGATGACCCAGGCCCAGGAGTCCGAGCGCCAGCGCCTCTCGCGCCAGATGCACGATGGGCCGGCCCAGGCGCTTTCCAATTTCATCCTGCAGGCCGAGATCGCCCTGCGGCTGTTCGATGTCGACCAGGAGCAGGCCCGCCATGAGTTGAACAATCTCAAAGACTCTGCTGCCGGCACATTCCAAAAAGTGCGTGACTTCATCTTCGACTTGCGGCCGATGATGCTGGACGATTTGGGCCTGGTGCCCACCATCAGGCGCTATGTCAGCCACCTTGCTGAGAAGACCGGCACCGAGATGAACGTCAGTGTCACCGGTTCCGAGCGGCGCCTGGAACCCTATGTGGAAGTGATCATCTTCCGCGTTGTGCAGGAGCTGCTCACCAACCCCGCGCTGCACAACCAGGCCACCAGCGTCAAAGTGCAGCTGGACATCGCCGAACGCCAGGTGCGCGCCAGCGTGGAAGACAACGGCCGCGGCTTCGATCCGGGCAGCCTGCCGGATGAAGCCGAGCTGACCATCAAGGCATTGCGCGAGCGCATGGAAATGCTCGGCGGCACGTTCGAGTTGGACAGCGCGCCGGGCAGCGGCACTCGCTTCCAAATGGTCATCCCGGTCGAACCGGTTTCGTCCGCGCTGAGTGGTGATTAAAATTTATTAATTACCTTAAAAAATTCATAGTACTAATCTCTCATTAAGTTAAGCCCCCGTTTTTATTGCATCGCAAAACAAATTCTCTATAATATTCAGCACATCCACGGAGAACCGTGGGGAGCTCAGTGAAAGGAGAAATCGCCATGTATATGTTCAAGTCGGATGAGAAGGGCCAGGGTATGGTCGAGTACGTTTTGATCATCGTGCTGGTGGCCGTTGTCGGCCTGGTCGTTTGGGGTCTGCTGGGCGACGAGATCCGCACCACCCTGAACACCATCATCGACACTATGTCGAACGCTACCAACTAATTTTTTTGAAGCGCACGATCGCAGCCCTGGTTCTGCCAGGGCTGCGTAGCTTAAATCAGGGAAGCGAAATTTTCCTGCAGGCGACGACGATTTCATGTAGACTGGATAGCGTTCGATTGGAAGCAGGCGGCCCAGCCGCCCGGTCAAAACGGGAGCAGCATTGCGGCCCGGAGGTAGAGGACGAAAATGCGATTAGGAAGAGTACTCATCATTGTTTCCATTATTCTTATCCTGGCGTTGCTGGCCCTCTACGCGTTCCTGAACCTGGGCCTGACCGGCAATGGCCAGCAGGCCGAGATCCAGACCACCGATATCGTCATCGTGGTGCAGCCCATTGGGCGCGGCAGTGAGATCACCGCAGAGGCCCTGGGCTATCTGGCCTATCCCACCCAGCACACCAGCGCCAACATGCTCACCGACATCAACCAGGCGGTGGGCCGCCTGGCCCGCTATGATCTGGAGCCGGACCAGCCGCTGCTGGTCAACATGGTGGTGAACACGGTTGAGGAAGTCGCCACTGGCGGCTCGGACACCTCGCTGGCGATCCCCTCCGGCATGGTGGCTTTTCCCATCCCCATCGATCGCTTCTCCAGCCTGGCTTATGGGCTGCAGGCCGGCGACCACGTGAACGTCATCGTTACCTTGCTGCTCACCGAGCTTGATCCCAACACCCAGACCCGCCTGCCCAACCACGCCGCGCTGCTGCTACCGCCTGGTGAAAGTGTGGTGGTGGCTGGCGAAGGCACCGAATCCCAAAGCGTGCAAACAGTGCCTGAAACGCTCAGCGCCCAAGTGGTTCCCGGGCAGATCCCGGTGCCGTATGGCCAGCTGATCATGGACGAAGTCTCCGGGCAGCCATTCTATGTCGTGCCGTCCGAAAATCAGCGCCCTCGGTTGGTCAGCCAGACCCTGTTGCAGAATATCGTCATCTTGCACGTGGGCGATTTCGCTCCCCAACAGGTGGCTGACCCGTCTGGCGAGGGGCAGACTGTAATCTTTACCCCGCCCGACCTGCTCACCCTGATCGTCACCCCGCAGGACGCAGTGACGCTGAACTACTTGCTCTTTGCCGGTGGCGAACTGACCCTGGCGCTGCGCTCTTCCACGGACGACAGCACTGCCTCCACCGAGGCGGTCACGCTGGAGTATCTGCTCAGCAGCTACAACATCCCCGTGCCGAGCAAGCTGCCCTTTGGCCTGGAGCCGCGCATCGAGTCGCTCATTCCGCCGACCCAACAAAACCAGCAGCCGCCCGCGCCTTAAGCTGGGTACTATTGAGGCATGGCCACTGAAGACAAGATCCGCGTCCTGATTGTGGATGATGTCGCCGAGACGCGCGAGAACATCCGCAAGCTGCTGCAGTTCGACGCCAATATAGAAGTGGTCGGCGCCTCGCGCACTGGCGCTGAAGGGCTGGAGCTTTCCATCGAGACGCAGCCCGATGTGGTGTTGATGGATATCAACATGCCGGACATGGACGGCATCAGCGCCACCGAAGCCATCCGCAAGAAAGTGCCTTTCACGCAGATCGTCATCCTCTCCGTGCAGGGCGACTCGAATTACATGCGCCGGGCCATGCTGGCCGGGGCGCGCGACTTTCTCACCAAGCCGATCGATATCGACGAACTGACCGCCGCCATCCACCGCGCCGGCCGCGTAGCCCGCACCGAGAAAGAGAAGCTCTCCGGTGTGGGCCTCGGCGAAGTGGGCGGCGGGGCTGCCGGTGGCGGCCAACTCATCCCCGGTGACCAGGGTTACGTGATCACCGTGTTTGGGCCCAAAGGCGGCATCGGCAAGACCACCATCGCAGCCAACCTGGCCGTGGCCCTGCGCCAGCAGGGCGGGGCGGTGGCCGCGGTGGACGGCAATCTGCAGTTCGGTGATCTTTCCTTCTTCTTTAATGAACAAGGCCGCACCAACATCACCGATCTCACTCCGCGGGCCGACGAACTGGACCGCGAAGTGGTCGGCGAAGTGATGATCAAGAACGAAGCCTCCGGTGTGCATATCCTCCCCGCGCCCATGCGCCCCGAATACGCCGACACAGTGGCCGGTTCCGAGCTGGGCGCCGTGCTGCGCTTCCTCAGCCGCATGTACCCCCGCGTGGTGGTGGACAGCAGCGCGCTGCTCAACGAGCTCACCCTGGCTGCGTTGGACGCCAGCGACCTGTTGGTGCTCGTCTTCACCCAGGATATTCCCTCGATCAAAAACGCACGCTTATTCCTGGGCCTCACCGAAGACCTGGGCATCCCCAGCGAACAGATCCTCCTGGTGATGAACAGCTACGACAAGCGCCGCAGCATCACCCCCGAACGCGTGCGCGACAACTTCAAGAAGGAAGTGGACGTGGTCATCCCGCTGGACGAGAAGCTGGTGGTGCCCGCCATGGACCGCGGCGAGCCCTTCCTGCTGCGCGGCGCGAACACGCCCACCGGGCGGGCCATCAATGAGCTGGCCGAGAAAGTGAATGTCAAGCTCAAGGCCATGGTCCACTCCGGGGTTGAGACCGCCTAGGCTAGTAAAGGAAAGACGCCATGTCTCTGATGCGAAGGCTGGAACGCGACCAAAGCGACGAAGCCAAAAAACCCTCGACGGACAAGCTAGAAAACGGCAGCGAAGCTCCCGGCGGCACTTCGCGTCTCTCCACCCTGCGTTCGCGGCGCACAGAAGGGCAAACCCCCACCGGGCGCACTTCGTACAAAGACTTGAAGACGCGGGTGCAGACCCGCTTGCTGAATGAGGTGGACACCACCATGGACGTCAGCAAGCTGGACGAAGTGCGCCGCACCATTCAAGAGCTCTTCGAGAAAATCCTTGTCGAAGAGAACATCGTCCTCACCCGGCCCGAGCGCCAGCGCCTGCTGGAGCAGATCACCGATGAGATTTTGGGCTACGGCCCGCTGCAGCCCCTCTTGGCCGACTCTAGCGTGTCGGAAATCATGGTCAATGGCTACGATAGCGTATACGTGGAGCGCAGCGGCCGGCTGTATCGCACGCCGCTGAAGTTCGAGAGCAACGAGCACGTCATGCGCATCATCGACCGCATCGTGGCTCCGCTCGGCCGCCGCGTGGACGAGTCCAGCCCCTATGTGGACGCCCGCCTGCCGGATGGCTCGCGCGTCAATGCGGTCATCCCGCCCATTTCGCTGGTCGGGCCGGTGCTCACTATCCGTATGTTCTCCAAAGACCCGATCACCATCGACCAGTTGATCGGGTTCGGCTCGGTCACGCAGGAAGCCGTGTCTTTCCTGCAGGCTGCCGTGCATGCCAACCTGAACGTGGTGATTTCCGGCGGTACTGGCTCCGGTAAGACCACGCTGCTCAATGTGCTCTCCACCTTTATCCCGGCCGACCAGCGCATAGTCACCATCGAGAACGCCGCAGAACTCCAACTGCGCCAGGACCACGTGGTCACCCTGGAGACCCGCCCGCCCAACATTGAGGGCAGTGGGGCGATCACCGCCCAGCAGTTGGTGGTGAATGCGCTGCGTATGCGCCCCGACCGCATCATCGTGGGCGAGATTCGCGCCGGCGAGGCGCTGGACATGCTCCAGGCGATGAACACCGGCCATGAAGGCTCCATGACCACGGCGCACGCCAATAGCCCGCGCGATGTGCTCTCCCGCATCGAAACCATGACCCTGATGGCCGGCTACGAGCTGCCCATCCGCGCCATCCGCGAGCAGATCGCCTCGGCCATTGACCTCATCGTGCACGTCGACCGCATGCGCGACGGCACCCGCAAGGTGACCCACATCACCGAAGTGGTTGGCATGGAGGGCGATGTGATCACCCTGACCGACCTGTTCATGTTCGAGCAGACCGGCTTTGAAGAAGGCAAAATCGTAGGGGGGATGCTGCCCACCGGCTTGCGCCCCTCGTTCATCGACCGCTTTGAAGCTGCGGGCATCCACCTGCCGGCCAACATATTTGGCGCCGGCCAACGCCAGCGCTATTGATCTAGCATGCCTCCACTGTTTTGGGTCGGAATTGGTCTCGCGCTGCTGATGCTGCTGATCGGCTCAGTAGTGGCCGTGCGCGGCGAAAAGTCGCTCGTGGACCAGCGCCTGGAGCAATACCTGGACGAAGTGCGCCAGGATGCCAAGGAAGACGGCTCCAAGCGGGCCAAAGATGGCGTGCTGACCACCTGGATCACCAAACGAGTAGAACCCACCGGCTTTGGTGAAAACATCGCCCGCGAACTTGCCCGGGCGGACATCAAGCTCAAGATTGGTGAGTACATCGCCCTGATCATCATCGCCAGCGGCCTGGCCGGCCTGCTGGCTTATTCGTTCGGCGGCGGTTCGTTGCTCTTCGGCCTGATCGGCGTTATTCTCGGCTCCACGCTGCCGCGCTTTTTCGTGCGCTACCAGCAGCAGCAGCGCCTGCGCAGGTTCGACGAGCAGCTGCCGGATATGCTCAACCTGATGGTCAACGGCCTGCGCACCGGCTTTTCGGCGCTGCAGGCCATGGAGGCGGTCAGCCAGGAGATGCCCTCGCCGATCAGCGACGAATTCCGCCGCGTGGTGCAGGAAATGCAGCTGGGTGTGCCCATGGAAGGCGCTTTGGAGAACCTACAGCGCCGCATCACCAGCAACGACCTCGACTTGGCCATCACCGCCATCAACATCCAGCGCGAAGTGGGTGGCAACCTGGCCGAAATCCTCGATACGATTTCGTACACCATTCGTGAGCGCGTGCGCATGCAGGGCGAGATCCGCGCCACGGTCGCCCAGGTGGCCTTCTCCGGCCGCTTCCTCGCCGTGCTGCCCATCTTCATTTCGCTCCTCTTGTGGGCCGTGAACCGTGATTACATGCTCCAATTCTTTGAAGAGCCGATCATCTGCGGCGCTTCCATGTTGATCGCTTCGGCGATCATGCTGGTGCTCGGCTATCTGGCCCTGACCAAACTGGCTGATGTGGAGATCTAACCCATGACCTGGCTCGGACTGCTGATCGTCTTGCTGATCGTTGGCGGCGCTGCCGCCTTGGTCTTCGTGGGCCTGCGCGAGCGGCAGAACTCCGATCCGCTGGCCTCCCGCCTGGCGGAATACGCCGCCCGCGGAGAGGTCGCCTCGCTGGAAGAGATCGAGCTTTCGCAGCCCTTCATGGAGCGCGTGGTTTACCCGGCGGCCAGGCGTTTTGGCGAAATTGCCCAGCGCTTCACACCCGCCCAGGCGATCATCGAGACTCGCCGCCGGCTGGAGATGGCCGGCGCGCCACGTTGGTTGGAGCCGACCGTCTTCCTGGCTTCCCGCTTCGTCTTCGGTTTGGGCCTGGGCGGCCTGATGTTCCTGGTCTATTCGATCTCGGGGGACTTTTCGCTGACTTCGGTGCTGGTGATCCTCGCCACCACCGTGGTCGGCTTTTTCATCCCCAACCTGCTGCTGGATAGCCGGCTCACCCGCCGCAAACGGGCTGTGCTCAATTCCATGCCCGATGCGCTCGACCTGCTGACCATTTCGGTGGAAGCCGGCCTGGGCTTCGACGCGGCGCTGAAGAAAGTCACCGAGAAGTGGGACAACGACCTCTCGCACGCGTTTGCCCGCGCCCTGCAGGAGATCCAGCTGGGCAAGCTGCGCCGCGAGGCGCTGCGCGATATGGCCTCCCGGTTGAACCTCCCCGAGATGGACAGCTTTGTGGCCGCGGTGATCCAGAGCGAGCAGTTGGGCGTGAGCATGTCACGCGTGCTTCGCGTGCAGTCGGATTCGATGCGCATCAAGCGCCGCCAACGCGCCGAAGAGCGCGCCCAGCAAGCCCCGGTCAAGATGCTGCTGCCCATGGTTACCCTGATTTTGCCCACCATCTTTATTCTGCTAATGGGTCCCGCCGTGCTGCAGGTGATGCGCTCCGGCATCGGCTTCTAAATTCTTCTCCACTCCAACTACAATACACGGGGAGCATGCGCGCCGTTCACACTCTCCTGGACTGGCTCTTTCCGCCGCGCTGCGCGGGCTGCGGCGCGCTGGGCGCTCCCTGGTGCGCGGCCTGCGATGGCCGCGCCCGGCGGCTGGTTGAGCCGCTGTGCGCCTGCTGCGGCCTGCCGCTGGCCGCCGGGGCGCAGTGCGCTGCCTGCAAGGCGAACCATTATCGCTTCGACGCGGCGCGCTCCTGGGCGGTGTACGATGGCGAGCTGCGCCAGGCGCTGCTCTCGTTGAAACGCCGGCGCAACCCTGGCCTGGCGGATGCCTTGGCCGGCAAACTTGCCGGGCTGCTGGAAGAACAGGGCTGGCAGGTCGATTTGGTGGCGACGGTGCCGTTGGATCGAGCCCGTTTGGCCCGGCGCGGTTTCAATCAGGCTGCCTTGCTGGCCGAGTCGCTGGCTGCCGCCGCCGGGCTGCGCTTCACGCCAGGCGCCCTGGTACAGCCCCAGGCCGCCCGCCCGCAGCACGAGCTCAGCGCCGCGCAGCGCTGGCGCAACCTGCAAGGGTCATTTGTCGCTGACCGTCGGGAGGTGTTGGGGACACGCGTGCTCCTGGTGGATGATATTATGACCACAGGAGCTACGCTGGATGCCGCCGCAACGGCATTGCAAGAGGCGGGCGCCCACACAGTCCACGCACTGACTGTAGCTCGTTCGCTCTTCGATGGCCGCCGGGCGGATTTGGTAAGATAGTTCCATTCTCGCAAGGAGGCTGACAATGGCAGCGACCGTAGAGATCTCCGGCCGGGACCTGAAGGTCGACAAGACCCTGGAAGATTACGTAAGCAAGCGCGCCAAAAAGCTGGACCGCTACCTGCCCGCGGTGGAAGAGGTCAAGGTGGACCTCGCACATCATAAATCCGCCAAAGCGGCGCAAGACCGCTACAAGGCCCAGATCACCTTGCGCGGCACCACTTTCGTGCTGCGCGCCGAGGAGCGGGCTGAGCAGATCAACACCGCCTTCGATACCGCGCTGGAGAAAATCCAGCGCCAGATGGAGCGCTACAAAGGCAAGCATTTCAGCAGCAAAGGCAACCAGGCCGTGCCCACCGACCAGGAACTGGCCGAGTTGGACGCCGAGGAAGACGAGGGGCTGGAAGAGATCGCCCGCCGCAAGCGCTTCCTGTTGCACCCCATGACCCCCGCCGAAGCGCTGGAGCAGATGCGCCTGCTGGGCCACGACAGTTTCTTCGTCTTTTACAATATGGAGGCCAATGGCGTCAGCGTGCTCTACCAGCGCGGCGACGGCCGCTATGGCTTGATTGATACCGAGATCGCCTGAAGCCTCGGTTGAAAGGAACACATGAACAGCAAAGTCTATGAAGCCGCCAGGCTGCTGGAGACCGGAGTCGACACAGCTGCCATCGCTCAGGCGGTGGAGCAAATCCTCGCCGCCGTGGGCGAGGACCCACAGCGCGAAGGGCTGCAGGATACCCCGCGGCGCGTGGCGCGCGCCTACGATGAACTGCTGGCCGGCTACCGCACCGACCCGGTGGAACTGATCAACGATGCGCTCTTCGACGTGGAGTACGACGACATGGTGCTGGTGCGTGACATCGAGTTCTTCAGCCTGTGCGAGCACCACATGCTGCCCTTCATGGGCCGCGCCCACGTAGCCTACATCCCCAAGGGCAAGGTCATCGGCCTCTCGAAGATCCCCCGCATTGTGGACATGTTCTCCCGGCGTCTGCAGGTGCAGGAGCGCATGACTCGCGAGATCGCCGATTTCCTCTGCGAGGCGCTCAACCCCATCGGCGCCGGGGTGGTGGTGGAGGCTCTGCACATGTGCTCGGTGATGCGCGGCGTGAAGAAACACGATGCGCGCATGACCACCTCGACCATGGTGGGCAGTTTCCGCAGCAACCCGGCCACCCGCCAGGAGTTTCTGGACAGCATCTCACGCGGGGCGCAGCCGCTGCATATCTAAAACGACTAGTACTTTTGTCTTGTGCGCCATTATCGATTTATGCGATAATTAAGCTGTTAACTATCCTGTAAGGATAGAGGCGTCATGGACAAAACCTCGAATTTCGCTGCAAAGGGCCAGGGCATGGTTGAGTATGCTCTGTTGCTCATCTTGATTGCCCTGTTCCTGGTGGGCAGCCTCACGCTGCTTAGCAGCACCATGGGCAACGTGTTCATCGAAAACCTTTTCCCCATCCTCAACCTCCCTTAGCCTGGGCAATGGCTAGAGCACGGCCGTGCGCCTGGCTTTGGCGCGCCAGCGCAGTTCGCCGGCGATCTGTTTCAGCGTTTGGCGGCTACGCGGCTCGCGCAGCTCCGGCGCGCATTCGGCCAAGGGGATGGCCAGATGCGCCAGTGTCCATATATTGAAGTCCAGCACCTTGTCGTCGTAGACCAGGATGTCGATGTCGATGCTGCGTGGCGCGTACTTGTCCGCGCCCCGTTGGCGGCCGAGTTCGGCTTCCAACGGCAGCAGCACCTCCGCTTTCAGCGCCTCGGCGGAGAAGGCCGTGCGCACTTTGATGGCTGCGTTGAGGAAATCCGGCCCTTGCGTGCCGTGGGCGGGGAACCGCCAGGCGCGTGAAACACACAGCACCTCCAGCTGCTCGCGCAGCGCCTCCACGGCCAGCGGCATGTAATGTTCGGGGTCTATGTTGGAGCCCAGGCCCAGGCAGGCGGTGTGCTCATTCCCGGCGGCGCTCAATTTCCACTCCCACTGAGCGGGCGAAGCGCACTGCGCCGGGCTTTTCCACCCGCACGCGCGCGGCCTGGGCCAGCGGCTCCTCCAGGCATAGGGCGGCGATGTCCGCCGCCAGAGCCTCCACGGTGAAGCGGGCGGCGCTTTCAGCGTGGGCGATGACCTTCTTGCTCACCGTGCGGTAATTGACGCAATCTTCGATGCGGTCGTTTTCGCCCGCCGCGCGCAAGTCGGCGCTGATCTCGATGTTGATCAGGATGTCTTGCGCCTGTTCGCGTTCCCAGTCATTGATGCCGATGATGCCGCGCACCAACAGGTCTTTGATGATCACTTTGTCCATCAGATAAGATGCCTTCCGCCGTCCAGGTGGATGATTTCGCCAGTGATGTAGTCCGGCCCGCAGAGCAGGAAGCGCAGCGTTTCGCCGACTTCCTCCAAATCCGCCCAGCGCCCGGCCGGGGTTTGTTCGATGACCTTGGGGGCTTCCCCCGTGACCGGCGGCAGGATCGCGCCCAGCGCGATGCCGTTCACCATCACCCGCGGGGCCATGGCCGCAGCCAGCGAGCGGGTCAGCGCGGCCAGCGCCGCCTTGCTGATCGTGTAGGGCAGGTGGTCTGCGCCCGGGCGCAGGGCGCGCCAATCCAACATATTGACGATGCGCCCGGGCCGCCCCGGGGGCAGGGCGCGCCAGAATGCCTGGCTGAGCAGGAAGGGCGCGCTGAGGTTGATGTCAAAGTGGCGCTGCCAGGCAGCAGGGTCGGTGTTCTCCAACTCCAGGTCTTCGAAGATCGCCGCGTTGTTCACCAGGGCGTAGAGCGGGCCGAACTCCGCCGCACGGGCCAGCAAACCGGCGGCTTGCTGCAAGTCGCCCAGGTCGGCTTGCAGCAGGTGGGCGGGCGTGCCGTTGCCCGCCAACTCCTCCTGCAGCGCGACGGCCTCGGCGGCCGAGCTGTGGTGGTGCAGCACCACACCGCCGCCGGCCTGCGCCACGGCGCGGGCCAGGGCGGCGCCAATCCGAACCCCCGCCCCGGTGATCAGCACCAATTTGCCTTCCAGGCTGTGCATGGGCTGTATTCTACCTGCCGGCTGAGGGGATTAAGAACATGTTAAAGCAGGCCCAAAAGCGAGAGGCTGGCTGTGCCCGAGGGTTAATATCTCATGCAATGGATTATTCTGTGGCTTCATCCCGTTTCACTCCGGGCATTTGGCTGCCCTTGTTGGCGCTGACTTTGTTGAGCGCCTGCGCCGGGGCTGGCTCGGATTCGCTGACTTTGGAAGAATTGAACATCCCCGCCAGCCTCTCGGCGGCCACCGAGGAACTGCCCAGAATACCGCTGGGCAGTTCGGCTTTCCGCGCCGACGACCCGGCGTCGGTGGCCCTGGCCAGCGGCCAGGTGCAGTTCATCGAATTCTTCGCTTATTGGTGTTCCACCTGCAAGGCGATGGCGCCCACGGTGCATGGCCTCGAAGACCTGTACGGTGAGCGGGTCAACTTCATCTATTTGGACCGCGAAGACCCGGCCACCGAACCCCTGCGCAGCCAGTTGGGCTACATCTACCAGCCGCACTTCTTCCTGCTCGCCCCGGATGGGGCCGTGCTCGCCCAATGGCGCGGCTACGTGGAAGGGAGCACCCTGCAGCAAGCCATTGTCGAAGCCCTGGGCGAATAGTTTCAAATCGTAACTCCCTAACATTGTGTCATCCTGAACAGCTTAGCCGTTGTCTTTGCAACGGCTAAGCGTCGTGAAGGATCCTCATAACGCTGAAAATTGATGAACTGTCCGCTGGTCGGAGTGAAGAGCCCTTGACAGCCGCCTGCATCCCCGCTATCATCCTTCTGTATACCCCACCCCCCGGGGGTATTAGAAGTGAGGTGCCATATGCAGCACAGCCAACAAGCCAAACGTCGCCTGAAGACCATCGAGGGCCAGATCCGCGGCATCCAGCGCATGCTGGAGGAGGACGCCTACTGCATCGACGTGATGCGCCAGGTGCAGGCCGCCCAGGCTGCACTGGGCAAAGTGAGCCAGATTGTGCTCGAAGAACACATGCATTCCTGCCTGGTTTCCGCTGTGCGCGGCGAGGACCCCGACGAACGCGAGCGTGTGCTCAGCGAAATCGCTGAGGTGTATGCCGCGGCCACCAAGAGCTAATCCCACCCCAACCCCAAGGAGATGTCATGAACACGGTTACCTACACTGTCCCCAAGATCCACTGCGCCAATTGCGTCCACACCGTGGAAACCGAACTCTCGGAAATCCCCGGCGTGGAGAGCGTCAAGGCCAGCAATGTGGACCAGCGGGTCGTGATCAACTTCAGCGAACCGGCCAGCGAAGACCAGATTTTGGCTACTCTGGTCGAGATTAACTACCCCGCCGAAGCCTAAGCCATGTCCGCCAGCAAGCGGGAACGGCGAGAGCAGCGGCGGGCCGGAGCGCTGGCCCGCCGCAACCGCACCTGGCTGTTCGCCGGCCTGGTGATTTTGGGCCTGGCGGCTCTGGCCGCGTTCATGGCCCTAAGCGCACCACGCCCCGAGCCGCTGGCCTCGCAGGCCCAGTTGGCGCTGGGTGAACAAGTCTACGCGCAGACCTGCGCGGTCTGCCACGGCGACCGCGGCCAGGGCCACCTGCTGCCGGGCGCCCCGGCGCTGGACCACAGCGAACATGCCTGGCACCACCCGGACGGCCAGATCCAGCAGCTGATCCTGGCGGGCGGCACTCTCATGCCGCCGCTGGGCGACCAGCTGAGCCACGAGGAGATCGTGGCGGTGATTCGCTACATCCAAACCTGGTGGACCCCGCAACAGTTGGAAGCGCAGCAGGAACTGAGCCAACAATATCCTTTGTTCGAGCCGTGAGCCAGCCCAGTCCCCACCAGCACGAAGAAGAAGCACATGGTGGTCATGCCCACGGGCATGACCACCATGAACACGCCGGCCACCAGCACGGCCAGCATGCCGCGCATCGCGAACATGATCAGCAGCAGGCCAGCCATGCCCACGAAGAGCACGCCGGGCACACTGACCACAGCGGCCACGAGGCAGTCTTCCGACAGCGTTTCTGGGTTTCGCTGCTGCTCTCCATCCCGGTGCTGCTTTACTCTGAAATGCTGCAGCACTGGTTCGGCTTCTCCGCCCCACGCTTTCCGGGCGACGAGTGGGTGGCGCCCATCTTCGCCACCGTCGTCTTCCTCTACGGCGGGCTGCCCTTCCTGCAAATGGCCGTCCCTGAGCTGCGCCAGCGCCGCCCCGGCATGATGCTGCTGATCAGCCTGGCCATTTCGGTGGCTTTCATCTATAGCACGGCTGCCTTCCTCTTCAGCCTGGGCGAAGACTTCTATTGGGAACTGGTCACCCTGATCGCCATCATGCTCCTCGGGCACTGGATCGAGATGCGCAGCGTACGCCAGGCCACCAGCAGCCTTGACGAGCTCGCCAGGCTGATGCCCGACCAGGCCGAACGCATTGGCCCTGACGGCGACCTGCAAACCGTCGCCGTATCCGCGCTGCAAGTGGACGACCTGGTGCTGGTGCGCCCCGGCGCCAACATTCCGGCCGACGGCGAAGTGGTCGAAGGCGCCTCCGCGGTCAACGAGGCTTTGCTCACCGGCGAGTCGACGCCGGTGAGCAAAGCCCCGGGCGACCGCGTGATCGCCGGCGCGCTGAACGGCGACGGCAGCCTGCGGGTGCGCGTGGCGGCTACGGGCGAAGGCACCGCGCTGGCCGGCATTATGCGCCTGGTGCGCCAGGCGCAGCAAAGCCGCTCGCGCACACAAATATTGGCCGACCGCGCCGCGGCCTGGCTTTTCTATTTAGCGCTGGCTGCCGCGCTGCTCACCGCCGTCGCCTGGACGCTGGCCCAGGGCTTCGATTCGCAGGTACTGGCTCGCGTGGTCACCGTGCTGGTCATCGCCTGCCCGCACGCCCTGGGGCTGGCCGTGCCGCTGGTGGTCGCCATCAGCACCACCCTGGCCGCCGGCAATGGCCTGCTGGTCAAAGACCGGCTGGCCCTGGAAGAGGCCCGCCAGATTGATGTGGTCGCCTTCGACAAAACCGGTACGCTGACCAAGGGCCAGATGGGCGTGGCTGGCATCCAGGCGTTCAGCGGCTGGGACGAAGACGATGCCCTGGCATTGGCCGCTGCGGTCGAAGGTGATTCCGAGCACCCGCTGGCCGCCGCAGTGCGGGGCGCCGCCGCGGACCGCGGGCTGAAATTGCCCGCGGTGAGCGACTTCGAGGCTATTAAGGGCCATGGCGTGCGCGCCCGCAGCGCGGGCCGCCAGGTCCATTTGGGCGGCCCGCGCCTGCTGGAACGCCTGAACCTGGCGCTGTCCCCTGAGGCGCAGGCTTTCGCCGAGCAGGCCGGCGCCAAAGCGCAGTCGGTCATCTATTTGGTTGTGGATGGCGAAATGGCCGCCGCACTCGCCATCGCCGACATCCTCCGCCCCGAGAGCGCCGAGGTCATCCGGCGCTTGCACGCCATGGGCGTGCAGGTGGCCATGATCACCGGCGACAGCCGGGCAGTGGCCGAGGCGGTCGGCGCCGAACTGGGCATCGACCACGTCTTCGCCGAAGTGCTGCCGGAGCACAAGGACCACAAGGTCGCCGAGCTGCAGGCCGAAGGCCGCCGCGTGGCCATGGTCGGCGATGGCGTCAACGACGCCCCGGCGTTGGCCCGTGCCAACGTGGGCATCGCCATCGGCTCCGGCACGGATGTGGCCGTGGAGTCGGCCGGCATCATCCTGGTCAACAGCAACCCGGTGGACGTGCTCAAAGTGTTTGAACTGAGCCGGGCCACGTATCGCAAGATGGTCGAGAATCTGATTTGGGCCACCGGCTACAACGTGGTCGCCATCCCGCTGGCCGCCGGCGCGTTGGCCTGGGCGGGCATCCTGCTCTCGCCGGCGATGGGCGCGGTGCTGATGTCCGCCAGCACCATCGTTGTGGCCGTCAATGCCCAGCTGCTGCGCCGCGTCCGCTTGGGCGTGTTGTGAAAATTTGAGAACCTGAGGAATCTGATTAGCAATGGCTGATACCAAACAATACAGCTTGCCCATCACGGGCATGACCTGCGCCGACTGTGTCGCCACGGTCGAGCGCAATTTGAAAAAGGTGCCCGGCGTGCAAAGCGCGCAGGTGAACCTGTCCTCCGAGCGTGCCTCGGTGGACTTCGACCCGGCTCAGGCGGCCCTGCCGGATATGCTCGCCCGCCTGCGCTGGGCCGGCTACGACCTGGCGGTGGGCGAGGCCGACCTGGCCATCGCCGAGCTGCACGATGCCGCTGAGGCCCTGCGCCTGGAGAAGCTGCTCGCCGGGCTGGATGGTGTGCTGGAAGCCCAGGTGAACCTGGGCAACGGCCGCGCCCGGGTGCGCTACGTGCCCACCATCGTCAGCCAGGCCGACCTACGCCGCGCGGCAAGCGCTGCGGGCTTCGAAGTGCTGGAGCAGGGCGGCGAGGTGCAGGATGTGGAGCGCGCCGCCCGCGAACAGGAAGCGAGCAAGCAGCGCCGCCTGATGTGGATTGCCGTGCTCTTCAGCGCGCCGCTGTTCATCCTCTCCATGTCGCGTGACTTCGGCCTGCTGCCGGCCGCGCTGGCCCACGCCCCCTGGCTGGAGTGGCTCTTCTTCCTTTTGGCCACCCCGGTGCAGTTCTACGTCGGCCTTAGTTTCTATATCAATGGCTACAAAGCGTTGCGCAATGGCTCGGCCAACATGGATGTGCTCGTCGCCATGGGTTCATCGGCGGCCTATTTCTATTCCGTGGCTTTGCTGCTGGGCTGGCTTCCCGGCCATCACGGCTATTTCGAAACTTCGGCCCTGATCATCACGCTGATCCGCGTGGGCAAGTACCTGGAAATCGGCGCCAAGGGGCGCACCGGCGATTCGATCCGCAAGCTGATGGACCTGCGCCCCAAAATGGCCCGCGTGCTGCGCGACGGACAGGAGTTGGAAATCCCCAGCGCCGAGGTGCAGGTGGGCGACCGCGTGCTGGTACGCCCCGGCGAAAAGTTCGCTGTGGACGGCGTGGTGGTAGAAGGCCGCAGCTCCGCCGACGAGTCGATGATTACCGGCGAGTCGATGCCGGTGGTCAAAGGCCCCGGCGACGCGGTCATCGGCGCCACGCTGAACAAGCAGGGCAGCCTGACTTTCGAGGCCACCAAAGTGGGCGCAGCCACCGCGCTGGCCCAAATCGTCCGCCTGGTGGAAGACGCCCAGGCCAGCAAGCCGCCCATCCAGAAACTGGGTGACCGTATTTCCGCTGTCTTCGTTCCCACGGTCATCCTCATCGCAATCGTCACCTTCGCTGCCTGGCTGTGGTTCGTCCCGGTCAGCGACGGCCTGACTCGCGCGATCATCAACGCCGCCGCCGTGCTGCTGATTGCCTGCCCCTGCGCCATGGGCTTGGCCACACCTACCGCGGTGATGGTCGGCACCGGCCGCGGCGCGGAGATGGGCATTCTGATCAAATCCGGCGACGCGCTGGAGCGTGCCTCCGGTATCAGTATGGTGCTTCTGGACAAGACCGGCACGGTGACCCGCGGCCAGCCGGCAGTCACCGATGTGCTCACCAACGGCGCTGAGCAAAATGAACTGCTCCGCCTGGCCGCCAGCGTGGAAGATGCCAGCGAGCACCCGCTGGGCGAGGCCATCGTGGCCGAGGCCAAGGCCCGCAAGCTGGCGCTCAGCCGCCCCGATGGCTTCGCCGCCGAGGGCGGCCGCGGCGTCTCCGCCGAGGTGGACGGCCGCCAGGTGCTGATTGGCTCGGCCCGCTGGATGGACGAACGCGGCCTGGGCCTCAACGGCCTGGCCGCTGACGCCCAGCGCCTGCAGGCCGAAGGCAAGACCGCCGTGATGGTGGCGGTGGACGGCGAAGTGCGCGGCCTGTTCGGCGTGGCCGATACGCTCAAGGACGATTCCGCCGCGGCCATCGCCGCGCTGCACCGCATGGGCCTCAAGGTCGGCTTGCTCAGCGGAGACAACCGCGCCGTGGCCGAAGCCATCGGCCGCCAGCTGGGCGTGGACACCGTGGTCGCCGAGGTGCTGCCCGACCAGAAGGTGGCCGAAGTGCGCCGCCTGCAGGAACAGGGCGAGGTGGTCGCCATGGTCGGCGACGGGGTCAACGACGCCCCGGCGTTGGCCCAGGCGCAGCTGGGCATTGCCATTGGCACGGGGACGGACGTGGCCATGGCCGCCGCGCCGGTGGTGCTGATCACCGGCGATCTGATGGGCGTGCCGCGGGCCATCGCCCTGGCGCGCGACACCCTGCGGGCGATCAAGCAGAACCTGTTCTGGGCGTTCATCTACAACATTCTGCTCATCCCCGCGGCGGCGGTGGGCCTGCTCAGCCCCATCCTGGCCGCCGGCGCCATGGCGCTCAGCGACATCTTCGTCATCGGCAACAGCCTGCGCCTGCGCGGCTGGAAGCCGGCGCGATAAGCCCGCCATTAAGCCAGGCTTCATGCAGCCACGGTAAAATTGCTTCGTTATGCCGCAATCGTCCTCCTTTTCCCGCAGAGACTTCCTTCAATTGAGCGGCCTGGCGCTGGGCGGCATTGCCCTCTCCGGTCGCCTGAGCAGCGGCCTTTTGCAGCCGCTGATGGATGACTTCCCCCAGGCTGCGCGCCTGGGCCGGGTGGTCGAAGATTTCGGCCGGCCGACCAACCTGCGCGCTGCGCCCAGTTCCGAAGCCGCCCTGGTCGGTGAACTGCAGGCCGATGAAGTGGTCGAGTGCCTGCGTGAAGTGGTGGGCTACACCCCGTTCCGCAACCAGCGCTGGGTGGAGACCCCGCGCGGCTATGTCTGGTCGCCGCTTCTGCAGCCCGTGCGCAACCTGCCCAACGCCCCGCTGAGCAGCCTGCCCGCCAGCGAGACCCCGGGCATGTGGATGGAAGTCACCGTGCCTTACGTGAACGCCCAGCTGGCCAACCCGCCGGCGCGCGGCTTCCGCGTTTCTTTTCTGGTCCAGAACAACCTGCCCGTGCGCTTCTATTATGGACAGGTGCTTTGGGTGGACGACATCCGTACCAACGACAACGGCGCCATCGAATACCGCGTCGGCGAACTGCATGGCAGCCGCGGCGATATCTTCTGGGCCGCCGCTGAGGCGTTCAAGCCGATTTACCCCGAAGACGTCACCCCCATCTCTCCCCAGGTGGAAAACAAACGCATTGATGTGAACCTGGCCCGGCAAACCCTCTCCTGCTTTGAGGATGAGCGCGAGGTCTTCTTCTGCCGGGTATCCACCGGTGACTATGGCGAAGGGCGCGCCACCCCGGTGGGCGACTACCTGCAAGTCTTCATGAAATATCTCTCCACTCATATGGAGGGTGGCAGCACCGGCGCTGGCTACGACCTGGGCGGGATCGGCTGGACCACCTTCATCGCCACCGGCGGCATCGCCATCCATTCCACCTATTGGCACAACAACTTCGGCGAGCGCACCTCGGCGGGCTGCGTCAACGTGACCCCGCAGGATGCCAAGTTCATCTACCGCTGGACCTCGCCGGAAGTCCCGTATTACCCCGGCAACATGTTCGTGGCCGGCACGCGCGTGCGCGTCCTCGAGGGCTGAGCCCGCATGCTGACCCAGCCCAGCTTCGGCCTGGCCTTTCTGGCCGGAGTGGCCTCTTTCCTTTCCCCCTGCGTTTTCGCTTTGGTGCCGGCTTACGTCAGCTACCTGGGCGGGCGCTCCACCGCGGCCGGGCTGCGCCAGGAAGCCGCCACGCGCCAGGCGCTGACCCACGGCCTGGCCTTCGTGCTGGGCTTCAGCCTCATCTTCGTATTGCTCGGCCTGCTGTCCTCCGCCCTCGGCGCGCTGTTCGCCAGCATGCAGGGCTATATGGCGAAAATCGGTGGCCTGATCGCCATCGCCTTGGGTTTGCACCTGGCCGGGGTCATCCACATCCGTTTTCTGGACTACGACCTGCGCCCGCAGAGCAAGCTCCAGCAGGAGCGCAGCTACCTGTCCTCGGCGATGATGGGCGTCTTCTTTTCGGCGGGCTGGACGCCGTGCATCGGTCCCGCGCTCGGCGTCATCCTCACCCTGGCGGCCAACGGCGGCTCGCCGGTGCAAGGCGCCTGGCTGCTCAGCGCCTACTCGGCCGGCCTGGCCGTCCCCTTCCTGCTGGCTGCCGGCCAGATTGGCTGGGTCACCTACCTGCTGCGCCGCCATCCAGGTTTGGGGGCCAGCGTGCAGCGTGTGATGGGCGTGGTGCTGACCTTGGTGGGCGTGCTGCTGTTCAGCGGGCGGCTCTCCACCCTGGCCAACCTGGGCGCTTTCTTCGACATCCTCGATGAGGGCCGCGTAGGCCTGCTGCTGCTGGCCGCCATCGGCCTGGCCCTGCTGCTGGGCCTGGCCGCCGGCTGGTGGGCGCAGCGCCGCGGCAAGCCCTTTGTGGACTATTGGTTCCTCGGCGCGGGGCTCAGCCTGCTGGCGCTGGCTGCCCTGTACCTGGCCGGGGCGTTCCCCTTCCTGGCTCTTTAGCGCATGAAACACCGGCTGGCTGGCTTGTTCGCGCTCCTGGCCCTGGCGGCCTGCGCCGCGCCGGCTTTCAGTGGGCCGGCGCCTGAAGTGGGCGCCCGGGCGCCCGACTTCGCCTTGCAGAACCTGCAGGGCGAGACAGTGCGCCTGAGCCAGCTGCGCGGCGAGGTGGTGCTGATCAATTTTTGGGCCACCTGGTGCGGCCCCTGCCGGCTGGAAATGCCCGCCATCCAGGCGCGCTATAATCACGGCGGCTTCACTGTGCTGGCCGTGGACTTCGCCGAGCCCGCTGACCTGGTGCAAGCCTTCGTGGACGAGTTGGGGCTGAGCTTCCCGATATTGCTCGACCCCGCCGGGGAAGTGCAGGAGATCTACCGCGTGCGCGGCTACCCCAGCACCTTTTTTGTTGACCCACAGGGTTTTATTCGCCATTTTCACATCGGCGAGATGAGTGAACAGATTTTGGATAACTATCTGGCTGAAATGGGAGTCTTGCCTTGATTACCGTCACCTTGTACACCAAAGACAACTGTTCGCTGTGTGAAACGGCGAAGGAGGACCTGCAGGCTTTGCAGGCCCAAATCCCGCACAATCTCGCCCTGGTGGATATTGATGAAGACCCTGAATTGAAGGCTGCCTATGGCGACCGCGTGCCGGTGGTGCAGGCCGGGCCGTATACGCTGGAGGCGCCTTTTGACCGCCGCCGGCTGCAGGCCACCCTCTCGGCGGCCCACAACCGCCAGGAGCAGCTCGCCGACGACCCTAAGTTCCAGCAGCGCAAAGCACGCGGCAGCCAGCTGACCAACAGCGACCGCGTCAGCAACTGGCTCAGCCGCAGCTACCTGACAATCCTGAATCTGCTGCTCTTCCTGTATGTGGGGCTGCCCTTTCTGGCGCCCACGCTGATGAACGCCGGTTACCCGCAGCTGGCCCGGCCCATTTACGGCATCTACGGCGCCTTGTGTCACCAGTTGGCCTATCGTTCCTGGTTCCTCTACGGCGAGCAACCCTTCTACCCCCGTGCCATGGCCGGCGTGGAGGGCTATCAGACCTTCGAGCAGGCCACCGGCATCGACGAGAACAGTCCGGGCAGCCTGCTGGAGGCGCGCCGCTTCATCGGCAACGAGCAGATGGGCTACAAGGTGGCCTATTGCGAGCGTGATATCGCCATTTACGGCAGCATGCTGCTCTTCGGGCTGGTCTACGCGGCCAGCGGGCGGCGGCTGCGCCCCCTGCCTTTCTGGGCCTGGATACTGATTGGCATTGCCCCCATCGCGCTGGACGGGTTCAGCCAGCTCTTCAGCCAGATACCCGGCTTCAGCCTTTGGGAGCACCGCGAGAGCACCCCATTGCTGCGCACGATTACCGGTGTGCTCTTCGGGCTGAGCACCGCCTGGTTCGGCTTCCCCATCCTGGAGGATTCGATGGCGGAAACGCGCCTGACCACCGCCAGCAAGCAAGCGCGCCTCAAGGGCAAAACCCGCAAGTAAGATGCCCTCCCAGGCCGCAGCCGGGCTGCGCTATTTTCAATTCGACTTGTTCAAAGACGCCGGGGTCACCCAGGCGGTCTTCACCCGCGAGGGTGGGGTGAGCCAGGGGCCGTTCGCCGAGTTGAACGTCGGCGCCATGGTCGGCGACCAGCCGGAACACGTGCAAGAGAACCTGCTGCGCTGCTTTGCCGCCGCAGGCCGAGCGCGCGCCTCCATGTTCGACAGTTGGCTGGTGCACGGCACTCACGTGCTTGTGGCCGACGCGCCGCGCCCCGCGGACCAGGAACGCCCGCTGCAGGCGGACATCATCATTACCGATAAACCCGAGGTCACTTTGTTCATGCGCTACGCGGACTGCGTCCCGCTGTTGCTGGTCGACCCGGTCCGCCGGGCCATCGGCCTGGCGCACGCCGGCTGGCGCGGCACGCTGCAGCGCGTGGCCGCCAAAGCCGCGGAGGCCATGCAGGCCCACTACGGCAGCCAGCCGGGTGACCTGCTGGCCGGCATTGGCCCGGCGATTTCGGCGGCCCGCTACGAAATCGGGCCGGAGGTGGTCGCCGAGGTGCGCGCGGCCTTCGGCGACCTCGCCGAAGGCCTGCTGCCGCTTTACGGCGAGAAGACGCACTTCGACCTGGCCGCCGCCAACCAACATGTATTGCAGCAGGCTGGGGTGGGGCGCATCGAACAATCTGGTCTGTGCACGTATGAAAACCAGGCCGACTGGTTCTCCCACCGCGGTTCTGGCGGCAAGACCGGGCGCTTCGGCGCGCTGTTGGCCCTGGGATGAGTCGCACCGCCGAGCTGCGCGCCAATTTGGACGCGGTGCAGGAACGCATTGCCGCCGCCGCGGCCCGCGCTGGCCGCGCCGGGGATGGGGTTCGCCTGGTGGTGGTGACCAAGGGCCATCCGGCCGAAGACCTGACAATCTTGCACCAACTCGGCGTGCGCGACCTGGGCGAAAGCTACGTGGCCGAGGCACTGGAGAAGCGTGCCGCGTTGGCGGGGCTGCCCGACCTGCATTGGCATATGATCGGCCATGTGCAGAGCCGCAAAACCGGCGACGTGGCCGCCCACTTCGACCTGGTGCATTCGGTGGACAGCTTGCGGCTGGCGGGGCGGCTCAGCCGGGCGGCTGAGGCCGCCGGGCGCAGTTTGCCCGCGCTGCTGGAGGTGAACCCGGGGGGCGAAGCCAGCAAGCACGGCTGGCCGGTCCACGACGCCGCTGCATGGGCGGCGGCGCTGCCCGAAATCGAGACGGTGCTGCAGTTGCCCAATCTTCACATCCGTGGCTTAATGTGCATGGCTCCCCAAACTGAAACCCCAGACCAGGCCCGACCTTACTTTACGCGCACTCGTGCTTTGCTGGCGGAACTCGCCGGCCGCTTCCCGGGCCGGGACTGGAGCCAACTCTCGATGGGCATGAGTTCGGACTTTGAGGCGGCCATTGCGGAAGGCGCCACTCTGCTGCGCGTAGGCAGCGCAATTCTCGGCGCCCGGCCGACATAAACGGAGACACGATGATTGAATTGCTTCGCTTGCTGGTCAATGTGCTGACCTGGATGGTCATCCTGCATGTAGTCATGAGCTACTTTTTGCCGCCGTACCACGTACTGCGCGAGGGCCTGGAGCGCATCATTGAGCCGCTGCTCTCGCCCATTCGCCGCATCATGCCGCCGGTGGCCGGGTTGGATTTCAGCCCACTGGTGCTCATCCTGCTTATCAATTTGCTGGGCAATATGCTGGCCAATCTGCTAAGCTTCTAGCCATGAACGTCAGCAAGAAGTCGCCCAAACTGTCCGACGGCCGCCGCGGGGCGGCGTTGGCCATCCGCGTCACCCCCCGAGCGCGGCGCGATGAGATCGTCGAAGTGCTGCCCGACCAGACGATCAAGATCCGCCTCACCGCGCCGCCGGTGGAGGGCAAGGCCAACGAGGCCCTGATCGGCTTCCTTTCGAAGGTCTTGGACGTCTCCCGCTCGCGTATCGAAATCATCGCCGGTGATACCGGCCGCGACAAACTGGTCTCGATTTTGGACATGGATAGCAGCGAGGCCCAGGCGCGCATCTTGAAAATGATCTAACGCCGCGCCGGCAAACGCAGACTTTCTAAAAGCTTCCTCAATTTTTCAGAGCAGTCCTACCCAGCCTGCATCAGGGCCTTCTTTTGGTTCGACCTGGCTTTTAAACAAGAGCACAGCGGTTTGTGCCAAAGGGTGCAAGTGCTTGGGGGCACCGAAAAGATTAATCTTTTTTAAGCACCTTTGGCTGTATAGTTTTTCAACTAACAGTTATGTGAGGTTGGAGGAGGGCATCATGAAACACCTGAAGAGCCGAGCCTATACTTCGGTGGCGCGCTCATTAAGCGCTTCCCTTATTCTTGCTTTGGTATTTAGTGCTTTCTTGGCGGCGCCAGTGCTTGCAGCCGACTGTGTGGACGGCAAACACATGATAACGTCCCTCACCCAAGTGATCTGACACCTGGGCTTCAATACCTGGGAAGGTGGGGGCGGGGACGCCAGAAGAATCTATCGACTGAACGTGTCGGGTGGTCTGGGAGATGACAGCATCACGCTCAACGGGCAAGTCGGGGAAAACCTTCTAGGGCACAGCGTATATGGCGATGGCGTTCTTTCCGGGGGGTTCACCAACGGTGGTGATGATCAGATCATCAACGGGACAACCTCCGGGGATGTAATGGGAGATGGGATACTCAATTTTTTGGGCGGCAATGGCGGCGATGACACGATCATCATCAACGGCACGGTTGGCGGCAACATAGTGGGAGACGGCATCGCCAGCTTGTTGGGTGGTTCAGGCGGCAACGATATCATCGTGATCAATGGAACCGTGCTGGGCGATGTGTTGGCCGATGGCGTTGCCTCCATCTTCGGCAATGGCGGTGACGATGAGGTAGCCGTCGCAGAAGGCGCCACGATCCTCGGCATTATTGATGGTGGCAAAGGCACTGATAAGCTAACCTTGTTCGGTGTTTATCAGGATGAGCTCGACCTGCTGGATCCACAGGGTGGAAGCGTGACCAGCGGGAGTAAAACCTACACCTGGATTAACTTCGAATTCCTCATCGGCAAGATCCGCGAAGTGGTGAGCGAGCTGGTGGAATCTGATAACGGGCGTCGTATCATTTACCCGAGGGATCTCTTTGCTGGGCGTTGTTCACGAGAATGGCATCAAAATCTTCTCCGAGAACGGCCTGGTGGCGTTTGTTCCCTATGCAGGATTGCTTCGATGAATACCGGCGACTCGCTTACCTATCAGGCAGCCATAGCAAACAGCGTTGGTACGTTGTAGTGACTGACTTGGGTGTCAACCCGAATAATGCAGGCAACCACCTTTATCAGTTCGACATTTACGATGCGGCTGGCGTCTTTCAGGGCCGATTCACGATCGCGAACTGAAGTTACACTGAAAGACACGCTTGTTAGCGCTTGTCTTTTTTTTTATCCATAGCTCCAAATGCGCTTTGTGTCAGCCGGCCAACAGCTAACCAGCGTACAAAATTCGCCAGGCGCTGCAGCGGGCTAATCCGCTGGGCGAAGCGGCTGCCTTCGCGCCAGCGCCGCCGAGAGCTCCGCGCCGCAGGCGCCGCAGCTACCGCCTGCCACCTTGGCCACCGCCAGCCCAGCCTTGGTCCCGCGCAGCTGCGTGTACAGCGCCAGCGGCTCGGCCTCGACGCCCTTCAGCGCCAGCTCGCGGTCCGCCTCCAGGCGGGCGATTTCCTCTTCAGCTCGATCTGCTTCCTTACCCAGGCTTTGGCTTTCCGCGCCGCGCTGGGCAGTGACCGCTTCCAACTCAGCGATAGCCGTTTGTAGCGCGGCGGCGCGTTCTTCGCTGGCGGCCAGCTTGTCCAGTTCGGTATCTTCCAGCGTGCTGAGCTGGCGACCCAGCGCCTCGGCTTCGGCCTGCAGGTCTTGCAGCTCTTTGGGGTTGCTCACGCCCCCGCCGTAGAGCTGGTCCTGGTTCTGTTTAGTTCATGTGCCAGGCTTTCACTCACAGCCTCGTGCCCGGCTCAAGGCTGCAATTCTTTCTCGGCCGCCTGGTTGGCCTGCCCCGCGGCCTGCCAGGCCGCTTGGGCCGTTTGCAGCACGCTGTCTTCGCTGAGCAGGCGCTCGATTTCGGCTTGGCGCTTGCGCAGCTCTCTTCGTCGAGTTGGCTGTCCACTTGCTGCAGGCGGAAAAGCTTGAAAGAGGGGTTCACGAAAGCGATTATAAGGCAGGCCCGGGCAGCCCGCTGGCGACTTGCGTACACTTTCCGGCACGCCGCGCGCTTCGCCATGTCCACTTTGCATCGCCTGAGGCCGCGCGTCGAGCGCGTCATCCTGATCTCGCCGGCGCTCACCCAGCGTGCCTTCAGCTTCTCGCCGGCCCGCCGCCGCTGGATGCGCCGGGCGGCGGCGCTGCTGCGCCGGCTCGGCAGCCGGGCGGCCCTGCTTGCGGCGGCCAAAAGCCCCGCCTTCAGCGGGGCGCTGGGCCGCCTGCTGCGCTGGTTCGGCCGCGTGGAGGAGACCATCCCCATGCACGAGGTCTTCGCCAAGCTGACCGACAGCACCCTCGAGGTGCTGTCGTATCAGCTCGTCGAGACTTTGGAATACGAGCTGCCAGCGGGCCAGGCGCCGCCACGCAGCCCAAAGTTACTGGCATGTCCGTCCGCGACCGCTGCTGGATTTCGAGGACCACCAGGCCGCAGCCCAGGCCGCCTTCACCCGCCTGAAATCCAGCGCCGGATTTCCCCTACCACCAACCGCCGCAGCCGCCCACCTTCGCCGAGATGAACCGTGAGTATGCGGGTTTGCTGGATCGGATGAGCAGTTAGCAGGCGCCTGACTGCTATAATTGAGTTGTGCCGACGAAAGAAATTGCTGGGATAGACCTGATTGTTGAAACCATCCGCCGGGAGACTTCACCTGAGCGGATTATTTTATTTGGCTCGCAAAGTCATGGAAATACCGGTCCGGATAGCGATGTGGATATCGCTATCATTCAGAAAAAGGCCACTCGGCTTGGACAGAAAGCGAAAGTATTTCTGGCTCTCGCCAAATCTGGCTACGATTGGCAGCCAGAGGTCGACTTGCATATATTTTCTGAGCAGCAATTTGACGAGCGCTTAAAAGGCGGGGATTTATTTGCTCGCGAGGTCAAAAAAGGCAAGATTCTCTACCAAGCCGAAGAATAATATGGCGGGTCAAACGTACGCTCCCTGGGTCAAGAAAGCGAAAGACAATCTTAAGTGGGCTCAAGACAATCTCCCGCTGGAGAACTCCCATTGGTCTGTTTTCTTAGTCAGCAGGCTGTGGAACTGGTGCTAAAGGCCTTCATCTATTCCAAAGGGCAAATCCCACCCAAAACGCATAATTTGGTTCGTTTGGAAAGCGTTTGCGCAGGTCTCGGACTGAATATCAAACAACACCTGACTGAGCTGGCGACCTTATCTGAGTTTTATTTTGAAACTCGATATCCAGATGAAGCCTTAATGGAACTCAATGACCGGGCTGTCGCAGAAGATGGCATTAAGGCTGCAAGGAAAATCGTTGTTGATGTGCTCGCATCGTTCGAGGACAGATAATAAAAGCTGTTAGCTAATTGCTAACAGCTTTCCTGATGGGGATTCTGGATTCGAACCAGAGCTTTCTGATCCAGAGTCAGACGTCCTACCGCTAGACGAATCCCCAGCGAACTACCGAAATTATTATACCCGCTTCTATGCTGGCTGCAGCGCCACCGCGACGGGCAGCGAGCGGCGCGCCCAGTCGCCCAGCGGCTGGCCCTCGCGCCAGCCGTAGTACTTGGCGGCCAGCAGGCCGCGGGCCAGCGCGTCCTCGTCTTCCGCTTCCACCAGGCGGGCCACGCCGCTAAAGTGCGCCTTGCCGATGCGCAGCGAAACGGACGGGTTGGCCTGCAGATTGCGCACCCAGTCGGAGCGCTCCCGGCCGCCGGAGAGCAGATAGAGCACGCCGTTCTCCAGGCCAAACCAGATCTCGATCTCGTGCGGCTTGCCCGTACGGCGTCCCGTGGTGGTCAGGTAACAATACTGCTCGCCGGCCAGCGTTTCGAGTGCATCCATGTGCAAAAGTGTACCGCTATTTGGCCGCGGCGGCCTCCCGGCGCGTGTTGGGCAGGTAGCGCAGGCACAGCCACAGCGAAAGCAGGCCTACCACCAGCACGGCGATGAACAGCGCCTGGTGCGAGAGGCCGTCCACGATCAGGCTGCCCACCAGCGGGGCCACGGTGAGGATCGGCGCCACGAAGGTGTTGGAGATGCCGATGAAGCGGCTGGTCTGCTCCGGCGAGGCCAGCTCGAAGACCATGTTGGGGTCGGCCACCCGGAAGGCGGCGTATACGCCGCCCATGCACACCGCGATCAGGTAGAAAGCCCAGGGGGCGATGGCGGTCATCGCCAACACGCCGGTGAGGATGAACAGCCCGCTCTCCACCACATAGACGATCTTGAAACCGAAGCGGTCCCCCAACCAGCCCCAGATGAAGCCGAACAACATCTGGGTCAGCAGGATGATCATCGTGAAGGTGCCCACCGCGCCGCTGCTCAGCCCGAAGCGGTCGATGGCGTACAGCGCGAAGAAGGCGTTGCCCATGATGCCGAAGCCCATCAGACCGCGCACGATCAGGAAGCGCTTGAAGCCCACCGAGGCGCGGATGTGGCCAGGGATGTTCTTGAGAAAGGTCTTCAGGTCTTCGGTCTTGCTCTCGATGGGGAAGGGCGTTTCCCGGAAGCTGGCGATGAAAAACGGCGAGATGAACGAAGTGGCGAAGCCGATCCAGAACAGGTAGCGCAGGTTGCTGGGGAAGTCGTAGCTGCCCAGCAGGCGGGTGGCCACCAGCGAGGCGGTCAGACCCAGCACTCCGCCCAGGCCGTTCATCACGCCATAGAAGAAGCCGCGGTTGCGGATGATGTTCTTGCTGATAAAGTCGCCGTAGGCCGGGCCGATCAGGCCGTTGGTCACCGAGAAGACCAGGTACGACATCATCAGCACGCCCAGAGCCAGGTTGTTGCTGATGATGCCGGTCAGCTGCGCCACCACGGCGATGGCCAGGATGCCGATGCGCTCGGTGACCGCGATCCAGAAGATGGCCCATTTGCGCGTCGGCCGGCCGTTCACCAGGAAAGCGCCCAGCAGTTGCGGGAAGAAGTAGCCCAGGTAGTAGATCGCCGGCACCAGACCGATGAAGGCCGGGTGCGCGCTGAGGTGCGACACGAAGTAGGGGATGATCGTGTCTTGCGACAGCATGGCCACCGAGAAGGCGAAGAACGAGGCGTCCAGCGCGATCACCGCGAAGTTCCAGCGGTAGTGTTTTTCGACCGCGGCAATATAGTCAGGAAAGCTCTTTTTGAGCTTTTGGATGTCGGTGCTTAGCATGGGGTTCCGGTTGCGGCGTTAGCTTTTGGCTTTGGCGCGGTCGGCCTCGATCAGGGTCTTGAAGGCTTCCACGGCGACGCGGATGGCCTTGTTGATGTCGAACTCGCGCTGAAATTCCTCGAGATGTTCCGGGGTTTCGGGGTGGCTCTCGATGTTGGCCATCAGCATCACGCCGCCGGCGCGCACCCGCTGGATGCTGGCAATGACGAACAGCGCCGAGGCTTCCATCTCGGAGCAGACCGCCCCGCCGTCCACCCAGGCCTTCCAGCGGTCCTGCAGGCGGCGGGCTACCGGCATGCGCTCGGGGCTCACCTCGCCGTAAAAGGAGTCCTTGGACTGTGAGACGCCCACGCGGTAGGGCTGCCCCAGGTCAATCGCGGCTTTGCGCAGCGCCAGGGTCACGTCCAGGTCGGCCACCGCGGGGAACTCGATCGGCATGTAGTGGCTGGTGGTGCCTTCGTCGCGAATCGCCCCGCTGACCACGGCCACCTCGCCAGTCTGCGTGCCGGGCTGCATGCCGCCGGAGGTGCCCACGCGGATGAAGGTGTCGGCGCCGATGGCGATCAGTTCCTCGATGGCGATGGCCGCCGAAGGACAGCCGATCCCCGTCGAGGTCACCGAGACCTTCTCGCCCAGCAGGGTGCCGGTAAAGGTGCGGTATTCGCGCTTGTAAGCGATCTCTTTGGCGTCGTCGAAATACGAGGCGATTAGCTCGGTGCGGCCGGGGTCACCAGGCAGCAGCACGTAGCGGCCCACATCCCCAGGCTTCAGGTCAATATGGTGTTGTTTGTTCTCCAGATTACGCATTGCTTAGCTTCCTTGAGCGCGATCGCGCTCGATGAGGATCTTCAGGGCTTCGGTGACCGTTTCCAGCATGCGGGTCAGGTCGCGGTAAGGCTCCACTTTCTCGGGGGCCTCCTGGTTGGCCATGATCTGCATCACCCCGCCGCAGCGTTTGCGGTGGATGCTGGCGATGGCGAACAGCGTGGAGGCTTCCATCTCGGAGCAGATCGCCCCGCCGGCGATCCAGGCCTTCCAGCGGTCCAGCAGGTGGTCGGCCACCGGCATACGCTGCGGCGCATGCTGCCCGTAGAAGGAGTCCTTGGATTGGCTGATGCCCACATGGTAGGGCGTGCCCAATTTCTCGCAGGCCTCGCGCAGCGTGGCCACGATATCGATGTCGGCCACCGCGGGGAACTCGATCGGCAGGTAGTGCGAAGAAGTGCCCTCGTCGCGGATCGCCGCGTTGACGATGGCCAGCTCGCCCGGGATGAGGTGCGGCTGCATGCCACCGGAGGTGCCCACGCGGATGAAGGTATCGGCGCCGATGGCGATCAATTCCTCGATGGCGATGGCCGCCGAGGGGCAGCCGATGCCTGTTGAAGTCACCGAGACCTTCTCGCCGAGCAGCGTGCCGGTGAAGGTGCGGTACTCGCGCTTGTAGGCGACTTCTTTGGCGTTGTCGAAGTAGGAGGCGATCAGTTCAGTGCGGCCGGGGTCGCCAGGCAGCAGCACGTAGCGCCCCACATCCCCTGGCTCCAGATCAATGTGGTGTTGTTTCATGCTTTCTCCTCATTTAGCTCGCGCTTTTGGCGCGGTCGGCTTCGATCAAAGTCTTGAGCGCCTCTACCGCCACGCGGATCGGCTTGTTGATGTCGAACTGCTGGCTGAAGACCTCCAGCTCTTCGGGGGTCTCGGGGAGCTTTTCGAACTTGCCCATCAGCATCACCCCGCCCACGCGCACCCGGTGGATGTTGCCGATCACGAGCAGCACCGCGGCCTCCATTTCGGAGCAGATCGCCCCGCCATCGGTCCAGGCTTTCCAGCGGTCCAGCAGGCGGTTGGCCACCGGCATCCGCTTGGGCGCGTGCTGCCCATAGAAGGAGTCCTTGGTTTGCGAGACGCCCACGCGGTGGGGCAGTTCCAGGTCCTGGGCGGCTTTGCGCAGCGCCAGGGTTACATCCAGGTCGGCCACCGCGGGGAACTCCACCGGCATGTAATGCAGGGTGGTGCCCTCGTCGCGGATCGCCGCGTTGATCACGGCCACTTCACCGTTGATTGTGTCCGGCTGGATGCCGCCGGAGGTGCCCACGCGGATGAAGGTGTCCGCGCCGATGGCGATCAGCTCCTCAATCGCGATGGCCGCCGAGGGGCAGCCAATGCCCGTTGAGGTCACCGTGACTTTCTCGCCGAGCAGCGTGCCGGTGAAGGTGCGGTACTCGCGTTTGTAGGCGATCTCTTTGGCGTCGTCGAAATACGAGGCGATCAGCTCGGTGCGGCCGGGGTCGCCGGGCAAGAGCACATAGCGGCCCGCGTCGCCCGGCTTCAAGTCGATGTGGTGTTGCTTGTCCATTATTGCGCTTCCTTTTGCTGGTCCTGTCGGATCAAAATTTTCATGGCCTCAATGGCCGTTTGCACGCTGTGCTCCTGCTCGCGCGCCGGGGGCAGTGGGGTGGGCGCCGTCTGGTTGATCGCCATCAGCAGCACAGACCCCGTGCGCTTGCGGTAGATGCTGCCCAGGATGAACAGGATCGCCGATTCCATCTCGGCGCAGATCGCGCCGCCCGCCATCCAGGCCAGCCAGCGCGCCTGCAACTCACTGGCGATCGGCATGCGCTCCGGGGCGTGCTGCGCGTAGAACGAATCCTTGCTGTGCGAAAAGCCCACATGGTGCCGCAGCCCCAGCTGCTCCGCGGCCTGGCGCAGGGCCAGCAGTACATCCAGGTGGGGCACCGCCGGGAACTCCGCCGGCAGGTAGTGCTTGCTGGTGCCCTCGTCGCGGATGGCGCCGCTGACGATGGCCAGGTCGCCCGGCACGATGTGCGGCTGCATCGCGCCGGAGGTGCCCACGCGGATGAAGGTGTCCGCCCCCAGCATGATCAGCTCCTCAATGGCAATGGCCGCCGAAGGGTTGCCGATGCCGGTGGAGGTCACCGAGACCTTCTCGCCCAGCAGCGTGCCTGTAAAGGTGCGGTACTCGCGCTTGTAGGCGACTTCGCGACCGTCTTCAAGCTGCGCGGCGATCGTTTCCGTGCGCCCTGGGTCCCCCGGCAGCAGGACATAGCGGCCCACATCCCCGGCCTGCATGTCGATGTGGTGCATCCGCTGCGGGCTGGCCACGGCTTTTGTCTCCTTGCTGCTTGTTACGCGGTCAGCACCAGGCGCAGCGCCAGGACGACGAAGAGCAGGAAGCCGATGCCGGCTCCGAAGAACAGCGTCAGGGCGAAGGCCGGCGAAAAGGTCAGCGTGCGGCTCCAATCCAAGGTTGGGTCGGTCAGCAGCCAGTAGCTCATTATGCAGCTAAAGGCCATCCCGGCAGCCATCACCAGCGCGTCCTTCAGGCCGAACTGCACCTGGCGATAGCTGGTCTTCTTGCCGGTGCTGCCGAAGGCGCGCGATTCCAGCGAGATGGAGAGCTGCTGCACGCGCTCGATGGCGCCCACGAAGACCGGCACCATGCTGGGCAGGATGGCGGCGAAGCCGGTGCCCTTCAAGCCGCGCGACTTCTGCGCCTTGAGCACCGTGTTGAACTCGCTCTGCAGGATAGGGATCAGCTGCAGGGTCATGGTCAGGATGAAGTTCATCGTGTAGGGCAGGCCGATCTTCTGCATGGAAGCGAAGATGTCGCTGGGGTGCGAGGTCATGATCATCACCATCGCGAAGGTGGTCATGCACATGATGCGCAAGAGCAGCGAGAGCCCGCTGTAAATGCCCTCCTGCCAGATGGTGAACGGCCCCACATCCACGATGGGCGACCAAGGCTGCGGGAAGGCCGGCGCGATGCTCTGCAGCAGGATCAGCGTCAGGCTGATCGGGAACAGGATCATCACCACCCGCAGGTAGGATGGCCAAATCTGGGCGATGGTCACGAAGAGCAGGCCCAGCAGGAACACGCCGCCCAGGATCACCGGGTTGCGCGTGACGAACGAGATGACCAGCACGCCAACCATCCAGGCCATTTTGGGCAGCGGGTTGATGCGATGGATCGGCGAGTTGCCGGGGACTACGGAAATGGGTACTGCAATGCCTTGCATGAGTGTCTCCTCCGGAAGCCGCTAGGACTTCAACTCTTTCAGCATCTCGTCCACCGAGAGCACCACTTTGCGCTTGTTCAACTGCAGCGACAATTGGGTGATCTGCGGGGGGGCCAGGTGGGTGCTCTCCATGATTTCGTTCATGGCGAAGACCTTGCGCGGCGTATCGTCGGCGATCAGGTGGCCGTCGCGCATCACCAGTAGGCGGTCGACCACCTCGGCCAGCAGGATCATGTCGTGTGCCACGCAGATCACGGTGTGCCCGTTCTCGCGCAGCCGGCGGATCAGCTTGTACACGCGCTGGGTGGTGATGTTGTCCTGGCCGGTGGTCGGCTCGTCGAGAATGAATACATCCGGGCGCATCGTGAAGATCGAAGCCATGCCGACCAGCTTGCGCAGCGGGAAGCCGATGCGGTAGGGGTGCAGCTCGCGCATCTCCTCCAGCCCGAAGAACTCGATCGCTTCTTCGCGGCGGGCTTCGATCTCAGCTTCATCCAGCTTCAGGTTGCGCGGGCCGAACTCCAGCTCGTCCACCACGGTGCGGGCGAAGAGCTGGTGGTTGGGGTTCTGGTACACGTAGCCCACCTTGGCAGACATGGCCTGCACACTCTGCTTCTCGGTGTCCTCGCCGTCGATCAGGATGCGCCCTTTGGTGGGCTTGAGCAGCGAGTTCATGTGCTTGACCAGCGTGGTCTTGCCGGAGCCGTTCTGGCCGATCAGGCCCACGATCTCGCCGCGGTTGATCGTCAGCGAGACGTCATCCAGCGCGACCACGTTGCCGCGTGAATAGATGTGGGTCACGTTTTCTACTTGGACAATCGGTTTGGCGCTCATCATTCTCTTCCTAGCGCAGGCTGGCTGCGGCTTCGTCCAGGGTGACGGGGTAGCCCTTGCTGTACTTGCGCGAGCCCTTCTTGTGGAGTTTGGCGGCCAATTCGGTCACCTGCGGCGTACGCAGGCCCAGCTTCTGGATCAGGTCGGATTCGCTGAAGACTTCCTTGGGTGTGCCGTTCAACAGGATCTTGCCCTGGTCCATCACGATCACCCGGTCGGCGTAGGCGGCCATCACCTCCACCTCATGTTCCGCCATGATGATGGTCATGTTCTCTTCCTTGTTCAGCTTGGCGGCCACGGCGAAGATTTCTTCCTTGCCGATGGGGTCCACGTTCGAAGTGGGTTCGTCCATCACCAGGATCTTGGGGCGCATCGCCAGTGCCGAGGCGATCGACAGCCGCTGCTGCTGGCCGCCGGAAAGCGCAAACGGTGAGCGCTCCTCCAGGCCCGAGAGGCCCACGATCTCCAGCACTTCGGGGATGATGCGGTTCATCTCCTCGAAGCTGAAGCCCAGGTTTTCCATGCCCAGGGCGATCTCCTCGGCCACGCTCATCTGGCTCAGCTGGAATTCGGGATTGTCGAATACCATGCCGACCAGCTTGGCCAGCTCACGCACGGATGCGGTTTCGGTATCTTGACCGTAGACGAGGAACTCGCCGGAGAATTCGCCCATGATGCTGTTGGGGATAACGCCATTGATGCACAACTGCAGGCTGGTTTTGCCGGCGCCGTTCAGGCCCAGCAAGGCCACGTATTCGCCCTCGTAGATCGTCAGGTTGATGTCTTCGATTGCGTACGGCCGATCGCTGGCTGCCGCGTAGGCAAAGCTCACGTCCTTGAATTCGATGACAGGCTTTCCTTTGGCCATCATTACTCCTTGGGGTTAGATAAGAGCGAGGGCAAGACGGAGTACGCCATGCCCTCGCTCCTTTGTACCTTTGCTAGCGAACGGTGTCTATTCTATTCGCTATCGAAGTTGCCAAAGATCACGCCGAGGCCGGCCAGGATGATGATCACACCCAGCACGTACACGGCGCCCAGCAGGATCGAGAACGGCTCGCTGGCAACGAAATCCAGGTCAGCGATCTGCTGAGCAGCACCCGGCAGGAACAGCATCATCAAACCGATACCGATCACGCCAGCGCCCAGACCCTCTTTTGGACCAACAGTGTTGTTCATGTCTAAATCCTCTTCCTCGGTCCTAGTTGGCGACCGCAATGGCAACCAACATGACCGCCACACCGATGACCACACCGACCACCGGGAGGATGATGCGGTTGAGGCCTTCGGCCTTGGGCAGCTGCAGGTTCTGGGTCAGGTTGGCGGGCAGGGCCTCGATGATGGCCAGGGCCACGTAACCGGAGATGATCTTGTCAGCCAAGGAAACCAGGATGTTCGACGAGAACACCGAAACGATCAGGTTCTGACCCATGGCCAGGAAAGCGGCGGTCATCACATCGGAGAAGTGACCGGTGGCGCCGCCGAAGATGAACACGTAGATCGGCACGGCGGTCACGGAGCAGAGGAAAGCGACCAGGATGTTGAGCAGGAAAAAGCCCACATTGGTCTTGCCCCAACCCCAGCGATGGCCATAACCCCAAACCAGAGCACCGACCACATTGACCACCGCGAACGGCAGGCTGATGGGGCCGGAGATGAAGGAGTTGACGATGTTGGTGATCGCGCCAACCAGAGCGCCCCACCAGGGGCCAAGCACGATCGCGGTCACCGCGGTGCCGATCATGTCCAAGAAGATCGGCAGCTGCAGCGCACTGCGGATGGTGCCGCCCACGATGTTCAGCGCGGCGGCTACGGGAACCAGTGCGACCACATAGGTCAAAGGAATGCGGACCGCACGGGTCTTTGCTTTTGAAGCCATTGAGATCCTCCTACATAATGTTGACGAGTGTGTCCCTGCAACGGCTTGCGGCTATTGCAGCCCCTTGGACTTTAAGTTCTCCTCAGGGATAGCCAGTTCAGGGCGCACGGGGAAGATTCCGTGGAGGAGCGCTCCATGAATATTGCGGCTTGCTAGTCAACTCCCGATGTACTCACCTCCGTTCCCAATCTACGTTCTTAGGCCGAATAAACACCATTCCTGCGAAAAAGAAACGCAGGAATGGTGTTTTGGCTGTAGACTTAATTTGGTGGAATGTGAAGCAGAGTCCCTGAATATTGCATTTTGGAGCCGCCACAACAACAGTTGTTGGCTTGCGCTCCGTGGGGGAGATGGCGAAAATCTCTCACGCTTGACGCTACCGGACACCGATGGTGTAATAGTGTACGTCTACGAACGTCCAGGCAGTATACCATACAGTTTTGTAGTTTCTGCAAGGAGCCCGAGGAACCGCCAATGACCTCGCTGCCGCAGATCGACCATCAAGGCCCCACGCCCATCTACCAACAGCTGGTGGATTGGATGCGCGGCCAGATCCTCACTGAGCAGTGGCCGCGCGGCTACCAGCTCACCCCGGAGGAGGAATTGGTCACTGTGCTCGGGGTCAGCCGCGGCACCATCCGCAAAGCCATCGAGAAGCTCGTCTCGGATGGTCTGCTGGTTCGCGTGCACGGGCGGGGCACCTTCGTCTCCTCCCAGCTTGTCGAGCAGCCTCTGGCTGAACAGCTGATCACGTTCTCCGAAGACCTGATCGCCCGCGGCATCGCCTTCGAGACCCTGGTGTTGGGGCAGCGCTACATCCAGCCGGATGCCCGCGTGGCCGATGTGCTCCAGGTGCTCCCGGAGGAGCAGGTGCTCCACCTGCACCGCGTGCGCGTGGTGGACGGCGAGCCGGTGATCGTGCTTGACAACTACGTCTATTGCTCATATTGCGATGGTATCGACCAGGTGGATTTCACCCGCTACCGCCTGTTCGAAACCCTGGAGGAGACCTACGGCGTGCACCTGGTCAGCGGCCGGCGCATCTTCGAAGCCCGCCTGGCGGAAGGCCGCATCGCCGAGCTGCTCAAGCTCGAAGAGCGCAGCCCGGTGATGTACATGGAGCAGGTCACCTCGCTGGCCGACGGCACGCCGGTGGAGTTTTCCAACCTGTGGCTGCGCGCCGACCGCTACCGCATCTCGGCCAACGTCAGCCGCCAAAGTGTCACCCAAAAGACCACCCGCTTGGAAGCATAAATTCGCCAAACACATAAGGAGTCTTCGCTTGAAAACCGAAAAAGTCTTCTTTAGCCACGACGGGGGCTTGGATGACTATTTGTGCGTCATGCTTTTAATGAGCCTGCCGCACGTGGAAACGCTGGGCATCGTGGTCACCGAAGCGGATTGCTACATCGACCCGGCGATTGGCGCCACGCGCAAGATATTGGACTTGATGGGCGGCTCGCAGGTACCGGTGGCCGCCAGCACGGTGCGGGCGCGCAATCCCTTCCCGCGCCGCCTGAGGCGCACTTCCTGGCAGATCGATAACCTGCCCATCCTCAACGCCCGCGGCGAAGTGCTTGCCCCGCTGGTGGGCGAGCCCGGCCAGCACTACCTGGCCCGCGTGCTCAGCGAACAGGACCAGCCGGTCACCTTTCTGGAGACCGGGCCGCTGACCACGCTCTCCGAGGCGCTCAAGATCGCGCCCGAGGCGGCGAGCAAAGTCAGCCGCATCCTCTGGATGGGCGGCGCGCTGCATGTGCCCGGCAACGTGCGCCCGCACGAAGACGCCAACATCGACGGCAGCATGGAGTGGAACGTCTACTGGGACCCCGAAGCAGCCCATGCCATCTGGCAGACCGAGATCCCCGTGGTGCTCTGCCCGCTGGACATCACCAACACCGTGCCGCTCACCGAAGAGTTCATGGCCCTGCTCGCCGGCCAATACGAGTACAAGATCTCCGACTTGGCCGGGCAGGCCTATGCGCTGGTGCGCCACCAGCCTTATTACATGTGGGACGTGCTCACCACCGCCTACCTGGCCTGGCCCGAGCTGTTCACCCTGCGCGAAGAGAGCGTGGAGATCATCCCCTTCGGCGCCAGTCAGGGCCGCACCAAACCCTCGCCGGATGGCAAGCGGGTCCAGGTGCTGGATACAGTGGACACCGCGCGGCTCAACGCCAACCTAGCCGCGGCCTGGAAGCGCAACTGAGATGGCCGCTGCAACCCCGCGGGTGACCGTCGTCGGCAGCTTTGCAGTGGGCATCACCCTGCGCGCCTCGCGCTTCCCGGTGGCCGGCGAGACTCTGCCGGGCAGCGACTTCGACATGGGGCCGGGCGGCAAAGGCTCCAACCAGGCCATCGGCGTGGCCCGCCTCGGCGTGCCCAGTTCGCTGCTGGTCAAGATCGGCGAAGACCAGCTCGGCCAGATGGCCGCGCCCTTGTACGCCGCCGAGGGCGTGGATGCGCACCTGATCACCACCGCAGAGCGCAACACCGGTGTGGGCCTGATCGTGCTCAATCAGGCCGGCGAGAACTTCATCGTCCTGGACATGGGCGCCAACGAACTGCTCAGCCCGGGCGATGTGGAAGCCGCCGAGGACCTGATCGCCGCCAGCCGGGTGGTTATGACCGTGCTGGAGATCCCTGTGCCCACCGCCCAGGCCGCCATGCGCCTGGCCCGCAAGCACGGGGCCATCTCGGTGTTCAACCCGGCCCCGGCGCAAAGCCTGCCGGATGAGCTGCTCGCCGAGGTGGACGTGATCACCCCGAACCAGAGCGAACTGCGCCTGCTGAACGGCCTGGCGCCGGACGCCGAGATCGACCGCGTGGCCGCCGCCCGCGCCCTGCAGGCGCGCGGCGCGCGCAACGTGGTGCTGACCCGCGGCGCGCATGGCGCCACATTGGTCGCCGAAGACAGTGGCGTGCATGAGGTGCCCGGCTATACAGTGGACGTGGTGGACACCACCGGCGCCGGCGATGCGTTCAACGCTGCCCTGGGCGCCGCCCTGGCTGAGGGCCGCCCGCTGCTCGCCGCGGTGGAGTTCGCCGTGGCCGCCGGCGCATTGGCTTGTACCAAACTGGGCGTGGTGCCTGCCTTGGCCCGCCGCCCGGAGATTGAAGCTTTGGCTGGAAAGGCAAGTTGATGGATACCAAACCCAAATACCTCCCCGGGCAGCATCCCCGGGCGCAATGGATGCGCATGGACGCGGCCGGCATCCTCAAACGCTTCTTCTTCCTGGAGCGCGCCCTGGTCATCGCCCAATCCGGCTGGTTGGCCGGCATTGCTCCGGTGCACATCAAGACCGGGCTGCCCGAGTTCAGCTGGCAAGACGCCGAAACGGCTACCGATCTGCGCGAGCGCATCTTCGAACTGCGCTTCCCCAGCCGCCTGATGGAACTGGACAAGGACGCGCCGTTGGTCGGCTTGTTCGAGGAGGCGATCAATGCCCCCAGTTCCGGCGCGTTTCTGCTTGGCTTGCAGCGCGTCTTCAAGCCTGCATTGCGCGACGCCTACGCGGCCTATTTGGAGAACACCGACGCCATCGCCGATGGGCCGACGCTGCGCTTCCTGCGCCTGGCCCACCGCGAGAAGAACGAGCAGATCGAACAGCTCGGCATCTGGGCCGCCGAGTTGCTGAGCGGCGACCCGGCAGCCGCCGAGGCCGCCGAGCGTTGGGCCGCCGGCTTGCAGACCGCCCTGGACGCTCTGGGCGGGGTCAGCTTCGAACCGGAGATCCCCCAAATCCCCGCGCCGCAACTGCCTGAGCGCAAGCCCTTTGGGCTGGCGCAAGACCCGGCCCGCGACGAGCGCTTCCACCAGGTGCGCTTCTATTGGCCAGATATCGTCGACCCGAATTTTGCCTACGGCGAGGGCATCGGCCTGCAGCTGCGCAGCGCCATCAGCCATTTCAACGAGGTCTGGGCTGTGGAGACCGCCGGCGCCATCCTGCACGCCTTTGCCGGCGAGCTCGGCTGGGAGTTCATCCACGATGCGGCCCACTGGACCTACGACGAGGCGCGCCACACTCAAATGGGCCTCAACCGCCTGATGCACTGGGGCTTCGAGCCGGAGGAAATCCCGCTCGGCGATTACATTTACCAGAGCGCACATGGCGAAGACCCCATCTATCGCCTGGGCATGCTCTTCTTCTTTGAGACCAAGAACATCGGCCGCAAGAACGTGCGCATCAAGGCGTTTACCGAATATGAGGATGAGGTCAGCCGCCACGACATGGACTACGACTGGGCGGACGAGACCATCCACGCCAGCTACGGCGCCCACTGGCTGGGCGAACTGCTCAAGAACCGCGCCGGGGAAGACGTGGACAAAGTGCGCGCCTACTGCGGCGAACTGGTCGCCAGAATTGTGGCCACTTGCACGGATGAAGAACGAGCCGCCATCCACGCCATCGCCGAGAAGCTGATGGCCAAGGCGCACAGCAGCCTGGCCCAATAACAAAAGCGCCGCCCAACCGGGCGGCGCTTTTTTGTATCGCTTTCGTCGGGGCGCACGGCCGTGCGCCGGGCTAATCCTGGTTCAGCACCACCCACAGGGCGCGCATCGGCACCTCGCCGGTGTTGGAGAGCCGGTGCGGGGTGGTCGAGTCGAAGATGATGCTGTCACCGGGGTGCAGCACGTGGCTCTCGAAGGCCAGCTCCACCAATAGCTCGCCCTCCAGCACCAGGCCGAACTCGCGGCCGCTGTGGCTGGACATCGTTTGGCCGGATTGGGCCTGCGGCTGGTACGTGATCTCCAGGAACTCGGCGCCCGGCTCGGCCCCCACGGTGAGGCGTGCCCATTGGATGCCGGTCTGCAATTCGATGCGCGGGCGGCTGCTCTGGCTGACCACCGGCGTGTTCTTCTTGGCGGTTTCGAAGCCGGCAATCCGCGTATCGGCTCCGGCGGAGAGCATTGCCTCGCGCAGCTTGCTGGCGGTGTAGTCGTGGGGTTCCAGCACAGCTTCTTCAGCGTGGTGGTCTTCGCCGTTCTGCTCGGAGGGGAAGAAGTAGTCCAGCGGCACGTTCAGCGCCGCGGCGATCTTGTACAGGGAGCGCACAGAAGGGTAGGCTTTGCCGGTCTCGATCTGGCTGAGCATGCTGGCGCTGATCTCCGCCGTGCTGGCCAGCTCACGCAAACTCATCTTCAGCCCCTGGCGGGCCGCCAGCAGTTTCTTGCCTATGGCGACGGCGTCTTGTCTTAAATCTTCGTGCATATTGACCAATACTACCCGATTTGTTCAATACAAATTGACAAAAACGGGGTTTGCCCTATAATTTGTTCAATCTTACGCAACAAAACCAGCTTCCTTTTGAACATTGATGCGATTTCAAGCAGAAACCCTTGATTTAGTTGCGGACCGCCAAACTCGGCGCAACTATATCATTAAAGATTTTCCCCAATTTGTTTCTGCCTGTTTGAGTTTCAGTTGTGCCCACATCACTATCGAAACGAGAGGCCGCCATGCTTAGAACCTACGGCACCATGGGAGTGGATTGGGAGCAGCGCGTAGACTTCGACCGTCTGCGCAATGCCCGCCTAGCCCGCGTGAAGCGCATGTTGAAAGAGTCGGAGATCGGCGCCTTGCTGTGCTTCGACATGAACAACATCCGCTACATCACCAATACCACCATCGGCACCTGGGCCATCGATAAGCTGGGCCGCTTCTGCCTGCTGGCTCAGGACGATGAGCCGGTCAACTGGGACTTTGGCTCGGCGGCCAAACACCACACCCTTTACGCGCCCTGGCTGGGCGAGGGCCGCTCGCGCGCCGGCATTTCCACGCTGCGCGGCGCCATGCCTCCGGGTGCGATGCGCGCCGAAGACGTGGCCCGCAAGATCCGCATTGAACTCGAGGAGCGCGGCCTGCTCGGCGAACCGCTGGGTGTGGATGTGGTCGAGCCTCCGGTGCTCTTCGCCTTGCAGAACGAGGGCATCACTGTTGTCGACGGCCAGCAGTTGATGCAGGATGTCCGCGTGATCAAGACCGAAGACGAGATCACCCTGCTCAACATGGCCTGCATGATGGTCGATGCGGCCTACGAGGAACTCTATCGCTTTATGCGGCCCGGCGTGCGCGAGAGCGAAGCCGTGGCCCTGGTCAACAAAGTGCTCTACGAGTTGGGTTCTGAGCACGTCGAGGGGGTTAACGCCATCTCGGGTGAGCGCTGCAGCCCTCACCCGCACATCTTCAGCGACCGGGTAATGCGACCCGGCGACCCGGCCTTCTACGACATCCTGCATTCCTACATGGGCTACCGCACCTGCTACTACCGCACCTTCGTGATCGGTTCCGCTTCCCAGGCGCAGGTGGATGCCTACAAGCGCTGCCGCTATTATCTCGATGCGGCCATCGACGCCATCCGCCCCGGCGTGACCACCGCCGATGTGGTCAAGCTGTGGCCCAAGGCGCAGGAGTTCGGCTTCCCCAACGAAGAGTCCTGCTTCGCCCTGCAGTATGGCCACGGCGTCGGCCTGGCCATTTGGGAGAAGCCGGTGTTCAGCCGTCTGGTCTCCTTCGACAGCCCGCAGGAAATCGAGGAGGGCATGGTCTTCGCCCTCGAGACCTACTGGCCCGCCAGCGACGGCTGGTCGGCCGCCCGCATCGAAGAGCAGATGGTGGTCACCAAAGACGGCGTGGAGGTTATCACCCGCTTCCCCGCCGAGGAATTGATGGTGGCCGGCAAACGCTACTTCACCACCGATGGCTGGCTGCCCACCACCCGCGACACGCAGTCGCATCGCAACATCGATTACACCGGCGTGGACTATGGCGGCGCCGGCCTGCCCGATGCCCCCGGCGCGGATGGCAAGCTGGACGGCAAGGCTGCCAAGCCGGCCAAGACCAAGAAGAAGTAGCGCCGGCCATGCACTTCGTCTCCAGCCTGAGCCAGATCGCTGCTGAAACGCCGGCCGGTTACGCAGCCGCCAGCCGCGGCTTCACCCGCCAGGCCTACGTGGACCGCGGGAGCGGCTCGGTGCACATGGGCGCTGGCATCTGCACGCTGGAGGCCGCTGGGGGCATCGACCACCACTTGCACGCCTTTGAAGAGAGCTTCTACATTTTGGAAGGCCAGGTCAGCCTGCAAATCGGCGACCTGGCCTTTGCGCTGGGGCCGGGCGATTTCGGCTTGATCCCCACCGGTATCGTCCACGCCTGGCGCAACCAGGGCGACGCTGCGGCCCGCTGGCTGGAGATGCAGGCGCCGCAGCCGCGGGCGGCGGACTATGGCCGCGACACCTTCTTCGTCCCCGGCCAGTTCCCGCCCGAGACCGCATCGCCGGACGCGGGCGCCGCGGCCGGGCTGCTCCTCGGCCACTTCGACGAGAGCCAGCTGCCCAAGCCAGGCGCACCCTCCGAGATGGAGGGCTTCGACCCGACCACCGGCGTGGCCATCAAAATGTTCGTGGACCGCTCTTTTGGCGCCACACACCAGTCGCTCTTCCTCATTCAATACCAACCCGGCGCCAAGATCGACCCGCACGACCACGCCTTCGAGGAATCGTATTACATTGTCAGCGGGCGGGTGCGCGCCACCGCCGACGGGCAGACCCATGACCTCGGCCCTGGCGACGTCATCTGGACCGGCGTGGGCTGCATCCACAGTTTCGAGAACGCCGGCGACGAGCCGGTCACCTGGCTGGAGACGCAAGGCCCGCTGCCGCCGGCCAAAGAAGCCTTCCGCTTCGAGCGCGATTGGGCCGCCAGGTATCCCGAGAGCTAGTCGCCGCGGGCGAGTTTAGGAGCAAGATGGCACACATAGCGTTTATTGGCTTGGGCGTGATGGGGGGCCGTATGGTCAAGCGCCTGTTGGACGCCGGCCACACCGTGACCGGCTACAACCGCACCCGCTCCAAGGCGGAGGAACTGCTCTCTGTCGGCATGTACTGGGCGGCCACGCCGCGTGCCGCGGCCGAAGTGGCCGACATCACCCTGAGCATCGTCAGCGACACCAAGGCGCTGCGCGAAATCGCCGAGGGGCCGGAAGGCGTGCTGGCCGGGCTGGGAGCCGGCAAGGTCTACGTCGACATGAGCACGGTCAGCCCGGCAGTCGTGCGCGAGCTGGCTGCCAAGGCCGCCGCGCAGGGCGCCGCCATGCTGGACTCGCCGGTATCCGGCAGCGTGGCCACCCTGGAGCAGGGCCAGCTGACCATGATGGTCGCCGGCGATCCCGAGGCCTTCAAGAAAGCCGAGCCGGTATTGCTCGATATTGGCATGAAGGCCACCTACGTGGGCGAGAGCGGGCAGGCGGTTTCGATGAAGATCGCCGTCAACCTCAACATCGCCGCCCAGATGCTGGCGCTCAGCGAGTCGGTGCTGCTGGCTGAGAAGGCCGGCATCCCCCGCCAGACCGCGCTGGATGTGCTCACCAACAGCGTGGTCGCCTCGCCGCTGATCAAATACAAGTCGCCCTTCCTCATCGAGATGCCCGACCAAGCCTGGTTCAATGCGGATATGATGCGCAAGGACATTCAACTTGCGCTGGATTTGGCGGATGAGGTCGGCGCAAACCTGCCGGTCACACAGACCAGCGATACCTACTTCAAACGCGTGCAAGAGATAGGCCTGGGCGAAAAAGATTTCGCCATCGTTATCGAAGCCCTGCAAAAGTAACTGGAGCGATATGGCAAAAGCAGCCAAGCAAACCAAACCGAAGACCCCGGCCAAAGCGGCGGGCAGCCCCGACGCCGAAGAATGGCTGACCATGTACCAGCAGATGGCGCGCATCCGCGCCTTTGAGGACCGCGTCAATCTACTCTACACCTCGGCCAAGATGCCCGGCCTGGCCCACCTCTACATTGGCGAAGAAGCCATCGCCGTGGGCGTGTGCTCGGCGCTGAACGCCGACGACTACATCACCAGTACGCACCGCGGCCACGGCCACTGCATCGCCAAAGGCGCTGCAGTGGACCTGATGTTCGCCGAGCTGCTCGGCAAGGCCGCCGGCTATTGCAAGGGCAAGGGCGGTTCCATGCACATCGCCGACCAGGACAACGGCAACCTGGGCGCCAACGCCATCGTGGGCGGCAGCGCCGGCATCGCCGTGGGCGCGGGCTTCTCCGCCCAGCGGCGTGGCAGCGGCCAGGTTGCGGTGTGCTTCTTCGGCGAAGGCGCGCTGGGGCAGGGCCTGATCTACGAGACGATGAACCTGGCCCAGTTGTGGAAGCTGCCGGTGATCTTCGTTTGTGAGAACAACATGTACAACGAGTACACGCATTTTTCAGAGACCACCGCGGGCCAGCCAATAGACCGTGCCCACGCCTTCGGCATCCACACCGAAGAGCTGGACGGGCAGGACATCCGCCTGGTCCACGAAACCGCCGTGCGTGTCGTGGAGCGTGCCCGTCGTGGCGAAGGCCCCGCTTTCCTGCTCTGCCACACCTATCGCTACCACGGCCACCATGTTGGCGACATCAACCGCGAGTATTACCGCTCCAAAGAAGAGGAGCGCGACTGGGTCGAGAACCGTGACCCGATTGCCCTGTTCGCCGACTGGCTGCTGGCCGAGAAGCTCACCGACCGCAGCGTGCTCGACGGCATCGAGGCCGAGGCCAAAGACGAGGTCGAGCGCGGCGCCCAGTTTGCCTTGGATGCGCCGTACCCGGACCCCAGCGAGGTGGAGACCAATGTCTACGCCTGAGGCCGGGAAGAACGGCGCCCGCGTCCTCACCTTCGGCGAGGCGATCCGCGAGGCCCTCGCCGAGGAACTGCGCCGCGACCCCACCGTGTTCGTGATGGGCGAAGACGTCGCCGAGGCCGGCACCGCCTTCAAGGTGCTGCTCGGCCTGGTGGACGAGTTCGGCCCCGACCGGGTGATCGACTCGCCCATCTCCGAGCCAGGCATCACCGGCCTGGGGGTGGGGGCGGCGATGACCGGCATGCGCCCGGTCATCGACATCATGTTCGGTGACTTCATTACGCTGACCATGGACCAGATGGTCAACCAGGCGGCCAAGATCCATTACATGTCCGGAGGCAAGCTCAAGGTGCCCATGGTGCTGCGCACCACGATGGGCGCCACGCGGCGCTCCGCCGCGCAGCATTCGCAGTCCCTGCACGCCTGGTTCAGCCACGTCCCCGGCCTCAAGGTGGTCGTCCCCTCGACCCCGTACGACGCCAAGGGCCTGCTGAAGACCGCCATCCGCGACGACAACCCGGTGGCCTTCTTCGAAGACAAGATGATGTACCAGCTCAAGGGCGAAGTGCCCGAAGAGGAATACACCATCCCCTTCGGTGTGGCCGACATCAAGCGCTCCGGCAGCGACATCACCATCGTGGCCACCAGTAGCATGGTGCAGGTCTCACTGGCCGCCGCCGAGAAGCTCGCCGAGATCGGCATCGAGGCCGAGGTGGTCGACCCGCGCACCACCTTCCCGCTGGACAAGGAAACCATCATTGAATCGGCCAAGAAGACCAGCCGGGCGATTGTGGTGGACGAAGGTTACGAGCGCTATGGCGTCACCGCCGAGATCGCCTCGGTGATCGCCGATGGCGCTTTCTATTATCTCGACGCGCCGGTCAAGCGGATGGGCGCCATGGACGTGCCCATCCCCTTCTCCCCGGCGCTGGAAGACCTCACCGTGCCCACTGCGGACACGGTGATGGAAACCGCCAAGGCCCTCTGCGGCCGCGTGTAGGAGCGAACCCTGGCCACTGACGTAATTATGCCCGCCCTGGGGATGGCCCAGGAAACCGGCAAGCTGCTCAAATGGTACAAAGCCTCGGGGGAGCAGGTGACCAAGGGCGAGCCGCTGATGGAAGTGGAGACTGACAAGGTCACTGTGACCATCGAGGCGACCGAGAGCGGCACGCTGGCCAATGTGGTCGCCACCGAGGGTCAGGATGTGCCCGTGGGCGAAGCCATCGCCCACCTGCTGGCCCCCGGCGAGGCGGCCCCGCCGCCGCCGGTCATCCGCAGCGCGCCAGCGGCCCCGGCGGCTCTGCCGCCTGCCGCCGCGCCGCGCCCGCAAGCCCAGCCTGCCGCCAGGCCGGCACAGCCGCTGGCGGCTCCCCCGGCGGGCAACGGCCGCGCCGTGGTGGTCAACGCCAGCCCGGTGGCGCTGCGCATGGCTGCCGAAAATGGCATTGACCTGGCGCAGGTCAAGCCGGGCGGCGGCCGCGTGACCCGCGAAGATGTGCGTGCTTATCTAGAAGGGCGGCTGCGTCCAGCCCCCGGCAGGGTAGGGGGGCGCGTATTGGCCTCGCCCAAGGCGCGTCGCCTGGCCGCCGAAGCGGGCCTGGACCTGGCGAGCATCCCTGGTAGCGGCCCCGAGGGCGCCGTGCTGGCCATCGACCTGCCGCTGGCCGCCGCGCCAGCCGCCCCGCCGCCACTGCCCGCCGGCATGACCGAGGTCAGCCTGGGCAGCTTGTGGCGGGTGATGGCCGACCATGTCACCCAAAGCTGGCAGGATGTGCCGCACTTCTACTTGGTCCGCGAAGTGGACGCGGGAGCGCTGATGGCCGCCCGCGAAAAGCTCAAGGGCAAAGGCAAGACCCAGGTCAAAGTCACCTTCACCGACATGCTGGTCAAGCTGGTCGCCAAGGCGCTGGCGAAGCACCCCAACGTCAACGCCACCTGGACCCGCGGCACGATTGCGTTGATTGAAGACATCAACGTGGGCCTGGCCGTGGGCGTGCCCGATGGCCTGGTAGTGCCCGTGGTTCACAAAGCCGACCAGCTCAGCGTGCAGGGCATCGCCCAGCGTCGCGCCGAAATCGTCGAGCGTGCCACCACAAAAGCCCTGGGGCCGGACGATATTCAGGGCGGCACCTTCACCATCAGCAACCTGGGCATGTACAACATCGATGCCTTCAATGCCATCGTCAATGCGCCTCAGGCCGCCATCCTGGCGGTGGGGCGCATTGTGGAGCGCGTCGTGGCCCAGGCGGGCAAGCCCGCCGTGCGCCCCATCCTGACCATGACCCTGTCCTGCGACCACCGCGTGGTGGATGGCCTGCGCGGCGCGGAATTTCTCGACACATTGGCCGGGCTCATCGAAAAGCCCGACCTGGATTAAGGAGCCTTACAACTGATGGAAAGCAAACGCCTGCGCGGGTCGCAGACTCGCAGCGCAACAAAAGACGCCAAAAAGACCGAGATGGGCGAATTCGGCGTTTTGCTGGATGGCAAATGGATCAAGACCGGCGACGCCATTGGCGTGCACAGCCCCTATGACGATACCCAGGTAGCGGTCGTGCACCGCGCCGGGCCGGAACAGATCGAGCAGGCTATTCAGGTAGCCACCGCTGCCTTCCAAACCACGCGCAAGCTGCCGGTCTGGAAGCGAGCCGATGTGCTCAGCAAGGTCAGCCAGGGCATCGCCGCCCGCGCCGAGGAACTGGCCCGCACCATCGCGCTCGAGGCGGGCAAGCCCATCCGCACCGCCCGCCTCGAGGTGGACCGGGCGACCTTCACCTTTCAGGTCGCCGCCGAGGAGAGCAAACGCATCTACGGCGAGATCGTGCCGCTGGACTGGCTGCCCGGCTCTGAGAACCGTGTGGCCCACGTGCACCACGTGCCGCTCGGCCCCATCGCCGGCATTTCGCCCTTCAATTTCCCACTCAACCTGGTCGCCCACAAGGTGGCCCCGGCGATGGCCGCGGGCAACCCGATCATCCTGCGCCCGGCCAGCGCCACGCCGCTCAGCGCGCTCAAGCTGGGCGAGATCATCCTCGAGGCCGGCTGGCCGGAGGGCGGCTACGCCGTAGTGCCCTCGGCCACCAAGGACGCCGCGCCGCTGGTGGAAGACCCGCGCATCAAGCTGCTCACCTTCACCGGGAGTCCGGCGGTGGGCTGGGCGCTGAAGGGCAAGGCGGGCATGAAGCGCGTCACCCTGGAGCTGGGCGGCAATGCCGGCGTCATCGTCCACGATGACGCCGACATCGACTATGCCGCCGAGCGCGTTGCCTGGGGTGGTTTCTCCTATGCCGGGCAATCCTGTATTTCCGTGCAGCGCGTCTACGTCGCTCAAAGCGTCTACGAAGATTTTGCCGAAGCGCTCATGCCGCGGGTCAAGGCCCTGGTGGTCGGCGACCCGCTGGACGAGAAGACCGACGTCGGCCCGATGATCGACGCCGGCGCCGCCGAGCGCTTGGACGAATGGGTGCAGGAAGCCAAGGCGGGCGGCGGCGAAGTGCTCGCCGGCGGCGAGCGCAAGGGCACGCTGTTCCACCCCACGGTGCTGGCCTCCATTGATGAGAACATGTCGGTCTCCTGCCAGGAGGCCTTCGGCCCCATCCTCGGCCTCTACCAATATGCGGATGTGCACCAGGCGATCCGCGCCGTGGATGCCAGTGAGTTCGGCTTGCAGGCCGGGCTCTTCACCCGGGACATGGGCATCATCCACGAAGCCTTTCAGGAAATCGAGGTCGGCGGCCTGATGGTCAACGACGTCTCCACCTTCCGCATGGACCACATGCCGTATGGCGGCGTGAAGCAATCCGGCCTCGGCCGCGAAGGCATCCGCTATGCCATCGAGGAGATGAGCGAACTCAAGCTGCTCACCTTCAACCACAGGACGTAAGAGCGCCTACCATTATTGCGAGGAGCACACGTCCGCTACTTCATCGGAGAGACTGAGCTGCTCGCTTTTAACCATGAGGCGTAAGTTCCACGGCTGAGAGCTCACCGTCATTGCGAGGAGCATACGTAGTGAAGCATGTACATGCTTCACTACGTAGCGGACGAAGCAATCTCCGCATGCAAGTCAGCCTCCATTCCCACGAACCCCGTGCCATTCTGAGCGGTACTTAAAGCCACACCTGATCGCCGAACCCGTCCAGCGAAGAATCCATAGAGCCACCTCTTCCGCATAGTCCAAGACGCAAGGCCATATTGCGAATAAGCGCACGTTATACTCACCTGCTGAAGTAGAGGTTTCTCAATGAGGCTGGATTCGGCAAGGATCAAAGCGGCAGGCGAGCACATCGGCAATTGGCTCCGTCGAGATAGGGGAGCCATTTTTGCGTACCTGCTTGCCACGGCGGCCATGTCTTACCCTCTACTGTTCAGCTTGGGCGGGAACCTGATGCCGGTGGGCGGCGACGCCTTCATGAAGCTGTGGGATGTTTGGTGGCTGGAACGCCTGGTTACGACCGGCCAACCCTTTTACTACACTCAGGACCTTTTTTATCCCATGGGCCTGGACCTGTCCTTCCACCCCACTTCGTGGACGGTTACGGCGGCAACTTGGTTTCTCGCGCAATGGATCGGCATATTCAGCGCCTACAAGGTAATGATCGTAATAGCCATCTTTTCGAGCGCGTACTGCGCGTACCTCCTGGCGCTATGGCTGACGAAGAACCGCCTGGCCGCCTGGTTTGGCGGCGCAATCTATTCCTTCTCGCCCTATCATTTTGCCGACCTGCGCGGGCATCCCGACCTGGCTCACCTGGCCTTCATTCCGCTCGCCGTTCTCTGCCTCCTTGTTGGCCTCAGGCAAAGGCGGCTATGGATGGCGCTGATTGCCGGGGTGCTGCTTGGTCTGGTGGCCTGGACTGGTTTATATCTCTTTGGATTTGCGGTGATAACCCTTGGTGTGCTTCTTCTCTACGAGTGCCTGGTTGAGCGGGGCTGGCGGAGAAAATACTTCTGGCAATTTTCCGTGCTCTTTGTCTCGGTCGCTGCCCTACTCCTGCTGCCGCGGCTCGCACCTGTTTTTGATGACCGTGCCGATTTGTCCTTTGTGATCGAAAACAAGTTTGCGGCCTATGAAACCCAGGCTGATCTGCTTTCTTACTTTGTCCCACCGCCCGCCAACTCCTTGCTCACTCCATTCTTTGGTCAATGGAGCAGCAAATTTGCTGAGAGCGTGGCTGTTTACCCTTCGCCCTATTTGGGATGGGTTGCGCTGCTCGCCTGCCTCTCTGCATTGTTTTTGCGCAAAGACCGCAAGGCCATATGGCTGTGGGCGGCGCTCGCCGCACTCTTCCTTGTCCTCAGCCTGGGGCCATCTCTGCGATTGGCCGGGAGAGTCTATCCGCAGGTGCCTCTGCCAGCCGAATTGCTGATAAGCAACGTACAAATTTTCAGAAGCGTGCGCCCCATCCTTTTTCATATTGGCTTATTGCTGCCCCTGGGAATGCTGGCCTCATTCGGTTTGAAGGGCTGGTTCCAAAGGCTGAATTCAAAGCCGCAGATTAGTGCTGTGGTTGTGCTGCTGAGTGCGGTGCTTTTTGCGGAGTACTGGATCGGGCCTTTTGGGCTTAGTCCCTTGGAAACGAGCCCGATCTATCAGCAAATTGCCGAAGATCAGAACGAGTTTGCAATCATCGATCTCCCCATGGGATACAGCCCCTCTAAATACTACCTGCTTCTGCAAACCATCCATGGCAGGCCGATCGTTGAAGGCATGTCCAGCCGGATGCCGCCGAATGCCTTCGACTATATCGATTCAAACTTGCTTTTGGGTTTGTGGCGGGCTGAAGAGCCCCTGGATTGCACTGACTTTCGCATGCGTGACATGGCCCAGGCCATTAACGCGCTGCGGGCGGATGGCTTCGCTTACATTCTGTTGCACGACCCTGAGTTATTTACTGATTACTTTCAAGGGGTGCCAGTCACGGCTGAGGACCAGTCTGTAAAGGTCTATTCGCTTGCAGATTTAGGGGATTTCTTTCCTTGCATAAATCGTTAATCGCACCAGACTAGCCCGCGGCCTTCAGCACATGCTTCTGCGCCTTGGCGGCCAGGTCTTGCAAGCGGCTGAGTTCGAAGTCCACCAGCGCACCGCCGCGCTTCAGCACCTTGCCGCCCACCAGCACCGTGTCCACGTTGCTGGTGTCCATCGCCCAGACGATGGCGCCGATCGGGTCATTCACCGGCATCACGTTGATGTGGTGCTCGCGCAGCAGTACGATGTCGGCTTCCTTGCCGGGAGTGATCGTGCCGATCCTGTCGCCCAACCCCAGCGCGTGGGCGCCGTTGACTGTGGCGTATTCGATGACGTCCCGGGTGGTGATCTGGCCGGGGGCGAGGCGCATGGACAGCTTCTTTTCGAACGCCATGGCGTGCTGCATGGAGATCACCGCCTGCATTTGCGAGAACAGGTCGCCGCGGCCGGCCACCTCGGAGTCCACGCCCAGGCTGGGGGACAGCTTGGCGTCCAAAAGGCGTTGGATAGTGGGCGGGCCGTAGCCAAACATCGTCTCCGCGGTCGGCGTGATGGACACCGCGCCCCCGCTGTCTTTGATCAGGCGCAGTTCCTTGTCGCTCAGCGTATTGCCGTGCGCGTACAAAATATCCGGGCCGAGCAGCTTGGCCTTGTGCGCCGCGGCCAGTTGGTCTTTACGCTTGGGGTCGCCCATGCCCACCTGCACGGAAATGCGGATGTTTAGCTCGCGAGCCAGCCCCCAATCGGCCTTGAGTTGCTCGAGCGAAACGCCGTCCGGGTCGGGGGAGGCGAGGGCGAAGCCGACCAACTCCTGGCTGGAATCGAGCAGGTCCTTTAAATCGTCGCTGCTTTGCACTGCCTTGGGGGCAGGGCTGAAAGCGAACACCGAACGGATGCCCGACTCGACCAGCGCCTGCAGATCGGCGGCGATGTGCTCTTTGCTGCCGGCGTGAGAGTGGTTGAGTACGGTGGTGATGCCGGCGTCTATCGCCCCGGCCGCGCTGGACAGCGTGCTGGCGAAGATGTCTTCCGGGCGGAACGCAGAGGCCAGTTTGGACTGATGTTTTTCGCCGAAGTCGCGGCCGTTGGAGAGGAACTGGGTGCCTGCGTTGCGCAGGATGCCCTTCCACATATGGCGGTGGGTGTCCACAAAGCCGGGGGCCACGATCATGCCTGTGGCGTCGATCACTTCCGCGCCAGGTTCGGTGATATCCCTGGCCACGGCCACGATCTTGGAGCCTTCCACCAGCACATCACAGCCCACGGTGTTGCCCACCTGGGGGTCCAGGCTGAGTACGGTGCCGGATTTGATTAGCTTTTTACCTTCCATCAAAACCTCTGCTTGGCTTTCGGAATGCAGCACATTGTAATTGATGTTCGGCTTTGCGTTTAGTGTTATCAAACAAAATAGTGCGAGCATGTCCAGTTTGCGCCCCATTTCACGAAGACGAACTCCATCTTGTAAAACCTAGGTGAACACTTTGAGCTGTTTGTTTGATAGGACTTGACTAAAGTCAAATTATGCGCTTACAATGGCGGATAATCTTCTGGAAGTCCCTTCGAATTCCCAAATGCTCACTTCAACCTCACTCGCGTAATGTGTTAAGGGCTACATGCTGAGCAGCCGATCGAATCAGGCATTCACCAGATTTCTTACTTCGGTCGTTATTTCCTCGCGGTACATCCCGGTATGGATCGGGATGGTTTTGCTGCTCATCCTGGCTTATTTTGTCGCCCCCGGCACCTTATCCGCAGTTTCCTTCTCCGGCGTCCTCCCCCTCACTGCAATTCTCGCCATCGTAAGCCTCGGCCAAATGCTCGTCGTGATGACCGGCGGCATCGATTTGTCCATCCCCGGCACCATGACCCTGGCCGCATTTGTGACCGTGGGCGTGGCTGCCGGCTCCAATGAGAACATCCTGCCGGCGCTCGGCGTGGCTTTGGGCGTTTCGGCGCTGATCGGCCTGGTCAACGGCTTGCTGGTGGCGGTCATCCGCTTGAATGCTCTGATCATCACGCTGGCCGTGGGCCAGTTGGTGCGCGGCATCTTGCTGCGCTACGCCACCACGGTGGCCAACGAAGCCTCGGTGCCCAGCGCACTCTCCGAATGGGCCATCCGCCAGAACTTTGGCGTTGGCTCCATCTTTTGGATCGGCCTCATCGTCATGGTTGTGTTCACCTTGCTGCTCGGCTACACCGGGATTGGCCGGCGCTTCAAGGCGGTGGGCGCCAACCCGGTGGCTGCGCGCATCGCCGGTTTGCGGGTGACCTCCTACGTGACCTTCGCTTATGTGGTCGCCGCCATGCTCTACGGTTTGGCCGGCTTTTTGCTGGCCTCCTTCATTCGCAGCCCCACCCAGGGCCTGGGGCTGCCTTATCTGCTCGGCCCGATCGCCGCGGTGGTCATCGGCGGCGCCTCGCTCAGTGGCGGCCTGGCCAATGTGGCCTCCACCGCAGTGGCCGCCTTTTTCCTTACGGTACTCAGCCAGATGCTGCGCGTGTTGGGCTTCTCCACGGACCTGCAGTTCGTCGTTTTTGGGCTGGCCATCATCATCGGCATGGCAGTTTCCGGTGAACGCATTGTGGATATGGTCGAATTCTTCCAAAAACGTTTCGCCAAAACTTCAGAAAAAAGCAACCTAGCCGCATGAAGGAGGTTACATGGGACAAACGGTCAACCAACACACGTTGCCGGCCGTCTAAGTTCAAACTAGAGAAAAAGGAGAAATCGAAAATGAAACTGGTACACAGCAAGAAAATCGCCATCATCGTTGCCATCTTTGCAATGGTGTTGGCTGCCTGCGCAGCTCCCACTGCTCAGGCTCCCGCCGCCGGTGGCGACGGGGCAGCCGCTGGAGGTTCTGAGGAGAACTTCAACGCTGACCCCGCCGTCCTGATGAAGACCATGGGCGTTTCGGATGCCTCTGGAGTCGATGATGTCGTCTTGGCCGCCATGTATCGCGCCGGGCTCCCGGTCAGCGATGAAATGGCCGCCTTGGCGCTGCAGTGCTGGCGCGAGAAGGAATGCGACACCGGCACCGGTGGCCCCATCACCGTCGCCCTGGCCGATGGCTTTGGCGAGAACCTGTGGCGCGAAGTGACCCACATGGAAATGGTGCTCCAGGCTCTCACCTATCCTGAGATCGGTCGCATCATCTACACCACCGCCATGTTCGACACCCAACAGGCCATTGCGGACATCCGCGGCCTCATCGCTCAGGATGTGGACATCATCGTCGGTTTCCCGGATGCGGGTGACGCGCTGATCCCCGTGGTGCGTGAAGCCACCGAGGCCGGCGTTATCTACGTGACCCACTCCTACGGTGTGCTCGGCGACGGCAGCGACTACTTTTCCTCCATCTCCGAAGACGTTTGTCTGTTGGGCCAGGAATTCGCTCGCATCCTGAACGAGGAAGTGGGTACCGGCAAGGTCGCCTTCCTGGGCGGCACCCCCGGCAACCCGCTGTCTGCTTACTGGCAGAGCTGTGAAGAACCCGCCTTGGGCTCCGGCATCGAGCTGGTTGGTCGTGCGGACACCTTCTGGACTCGTGAAGGTTCCTTCGACGCCATGTCTGGCTTCCTCAGCGCCCACCCCGACCTGGCTGGCGTGAGCTACGAAGCGGCTGGCTCCTTCATGGGTGGCCTGAGCGCTTACGAAGCGGCCGGCCTGCCGGTCGACCTGGTGCTCACCCTGCGCACGGATGAAACCGTCCTGTTCTGCGAATGGGTCGATATGGGCCAGCCTGAGAACTTCAAGATTTACTTCGGCTCCGGCGGCAACTATCAGTCCCGCATCGCGCTGACGGCTGCGATGATGCACCTGAACGGCTATGATGTGCCTTCGAGCATCGTTATCCCGCCGTACATGCAGGAAGTGAACCCCAGCCACTGCTACCGCGACCTGCCGGATGATGCTTCCATCTCCTCGATGGTTCCGCATGATGTCGTGCGGGCGATGTACCCCTAATCTGAGATCCTAAGCAAGAGGGAACTCTAGGTTAGTGGCAAAGAAGAATCAGAACCCCAGCAGCGAGAGCCTTGCGCTCTCGCTGCTGGGGGTTTCCAAACGATACGGCACCGTCCAGGCTCTGCAGGATGTGAGCCTGGAATGCCGCCCCGGCGAGATCCATGCCGTGGTCGGCGAAAACGGTTCCGGCAAGTCCACGCTGCTGGGCATTGCCAGCGGCTTCGTGGAGCCGGACGAAGGCACGGTGCACATCATGGGCAAGCCGCTGGAGACGGACTCGCCGGCCAGGGCGCGCGAGTTGGGCCTGGGCATGGCCTACCAGGAGATCTCCCAAGTGGCCATGATGACCGTGGCCGAGAATCTGTACTTATCCGCAGCAAAGAAATATCGCCCCACCTACTGGAAGCTGAAAGACTGGGCCATCCAGATCCTCGCCCGTTTCGAACTGGATGACCTTTTCGCCGAGGCCCCAGTGTGGAGCCTGGCGTTGGCCGAAAGGCAATTGCTGGAAGTGGCCAAAGCGCTGCTTTCCGACCCCAAGGTCTTATTGTTGGATGAACCCACCACGGCGATGGGCCCGGCCGAAGTGGAGTGGCTGCACCGCACCATCAAAGAGCATGCCCAGCGCGGCGTGGCCGTGGTGTATGTCAGCCACCGCCTGCCCGAAGTACTCGATGTGGCCGACCGCCTTACCGTGCTGCGCGACGGCAAGAGCCAGGGCACCTACGATGCCCGCAAGGTCAGCGAATCCGAGCTGGTGGAATTGATGATCGGCCGCCCGCTGGAATCGGCCTTCCCGCCGCGCATCGAAATCAGTGAAGAGACCGAGGTCGTGCTCTCGGTGGCCGATTTGCACGGCGAATTCTTTGGCCCGGTCACCTTCGAAGCCCGCAAGGGCGAGATCATCGGCGTGGCCGGTGTGGAGGGCAACGGGCAGGGCGACCTGTTCTGGACGCTTTCCGGCACGATCCCGCCCAAGGGCGGCATCGTGCAGGTGGATGAGAAGCATGTCAACCTTACATCGCCCACCGGCGCGTTGCGCTCCGGCATCATGCTGCTCGCCGGAGACCGCAAGCGCGACGCCCTCTTTTTGGTGCTCGGCGTGACCAACAACGCCTCGGTGCAGGTACTCAACAAGTTCAGCCGCGCCGGTTGGCTGGTCCCCAGCCTGGAGCGCAAATCGGTGGCCAAAATGGCCGAGCAGCTCAAACTGCGCACGCCCTCGCTGGAGCAGCCGGTCAGCTTCCTCTCCGGCGGCAACCAGCAAAAAGTGGTCATGGCCCGCCCGTTCCTGCTGGAGACGGTGCGCGTGATTTTGGCCGACGAGCCCACCCAGGGCGTGGATGTGGCCTCCCGCTTCGACATCTACGAAGCGCTGCACACCAAGGCCAAGCAGGGCGCCGCGGTGATCGTCAAATCCAGCGATCCCATCGAACTCTCCAGCCTGTGCAACCGCGTCTTCGTCATCTCCCGCGGCCAGATCGTGCACGACATTCCGCAGGAACACCTCAGCGAGCGCACCATCATCGAGGCGATGGTGGGCGGCGCCAAGCTGGGCAATGTGGAAGAGCAGTTTACGGTACACGAAAGAGAGGACTAGGTGAACCGGAACAAGGAACGCCTGAAGAAAGCCGCCATCCGCATCCGGGAGTGGTACCCCCTGATGCTGATGATCCTGCTGATCTACGGCTTGGGCGCCTATTCCGGCTCCAGGTCCAATGCGTTCCTCTCTGAGTACAACCTGAACAGCCTTTTGCAGGCAACGCTGCCGTTGGCCATCGTCGCCATGGCTCAGGTCAACGCCATGCTGGTGGGCTACCTGGATATTTCGGTCGGCGCCATTATGGCTTTCTGCATCGTGGTGCTCTCTTTCATTGCCACCAACAATGCCTCTCCGGAGACGGTGATGCTCGCCTTCGTGCTGGTGCTGGTCATCGGCGGCGGCATCGGCCTGTTCAATGCTTTCCTGGTGCGCGGCGTCAAGCTACCGCCGATCATTGCCACCCTGGCCACGCTGAGCATCCTGGAGGGCGTCTCGCTGGTGCTGCGGCCGGTGGCCGGCGGCCAGATCAATTTCGAGGCGCTGAGCATCTTCAAAGCCAAAGTGGGCTGGGTACCGGTGGCCTTCATCGTCACCCTGGTGGTGGCCATCCTTTGGGATATCTGGCTGCGCCGCTCCTCCGGCGGCCTGCGCCTGCGGGCCACCGGCCGCGACGTGCGCGCCGCCCGCCGCCTGGGCATCCGCACCAAATGGATCCAGGTGCGCGCCCTGATCCTCTCCGGCCTGCTGGCCGCGGTGGCCTCGTATTTCCTGGCGGTGCAGGTGGGCGTGGGCGACCCGCGCGCCGGCACCAACTTTGCGCTGATCAGCATCGCTGCCGCCGCCTTGGGCGGCACCAGCCTGATGGGTGGCCTGGGCCACTTCACCGGCGCGCTGGCGGTGAGCCTGTTCCTCTCGTTGATCAGCAACATGTTCTCGCTGCGCATCATCACCGCCACCTGGATCAACGACCCGATCGTGATGGGCGCACTGACCATCTTCGGTCTGGTGCTCTACCAGGTGGAAGATCTGCGCCTGCTGATCAAAGAGAACTGGAAGAAGCTGCGCCGTGTGTTCACCGCCACCCGCGAGCGGCGTAAGGATTACGCCGTGGCCAACGTGTTCCTGAATGGCCATAGTGGCAACGGGGCGATTGCGCCGGTGCCGGAAGACCAGCGTTTGCTGCTCAAGGGCGGCACCGTGCTCACCCTGGACGCGAAGATCGGCGATTTCAAGAAGGGCGATATCCTCATCGAGGGCAAGAAGATCGTCAAAGTGGCGGCCAACATCACCTCTGAAGGCGCCCAGGTGATCGACGCCAGCAACACCATCGTCATGCCCGGCTTTGTGGACACCCACCGCCACATTTGGGAAGGCTTGCTGCGCAACATCGGCACCGATGTGCCGCTGGAGGGCAACAATAGCTACATCCGCTTTGTGCTCGGCCGGCTGGGGCGCGCCTATCGCCCGCAGGATGTGTATGCCGGCAACATCGTCAGCGCTTTCGGAGCCATCGACGCTGGCATTACCACGCTGCTGGATTGGTCGCACATCCAGGCTTCGCCGGAGCACACCGATGCGGTGATCCAGGCCCTCAAAGACTCCAACATGCGCGTCGTGTTTGCTTATGGCTTCCCCTGGTGGGGCAAGTATGAACCCAAGCAACCCGGCTGGTTCGTGCGTGCCGCGCGCATGCACTTCACCAGCAAAGACCAGCTGCTCACCTACGCATTGGCCGCTGCGGGTCCGGAGTTCACCGATTTCGAGGTCACCCGTGCGCATTGGAACATGGCCCGCTCGGTGGATGCGCGTATCACCGCCCACGTAGGCGTGGGCACCTTCGGCAAGCGCCGCAAGGTGGAGGAGTTCGGCCGCAAAGGTCCGGACTTGATGGGCTCGGACACCACTTACATTCACTGCACTACGTTGAATGACACCGAGATCCAGATGATTGTCGACTCGGGCGGCACCGTGTCGCTGGCCGCCCCGGTGGAAATGATGATGGGCCACGGCATGCCGCCGACTCAGAAGTTCCTCGACCGCGGCCTCAAGCCCAGCCTGAGCGTGGACGTGGAGACCAACGTGCCCGGCGACATGTTCACCCAGATGCGCTCGGTGATCACCCTGCAGCACTCGCTGATCCACGAACGCCGGCTGGCTGGCGAGAGCAAGCCGCCGCCGCTGATCTCCGACAAAGAGGTAATCGAATACGCCACCATCGAAGGCGCCCGCGCCAATGGCCTGGACCACAAGGTGGGCACACTGACGCCGGGCAAAGAGGCCGACATCATCATGCTGCGCACCGACCGCGTCAACGTCACCCCGGTCAACGACCCCTACGGCGCGGTGGTTTGGGGTATGGACACCAGCAATATAGATACGGTGATCGTGGCCGGCAAGGTGCTCAAACAGGGCGGCCATCTGGTCAATGTCGACCTGAACGCGGTGCGCAATATGGTCTACGATGCGCGTGACCATGTGATTAAGAAGGCGCGCTTCAGGCTGCCTACTTTCTAAGGAGACAAGATGCAAACGAGGTTTTTGGTTCGCACCGCCGAACAGGCAGAGTTTGTGGTGCCCGAGCCGTTCAAGGGCATCAGCAAAGGCTTTCGGCGTTGGTCCATCGTCAACGGCGAGACCGGCTCTGTGCACCAGGAATTCAACATCTGCGAGCTGGACCCGGGCGGTTCAATCGACACTCACCTGCACTCCTTCGAAGAGAGCGTCTACGTACTGGAAGGCGAGTTGGTCTGCGAGACCGGCGACGGCGCTTTTGCGCTGACCCCCGGTGACTACGGCATCATCCATGTGGCCGCCGCGCACGGCTACAAGAACCGCGGCAAAGACAAGGTGCGCTGGGTCGAGATGCTCGCCCCGCAGCCGCGGCTGTGGAAAGAGGGCGATACCTACGCGGTGCAGCCGCAGATCAAGCACACCGGCGAGCCGATCAAGGTGGACCCGCGCGACCCGCGCACCCGCTTCTTCGGTAACATCACCGCACAGCATATGGACCCGACCAAGCAGTCCCAGGAGCTGCTCGCCGTCTCCGGCAGCATGCGCACCGCGCTGCTGGTCTACACCGGCATCACGGTCAAGATGATGGTGGACAGCGACCTGGGCGCTTATTTGCACACCATGTTCATGGTCAAATACATCCCCGGCGGCGGGGCCGGCAGCCACGACCATCCCTTCGAGGAAACCTACATGATCATGGATGGTGAGGTGGAGGCCTGGTTCGACAACAACACCTTTACCCTGCGGCCCGGTGATGTGGCCTGGGCCGGGGTGGGCTGCGTGCATGGCTTCAAGAACAAGACCGAGGCCACCGTGCAGTGGTTGGAGACCTCCGCACCGCAGTCGCCCTCGCGCTATGCCTATCGTTTCGGGCGCGACTGGGATTATTTCGAGAACAAGCTCAAGGAGACTGGCTGATGGCTGGCAAAGGCACTGTGGTTGTAGTGGGGGGCACGTCGGAACTGGGCAAGGCGGTGGCCGTGCACTATGCGCAGCAAGGCCACCCCGTGGTGATCACCGGTCGTGAGCCGGGCCGCGCTCAGCAAACCGCCGCCGAGATCGGCAACGGCGCGGTCGGGCTGAACTTCGACCTGAGCAAGCCCAAAGAGATCGCCACCGCCCTGAAAGACGTCAAAGATGTGCTTTATCTTGTGCTGGTCTCCGTTTCTCGCGACGAGAACAGCATCAAAGAATACGACATCGACCAGGCCATCGAGCTGGTGACGCTCAAGCTGGTCGGCTACCCCGAGGTGGCCCACGCCCTCCTGCCGCAGATGCGCCCCGAGGGCGCCATCCTAATGTACGGAGGCATGGCCAAAGAACGGCCGTACCCCGGCTCCACCACGGTGACCAGCATCAACGGCGGCGTGGCCACCCTGGTCACCACCATGGCGGTGGAGCTGGCCCCGCTGCGGATCAACGCCATCCACCCCGGCGTGGTCGGCGAGACGCCGTATTGGGCCGACAAGCCGCCGGCGGTGCTGGAGGCGCTGGCCTCGCGCACGCTGACCCGCAAACTGGTCACCATCGCCGATGTGACCCACGCCGCCATCTTCCTGCTGGAGAACCAGGGCGTCAACGGCGTCAACCTGCACGTGGACAGCGGTTGGTTTTAGGTCGTTTAACCACAAAGGCACAAAGAGCATAAAGAAAATACTTCAGCGCCGGGCAATGACCGGCGCTGCTTTTGTACATAATAATGTACAATACGCCTATGAGCGAGAAAGAAACCTCCATCACTCAACTGCGTGAGAACCTGGCCAAATACTTGGATGAAACGCGCCGGGGCCCGGTGCGCATCATGCGGCACAGCGAAACGGCTGCTTACCTGGTTTCTGCAGCAGAGTTTGAAGGACTGGTCGAGAAGCTCGAAGATCTCCTGGATATCGTAGAGGCCACCCAGGCGCTCAAAGAGTTTGCAGAAAACCCTGATTTGGCTGTGGATGCGGAAGAAGTTTATAAGAAGTTGGGTCTTTAGCCGGGAAGTTATTTTTGTACAAAATAATTTTTCTCCAAAAAGCAGAAAAGTTATTAAGCAGATATCCAAAGAAAGATCAAATTCGCCTAATAGAAGCTATTCGCGGCTTGGCAACAGAGCCTCGTCCGGCCGGCAGTGTTCATCTCAGAGAAGTGTTGTATCGGATACGAGTGGGGGATTACCGCGTCCTGTATGCAGTCTTTGACCAGCAATTGATTGTGGTTGTTGTTAAGACGACCCGTAGAAATGAGCGCACCTACGCGGAAATCCAATCGCTGATCGAGCGTGCTAAAAAATTCCTGGATTGAATCCCCAATCTCCAATCTCAAAAAGAGCTCGGCATTGCCGAGCTCTTTTTATGCTAGCTTCTCCACTGCCGCCCGCAGCCGGGCCAGCACCGTCTCGCGGCCGACCAGCTCCATGCTCTCGAACAGCGGCGGGCTGACCTGCTGGCCGGTCACCGCGTTGCGTAGCATGCCGAAGAGCTGCCCGGCCTTCAGGCCCAGCTCTTCGGCCACGGCGCGCAGCGGCTCCTCCATGTTGGCCGCGGTGAATTCCGGCAACACCTCGAGGATCTCCAGCGCCTTGCCCACCGCCGCGGCGGAGGCCGCCGCGTCCAGCCCCTGGCCCACCAGCATCTCGGCGGGCGGGTCAATCGCCTCTTGGAAGAGGAAGCCGGCCAGCTCGGGGCCTTCGTCCAGCGTGGTCATGCGGGTTTGGATCAGCGGCACGATGGGCAGCAACTGCTCCAGCGAGATGGAGTGCCCGGCGGCCTCAAAGTAGGGCAGCAAGCGAGCGGCCAAAGCCTCGGCGGGCAGGGCGCGGATGTGCAGCCCGTTGAAGTGGTCGAACTTCTTGAAATCGATCGCCGCAGGGGAAGGGTTGAGCCGGCTGATGTCGAATTTATCGACCAGGTCCTCCAGCGTGAAGAACTCGGTCTTGTCGTCGTAGCTCCAGCCCATCAGGGCGATCCAGTTGAGCACGCCCTCGGGCAGGTAGCCCATGTCTTTCAGGTCTTGGATGAAGATGGACTGCCCGGTCAGCTTCATCGCCTCGGTCTCGCGCTTGCTCATCTTGCCCTTGCCGCTGGGCTTGAGGAACACCGAGAGGTGGAACCACTTAGGCTGCTCCCAGCCGAAGGCTTCGTAAATGTGCACGTGCAGCGGCAGGCTGGGCAGCCATTCCTCGCCGCGCAGCACGTGGGTGATGCCCATCAGATGGTCGTCCACCATGGCGGCCAGGTGGTACAGCGCGTGGCCGTCGCTCTTCAGCAGCACGCGGTCGTCGATGGTGCGGTTCTCCACGGTGATCTCGCCGCGCAGCTGGTCCACCACGGTGATGCTGCCCTCTTTGGGGCTCTTGAAGCGCACCACGTGCGTCTCCCCGTTCGCCACGCGCTGCCTGGCTTCGGCGGGCGGAATGTCACGGCACTTGCCGGAATAGTGCGGCTGCTCCTTGCGCGCCTGCTGCGCTTTGCGCTCCGCATCCAGCTCGGCGGGCGTGCAAAAGCAGTAGAAGCCCTTGCCGCGCTCGACCAGCTCTTCGGCGTGCCGGCGGTAGGTTTCCATGCGCTGCGACTGGTAATAGGGCGTGTGCGGGCCGCCAGCCTCCGGCCCCTCATCCCATTGCAGGCCCAGCCAGCGCAGGCTGCTGGTCAGGTCGGCTTCGGCGTTGGGGTCGTAGCGCTTCTGGTCGGTGTCCTCAATGCGCAGGATAAACACGCCCCCGGTCTGCCGGGCGAGCAGGTAATTGTACAGAGCGGTGCGGGCGCTGCCCAGGTGAGTAAGGCCGGTGGGTGAGGGGGCAAAGCGCACCCGGGCCGGTTGGGGTTTGGCGTCTTTGGGCATGTGTCCCTATGAGAAGTTGAGTGCGCGGTGGCGGGCCACCACGGATTCGACCAGGCCAATACCGAACATGAAGGTGAGCAGCGAAGAACCGCCGGCGCTGATGAACGGCAGCGGCAGGCCGGTGACCGGCAGCAATTGGATGTTCATGCCCACGTTTACGATGGTATGCAAGGCGATGATCACCGCTACACCATAGCAAAGTAGCGACCCGAAGGTGTCCTGCGAGAGCTGCGCAGCGCGGATACAGCGCCAAATGATGAAGAAAAGGACGCCCAACACGGCCACCGCGCCGATCAAGCCGAACTCGGCGGCGATGGCCGAGAAGATAAAGTCGTTGTGCCGCACTTTGAGGAAGCGCAGCTGCACTTGGGTGCTCTGCCCGTAGCCCTGGCCCAGCACGCCGCCGGAGCCGATGGTGATCAGCGACTGGGTGACGTTGTAGTTGGCGTCCAGTGCCGCTTCCGGGTTTGGCGCCACGAAGTTGATGATGCGCTGCTGCTGGTAAGGTTCCAGAAAGGGGAATCCGATGGCCGCTATCAGCAGCGCCCCGAAGATGAAAAGAGCCAGGTGTTTTAGTTCCAGGCCGCTGACCCATAGCAGGGCGAACCACACCGTCATCAGCACGATGGAGGTGCTCAGGTTCGGCTGGGCGAGGATCAGCACCACCAGCCCCAGCGTGGAGAGCACGCTGCGGAAGATCCACTTGAAGTCTTTGGCCCCCTCGCGATTGCGGGCGAAGAAATCGGCCAGGATGATGATCATCGTGATCTTGGCCAGTTCGGAGGGTTGCAGCACCACCAGGCCGATGTTCAGCCAGCGCTGGGCGCCGAAGCTGGTCTCGCCTACGGCGACCACGAAGAGCAGCAGGATCAGCAGCAGGACATAGAGCACACGGCTGACCGCGACCCACAGGCGGTAGTCCAGCGATGCGGAGACCAGGATGACCACGAAGCCCATCAGAGCGTAGGTGATCTGCCGGCCGACGATATCCAGTTCGAGCAGCTGGGGATTGCCGGCAATGCTCGAACTGATCATGGCCAGGCCAAAGGTAATCAGCACGGCCACTGCGCCGAGCAGCCAGAAATCAAAGTGTCGCCAAATTGCGGTTCGCATCGCTTCTCAAGTCGCAGCCCGGTGGGGGCTGCGGCGGGTTAATACTCGTCGGGCACGGGCTCGCTGCGCCGCTTCAGCGGGATGTCCGCCAGCAGCCGCTGCGAGCGGCCTTCCTGGGTCAGCTCCAATCGTACCTCACCCGGGTCCACTTCGACGTGCCGCGAGATCACTTCGACCAGCTCATCGCGCAGGGCTTCCATGGCGCCGGGCGCCAGCGTGCTGCGGTCGTGGATCAGCACCAGGCGCAGGCGCTCTTTCGCCGTGCTGGCGCTGTTCTTGCGTCCGAACAAGTCGCTCAGGTTGCGCATAGCTAGCTACCGCCCGTGCGGATCAGCTTGGAGAGCCGGCCGAACAAGCCGCCGGTTCCGTTGGTCTCCGCGTAGGCCACTTCCTGCCCGCTGAGGCGCTTGGCCACATCACGGAACGCCTGGCCGGTGCGGCTCTTCGGTTCCAGAGCGATTGGCGCGCCGCGGTTGGTGCTCACCAGCACGGCCTGGTCTTCGGGGATGATCCCGATCAGGTCCACCGCCAGCAGTTCCAGCACGTCGGCCACGGCCAGCATGTCGCCGCGCTCGATCAACTCATCGTTCAGGCGGTTGACGATCAACTTGGCCGGGCCTTTCTGCTCTGCCTCGACCAGGCCGATGATGCGGTCGGCATCGCGCACCGCCGAGACTTCGGGGTTGGTCACGATGATCACTTCATCGGCCGGGGCGATGGCATTCTTGAAGCCGCGCTCGATGCCGGCCGGCGAGTCGATGATGATGAAGTCGAAGTCCGGGCGCAGCTCGTCGCAAACGCGCTGCATGTCCTTGGGCGAAATGGCGTTCTTGTCGCGGGTCTGCGCCGCGGGGATCAGGTAGAGCTCCTCGAGCCGCTTGTCGCGAATCATCGCCTGGCGCAGTTTGCAGCGCCCTTCGACCACGTCCACCAGGTCGTAGACGATGCGGTTCTCCAGCCCCAGCACTACGTCCAGGTTGCGCAGGCCGATGTCGGCGTCGATGCAGACCACCTTGTAGCCCAGGTCGGCCAGGGCGGCGCTGAGGTTGGCCGTGGCAGTGGTTTTGCCCACGCCGCCTTTGCCGGAAGTGATTGTGATTACGCGTGCACTCATAAAATTTGTCCTTAGCTTATTTAATAGTCATGCCCGGAACCCAGGGCTCGGCGACCACCTGGCCGTCGCGCACGAAAGCGATCTCCGGGCTGGGCTCTTCGCGCTCCTGAGGCGGGATGGCGATGTGGCTGGCGATGCGCAGCTGGGTGGGCGCCAGGTCCAGAGCGCAGACCACCGCACCCTCGTCGCCCGCGGCGCCGGCATGCACCAGGCCGCGCAAACGCCCCCAGACCACCACATCGCCCCCGGCGATGATCTCGGCGCCGGGGTTCAGGTCGCCGATCAGGGTGACGTGCCCCGCGTGCACGATGCTGGCGCCAGAGCGCAACGTGCGGCGCACCAGCACCGCTTCGGCGCCGGCGGGCAGGCCTTCGGCGGCCTGCTCTTCTTCACGCGCCTCCGCCTGGTGGATGCGCGTGGCCAGGCCCATGGCCTGGGCGCTGCGCTCGGTGAGCGGCGAGCGGCTCAGCACGCCCCACAACGAAAGCCCCTGGTCGGAAATTTGGTCGCGCAGCCGGCCCATGGTGGCGGCGTTGATGCCGTGGCCGTTCACGTCCAATATCAGCTTGGCCCCGTGCAGGAAATCCTTCTGGCGGTCCAGTTCGCTGAGCAGGTCTTTTTCAGCCGCGGGCCAGTCACCCTCGGCCACGGAGATGAGCAATCCTTCGCGGATGCCCTTGATTTGCACTGTTTCAGCCATTAGAAAAAATTATAGCATCGCGGTTTCCCCGCCGCTGTGGATGCGCTTTGCCAATGGTTCAGGGCGTGATCTGCTCGTTATCGACTTCCTTGATGCCGAAATAAGCCGCCAGCATTTGGCGCACGATCGGGCCGCCCACCGAAGAGCCTTCCTTGCCGTTGTACACGAAGGCGATCACCGCGATCTCGGGGTCGTCGTAGGGCGCGTAAGCCAGCGTCCAGGCGTGGCTGGGCCAGTTGCCATACTGGCACAGGTTCTTGCTGAAGGCGGTCTCGTCGCAGTACTCCGCTGTGCCGGTCTTGCCCGCCACGGCCACGCCGATCGGGTTGTTGTCGAATTCCTGCTGCAGGGTGCCGAACTGCACCGCGCCGCGCATGCCTTGCTGCACCGCTTCGATCACCCAGGGCTCCACGGTCACTTTCTCGCCGGTGGGGCGGCAGGCGCCGATGCCGCTGGGGTTCTCGTACTTCTCGATCACCGCGTCGCGGGTCAGGTCGCGGATCACCGTGGGCTGGAACGTCTGGATCACGTTGCCGTTGCCGTCCACGACCTCGCGCAGCAGGGTGGGCTTCATCATCACGCCGTCGTTGGCGATCACCGCGGCGGACATCAGGATCTGCAGCGGTGAAGCCAGCACAAAGCCCTGGCCCACGCTGGTGATGTACGTGTCGCCGGTGGACCAGTTTTCGCCCTGGGTGCGGCGCTTCCAAGTTGGGTCGGGGATCAGGCCGTCGGTCTCGTAGGGCTGTTCGATGCCCAGCAGTTCGCCGTAGCCCAGCGCGCGGGCATAGGTGCCCAACCGGCAGATGCCCAGACCCTCGGGGATTTCATCCTGGAAGCCGCCGCCCACTTTGTAGAAATACACATTGCTGGATTGGGCGATGCCGCCGATAAAGTTCAGCTGCCCAAACCCCTCCCGGTTCCAGTCCACGAACTCGCGGCTGCGGCCTACTTCACCCTCAAAGAAGCGCTCGCTGACCGTGATCAGGCCGGGGGTCTGCACGACCTGGCCCACGCCGACCACGCCCTCATTGAGAATGCCGACCGAGGTGACCAGCTTGAATACGGAGCCGACCGGGATTTCAGCGCCCACCGCGTGGTTCACCAGCGGGTTGGTCGCGTCCGCCACCAGCTGCTCGTAGTAATAGGCCGGGATGAAGCGCGCCATGCGGTTGTTCTCGAAGCTGGGCCAGGAGACCATCGCCAGGATCTCGCCAGTGCGCGGGTCCATGGCGATCACCGCGCCGCTGGTCATCGTGGTCTCGCCGATGAAGTCGTTCCACAGTTCAATGTCGCGCTTGAGGATCTGGTAGGCGGCCTGCTGCAGGCGCATATCGATGGTCAGCACCAGGTTCTGGCCTGGCTGCGTCTCTATCGGCGCTTCCAGGTCGCGCAGGATCTGGCCACCGACATCGGTTTCCACCACCCGCCGGCCGGGCACGCCGCGCAATATCTCGTCGAAGTACAACTCCAAGCCGCCGTAGCCTACCTTGTCACGGTTGGGCACGAAGCCCAGGGCGCGCATCTGCGGCTCGATCGCCGCCGGGATCGGCCCAAGGTAACCGATGACGGCGGCGGTCATTTCACCTGTGGGGTATTCACGCACCGGTTCGACCTGCACATCGATGCCCGGCCAATCGATGGATTTCTCCTTGATCGCCAGGGCCATCTCGCGGCTCACATTGCATTGCAGCTGCACCGGGTTGTAGGGCGCAAACGAGGTCTGAATGGCGATCATCTCGCGCAGGCCCAGGTTGGTGCCGCAGGGGATCAGCGGTTCATCCAGCGAGCCGCGGGTCACCGGCAGGCCGGTCATGTTGGCCAGTTCGAAGATGATCTGCTCGATCTCGCCCGAGTCGGCGGGCAGAAAGGCGGGGGTGGCGATAATGTTGTAGGAAGCCGTATTGCTGGCCAGCAGCACCCCGTTGCGGTCGTACATCACGCCGCGCGGTGGGGCCAGGCTGATCACCTGGGTGCGGTTGTCGTCCGCCTGGCGCAGCCAGTTGCTGTGCTCCAGCACCTGCAAATAGAAGAGGCGGACGATGAAAATGAAGAAGACCAGCCCGATGGCGATCAGGAAAGAAAGCAGGCGCCAGCCTTCCAGTGAAGTGCGGCCGCCAGCTTGTGCTGCGCCGCTCATGCCGGCTCCTCTATGGGTTGTACCAGTTTGCTCACTTCGTTCATTATCGCGTGCAGAGGTAAGACGAAGATTAGGTTTAGCAGCATGGTCGGGATGGTGATCAGGTTGAAAGCCTCCACCATGTTCAGCGGCTGGGCGGCCAGCAGCAGGTAGAGCATGGTGACCAGGTGCACCGCGAGGGTGGCCAGCAAAATGCCGCTGAGCAGCGTGAACAGCTTCACCTGCCAGATGCGCTGGCTGAGCAGCTGGCACACGCCGGCCCCGGCGGCGTAGCCGGCCAGTAGCACCCAGTCGGGCAGGGCGCTGGCGTAGCCCACCATCAACCCGGCGGGCAGGCCCCAGCGCCAGTCTGGCCGGTTGCCCGGCAGCAGCAGCCATGCCACCAATACCAGCAGCACCAGGTCCGGCGCGCCTTGCAGCAAGGTCACCCGGGTCGCCAGGGTGACCTGCAGCAACGTGGCGCCCAAAAAGAGCAGGATTCCAACCAGGATGCGCATGGCTGTTTAGGGGTTGGAGAGCAGTGGGGTCAGGTCCACCGGCTGGAAGTTGACGATGACCAGCACAATCTCCAGGCGGGTGAAATCCACCACCGGCTGCACGCTGGCCACCTGGAACAGCGCCTGCGCCTCCTGGCGCACGTTGCTCACCTGGCCGATGAAGATGTCGCTGGGGTACAGGCCACCAATGCCGGAAGTAAACACCAGGTCCCCCGCTTGCATGGCGGCGTCCAGCGGGATCAGGTCGATGCTCAGCGCGCCGGTGATGCTGCCGCTGACCACGCCGTCCACCTCCGAAGGCTGCGTCTGGATGCTGACCAGCGAGCCGGGGTCGGTGATCAGCTCCACGCGTGAGGCGTTGGCGGTTACCTGCGCCACGCGACCCACCAGGCCCTGCTGGGCCACCACAGGCATGCCGCGGCGGATGCCGTCGTCTGAGCCGCGGTTGATGATGATGTAGTGCAGGAAGGGGCTGGGGTCACGCCCGATCACGCCGGCTGCCTGGTAAGCGTTCTCCGGCCGGGCGCGGGCGAAGTCCAGCAGGGCGGAGAGCAGCTCGATTTCGGCGACCTGCTGCTGCAGGGCGATGATCTGCGTCTGCAGGGTCGCGTTCTCCGAACGCAGCTCGGCGTTCTCCTGGCGCAGGCGGGCGATATCGGCCGGCGCGTTGATGAAGTCCTGGATCGCCTGGAAGCGCGCATACAGCCAGCCTTGCGCGCCGTACACCGGCTCCAGTGTGCCGCTGAGGATCGGGGTCAGGTAGCCGCCCAGGGCCAGCGTCAGCAGGCCGGCGGCCAGCAAGATCAGCGTGACCAGGCGGTAGGGATTGTCTCTTGAAGGGCGCATTGGATCAGTCGCTCGATATTATCTTGCGCCGCAGCGCTGTGCTGGCGGTCGCCAGGCCCAACTCAAAGAATATTAATCTTCCCCAAATCGACGATGGCGCTAGTCCAGTTGAAGCAGGAAATGGCTGTAGGCCTCGATGTCTTCCAGCACCAGGCCGGCCCCGCGGGCCACACAGGTCAGCGGGTCGTCGGCCACCCAGCAGCGGATGCGCAGCTCTTCGCTGAGCCGCTCGTCCAGGCCGTGGATCAGCGCGCCGCCGCCGCTCATGCAGATGCCGGCATCCATCACGTCGCTGATCATCTCAGCGGGGATTTCGTCCACCGTCTCCTTGACCGCCTGTACGATGTTGTCGATCACGCCGGAGAGCGCCTCGCGGATCTCAATCGAGGAGACCTCCAGCGTTTCGGGCAGGCCGCTGACCAGGTTGCGGCCGCGCACTGTGGCGGTCTTTTCTTCTTTCATCGGGAACGCCGAGCCGATCTTGACCTTGAGCTGCTCCGCGGCGCGCTCGCCGATCAGCACGTTGTACTTGTTGCGGATGTATTGCAAGACCGCCGCATCCATCTCGTCGCCGGCCATACGCAGCGACTTGGAGCTGACCACGCCGCCCATCGAGAACACGGTCACTTCGCAGGTGCCGCCCCCGATGTCCACGATCACCGTGCCGCCCACCTTGTCGATGGGCAGGCCCACGGCCAGCGCAGAAGCGGTGGGCTCTTCTATTAAATAGACCTGGCGGGCGCCGGCCAACAACGCGGCGTCGTTCACCGCCCGCTTCTCCACCTCGGTCACGCCGGTAGGCACGCCGATGACCACCCGCGGGCGGGGCAGGGGCACAATGCTCTGTTCGTGCGCCTTGCCGATGAAATAGGCCAGCATCTCTTCAGTGATCTCGAATTCAGAGATCACGCCGTCCCGCAGGGGGCGCACCACCAGCACGTTCTTGGGCGCCCGGCCAGCCATCTCTTTGGCTTCCTGGCCTACCGCGATCGGGCGGCGGCTCTTCCTTTCGACGGTCACCCAAGACGGCTCGTTGATCACGATGCCCTTGCCGCGCACGAACACCAGCGTGTTGGCTGTGCCCAGGTCAATACCAATATCCAGGGAGAAGAACCCCAGGATCCAGTTCAGGGGGTTAAAGGCCACAGCTTGCCTGCTTAGTTAGGTGTGTAGAACTTTCTGGGGTGTTGCCGTATTTCACTGTGAAAAGAATACCTTATGGTATGGAGTTTTGCCGGGAGCACTGGCAAACACGGCATTTTACCATGCGGGCCGGATGAATAGCGGGCGGCGAACACAGGCTGGCACAGCGGCGGGGCTTGACGGTATAATCCGGCCCATCTGGAGGTGCACCCGAAACGATACACAAAAGTGACTGAGGGAAACAGCGCATGGCCCGGCAACGCCGGGTGACGAGGATGAAGGTTTCTCACTTGGGTGAGACTAAGCAGCCGCAAGGCTGTGAAAATCGAAAAAGGCACATCTGTCTGACGCACGCAGTGCGGCAGGCAATGTGGCTAGATCAGCGGATGCCTTCCGGGAGTTCACCGCCCCCGACATTTCCCTCCAAATGATAAGCGCCCGGACAAAGCCGCGAGAGCAATCTGGCGGACAAAGGCGGGCGTGGCGGCCTTATTGACTGTGAGTTGGCCCAGCCGGCTCAGGAGGATTTTTCTGTATGTGTGGAATCGTTGGATACATCGGGGAGCAGAATGCCACCCCGATCATTTTGAACGGCCTGAAACGGCTGGAGTACCGCGGCTACGACTCGGCGGGGGTTGCCGTATTGGAAGATGGCGAGATCCAGGTGCGCCGGGATGCCGGCAAGCTCGGCCGCCTGTTCACCCTGGTGGATAGCCAGCCGGTGGCCGGCAAGCTGGGCATCGGCCACACCCGCTGGGCCACTCACGGGGAGCCGAATGCCCGCAATGCCCACCCGCACATGGGCGCCACCGGCGAGGTGGTGCTGGTGCACAACGGCATTGTCGAGAATTACCTGGAGTTGAAGGATGAACTCCAGGCCGAAGGCGTCACGTTCAACTCGGATACCGACACCGAAGTCATCGTCCACCTGGTGGAGCGCTACCTCTCGCAGGATGTGGACCTGGAACAGGCCGCCCGCCAGGCGCTTAACCAGCTGCAGGGCCACCACGGCATCGTCATGTTCAGCTCCCGCCAGCCGGACCGCATCGTCGCCGCCCGCATCGGCAACGCCGGTGGGGTGGTGGTGGGCTTCGGCAAGGGCGAGATGTTCGTTGCCTCCGACTTGCCCGCCATCCTGGAGCACACCCGCGAAGTCGTCTTCCTCGAATCCGGCCAGATGGCCGTGGTTTCCCGCGAAGGCCTGGCGATGAACGGCCTGGATGGGCAGAGCCTCGATTACCAGGTGGATACGGTGGCCTGGGACCCGGTGGCCGCCGAGAAAGGCGAATATCGCCACTTCATGCAAAAAGAGATCCATGAGCAGGTGCGCTCGCTGACCGACACCATCGCCGGCCGGGTGGATTTCGACAACAGCCGCATCCTGCTGCCCGACCTGAACCTGGACGCCGACTTCGCCAGGCAGATCGAAAAGATCTTCATAATCGCCTGCGGCACGGCGGGTTACGCCGGCATGGTCGGCAAAACGCTGATCGAGCGCATCGCTCGCGTGCCGGTGGAGTTCGACATCGCCTCGGAGTTCCGCTACCGTGACCCGCTGGTGACCGACAAGCACGTCGTGCTGGCCATCAGCCAGTCCGGCGAAACCGCTGACACGCTGGCCGCCATGGCTGAAGGCCGCGCCCGCGGCGCCACCCTGTGGTCCATCGTTAATGCAGTCGGTTCGCAGGCGATGCGCATCGCCGACGGGCACATCACCATGCAGAGTGGTCCGGAGATCGGCGTGGCCTCCACCAAGGCTTACACCGCGCCGCTGGTGGACCTGTACATGCTGGCCATCCTGCTCGGTGACCTGCGCGGCGTGCTGGGCGAAGATGAGCGCCGCGCCCTGGTGGCCGAGCTGCGCATGGTGCCGGAATGGGCCTCTGCCTGCCTGGAGCGCGAGAGCGAAGTGCTGGCCGTGGCCGAAGAGATTGCCGACATGGAGCATTGCCTCTACCTGGGCCGCGGCATCAACACCGCCACGGCTTATGAGGGCGCGCTGAAGCTCAAGGAGATTTCCTACATCCACGCCGAGGGCTACCCCGCGGGCGAAATGAAGCACGGCCCCATCGCCCTGGTGGACGCCGACATGCCGGTGATCGCCATCGCCCCGCGCGACCCCTGGTACGAGAAGATGATCAGCCAGATCGAGCAGGCCAAGGCCCGCGGCGGCAAAGTGGTCGCCGTGGCCACTGAGGGCGACACGGTGATCCCGACCCTGGCCGACCATGTGCTTTGGGTGCCCGAAACGCCCTGGATGCTCAGCCCGGTGTTCACCGTGATTCCGCTGCAGCTGCTCGCCTATCATATTGCCAGCCTGCGCGGCCTGGACGTGGACCAGCCGCGCAACCTGGCCAAAAGCGTGACGGTGGAGTAGCGGTTAGTTTTCGCTGCTAGTCGTTAGTAAAAGCAAAAAGATGCCGCTTTTTGTGGCGTCTTTTTGTTTTTGTGTCAGGTGACCAATCGCTAAGAACTGCTTGTTGCGCCGAACAGGCTATTGATTTATACTGCTGGCAGTCTTGTTTGGGGACCAGAACCTCCCCACGCTTTAGCCCGCTAGGTGTGGCGTTCCACGAAGCGCATCGCAACTCTATAAAAAGAGAAGGCATGCAAAAACCGCGTCGCCGCTTTCCACATGTGGTCTTCGCCTTGGCTTTTGTGCTGGCTGTTTTGCCTGGCCAGGCCGCAGCCGCGCCAGGACCGCGCTGCTTTGTGGACGCGTCCGTGGGCGTCGCCGGCGACGGCTCCGACTGGACAAACGCCTACCAGGACCTGCAGAACGCGCTGGCAGACCCGAACTGTACGGAAATCTGGGTGGCGCAGGGGACCTACAGGCCGGACGGGGCTGCCCCCGATGACCGCGACCTCAGCTTTGACCTCAAGAACGGCGTGGAAATTTACGGTGGCTTTGCGGGTACGGAAACCCTGCTCAGCGAGCGCGACTGGACGGCCAACGAGACCATCCTCAGCGGTGAGATCGGCTTAGCTGGCAACGTGGACAACAGCTACCACGTGGTGGTGGCCGGCAGCACAGACTCAACAGCCGTGCTGGACGGCTTCACCATTCGGGATGGCAATGCCAATGTCGTGGCATTCCCCCGCTCCGTAGGCGGGGGCATGTACATCGACGGCGGCAGCCCCACGCTGAGTAACCTGGTATTCACCGCCAACGCGGCGGGTAGTGGTGGTGGGGGCATGTACATCGACGGCGGCAGCCCCACGATGATCCGGGTTGCCTTCATCGGTAATGCTGCCTCCAGCGGCGGAGGCCTGAGTGGAACCAACAGCAGTTTTAAGCTTACTGAAGGCGTATTTAGGGGCAACACGGCCGTCAACCTCGGCGGTGGCGCCCGTCTCGGCGGCGGGAGCCCCCAATTGACCCAGGTGCTTTTCGAGAGCAACACGGCACCAAATAATCCGGGCGGCGGAATTTATATTGCCGCGTCCGCCGCGCTGACCAATGTGACCTTCTATAACAATGCTTCCGGTGTTGGAGGGGGCGGTGTGGCGGTTGCTTCCGGAACGGGAACCTACAACCACCTCACCTTCGGCCACAACTCTCCCAATGCGATGCGCTTTGAGGGTGGTACTTCGACGATTCGCAATAGCATTGTCTGGAACCACACCGCTGCAGCGATTGATAATTCTACGCTCGGCACGACTTTCCAGGATAGCATTCTGGAGGATCTTTGCCCGGTGGCTGCGACTTGTACCAACGTCATCGACAGTGACCCGCTGCTGGGGCCGCTGCAGGACAACGGCGGCTTCAGCCACACCATGGCGCTGGACCCGCTCTCGCCGGCCATCGATGCGGCCAACAGCGGCACCTGTGCGGCCGTTGACCAGCGCGGTGTGCCGCGCCCGCAACTCGCTGGCTGCGACATGGGCGCCTATGAGGAATACCCGGGTGAATTCAGCGCCAGCTCAGCGCCGGGTTCCACTTTGGCTTTCATTGCGCCCACGGGCAGCAGCGACCAACTGGCGATAGATGTCTCCAACACGGGCGGCCCCGGCTCACTGCTGGATGTCAGCGAAGTCAGCATCAGCGCCGGCTACACCGTGCTGGCCGGCCTGCCGATCGACAATTTAGCCACCACGGATGCAGCTGTGCTCGTAGCCGTGCGCTGCGACAGCGCCCCCACAGCGCCGGGCACGCTGATGCTCAGCACCAACGACCCCCTGCTGCCCGCGGTGACCTACAATCTGACTTGCACGGCGCTGGAAGCTGTGTTCAACGGTTCGCCGACCGCGCCCGGCCCGCTGGCCTTCGTGGGGCCGGCGGGTTCCAGCCCGCAGCTGAGCATTCTGGTGGACAATGGAGGGATAGCGGGTTCCGAGTTGGATGTCAGCCTTCTGAGTATCAGTGCGGGCTACAGCATCGTTTCAGGCCTACCGATCAACGACTTGGGCAGCGCGGCGCCGGCAGAGACCATCCTCGTGCAGTGCGACAACCTGCCTCAGCCGCCGGGCACGCTGGAACTGATCACCAATGATCCCTTATTGTCCACCGTGATCTATGACCTGACCTGCATAATGCCGCCCGCACCTCTGCCTGGGCCTGGCGCGGCCAGCAAGGAGATCGCCCACAGTGGCGTCACCACGCTGCAGTTCGGGCGCATCTGGGTCTCAGTGCCCGCCTCGGCCATCCCGCCCGGGCAGAGCGATTGTCGCATTACGATACGCGTGGCAGGCGACTCTGGGGAATACGGCTTCAGCCTGGACGACACCGTATGGGATGTCAAGATCGTCTGCGACAGTGGCGAACTCAACCTTTTCTTCGACGCATTGACCATCTGCATCCGGCCGGCGGACGGCCTGCTGGGCGACAAGAACGTCTACCACCGCCATGCCGGCCAGGGCTTCCAGGCAATCAGCGGCGGTACGGGGCCGGCCGGCTATGTCTGCGGCCAGACCCGGCTGCTCTCGCTGTTCACCCTGGGCCAACTCAGCTTGCCCGCCACCGGCTTTGCGCCGGGCGTGGTCACAGACTTGGGCACACTTTCACTGGCTTACGCCGCCTCTGATTTGACCCTCTCCATCCCCAAGCTGGGCGTGGAGCTGGACATCCTCGGCGTGCCGCAAGGCCCCAGCGGCTGGGACGTGACCTGGCTGGGGAACAGTCAGGCGGGCTACCTGTACGGCACGACCTTCCCGACCTGGAAAGGCAATAGTGTCTTGACCGCCCATGTGTGGAACGCCGACAATACGCCGGGGCCGTTCCATGCTCTGCGCAGCCTGCAGCATGGTGACCGCTTCACCATCTCCGCCTATGGCTACACCTACACCTACGAAGTGCGCAGCAACCACCTGGTCAGCGAGAGCAACCTGAACATCCTGGCGACCAGTAGCCACTACTCACAGATCACCTTGCTGACCTGCGAGACCTACAGTGAGAGCGCCGGCGGCTACCTCTACCGCCGGGCCGTGCAAGCTGTCTTGGTAGCGGTCAGTAACTAGTTGTCATAATCTCTAGCATCTAATCTCCATCCTCCACCGCCTTCTTTAAGCCCTGCAGCCGCTCTTCCCAGAAAGCGGCATATTGCTCCAGCCAGGCTTCGACCTGCGAGAGCGGCGCGGCATCCAACTGGTACCACAGCTCCCGCCCGCGCCGCTCCTGGCGAAGCAGCCGCGCCTGGCGCAGCACGCGCAGATGCTTGCTGACGCCGGGGCGGCTGATCGCTGGGAAGCGCGCCGCCAGGTCCCCGGCGCGCTGCGGGCCATCCGCCCGCAGCGCATCGAGGATCCGGCGGCGGGTCGGGTCGGCGATGGCGTGGAACGGTGAACTGGGCATGTTTCGCTGAATCCTCTATCCGTATTGCCTAGCGCTGCAAAGCGCCGTCGGCGATGGCGTGGAAGGGTGAACTGGGCATGTTTCGCTGAATCCTCTATTTGTATTGCCTAGCGCTGCAAGCCGCCGTCGGCGATGGCATGGAACGGTGAGCTGGGCATGTTTTCGCTGAATCCTCTATTCGTATTGCCTAGCGCTGCAAAGCGCCGTCGGCGATGGCGTGGAAGGGCGAGCTGGGCATGTCACCCAGCTTCCACAGCCGCCTTCAGGCTGTTCAGGTTCTCTGCGATGGTCCAGCCCTGGATGTGGCCCTCGTACGCGTTCTTGCCGGCGGCCTCACCCAGGGCCTCAAAGCCGCTATGGGTAAGCGTGACCCGCGTGCCGCCCTCAACCGCTACCAGGCGCAAGGTAACCAATGTGGCCACAGGCCAGGCTGTGCCCTCTTCCGGATCGTGTTTCCAGGTGAAGGCGAGCTCCTCTTCAGGGATCAAGGTCACCACTTCGCCGGTGAAGCGATACGGTCCCTCGCCGGGCAGGTTGCCTTTCATCTCAAAGCGGCCGCCAACTTGGTGCTCGAACACCAGGTTGCGTGCCAGCCATTGGTTCATGCCTTCCAGCGTGGCCATCTTGGCCCACACTTTGGCAGGCGGCGCCTGGATATCGATCTCGAATTGAATGCGCAGGCTGTCTGGATTGTGCGTAGCGAGCATTTCTCCTCCAAAAACGTAACTGAATGGTTACATATTAGCACGCAAACCCAGATTGTCAAGCCTGGCTATACATGGATGTTCAGAAAGTGGCTGGCTAGGGCTGTGCGGAATGCCACTTCAGCACGCGCAAGGCGCGCAGCGTGTTCCAGCGGCTCGCCGTGCCGGTATGGCCTTCCATGCGGAAGTGCACCTTGCCGGGATGGACGCTGTCGAGCCGCCAGCGGCCGTCGGGCTGTTGCCTGGCGGCCAGCAGGGCCACGGCCTCAGCGGCGCGTTCGTCGGGAGCCGCTTCGGCTTTGCGCAAATAGTCCAGGCCCCAGAGGATGTCGTAGCGCCAGCGAGGCGGGAAGACGAATTCCCTCCAGTCATGGCCGCCTTTGCGATCGCGTCCGATTGGCTTCCCCGTGGCTTTCGATTTGAACAGCCCCCGTTCCAGCAAGTATTCCTCGCCCCGCAGGCGCGCAACCCGTACCGCGCCGTCTCCGGTTGCCCGTTCGTATTCAAGCAGCCCTTCCAGCACGCAGAGAGTCGAGTTGAACGAGGAGCGCTTGCTCTCCGGGGCGGCGCAGTTCCAGCCGCCGTCCGCCAGCTGCTCGCCGAGCAGCCGCTCGGCGAGCCGGTCGCTGGCCGTGCCGAAATAGGCGCCCGTGGCTAGCACCCGGCCGTTGATGCAGGGTTCCGTCTCGCCCTCGAAGAAGGGCGCATGGCCGTGCCACTCGCCCCAATTGCTCTTCTCACGCACTAGGTCGATCGCTCGGCGGGCTTGCGGGCTGGTCGGGTCCAGGCCCATCTCGCGCAGCAGCATCAGAGTTTCCATGGTCGAAGCCCAGCTTCGGTGCACCCAGGCCCCGCCGCCCCAGTTGCCGTCCGGCCCCTGCAGGCTGAGCAGCCGCGCGCCCCAGCCTTCCACGGCCACCCGGGCGCGCTCGGCAGAAACTGCTTCTGGCGATCCCGCAGCCAGGTCGCGCATTACTTGCCAATGGATCGCCGGGTCCGAGTCGAGCAGCCAGCGGATGGTGACTGCCTGGGGCTGTGCGAATTTTGAGGTCATCGGTGGCTCCTTACTGGTCCGCAGCCGCCGCTAGAAATAGGCGCGCCACAAAAGGTAGACCGCCATGCCGATCACGATGGTCAGCAGCAGGCTGCGCGTGCGCCAGGATACCAGCACGGCGACCAGGCTGGCGCCCAGCGCCGGGTTGTGCAGCCCCAGCGCCAACTGGCCTCCGGGCGTGAATATAGGCGGCAGGATGATCGCCGCCAGCACCGCCGGCGGCACATAGCGCAGGGCGGCGAACAGCCCCTGTGGCAGCTGCCGGTTGCTCAGCCACAGCAACAGCGGGATGCGCGAGACCATGGTGGCCGCGGCCATGCCGGCGATCAACAGAGCTTCGTTCACGCCGCCTCCTTCTTGGGCAGGGGCCAGGCGCGTTCGGCCAGCGCGCCGGCGGCCACGCCGAGAAGGGCGGCTAGCATCAGGCCCAGCTGGTTCGGCAGGCCTTGCGCCAGCAGAGCCGTCGCCCCGGCGACCAGCGCGGCAATCCAGATCGGGCGATCCTTGAGCATCGGCACCAGCATGCCCAGAAAGGTGACCACCATGGCGAAGTCCAGGCCCCAGCTTTGCGGATCGCGGATTTGCGAGCCGGCGAAGATGCCGATCCAGGTGACCAGCTGCCAGTTGGCGTACATGGCGATCTCAGAGCCCAGCAGATACCAGCGGTTGTGCGGGTTGTGCGGCGTTTCCTCGAACTGCTTGGCGGCCACCACGAAAGACTCGTCGGTCAGCCAGAAGCCCAGTGGCAGCAGCCAGCGCAGCGGCAGCCCCTGCAGCTTGGGCGCCAGCGTGGCAGAGTAGAGCATGTGGCGCAGGTTGACCACCAGTGTGGTCAGGGCGATGACTGCGATGGGCGTGCCGGCGGCGATCAGGCCGGCGGCGATGAACTGCGAAGAGCCGGCGAAGACGAAAGCCGACATGGCCGCTACGCCCAGCGGTGACATGCCGGCGGCCAGTGCCAGCGCGCCGAAGATCAGCCCAAACGGGGCCGCGCCGACCAGCAGGGGGACCGTATCCCGCATGCCGGCCAGCAAGGCGGCGCGCGGTGAGTTGATTTCCTTGTGCATACGGGAAATTGATTTTATCAGGAGTAGCCGAGGCTCTGGCCGACTTATCGTAGGGGCGGCTTGCAAGCCGCCCCTACGCGGTCACTCAATTGGCGCGAAGGGGTCGTTGTCGTCCGGGTCCGGCGGTCGCGGCCGCTGGATGAAGAAACTGGCCGCAAATACGCCGAAGATGCTCAACAGCGCGCCGCCCACCACCAAATAGACCGTGGTGTTGGCTGCCTGCGCCTGAGACGATGCGCTCGGCGGCGCTATCGTGGTGGCGGTGGCCTCAGCCGCGGTGGCTTGCACAGTGGGACTTGGTGGGCTGGGCGAGGGCCGCGGGGTGGGGGTCTCGGTTTCCTCGCCGGGGGTCGGGGTGCTTGTCGCCAGTGAGCCGGGCGGCAGCACCAGGATCTCGTCGCCGGGGTGCACAAAAGCCCACTCCGGCATCTCGTTCAATTCCAGCAGCTCCTCCAGCGGCACGTCGTACACCGCCGCGATGGTCCACAGTGTTTGGCCTGTACGCACGATGTGCACCACCGAGCCGTCGGCCTGCGGCTCGGCCATGGTCACCGGGATCATCACCACCTGCGGCGCGGCGGGCGCTTCGCCCGCCGCGGCCGCCGGCGGCGTATAGTCCGTGCCGGTCACCCAGCCGGTGACCGCTACGTAATACCAGCGCCCGCTGCCATCGGTGGCCGCGCCGGCGCCGATCTCCTGGTAGGTCGAGGCGATCATCGTCGGGTTGTGGTTGGGCGAATTCTTCCACCAGGCCAGCGCGCCGGCGGGCGTTTCGTTGAAGCCGCCTTTGACGATTTCGGAGATGAAGATAGTTTTGCCGCCGCCGTAGCCCGCCGAGTAGGCCCGTTGGATCGGCCGGCTGCCGCCCGGGCCGGCGTGCACGTCGCTCACCCCGCCCATGCCCTGGCTGATCAGCCAGTCGGCCTGGCCCTGGGCGATCTGCGACAGGATCGCGTTTTGGGCGTAGGCGGGCAAACCGAGCTCGGCCCGGTAGCCGTTGATCAGGGCGACGACTTCGCTGGCGCTGCCCTGCGAATCGGGGGCCGCCGCGGCGGGTTGTGCGGGCAGCAGCAGGCTAAAAGCGAGAGTGAATGCGATTAATGCGCGCAGCATCAGTAGCGAATAGTACCAAATGCGGGCACACCATAACCAGCAATTACCAATTACTAATCTCTATTCGCCCCTCACCGCAAACACGCACTGCGGCAGGCCATCCGGCCCGGGCTGCAGTTTGGCGATCTGCTCCACCGGCCCGCCGAGCAGCTGTGCCAACAGCTCGGCGTCCATGCGGCAAAGCACCGGGTGCTCCGCCACCAGGCTGGCGTACGGGCAGCGCCCCAGCACCACTTGCGGGCCTTGCGGCCGGGCTTCCCAGTGCGGCTTGTAGCCCAGCGGGGTCAATCGCTGCACGGCGGCCACCAGCCGCTGGGTCTGGCCAGGCGGCAGGCCGGCTTCGCCGGCCAACTCCGCGGCCAGCGCTCGCAGGCGGGCGGGGCGCGGTCGCTCGCCCAACTGGGCCAGCAGGGCGCGGGCCAGCGCTTCCAGCCCCTCGTCGCCCTGTGCTGCCGGGCTGAGCGCGAAGATCTGCTGCGGCCGCCCGCGGCCTTCCGTCCGCCGCCAGCCGGCGGGCTGCACCAAGCCGCGGCCCTGCAGGATCGCCAGGTGGCGGCGCAGGTTGGCCGCGCTCATGCCGAAGGCGGCGGCCATCTGGCGCGGGGTGGCCGCGCCGCGCTGCTCCAGGTGCTCCAGAATGCGCTGGCGGGTGCTTTGCATCTCCGTACTATATCAAATTATGCAAATATTTGTTTGCGTAATAACACCGGTTGACACGAATCTTCACTCAGGTATAATGTGAACGAAAGAACAAAGGCTGCGCCTTTACAGCCAAATATGACCAAGACGCTCTACTGGGACGCCATATACGAGATTGCACTGGCCCTCAAAGCCAGCTATCCCCAGCAGGACTTGGAAGACGTTTCTTTGGGAGACGTTTTTCGTTGGACGGTGGCGCTGCCCGATTTTGCAGACGAGCCGCAACTGGCCAACGACGAAATCCTGGCAGCCATTTACCAGGAGTGGTACGAGGAGAATAACCCTGTATGACTGAGAAGACCGTTGCCCCCACCGTGAACTCCGCCGGCTACGATGTGCCACCGGAACTGCGCCAGAGCGTGGCCGTGACCACTCTGGACAAGATCTGGAACATGGGCCGGCGCTATTCGGTCTGGCCGATGATGTTCGGCCTGGCTTGCTGCGCCATCGAAATGATCTGTACCGCGGCCAGCCGCTACGACCTGGCCCGCTTCGGCATGGAAGTGATGCGCCCCAGCCCCCGCCAGTCCGACCTGATGATCGTCTCCGGCACGGTGACCAAGAAGATGATCCCCCAGATTGTGCGCCTCTACAACCAGATGCCCGAGCCGAAGTACGTGATGGCGATGGGCGCCTGCGCTTCGGGCGGTGGCCCGTTCAAAGAAGGCTACAACGTGGTCTCCGGCGTGGACCAGTATGTCCCGGTGGATGTCTACGTCCCCGGCTGCCCGCCGACTCCGCAGGCTCTGCTGCACGGCCTGATGAAGCTGCAGGAGAAGATCGACCGCGAGTCGATCACCAGCGTGCGCTGGTACCAGAAGGACGACATCCCGGCCATCCCGGTGCCGCTGCTCGGCCCCGACATCATTGACCCGCGCGACAACCCGGCCATCCGCGAGGCGACCAGCCGCAAGCCGGCCGCTGCGGCCCCCGCTGCGCCTGCCGAACCCGATGCCGCCGCTGAGGCCGCGGCCAGCTAGAAGAGAGCCCCATGAGCGAACAAGCCCCTGTACAAGAAGCCCCTGCGTCGCCGCCGACTGAACTCGAAAAGCGCTTCCCCGGCCTGGTCAAGCACGACGAGCGCGCCGGCTACGAAGGCCATATTGTCGAAATCGCCAACCTCGTCGAAGTGGCTACCGCCATCCGCGACGAGATGGGTTACGACTTCCTCTCCTCGGTCACCGCGGTGGACTATTACTCCGAGGCGCCGGATGCCGAGAACTTCATTGAGGTGGTCTACCACCTCTACAAATCCACCGGCGGCGGCTCGCTGATCTATAAGGTACAAGTGCCCCGCGACAACGCTGTGGTGCCTTCACTGGTGCCGGTGTATCCTGGCGCCGATTTCCAGGAGCGCGAAGCTTGGGACCTCTATGGCGTGAAATTCGAAAGCCACCCCGATCTGCGCCGCATCCTCATGTGGGATGGCTTCCAGGGCCACCCCATGCGCAAGGATTGGAAGGAAGCCTACTTCGAGGAAGAGGTCAAGCCGTTCAAGAACCGCTGGCCCGAAGGCCAGGTCTATCGCATTGAAGACCGCAACCCGTTCGGCAAGAACGTCAGCTATCCGGCGGGCTTCGACCCCGAAGGCTTCCAGGAAATTGAGGATCCCAACCTGTATTCCAGCCTGGAACGCAGCGCCATGGAATACGTCGAAGACATCGATACCGAGCAGGTCGTGGTCAACCTCGGCCCGCAGCACCCCTCCACCCACGGCGTGTTCCGTATGGCCGTGCGCCTGGACGGCGAGACCATCGTGGGCCTCAAGCCGGTGATGGGCTACCTGCACCGCAACCACGAACAGATCGGCGAGCGCAACACCTGGATCATGAACATGCCGTTCACCGACCGGCTGGATTACCTCTCCTCGATGAGCAACAACTTCGGCTATGCCCTGGCCGTCGAAAGACTGATGGGCGACAAAGCCGCCCCGCCGGAGCGCGCCGAATACATCCGCGTGCTGATGGCCGAGCTGACCCGCATCAGCAACCACTTGTGGGCCATCGGCTTCCTGCTCAACGACCTGGGCGCCTTCTTCACCCCGGCGCTGTATGCCATTGAAGAACGCGAGCTGATCTTGGACATCTTCGAGGCCACCGCTGGCTCACGCATGATGTGCAATTACTTCCGCTTTGGCGGCGTGGCTCGCGATCTGCCCGAAGGCATCCTGCCCAAGATCAAAGACCTGGTGCAAGAGCGCCTGCCGCGCAAGGTGGACGAGCTGGACCTGTACCTCAGCCAGAACGAGTTGGTGCGCAGCCGCGGCGAGGGCGTCGGCGTGATCACACCGGAAGACGCCATCGCCTTTTCGGCCTCCGGCCCGGTGCTGCGTGCCTCCGGCGTGCCCTACGACATCCGCCGCGCCGACCCCTACAGCATCTACGACCGCTTCAAGTTCGATGTGGCCGTGCGCTACCACGGCGATGTCTACGACCGCTACATGATCCGCATCGACGAGATCCGCCAGAGCCTGCGCATCATCCAACAGGTGATCAAGGATATGCCCGGCGGCGAGATCCTCAACGGCAAGAACCCCTACCAGGTGCGCGTGCCGGCCGGCGAGTCCTATGGCCGTGTGGAGAGCCCCAAGGGCGAGCTCGGCTTCTACATCGTCTCGACCGGCAAGGCCAACCCGCACCGCTACCATGTACGGGCGCCATCCTTCATCAACCTGACCATCCTTGAGAAGATGTGCGTGGGCCAGAAGATCGCCGATGTGGTGGTCAACCTGGGCTCGATCGACATCGTATTGGGCGAAGTGGACCGCTAAGCCGCGGACAACGACGGAGACTATCAGAATGTATGGAATTGGTATCTTAAAAGGCTTGTGGGTGACCCTGGTCCACTTTGTCGAGACCTATGTGGAAGATTTGCGCTGGCTGGGCCGCAAGCGTTACTTCTCGCCTGAGGGCGTGGCCCATCGCCGCAGCAAGGACGCCAAGGGCATCTTCACCGTGCAGTACCCCGAAGAGAAGCTGCCCGTGCCGGAGGAGTTTCGCTTCATCCCCTTCCTGATCTACGAAGTGGATGAAGAGGGAAACAAGCACGACCGCTGTACCTCCTGCGGCATCTGCGCCAAGGTCTGCCCGCCGCAGTGCATCTGGATCGTGCGCACCGAAGACCCGGTCACCAAGCGCCCCGTGCCCGAGCCGGTGGAGTTCTACATTGACGTGGACATCTGCATGAACTGCGGCTACTGCGCCGAGTACTGCCCGTTCGACGCCATCAAGATGGACCACGACTACGAGCTGGCTTCGTACGACCGCCACGCCGAGCACATCTATAACAAGGAGAAGCTCTCCAAGCCGGTCTCTTACTACGCCGACATCCGCCCGGCCAACTACACTCGCGAAGAGGCCGTCCGCGCCGCCGAAGAGGCCAAGAAGGCCGAAGCGGCCGCGGCCCGGGCAGCCGCCGCTGCGCCCGCCGCCGGCGGCGACCAACCCGCCGGGGACTAGCACACGGTCATTGCGAGGAGCCACAATCCCGTCATTGCGAGGAGGCCAGGCGTAGCCAGGGCCGACGAAGCAATCTAAGTATTCATTGTGATGGTCTGAGCTATGTACCACGAAGACACCGAGATCATCTACCCCCTGCGCGTAACCCCCGCCTTGCGCGACTTGCACGGCCCGGACTGGCGCAAGGCCGCCGACGCGGCGGCCAAAGCCGGCCCAGACGGGCTCAAGGCGGTGAGCTTCGTGCTGGCCATGGCCCGCGTGGCCGGTTGCCAGACTTGCAATGCGGATTCGTTCCGGGCGATGAAGGGCTGCACCGCCTGCGCCCAGGACGCCGTGCGCCGCTACCGCGGCGGCGAGAAGGCGCTGCTCAAGCAGGTGGAAAAAGCCCAGGCGGATATGGAGAAGACCGGGTAATTGGGAGGCACCAATTACCAGTTATTTTCTATCCCTGCTGATTTTGTTGTAGCCTGAATTTCACGATCTTGGCAATCAAGTCCAGCGGCATCGCTTTGTTCAAGGGGAACTGGATGGTGCCTTTGCCTGATTGCTTGTAAGCATTGGCTTCCGGAAATGCATCGTTCATCTCATTGTAATAAGGGTAAATCGATACGTGCTTCTTTGCTCCAGCAAAGAAGATCAGCGTCTTGCCATTCAGCTTGAAAGCCGGGATGCCGTAGCTGATCGCCTGTTCGGCTTTGGGCGCGGCCTTTTGGATCGTTTCGCGCACCTGTTGCAACACGGACTGCACTTCTTCAGGGAAGGTCTGGATATATTCGTCTACGCTGGTCGGTTTGCTCATGGCTTCATTGTACAGCTTGGTGGGATTGTTCTTCCTACCGTCAGCTGAGTGCTGATAGCTGACAGCTTATAATAACTCCCATGTCTGATATCACCGAAGAAACCATACTCTCCGCCCTGGGCAAAGTGCAAGACCCGGCCCAGGGGCGTGATCTGATCAGCCTCAATGCCCTGCGCGAACTGCGCATCAAGGGCAGTGATGTGAGCCTGCGCCTGGCGCAGATCACCCCGCTGCATCCCGGGGCGGCTGAAATCGAAGCCGCTGCCCGCGCTGCGCTCGAGGCGGCGGGCGTGAGCAAGCTGAGCGTCGAATACGTCGCCGAGGTGCCCGCCGACGGCCGCGAGCGCGGCGGCCTGGCCGCTGGGGTCAAGAACGTCATCGCCATCGCCTCGGGCAAGGGCGGCGTGGGCAAAAGCACCGTGTCGGTCAATGTCGCCGTCGCCCTAGCGATGGCCGGCGCCAAAATTGGCCTGCTGGACGCCGACATCTACGGCCCCAACGTGCCCACCATGATGGGCGTGCAGCACCTGCCCAAACCGCCGGATGCCGACGGCCGCCTGACCCCCGCCGAAGCCTACGGCGTCAAGATGATGTCGATCGGCTTCCTGGTTAAGCCGGAACAGGCCATGGTCTGGCGCGGCCCCATGCTGCACAACGCCCTGCGCCAATTCGTCAACGATGTGGACTGGGGCGAGCTGGACTACCTCATCGTGGACATGCCGCCGGGCACCGGCGACGTGCAGCTCTCGTTGGCGCAGACCACGCCGATCAGCGGCGGCATCATTGTCACCCTGCCACAAAAGGTCTCGGTGGACGATGCCCGCCGCGGCGCCGAGATGTTCCGCCAGCTGCGCGTGCCCCTGATGGGCGTGGTCGAGAACATGAGCTACATGCAGCTGCCCGATGGGGGGCGCGTGGAGGTTTTCGGCAGCGGCGGCGGCGAAGCGCTGGCCGCCGAGTTCGGGGTGCCCTTCCTCGGCGGGGTGCCCATGGAGCCCGAGGTGCGCGCCGGTGGCGACGCTGGCGCGCCTATTGTGCACAGCCAGCCGGATGCGCCGGCAGCCGCCGCGCTGCGCGCCCTTGCCGGCGAGATCTCGCTGCGTGCTTCGCTGGCCGCGTTGCAGACCCAGAGCCAAACCATCCCGCTGCAGATCGTGGACGAATAGCCGCCCTTTGAAACCCCCTTTCGTGGTTAAATAGCAGCTTATGACAGACAAACAAGCGACCGGAACTGCTTCGCCTCAGATCATCGGGATTCGCTTTCAAAAAATCGGCAAGGTTTACCATTTCGACGCCAGCAAAGAACCCGAAATCAAGCCGGGCGATTACGCCATTGTAGAGACCAGCCGCGGGGTGCAGATGGGGCAGGTGGTGCAGCGGGTCGATCAGCCGCCGCAGCCGCCCCAGGGCAGCTGGAAAGCCATCCAGCGCAAGGCCACCGAGAAAGACCTGGCCACCCTGCAGGATTGGCAGAAGAAGGAAGTGGAAGCCATGATCGAGTGCCGCGCCAAAGCCGCGGAACTCAAATTCGAGGCGATCAAGGTCGTCAAGGCCGAATACAGCTTCGACGGCAAATCGCTGGTCTTCCTCTACAACTTCGACAGCGAAGAAGACATCGATGTGGAGCGCCTGCGCAAAGCCATGCAGGCGCAGTACAAGAAACCCAAAGTGGAAATGCGCCGCGTTGGCCCGCGCGATGTAGCCAAGATATTGGGCGGCCTGGGCGCCTGCGGCCTGGAGTCGCGCTGCTGCTCCACCTTCCTCACCGAGTTCAGCCCCATCTCGATCAAGATGGCCAAGGCCCAGGGCATCTCGCTGGACCCCAGCGAGATCACCGGCATGTGCGGGCGGCTGCGCTGCTGCCTCATCTACGAATACGAGCAATACGTGGAGGCGCGCAAGACGCTGCCCAAGCGCGGCAAGGAAGTGGTCACCCCGATGGGCAGGGGCAAGGTGATGGACGTGCTGCCCCTCAAGCAAGCCATCCTGGTCGCCTTGCCGGAGGGCAAGCGCGCTGAGTTCCTCAAGCACGAAGTGGAGCCCTGGGACGAGCTGGAAGCCCTGCGCCGTAAGTCCGAAGCGCCCTGCGACCGCCATGAGAACGGCGGCTGCGACTGTGGCAAAGCCAACTACAGCACCAAAACCAAGACCGACGACTAGCGCCGCTGCCGCTCCCCAACGCGTCGTTTCGCTGGTGCCCTCGATCACCGAGAGCCTCTTCGACCTGGGCGCAGGCGGCAGCCTGGTCGCCGTTACCGACTACTGCATCCACCCCGCCGAGCCATTGAGTCGCCTGCCGCGCATCGGCGGCACCAAGAACCCACGTGTCGAAGACATCATCGCCTTGCAGCCGGACCTGGTCTTTGCCAACCAGGAGGAGAACACGCCGGCGGCAGTGGGCGCCTTGCAGGCTGCTGGCATCCGTGTGCGGGTCCATTTCCCGCGCACCGTCGAGCAGGCCGTCGCCGACTTGGCCGCCATCGCCCGGTTGTACTCCAGCCAATCGGCGGCTGAGTTCGTGGCCCAACTGGCGACCAAGGTAGCTGCTGCAAGAGCCGCCGCCCCTGAGCAGCCTTTGCGAGTCTTCTGCCCCATCTGGCAGGACGAGGCTGGGGAGAAGCCCTGGTGGATGACCTTCAACGCCGGCACCTTCACACACGACATCCTGGCGCTGTGCGGCTTCGCCAACGCCTTCGCCGGCCGCCAGCGGCGTTACCCGCTGGCCGCCGATCTGGGGCAGGGCGCTGCCAAACCGGCGGGCGAGCGCGACACGCGCTACCCGCGCGTCACCCGCGAGGAAGTGCTCGCCGCCGGGCCGCAAGTCATCCTGCTGCCCAGCGAGCCGTACGAATACGGCGCCGAGCATGTCGACGCGTTGGCGCGCGTCTTCGCCGGGACGCCCGCCGCGCAGTCCGGGCGCATCCGCCTGATAGATGGCAGCCTGCTCACCTGGCCGGGCACGCGCCTGGGCCGCGCCATCGAGCACCTCGCTGAGCTGCGCGCTAGGCTGGAATAAAAAGCGCCCGCAGCTGCGGGCGCTTTTTATTGGATGGGTCTGCGGCTTACTCTTCCACGATGATGGTGCCGGACATGCCGTTCAGCCCTTGGGCGCCGTGGAACTCGCAGTAGTAATCATAGGTACCGGGTTCGGTGAAGGTGAAGCCGAACTCGTCGCCGTTTTGCAGCGCTGGGCTGGCGAAGCTGCCGTCATCCGCGGTCACGGTGTGCGGCAGGCCGCCGCTATTGGTCCAGATCACCGTGGTGCCCACCGAGACGGTCAGCGTGCGCGGCGCAAAGGACATGCTACTGATGCTCACCGCATTGCCGGCGGGCGGCGCAGCGGGTTCTTGTGCCGGTGCAGCGTGTGTGTGGGTGGCTTCGGGGGCTTCGGGCGGGGCGGCGGGCTCCTCTGAGGCGGCGGGTGCGCCGCAGGCGCTGAGCAGGAGCAGGGTGGTGGCAAGGGCGATCAGGCGAAGTTGGGACGAATTCATGTTTTGCGACCTCCTTAATGGCTGGCTATCAGTATATGGACAATCGTTAAGAACAAGCTTAGCCAATCTTGCCATGATGCCTCCTGGCGCCTATCGGCCACCCAATTGACCAATTGCCCATCCCCTGCTATACTATGATTGCTTCGAATAATCAGATTAATGTAACCAATGTGAGGATACATGCTGCAAAAGCAAACATCCTTTGATTTCCTTGAATTCCTGGCCGATGCCGGCAACCTGCAAAGCAATGGCAACGGGCAGGGCGAGCGCTTGCCGTCGCTGGAGGCGTTGAGCGCCAGCCACGGCGTCAGCATCTCGGTGCTGCGCGAGCAGTTGCAGGTGGCCCGTGCCCTGGGCCTGGTGGAGGTGCGCCCGCGCACCGGCATCCGCCGCTTGCCGTACTCCTTCGCCCCCGCGGTGCGCGAGAGCCTCTTCTACGCCATGGCCCGCGATGCGCACAGCTTCGACCAGTTCGCCGATGTGCGCCGCCACCTGGAGCGCGCCTATTGGTACGAGGCGGTCTCCCGGCTCACCCAGGACGACATTACCGAGCTGCGCGGGCTGGTCACCCGTGCCCAGCAGATGCTCAACGACAGCCCCATCCAGGTGCCCCACGCGGAGCACCGCCAACTGCACCTCGCCATCTACCGCCATGTGGACAACCCTTTCGTCACCGGCTTGCTGGAGGCTTACTGGTCTGCCTACGAGGCGGTCGGCCTGAACCGCTACACCGGCCTGGAGTATCTCGAGAACGTCTGGGCCATGCACAATCAAATTGTGGAGGCGATTGCCGCCAGGGATTTTGACCTGGGCCATCGCCTGCTGGACGAGCACTTCGCCCTCATTGAGCAAATTCCCGGAAGAACCCCCAAGGAGAGCAGATGACAACGCCGCAAGCCAAAGAAGCAAAGAGCAAACAGAAGAACGAGGTGGTCAACGACTTTTCGATGACCGTGGCCACCATGAACGGCTCGGGCAGCCAAACGTCCAACGTGACGCTGCTGCGCGCGCTGTTCAAGATGGGCATCCCGGTCTCGGGCAAGAACCTGTTCCCCTCGAACATCCAGGGTCTGCCTACCTGGTACACCATCCGCGTCAGCAAGGATGGCTACCTGGCCCGCCGCGAAACCCACGAAGTTGTCGTGGCAATGAACGCCGACACCTTCGTGGCCGACCTGGCCAGCGTGGTGCCCGGCGGCGCTTTCTTCTATGGCGACCACCTCAAGTTCGAAATCACCCGAGACGACATCTCGGTGCACTCCTTCCCCGCCAAGCAGTTCGCCAAGGAATCCGGCGCGCCGGCCAACCTGCGCGACTACGTGGCCAACATGGCCTACGTCGGCGTGCTGGCGCAGATGCTCGGCATCGACATGGACAAGATCCGTGAGGCCCTGGACTACCACTTCGACGGCAAGGAGAAGCCCATCGCCTTGAACATGAGCGTGATCGACGCCTCTTACGCCTGGTCCGCCGCCAACCTCAAGAAGACCGACCCCTATCGCGTGGAAGCGATGGACAAGACCTCCGGCTTCATCATGGCGGATGGCAACACCGCCGGAGCGCTGGGCGCCATTTTTGGCGGCGTGCAGTTCGCCGCCTGGTATCCGATCACGCCGGCCTCCAGCTTCGCCGAGTCGCTCTCGCAGAACATCGCCGAGTTCCGCGACAAGGAGGGGCAGGAGGGCAAGACCTACGCCATCGTGCAGGCGGAAGATGAGCTGGCCGCCATCGGCATGGCCGTGGGCGCCGGCTGGTCTGGCCTGCGGGCGGTGACCTCCACCTCAGGCCCCGGCATCAGCCTGATGACCGAGTTCGCCGGCCTGGCCTACTACGCCGAGATCCCCGTGGTGGTCTGGGACATCCAGCGCGTCGGCCCCAGCACCGGCCTGCCCACCCGCACCTCGCAGGGCGACATCCTCTCCACCCACTTCCTCGGCCACGGCGACAGCGAGCACATCCTGCTCCTCCCCGGCTCGGCGCAGGAATGCTTCGAATTCGGCTGGCGCTCCTTCGATATTTCCGAGCGCGTGCAGTCGCCCGTTTTCGTGATGAGCGATCTGGACCTGGGCATGAACCAGTGGATGACCAAGCCGTTTGAATACCCTGACACGCCGATGGACCGCGGCAAGATCCTCTGGGAGAAAGACCTCGAGAAGCTCAAGGATCCCTGGATGCGCTACAAGGATGTGGACGGCGACGGCATCGCCTACCGCACCGCCCCGGGCAACCGCTCGGCGCAGAGCGCCTGGTTTGCCCGCGGCACCGGCCACGACGAGGCCGCCAAATACAGCGAACGTCCGGAGCACTGGGAGAACACGATGGACCGCCTGACGCGCAAGTTCCAGACCGCCAGGCAGTACCTGCCTGAGCCGGTGCTGGAAACCCAGAAGGGCGCCAAGGTGGGCGTCATCGCCTACGGTTCCGCCGACCCCGCCATTTTGGAAGCCCGCGACTACCTGGCCGCCGACGGCCTGAAGGTCGACTACCTGCGCCTGCGGGCTGTTCCCTTCAACGACACGGTGCGCGAATTCATCGCCTCGCACGATAAGACCTATGTGGTCGAGATGAACCGCGACGGCCAGATGTACAAACTGCTGGTGCTTGAATACCCCGAGATGGCCACCAAACTGGGGTCCATCCGAAAATACGATGGCCTGCCGCTCAGCGCCCTGTGGGTGAAAGAGTCGCTGCAGGCTGAGGAGCAGAAATGAGCGAGAGCAACGGAAACACCGCCACGATGCCCAACATCCAGCTGAACCTGGTGGGGCTGTCCAAGAACGATTACCGCGGCGCGCCCACCACGCTGTGCGCCGGCTGCGGCCACAACTCGATCTCCAACCAGATCATCGCTGCGGCCTATGAGTTGAACGTTGTCCCCGAAGACGTCATCAAGCTGAGCGGCATCGGCTGTTCCAGCAAGAGCCCGGCCTACTTCCTCAACCGCAGCTTCGGCTTCAACAGCCTCCACGGCCGCATGCCCTCCGTGGCCACCGGCGCCATGTTCGGCGACCACAGCCTGCGGGCCATTGCGGTCAGCGGCGACGGCGACACCACCAACATCGGCATGGGCCAGTTCAAGCACATCATGCGCCGCAATGTGCCCATGGTCTACATCGTGGAGAACAACGGCGTTTACGGCCTGACCAAGGGCCAGTTCTCCGCCACCGCGGAGATGGGCCTGCGCCTCAAGTACCAGGGCGTCAACCACTACTTCCCGGTGGACGTGGTGCAAGAGGCGATGGCCTCCGGCGCCACTTTCGTGGCCCGCTCCTTCGCCGGCGACGCCAATCAGGTCAAGGCGCTGATCAAGGCCGCCCTGAGCCACAACGGCCTGGCCATCCTGGACATCATCAGCCCCTGTGTCACCTTCAACAACAACGACGACGCCCGCCACTCCTACGGCTGGGGCCGCGAACACCAGGAGCCGCTGCACGATTTCACCTTCGTGCCCCGCGAGCAGGAGATCCAGCTGGGCGAGTTCCCCGAAGGCACCACCCGCCAGGTGGAAATGCACGATGGCTCGACCATCGTGCTCAAGAAACTGGAGCGCGACTACGACCCCACCAGCCGCGCCGCGGCGATGCGTGTGATCGAAGAATCGCAGAGCGAAGAGGTGCTGCTCACCGGCCTGATCTATGTGGAAACCGAGCGCCCCTCGCTCACCGACCTCTACGAACTGCCCCAGGGCCGCGCCCTGAACCGCATGAGCGAAGCCGAGCTGCGCCCCAAAAAGAGCATGATCGAAAAAGCCAACGCGATGATGTTCTAAAGAGCAAGGCTGAAGGCGAAAACCATAAAGCAAAAGCAAGTTCGAATGCGGAAGTCAGAATTCTGAATTCACACTTCCGCATTCTTACTTGCTTTTTGGTTTTCAATATTCCTGATTAGTTAATGCGCTCCGACTCCAATCGCAACGGTCTCCTCGCCGGCCTGGCCGCGGCCGCCATTTGGGGCGGCATGTACGCCGTCAGCAAAGTCGTCCTTGAGGTCATCCCGCCGTTCACGCTGCTCAGCCTGCGCCTGTTGCTCGGCGCCGCCGCCCTCGGCGCCTGGATGCTCTGGCGCCGGCAGCCGCTGCGGCTGGCCCGCGGCGAATGGCTGCAGCTGCTGCTGCTCGGCGTGCTGGGCTACGGGCTCTCGCTGGGTCTGCAGTTCAGCGGCACGCAGCTTTCCACGGCGGCCAACGGCGCGGTGATCACTGCCGCCACGCCGGTGTTCATCTACTTGTTCGCCCGGCCGCTGCTCGGCGAGCGCGTCACCCGGCTGCGCTGGCTGGCCTTGCTGGTCTCCAGCCTGGGCGTCCTGGCCGTGGTGGACCCGCGCCAGGCGCAGCTCGATGCCCAACTCTGGCAAGGCAACCTCTTGTTGGTCGGCGCCGCGGTCACCTGGGCGCTGTACTCTGTGTTGGTGCGTCGCGCCAGCCGCGCCACCGGTGCACTGCGCCTGTCTTTCGTCGCCTTTCTCGGCGGCATGCTCTGGGCGCTGCCCGCAGCCGCGCTGGAACTGCAGCAGCAGACCATCGGCGCGCTCACGCCCGGTCTGGTGGCGGGCATCTTGTACCTCGGTGTGGTCTCCACGGCCGTGGCCGCCTACTTGTGGAACCTGGCCTTCGAAACCTTGCAGGCCGGCCTGGCCTCGCTGACTTTCTTCGCCCAGCCACTGGTGGGCAGCCTGCTGGGCATCCTTCTGCTCGGCGAGCCGGCCTCGTGGGCCTTCGTGGCCGGCGGGGCGCTGATCCTGCTCGGCTTGTGGATGGCCGCCCGAGAAGATAGAATCGGCGCATCCCTTTAGGATTCTTACAACCCAAATGCTGAAATCTTTCTTACGCTTCTTTGCTCTGTTTGCCCTGATTGTGTGCACGCTGGCGCTGCCCGCCAGCCTGGCTTTCCGCAACATCGGCAACCTGTTTTTTGAGCCCGAGTCCACCAAGCAGTTGGTGCGTGACACGCTGATGAACTCCGACCTGGCGGGGCGCCTGGCGCGCCGCGGGGCGGAGCAAATGCTGCGCGGCCGCTCCGGGGAAGAGCTCGCCGTCCGTGTCTTTGAAGAGTTGGATGAACAAGAGTGGAAGCAGATCACCGAAGTCATCGCTCCCGAGGGCCTGGTGTCAGATGCGCTGGACGGCGCGGTGGATGCTTTCGCCGAGTGGCTCGACGACCCGGATGCGACCTTCCCGGAGTTGAGCGTTAGCCTGACCGCTTGGAAGACCAGTGCGGTGCAGCGCGCCGGCGATGTGACCGCGCTGGTCTTCAATTCGCTGCCGGACTGCACCTTTGCCGACGTCAACCGCATGCTTCAGTTGAGCGTGCAAGACCCACTGGCGCTGACCCAGAACCTGCCGGTGTGCCGCCCGCCGGAGCCGCTCTACGCCACCTTTGTCGGCCAGTCCGGCCGCCTGCTGGGCCAGATGGTGGAGCTGGCCCCGAACACGATCGACCTCGGCCAGGTGATCGAAGACAGCCAGGCTCCCGAGGCCCTGTTGGAGCTCAAGCAAAACCTGCTTATGCTGCGCGCCTGGCTCAACTGGGGCTGGGCCGCCGTAGTGGCGCTGATGTTGCTGGCGGCGCTGCTCGCCGCCAGCGACCTGAAAGGTTTCCTGGCCTGGTTCGGCTGGCCGTTGTGGCTCTCCGGGGTGATCATGATCAGCCTCGGCTTCCTGCTGTTGATCTTTAGCTTTCAATTCGTGGGCGATTTGTTGGAGCGCGCCGCCGCGGATGCACTCTTCTTGCAAACCCTGACCGGCGCAGTGGCCGATGGCGCCCTGCGGCGCATCAGCGGGCCGTTACTGCTGCAGGGCGTGCTGGTGACCCTGGCCAGCAGTGGCGTCGTGCTCTGGGCGCGTTCACTGCACCAGCGTGAAGCGTCGCCGGGCATCCCCCTGGGCCGCCGGCGTATTGGTCTCTGACAGATAACAGCGGACAGCTCACAGTTGACAGATAACGAATTTCTGTAAACTGTTGACTATGGACTGTTGACTACTTGTGGGCTGTCAACTATCTCCGTTGCCCTAGCGTGTAGATCATCACCAGGTTGGGCGGGCGCATCGCCCCGATGGGGTAGCCCGAAGTGACCACCACCTGCTGGCCCGGCTTGAGCGAGGCCGCCTTCATCACCGTGCCCTCGATGCTGTCCAGCATCTCGTCCACCGTGTTGGAGAGGTCCACCATGATCGGCATCACCCCCCAATAGAGCGCCATGCGGTTGTAGCTGCGCGCCTCCGGCGTGAGCCCCAGGATGGGCACCCGTGGGAAGGCTTTGGACATCAACCGTGCCGTGCGCCCCGAAGACGTGAAGACGGTGATCGCTGCCACGTTCACATCTTGCGACAGCTCGTTGGCCGCGCGGGTGATCGAGACGGCGTCGTCGCGCATCGCCGGCAGGTTTGATCCTTTCCAATGACCCCATTGGCGGATGTGGTTTTCCGCCTCGCGCACAATCGCGTCCATCATCATCACGGCTTCCACCGGGTGCTTGCCCACCGCGGTCTCGCCGGAGAGCATCACCGCGTCGGTGCCGTCGAAGATGGCGTTGGCCACGTCGGTGGCTTCGGCGCGGGTGGGGCGGGGGTTGGAGATCATCGACTCGAGCATTTGCGTGGCGGTGATCACCAGCTTGCCTGCCTGGTTGGCCGCATCGATGATCTGCTTCTGGGCAATGGGCACGTATTCCGGCGGCAGCTCCACACCCAGGTCGCCGCGGGCCACCATCACACCGTCGGCCACTTCGAGGATCTCTTGCAGGTTCTCTAGCGCCTCGGCGCGCTCCAGCTTGGCGATGATCGGCGTATCCAGCTTGTCTGGCGCCATGTCGCTGATCGCCTGGCGCGCCCGGGCGATATCGGCGGCGTTGCGTACGAACGAGATCGCCACCATGTCCACGCCCAGTTCCAGCCCTTTGGCCAGGTCTTGCTCGTCTTTGGCGGTCATCCCCGGGATGTCGATGCTCGCCCCGGGCAGGTTGATACCCTTGTGCGATTTGAGTAGGCCGCCCACCACCACCCGGGCCTGCACAGTGTGCGCTTCGATTTGCGTGGCTTCCAACTCGAGGTTGCCGTCGTCCAGCAAAATGGTGCCGCCCTGGCTGATGAAGCGCGGCAGTTCGGGGAAATCCACCGGGATGTGGCCGTTGTTCGGCGCGGCGCGGTGGGTGGCCAGGATGATCTTCTCGCCGGCTTTTAGCGCCACGCCCTCGGCGGGCAGTTCGCCCACGCGGATTTTAGGGCCTTGCAAATCTTGAAGCACACAAATGGGCTGCCCGGCGCGCTCGGCGGCGGCGCGCACCCGCTGGATCAACTCGGCGTATTCGGCGTGCGTGCCGTGGGAGAAATTGAAGCGGGTCACATTCATGCCCGCCGCAATTAAACGGTCAATGGTGCCCGCATCCTGGCTGGCTGGCCCGAGCGTGGCGACGATTTTTGCGCGGCGTTCCATATTGGAATGATAACCCGCGCCTGGGGAATGGGTTGCGGAAAAAGGGCTAACGTACGAAATCTGCTCGCGCGCTGTAGCACTCGCCGCGGGCGCCCCTCTCCGTGCAGACCGTGACGCGCACCAGGTACGAGTCGCCGCCGGTAAGACCCTGCGCAGAAATCACCACGAAAGCTTCCGAGCGCGGGCCGAGCGTGGGCGCTTCTGCACCAGGGCAGGAACTGGAACTGGGCAGGAATTCGTTGTTGCCGTCTGCCCGGCGGATTTCGTGCCCGGCGCCATCAGAGAGCACCACAATGGCCGACTGGTACGTCTGCGGGCCGACGTTGTTCACCAGGATGGTCGCAAACGGCGTGCCGCCGCAGGTGATGATGTTGACGAAGCGGCTGGCGATGCCTGGCGGGTTGGTGGGATGTGGGGTGTTGGTGGGCGGGCTGGGCGTGGTAGGGATGACCAACTCTGCCGGCGTGCTGGTGCCAGCCGCCGTGGGGAACGGCGTGGGCGTGAGGGTGGGGCGCGCCGCCTCCGTTTGGGCGAGCGCCTCCTGCTCGGCGATCTCGGCCTGCACTACGGCGGCCTCTGCCTGCAGGGTGGCCAGCGCCGCCGTCTGCACCGCCGCGGCCGTGTCCGTTACCGCCGCGCCGGGTGCACAGGCGGCGAGTAGGGCCAGGAACAGAAGGAGTAGAACGCTGCGTTTCAGCATTTGCAACCAGCTTACGGCTTATAGCTTACAGCCTATAGCTGCTTCAGAGCGGGTGACGGGATTCGAACCCGTGAATGCTTGCTTGGGAAGCAAGTGCCTTACCACTTGGCGACACCCGCGTACGGTGATTATAACTTCTCATCTCCATCCTCTAACTTGAATTGGGACACCTATATGAGCCAAGTTGAGACTAATTGATTAATATCCTTTTCAAACCTATAATCAATCCTAATGTCAAAATCGACAGGGAAAATGGGTCATGCGAATACATAAAATTCTATTACTCAAAGTTGCTATTGCCATTAGTCTTATAGCTCTTTTGTTATCAGCTTGTGGCGCTTCTTCAATAGAAGGAACTTGGGATGAAATTACACCTACAACCCCTCAAGGTAGGAGGGAGCGCTTGGAATTTCTACGTGATGGTACTGTCATTGTCACTTCTCTCAGACTAAGCAGCATGGTTGTTACTGGTAGTTACCGAGATCTCGGCGATAACAGAGTAGAAATCTATGTGCCCACTTGGGGTCTACTCCCTGTAGTTTATTCCTACTCAATTTCTGATGGCTTCTTGACGTTGCAATATCGTGCTGGGCAAAGCCTCTATCAGCGGGTGAGGTGATTGGATCAACTTTGCAAGTATATAAAGGCACAGGCTCGTAATCCTGTGCCTTTATATATTTCTTTGCCCTACGTCCCCAGCCACCTCGCCGCCGCCGCCGGCAGGTCCGCCAGGCGGCCGCGGCGCAGCTCGCACTGCGGTAGCGAGTCGAGGAACAGCTGTCCGTAGGTCTTGGTCAGCACGCGCCGGTCGAACACGGCCACCACGCCGCGGTCGGCCTGCGTGCGGATCAGGCGGCCGAAGCCCTGGCGGAAGCGCAGTATGGCTTCGGGCACCTGGTACTCGTAGAAGGGCGACTCGAAGGTCTCCGAGCGGGCGGCCACGATGGGGTCGCTGGGCACGTCGAAGGGCAGGCGCACCAGCGCCAGCACGCTCAGCGCGTCGCCGGGGATGTCCACGCCTTCCCAGAAGGCCCGCGTACCCAGCAGGATGCCGCCGTTGCCCGCCTCCCCGTTGTGCCGCGCTTTGAAATTCTCCAGCAGGGCGTGGGGCGATGCGCCCTCGCCCTGTTCGTAGATCTGGATGCCGACCTGCGCCAGCGGGCCGGCAATGGCCTGCGAGGTGCGCCGCAGCTGTTCGTACGAGGTGAACAACGCCAGGGTGCGCCCGCCGACCGCCTTGGTTAGCGCCACCAGGCCGCGCTCCACCGCGTTCTGGTAGGCGCCGCGCTCGGCGGGCTCCGGGATGTCGTTGACCAGGTAGAGCAGCGCGGCGCTCTCGTAATCGAAGGGCGACCCCAGGGCCAACTCGTCGGCGTCCTGCGCCCGCAGGCGCCGCTTGATGTAATCGAACTCGCCCGCCGCGGTGAGCGTGGCTGAGGTCAACACCACGCTGGACTTCTTGTGCCATATGTGCTCTTCCATCAGGTCGCCAATCTCCAGCGGCGCGGCCTGCAGGGTCAGCTGGTGCTGGCGCTGCGGGTTGATTTCCACCCAATAGACCATGCCCACTTGTGGGTCGGAGACCAGGCCCTGTACCTGCTTCTTCAGCTCGACCAGGCCGCGGTAGGCCTGGCCGATGTTGCTGGTCAGGTCCTCAATCTCCTCTTCCTCGCCCGCCGCGGCCAGTTCCTTCAGCGCGCGACCGATCTGCTCGATGGTGCCCAGCAGCGGGTCGAGCATGTTCAGCGCTTCGCCCCAGGCCGTCTCCACCATCGTCCAGGCCGGCTGGGCGCGGGTGGCTTCCACAATGCGTTCCTGGTGGGCGTAGTTGCCCAGCGGCGCGCCCTCGCGCTGCTCTTTGAGGAACTCGACGATCGCGGCGAACAGGGCGGTGAGCTGGTTCTGGAACTGGATCGCTTTGGTGGTTGCTTCTTCGACCAGGGCGTTCAGCGCGCCGTACTGGCTGGGTTGCAAGCTCCCCTGCGCCACCACCAGCAGCCGGCCCAGTTGGCCCGAGCGGCTGCCGCCCAGCTCACGCAGCAGGCGTTCGATTTCCACCTGCGTCAGCCGATAGCTCAGCGCGCCGGTCGTGGCCGCCTCGATGTGATGCGCTTCGTCGATGATCAGGCGGTCGTAGTCCGGCAGCACCCGGCTGCCCGTGGCCACGTCGGCCAGCAGCAGGGCGTGGTTGACGATGAGGATGTGGGCTGCCTGTGCCGCCTGGTGGGCGCGGTGGAAGGGGCACACACCGCCCATGCGCCGCACGCAGGTCTCGCCGCCGCAGTTCTCGTCGGCGGCGGAAATGCGCGCCCACACGGCGCGCTCCCCCGGTCCGGTCAGGTTGATCTCGGAGCGGTCGCCGCTGTGCGAATCCTGCAGCCACATCAGCACCTTGGCCAGCACGCGCAGTTCCTCGCGGCTTTCCGGCCCGCGACGACGCAGCGCCACCAGGCGACGGGGGCACAGGTAGTTGGTGCGCCCTTTCAGCACCGCGGCGCGCAGCGGTTCATCTGCGGGGGAACTCTCCCGTATCGCCTTTTGCAATTCGGGGATGTCTTTGTGGATCAGCTGGTCTTGCAGGTTGATCGTGTTGGTGGAGATGACCACCCGCTGGTCGTTCTTCAACGCCCACAGCGCCGCGGGCAGCGTGTAGGCGATGGACTTGCCCGTGCCGGTGCCCGCCTCCACCAGCAGGTGCTTGCCCTCGCCCAGCGCCTGGCTCACCGCCCGGGCCATCTCGACCTGCTGGCTGCGATGCTCGAATGCGCTGAACTGGCCGGCGAACGGCCCGCCGTGCTGCAGCATGGCGGCGACCTCCTCGGCATCCAACGGCACGGCATCCTCGGGGTCGCCGCGCCGCCCCGGGCTGGCTGGCGGCGGGGTGCTGAATATTGGCCCGTTCGAAATAAAGGCGCCGCGTCCGGCCTCGGCCAGCTCTTTGGAACGCAGGCGCAGCGCCTGGCGGAAGGCGTACTCGCCTTGCCAGTCGTGCTCATCGCCCAGCCCGGCGATTTCGGCCAGCAGTTCAATCGGCATTGCCAGCATGTGCTCGAAGAGCTGCTGGTACACAGCCTGGGTCACTCGCGCATCGTCCAGGGCGCGGTGCGTGGCGGGCAGGGGGATGCCCAGCTGCTGGCCCAATGCGCCCAGGTTGTAGCGCCCGGCGCGCGGCATCATCACCGCGGCGATGTCGAAGGTGTCCACTGATTCGTTGAACTGGAACAGCCCGTGGCGGCGCAGGAACGAGAGGTCGAAGGCGATCCGTTGGCCCAGGATGGGCGCATCGCCCACGAACTCGGCCAGCTGCGGCAGCACCTGGCGCAGCGAGGGCGCCTGGCGCACCATGTTGTCGCTGATGCCGGTCAGCTGCACCACGAAAGGTGGGATGCGCCGGCCGGGATTGACTAGGCTGGACCACTCGCCCTCGATGCGCGCGCCGTCAAAGCGCACCGCACCGATCTCGATAATGGCGTCTTTTTCCGGATCCAGGCCGGTGGTTTCGATGTCAAGCGATACGATGGACGGCATGGGTTCCGAATTGTAACATCTGTTCTATAATAGTCTACAGTTGACAGTCAACAGTCACAGTGGGGTGCATCAAAGATGAAACATGTAATATGTAATAAATCCCCTGCCGCCCAAATATTATTATTACAACTGCTCAGCCCACTTCATCCTGAGCGAAACGAAGGATCCCTGTATACAACTTTCCGCCCATCGAGCCAGAAATCAACAATCAAAAATCAGCTATCAGCAATCGCCAATCAGCAATCAAAAATCAGCCGTATAATCCGCTCCTGCCAAAGGACTACCTTTGAAAGACCCCGCTGAGAAGCGTATCGCCCAAATCGCCAAAGAAGACGAGCACATCGAATACCTGCCCAGTGGGCCGCGCCCCAGGCGGGCTTTCGTCGATTGGCTCATCGGGCGGCCGCTGCCCTCCGCAGACGCCGGCCACCAGACCGTGGGCAAAGCGGTCGGCCTGGCCGTCTTCGCTTCGGATGCGCTTTCCTCCACGGCCTATGCCAGCCAGGAGATCCTCGTCATCCTGGCTCTGGCCGGCGCGGCCGCTTTCAGCCTGTCCATCCCGTTGTCCTTCGCCATCGTATTCCTGCTGGCCATCGTCATCTTCTCGTATCTGCAAACCGTGCGCGCCTATCCCAATGGAGGCGGGGCCTACATCGTAGCTCGTGAGAACCTCGGCGAGACGCCCTCGCTGGTCGCCGGCGCTTCGCTGCTGATGGACTATGTGCTCACTGTGGCAGTCTCCACCTCGGCGGCGGTGGCACAGTTGGTCTCCGCTTTGCCCGCCCTGCACGGCAGGCAGGTGGAGCTGGCTCTCGGGCTGGTCTTGCTCATCATGCTGCTTAACCTGCGCGGCACGCGTGAAGTCGGCGCGGTCATCGTGGCGCCGTCCTTTTTCTTCATCGGCCTGCTCGCCATCACCATTGGCGTCGGTCTCTTGAAGCTGCTCACCGGTTCGTTGGGGATGGTGACCGATCCGCCGCCGCTGGAGATGGTCGGCGCCGCCACCGGGCTCAGTGCCTTCCTGGTGCTGCGCGCCTTCGCCAGCGGCACCGCCGCCCTCACCGGCATCGAAGCCATCGCCAACGGTGTTACCGCTTTTACGGAGCCCCGCGCCCGCAACGCAGGCATCACCCTGCTGGCCATGGGCGCCACCCTGGCGACGCTGTTCCTCGGCATCACCTACCTGGCCAACGCGGTGGGTGCCGTGCCCTCCGAGTTCGAGACGGTCATCTCGCAGATCGCCCGCACGGTCTATGCGGGCCGCGGCCTGCTCTACTACGGCGTGGTCGTTGCCACCACACTCATCCTGGCGTTGGCGGCCAACACCGCTTTTGCCGGCTTCCCGCGCCTCAGTGCGCTCATCGCCGAACACGGCTTCCTGCCGCGCCAGCTCACCTTCCGCGGCAGTCGCCTGGTTTATACACGCGGCATCACCCTGCTGGCGCTGATGGCCTCCGGGCTGGTCGTGTTCTTCCAGGCCCGGGTTTCCGGGCTTATCCCGTTGTACGCCATCGGCGTGTTCCTCTCCTTCACCTTCTCCCAGGCCGGGCTGGCCCGCCGCTGGTGGACGATGCACCGGCCACGGGGCAAGCGAGCGTCCAAGGCCAAGCAGGCGGCGCCGGCCGCCGACCGCTATTGGCCGTTCAAGATGGCGCTCAACGCTTTCGGCGCACTGTGCACGTTCGTGGTCATGCTCATCTTCCTGGTGACTAAATTCCAGGACGGCGCCTGGCTGGTGGTGATGATGTTGCCGATCATCGTGCTGCTCTTCCGCACCATGCATATGCACTATGCCGACGTGGCCCGCATGCTCAGCCTGAAGCGCTACAAGCCGCCCAAACCCATCCGCCGCCAGAAGGTCATCGTGCCCGTGTCGGGGGTACACCGCGGCGTGCTCGCCGCGCTGAACTACGCCAAATCGCTCAGCGGCGACGTCGTCGCCGTGCACGTCTCCACGGATGCGTCCAAGGGCGAGGAGCTGCTCCTCAAGTGGCGCCAGTGGGTGCACGATGTCGACCTGGTGATCATCGGCTCTTCATACCGCCTGCTCTATGAACCGCTGCTGCGCTATGTACGCGCTGTAGTGGCCGAAGCGGCCGACGATGAAGTGGTTACCGTGGTCGTGCCGGAGTTCGTCCCGCGCGTCTGGTGGCACGGTTATTTGCACGCCCGCGCCGCCCGCACGCTGCGCATGCGCCTGTTGTTGACCCCCAGGGTGGTCATCGTGGAAGTCCCCTACCTGGTGGATTGATAGACCAACCGTGTCATTCTGGGCGCGTGGACCACACCGTGTCATCCGTAGGGGCGCACGGCCGTGCGCCCTTACGCAGCCTTCATCGTGTCATCCTGAGCGCAGCGAAGGATCCCCAGAACCTTATTTCTGCCTATCAAGCTTGCCGGAAGAGTCAATCGCCAATCAGAAATCAGCGATCAGCAATCGCTAATCAGCCCTCCGCGAACTCCCTCACTACCCGGGCCACATGCCGGGTCGCCTTCACGTACAAATCTTCGCGGATATTCTCGTTCGGGGCATGCACCTGGCCGCCGGGGTAGCCCATGCCGGCCACCGCGATCGGCAACTTGAGATGATGCAGGAAAGCGTGGTTCGGGCCCGAGCCGCCAGACATCGGCACCATCTGCTGCGGCCAGCCGTACACCTCTTCGGCAGTGTTCACCACCAACTGGATGAAGGGGTCGTTCGGATCGCAGCGACCGGGCGCTTCACCGCCCAGGAAGGTCACCTTTACATCGTCGAAGCCCTGCGCATCCAGGTGGGCGCGCAGGTTCTTGAGCACCTCTTCAGGCGTCTGGTTGGGTACCAGGCGGAAGTCCACCTTGGCGGAGGCTTTGGCGGGCAACACCGTCTTGCTGCCCTCGCCCTGGTAGCCGGAGGTCAGCCCGCAGATGGTGCAGGTCGGCTCCATCACCTCTTGCAGCAGCAGCTCCGGCTGGCTGTTCGTGCCGCGCAAAAATTCCTTCACGCCGTAACGTTGGCGGTATTCCTCGCCCATATAGGGGCGCGCCGCAGCGATTTGGCGGTCGAACTCCGTGGGCGGCACCACATTGTCGTAGTGCCCGGGGATCAGGATGCGCTCATCCTTGTCCTTCAGCGTGGAGAGCGCCCAAACCAGCCGCCAGGCGGCGTTGGGGAAGATCGAACCGCCCACGCCGGAATGCACATCCTGGCTGAGCAGTTCCACATCCAGCTGCACGTAGCAGATGCCGCGCATGCCCAGGATTTGGATCGGCTTGTCATCGGGGTCGGTGTAGCCGAACTCCCAGACGCAAGCGTCGGCGGCCAGCTTCTCGGCGTGCTTCTCGATGAACGCCGGCAGGTGCACGCTGCTGATCTCCTCTTCGCCCTCGACGACGAACTTGACGTTGCAAGGCAGTTCGCCATCTTCGGCCAGCAGCGCATCCAGCGCGAACAGCCGGCTGACGAAGTGGCCTTTGTCGTCGCTCACCCCGCGGGCATACACCTTGCCGTCGCGACGCGTAGCCTCGAACGGCGGCGATTCCCACAGGTCCAACGGCTCGGGCGGCTGCACGTCGTAGTGGTTGTAGAAGAGCAGCGTCTTGTCGGCTTTGCCCTTGCGCTCTGCATAGACCACCGGCGCGCCGCCCGAGGGCATGATCTCAGTCTGGAAGCCGCGCGCCTGCAGCATCTGCGCCACCATCTCGGCGCATTCGTCCAGGTTCAGGTTCTGCGCGGCAATGCTGGGCACCGCGCACAGCTTGGCCAGCTCGGCGAGGCTGTTGTCCAGATTGCTTTGGATGTAGTCATCCACGTTTTTGTAGTTCATGGCTTCTCCTAATTGAACCAGCCGAATGCTTCGATTAACCCGCCGCCCAACAATGCCACAAAGGTCATGCGGATGATTTTGCCTGGCCAGCACCAGGCCAGGAAGTTCAATACCGGCATGCGCAGCGCGCCGGCCACGATGCCGCCCAGGTCAAAAATAGGCCCGGGGACAATAGCCAGCAGAAAAATGGTCAGGCCGCCGTATTTGCGCACCCACTCAGTGAGGCGCCGCGAAGTGGGATTGTCCGGCACGATGGCCTGGCCGTTGTAGCCGGCCAGGTAGCCGGTCAGCTCGCCCAGCGCTGCGCCGCTGCCGGCGGCCAGTCCCAGGCCCAGCGGCGGGAAGTGCGCCCCCATCGCCATCACCACCAGAAAAGCCGGGGTGGGCAGCACAATCGTGGCGTTGGCCAGCAGGCAGAGCAGGAAGATGCCCAGGTAGCCATAGCCCTGCAGGCTCTCCAGGCGCTCCTGGGGAATGAAGGCGATGCCCAGGCTGAGGGCGGCGATCGCCAACAGGGTCAGGACACGCTGCGGCGTCCAGCCTTCCTTGCCCGTCAAGCTAGCTCTCTTGGATGGTCACCGAGAGCAGCTGTCCGGCCGCAGCGCCGCGGTCGTTGGGATCGCGCAGCGGGATGGCCATGAGCACATCCTCGCCTTCCACCAACTGGCCGAAGACGCTGTGACGGCCGTCCAGGTGCGGAGTGGGGCGGTGGGTGATGAAGAATTGCGAGCCGTTGGTACCGGGGCCGGCGTTGGCCATGGAAAGCACGCCGCGCTTGTCGTGGCGCAGTTCGGGGTGGAACTCGTCGGCAAACTTGTAGCCTGGGCCGCCCGCGCCGCTACCGGTGGGGTCGCCGCCCTGAGCCATGAAGTCTTCAATCACACGGTGGAAGGTGGTGCCGTCGTAATACCCCTGGCGGGCGAGAAAGACAAAGTTATTCACCGTGTTGGTTGCTTTGTCGGCATGCAGATGAAAGGTCATATCGCCTTTGTCGGTTTTGAAAACGGCTTTGTATTCCTTCGCCGGGTCGATTTCCAGCGCTGGGGGGCTGTTCCATTGTTGGGCCATGCTCAGTTTCCTTTCGGGGTGTAAGACTGATATTCACGCACTTTGGCTTGGATGCGAGCCATGAACACATCCATGGCGACTTCATTGTAGCCGCCTTCCGGGATGATCAGGTCGGCGTAGCGTTTGGACGGCTCGACAAACTCCAGATGCATCGGCCGCACCGTGGCCTGGTACTGCTGGATGACCGACTCGGTCGTCCGCCCGCGTTCCTGGATATCTCGATGCAGGCGGCGGATGAAGCGGATGTCGGCGTCGGTGTCCACGAATAGCTTGAGGTCGCACAGCTCACGCATTTGCGGGTCGGTGAACAGCAAAATGCCCTCCACCAAAATGATGGGCCGCGGTTCCAATCGCTGCGTTTCTTTGTTGCGGGTGTGCGTGGTGAAGTCGTAGCTGGGCACGTCCACCGGCTGGCCATTGCGCAGCAGGCTGACGTGTTCCACCATCATCTCGGTTTCCAGTGAGTTGGGGTGGTCGAAGTTCACCGCGGCGCGCTGCACCGGCGGCAGGGCGCTGAGGTCTTTGTAATACGAGTCGTGCTGGATGTAGGCGACCAGCTCCGGGCCGGCGCGCTGCAGAATGGTTTCCGAGACCGTGGTCTTGCCGGAGCCGCTGCCGCCGGCGATGCCGATGACGAGGGGAGTGGGGGCGGCGGGCATGCGCAGATTATAAAGGATGAAGCCCAGATGGGCCGCCTGTGTGGCAGCCCCGGCGAAGCCGCGCTTGTATAATTCCGGGTATGGCGCAGTACAACCGTGAGATTTACAGTAGCCAGTTTGCCCGCCTGCTGAACCGGGCGCTGAAGCAGGGCGGCGGCGATGCGGGCCAGGCGCTTTCCTGGCTGGAGCGCAAGTACCACCTGCCGCTGATGCTGCTGTTCACCCCGCATCGCCTGGAGCTGAGCGATGCCTACCTGGACGTGCGCGAGCACATCCTGATGCGCATGGAAGAGGGCCAAAAGAAAAGCCAGCAGTGAGCTGGCTTGGCGCGTACCTGGAGCCACCGATGGGACTCGAACCCATGACCCGTCGCTTACGAAGCGACTGCTCTGCCAACTGAGCTACGGTGGCTTACTCAGTGGAAAACTGTTGCCACGGCAACAGTTTTCCACTGAGCTTAACCAAAAGCGCCGGTGAGGTATCACTTTTCTGTATAGCTGAGCACAGCGCTTTTGGTTTTATTTTGAAACAAAATTATAACTGTTGTGGACGATAGTTTGAATTCCTTCGAGACTCTGCTTTGAAAATTTGCATGCTTTCTTATCACACCAGCCCGCTGGCCGCCTTGGGTGGCAAGCACAGCGGCGGTATGAACGTGTACGTGCGCGAGCTAAGCGCGCAGCTGGCGCGGCTGGGCCATGAGGTGGATGTGTTCACCCGCGGCACGACCTTCGCCGAACAGGCCATTGCGCCGGGCGCGCGGCTGCTCAGCCTGCCGGCTGGCCCAAGCCGCGAAGTGGAGAAGAACCAGCTGACCGTCTACATCCCGGAGTTCGTCGAGAACCTGTTGGCCTTTGCCCGCGAACACGGCCAGGGTTATGACCTGGTGCATGCCCACTATTGGATGTCCGGCCTAGTGGGAGCAGAGCTCAAAGCAGCCTGGGGCGTACCCATGGCGTTGATGTTCCACACCTTGGGCCTGGTCAAGAACCGCATCGCTGCGCTGGGCGAGCGCGAGAGCGACGAGCGTATCCGCGGCGAGCGCCGGGCGCTGGCCGCCGCCGACCAGGTGGTTGCCGCCACGCCCGCCGAGCAGGCCGACCTGCAATGGCTCTACGAGGTGCGCAGTTCGCAGATCGGTGTCATTCCGCCGGGGGTGGACCTGCAGCACTTCCAGCCGATGGAGAAAGCCGAAGCGCGCCGCCGGCTTGGGGTGGCGGAAGACGAAGCGTTGCTGCTTTTTGTTGGCCGTATCGAGGCGCTCAAGGGCATCGATACGCTAATACGCGCCGCCCATTTACTGGCTGCCGACGGGCCGGGAAGCACGCACTTCCGCGTGCTCATCGTCGGGGGCGATGTGGAAGAAGACTTGGAATTGATGGGCAGCGAGATGTCCCGGCTGCGCAACTTGGCTCGCGAGCTGGGCGTGCAAGACCAAATCGAGTTCCTCGGCAGCCGCAGCCAGGAGGAATTACCTGCCTACTACGCCGCGGCGGATGTGCTCGTGATGCCCTCATATTCTGAATCCTTCGGCATGGTGGCGCTGGAAGCGATGGCCTGCGGCCGCCCGGTAGTGGCCAGCCGCGTGGGCGGCCTGGCTTACCTGGTGCGCGACGGGGTCACCGGCTTCCACGTGCAGGAGGGCAACAGCATGGAGCTGGCCGGCCGCCTGGCCGAACTGCTCAATGAGCCGCCGCTGCTGGCACGCATGGGTGCGGCCGCCCGCCAGGAGGCGGTGGACTATTCCTGGCAGGAGATGGCCGCGCGGGTGGAAGAGCTGTATTCGCGGATGGTGAGGAGTAAGTAATCGTAATCTCGCTAAGTGTCTGACACTAGAAATACCTCATTTCTCTGGTGTCATAACTTGCCTGATTGGCACTCCTTGATTTATAGTAAGACATTACGTCCACATCTAAGGATGATTTCTGGATGCATGGGTGGCTCCAAAATGACAGATTTAGCTAAAGTAAAAAGATTAGTAAATGATGGGGATCGTAAAGCAGCTTGGAAACTTCTCAATCATATATTGTCAGTAGATCCTGCGAATGAGCAAGCTTGGGTTTTAGCACATTCACTAGTGAATGATTCCCAGAAACCTCTTTTGCTAGAAAAGGCGCGAGAATATTTGCCAAAAGAATCTTCGCTGTTTAGTCCAAGCCAAGAACTTCCAGCTTCTTGGCTTGATGAGGAGCCGCAGCAACTTAATAGAAAAAATAAGCAATTCGGAAAAATAGCTTTGGTCTTATTTCTTTCTCTGATTGCCCTGGGGGCGGCCTACACTTTAATCTCCCATAACTTGCAAATGAACAATCTCAGACCTCAGGTTTCGAAATTTATCGAAGAAGGTTCAATGCTAAGCGGGATGACGAAGGTGGGGGTCTCCTATAGAGATTATGGTGTGCAGCTCGAAAAAGCTCGAACAGCCTACAGCTTAGCGCTATCCGTTTGGCCAAGGAGTTTTGCACGAGAGGCTAGGAATAGTTTTGATATGGCTTTTGAGGGATGGGACTTAGCTTTTTATCTTTGGCGAGCTGATCAAGAGGATCTCGACAATCCCGTTGAACCAAATATCAATCGTTATCTGGAGTTTGTTAACTATGCTGGAGACAATTTGGACTACGGGATACATCACGAAAGGTATATAGTTCAAGCCTACCGCGGGAGGAAATTTGTAAAGTTCGATAATATTGGCGTTTTATTTTCCTTGGCAAATGATTATTTTCGTCTTGGGCAAATTCTTATCCTTCGAGAAATGCAAAAAACATTTCCCTGAAGTCGACGCAAGTATTGTAAAAGTCTTTGCCCATATTGAAGTCTCTCAAGAGACTCTTAGCGGGAACTGCTACAGAGTGGGCGCGGGGGGACTCGAACCCTCGACCTCACGGATGTGAACCGTGCGCTCTAACCAGCTGAGCTACGCGCCCTTGGCTTGCGAGCCGGGATTATAGCACTCGCCTGAACAGCAGGCAAGGCAGCATTTACTGCAGGAAGCTCCAGGGGTTGACTTTGCCCCAGGCGAAGCTGAGTAGCTCGAAATGCAAGTGGGGGCCGCTGGAGTTGCCCGTGTTCCCAAGGGTGCCCACGAACTCACCCTGGCCTATGTTCTGGCCGCAGGTTACCGCCACCGAATTCATGTGCGCATAGGCGGATTGCCAGCCGGTGCCGTGGTCGATGACCAGCAGGTTGCCATAGCCGGTATTGCTCCAGCCGGCGTACACCACCACGCCGCCATCCACTGCGTAAATGGGGTTGCCCTCCGCACCGGCGATGTCGATGCCGGGGTGCAGCGGCGGATTGTAGTCGTAGCCGGAAAGCTGCCGCACCGAAGTGGGCCACACGAAGGTGCCCGTGCCGATGGCGCCGGCGCCAATCGCGCCGCAGGCGCCGGGGCCGTAATAAGCCGCCACGGCCGGGTTATCACGGCTGATGGCGGGCGGGCCCCAGTCACGCAGTTCGCGCGAGCCGCCGGGCACAATCAGCAAAGTGCCATCGGCGAGGCCCGGGTTCTCGGGGTCGGTCTCGTAGGGGTCCATGCTGTTGCCGGGCCAGTCCATCACATCTTCCACCGTGGGACGGGTGCTGTAGCTGTACTGCTCCACAATCGCTTCCAGGCTTTCACCAGCGCGGTAGACGTGCAGCACGCCGTCCACGGGCGGGATGCGCAGTTCCTGGCCGATCTCAACAAAGTTGGGGTTGTCCTGCAGCGTGTTGAAGTTGAACCACAGCACACTCTCCGCCTTCACGCCGAAACGTTCGGCGATGGCGAACAGCGAGTCGCCCTGCACCACGGTGTAAGTCTGAACGTCCACCCGAGACCGGCTGGGGATGATGGTGTCGATATAGGTCTGGCGGTGGATGCCGAGGTTAAAAGGAGAACTGGCCGGCCCAAAGGAGGGCATCAGCGCGCTGGCTTCGCCGCCGGTCACCGCCTCGATGGTGGGCAGGGCCATGGCCAGGGCGGTGGCGCGCAGCTCCTCCTGCTGCAGTTGCTGCACTCCGGTAGTGAAGTTGCGCATCAGCGCCACAATCACCAGGGCGAAGACCAGCAGCACGGCCACGCCGCCGTAGCGCGCCCAGGCCAGCGGCACGCGGCCGCCGGTCAGGCGGGCGAGCAGGCGGTCCACCGGCCCCAGCTGAGTGGGTTGGCTGGCTTCGCTGCCTTCCTGTGTTGCCTTCGGATCTTCGGGAGTGGTTTCAGACATACGCCGGCGAGTCTATCATCCGCAGCGGCTGCTCGTCAATGTGAAGCAGATTAGGGCTGCGCGAATTCTTCCAGCAACCCCTGCAGGGCATCTTCGGGGGTCACCTCTTGTTTGAGCAGGGCGATAACCGCCTGGCTCAGCGCGGCGCCCCAGCGGACTGCCACACTCTCCTGCGGCAAAGCCACCGCGTCGCCCACGATTTGGCTGGCCAGCGTTTGGCGCGCGTCAGGCGACCAGGCAGCCAGCGAGCTTTGCCGCGGCGGCAGCAGGCCGGCGGCAGCGGTCCATTGCGCCATGAACTCCGCCTGGGTGAGGAACTCGGCCAGCTCGGTGGCCGGCCCCAAATTGTTCACCTGGACGGTGGAAATCGCCCACACCCAGCCACGCATCACAGTCACATCACGTCCGTCTGCGGTGGGCAGCGGCGCGCCCTGCACGTCCACATTGCGGCTGTCGAACACGCGGCTGGTCCAGGTGGCCAGCATGGGCACGCGGCCTTCAGTGAAGGCACTCCAGCCCTGTTCGTTGGTTTCGTATTGGGTCAGCCAGAATGGGAAAACGCCGGCCTCACGGCCATTGGCAAAGAATTCCAGTACCGGGCTCAGTGTGCTGCGGCTGAATGGGGGTGTAGGCTCATCCGGCAGGGAGAGCAGTTGGCTGAGGATGAAGTTGGCCTGCGGGTCTGCAGCAGAAAAGCCCAGCGCCAGCCGGTCGTTGAGCAGGTCGCTCCAGGTGTCCGGCACCTGCTCCAAAGCAGTGGGGCGGTAGGCCAGCACCAGTGCATCGGCGGCGAAGGGCAGGCCGTAGGCCTGGCCATCCACCTCGGCCATTTGCCGCCCAAAGTCGTACCAATCGCTGCTGTCCAGGCTGTTGGTCAGCGGGCCAACCGGCAGCACCACTTCGCTGGTGGCCGCTTCGGCCAGCTGGCTGTGGGGCAGCAGAACCAGGTCGGGCAGGGCCAGCGGTGCCGCCGCTTTGGCGGCCAGCAGCGCCTCCAGCATGCGGCCGGGGCTGCTCTCAGATTTCACGCGTACTTCCAGGCGCAATTGCGGATGCTGGCTGTTGAATTCTTCCAGGCGAGCCTGCAGCATGTGCGCCGCCAGGCTCCCGCTGCCAGGGTCGAAACGCGGCGGCACCCACACGGTCAGCGAGACCGCGGCGCCCTGGCTGCTGGTGGGCTGGCTGGCCGGGGTCGCCTCTGTATCCAGCGGGTCGCTGGGCAGCGGCGTGGCGTTGGGGGAAGCCGGCAGCGGGCTGGCACAGGCGGCCAGCAGCAGCGCCAGGGCCAGCAGGCTGGGGAGCAAAAATCTGTGCATCAAGTTGATTGTATCGCGTCGGGTCTGGGGCTGCTAAGGTGTGGGCGTATCTGTCGGCGTGGGCGTGTCGCTGGGCGCCGTGGTGGCGGTAGGCTCCGCTGTGGGTGTGTGCGTGCTGGTGGGCGTGGCCGTGCTGGTGGCCGTGGCCGAAGGCGTGATGGAAGCCGTGACGGTATGGGTCGGCGTGGCGGTGTGAGTCTCTGTGGCCGTGCTGGTGAAGGTGCTGGTGGCGGTGGCGGTTTCCGTGGCGGTGGTGGTCGCCGTGGCCGAGGGAGTCTGGCTCAGCCTCCATTGGACGGCCACATAACCGGTCAGGTAGCAGGGCAAGGTGGCCAAGGCGATGACGGCCAGTGCAAAGCGCAGGCGCTGTCGTTTTAACGGATCGGTGTGGCTGAACAATTGCACCCGGCGAGTGTATCACCCGCGTTCAGCAAGGGCAAGCACCGTGCTGTTTCTATCTGGGATTCGGCTTGCGCAGAACATAAGTTCTTGATTTTGGCTTGCAGATATGCTATAGTATCTGGGCTGTTTGCGGGTCCAGGGGTTCCTCGCTTACAGCAAAATTTTTTTATGGAGAAGCCTTGCCAGTAGAGGCGTTATGGCTACAGAGTACTTAACCAAAGACGGTTTCAAGAAGCTGCAGGACGAACTGGACAACTTGCGCAATGTGCGTCGCAAGGAAATCGCAGAGCGCCTGCGCGAAGCCGCCGAGAACAGCCTGGGCGAGTTCGTGGAGGATCCGGAATTCGAGGCCGCCAAGAACGAGCAGTCGTTCGTCGAAGGGCGGATCAAGGAGCTGGAGATCATCCTGGCCAATGCGACCCTGATCGAAGAACGCAAGGGCAAAGCCAAGAGCGAATTGGTCGAGATTGGTTCGCGCGTCACCGTGCAGCAAGGCCGCCAGAAGCCGGAAGAGTATCTGATCGTCGGCGCAGCGGAAGCCAATCCCCGTGAAGGCAAAATCTCCCACGAGTCCCCGCTGGGCCGCGCCCTGCTGGGCAAAAAAACCGGCGACAAAGCCGATATTCAGGCGCCTTCAGGTGAGTTCTCGGTCAAAGTAGTCAAGGTCGAATAGATTTTCGTTGTTTCTAACGCAAAAGACCCGCACCTGAGCCTGTGTGCGGGTCTTTTTTCTTTATAATCATTCAGCGATAAGGAACCCATGAGCGAATACCAGTACTCTGAGATTGAACGCAACCGGCTGAGCAAGCTGGAGCAATTGCGCCAGCAGGGCCTCGAAGCTTTTCCGGCGCGTGTAGAGCGCAGTCACACGACCCAGGCCGCCCTCACAGAATTTGAGGCTGCCGAAGCGGCGGCGGATGCCGCCCCGCTGCAGGCTACGCTGGTGGGGCGCATCCGCTCCATCCGCCAGATGGGCAAGTTGATCTTCGCCCACATCGAGGACGGCTACGGTCGCCTGCAGCTCTTCCTGCGCGCCGATACTTTGGGCGCCGAGCAGCTGCAGACCTTTCGCGACTATTACGACCTGGGTGATTTCGTGGAAGCCCGCGGCGAGATGTTCCGCACCAAGGCGGGCGAAGCCAGCCTGAACGTGGCCGCCATCCGCATGATCGCCAAAGCGATCACGCCGCTGCCCGCCGCCAAGGACGAAGTGGTCGACGGCGAAGTGGTGCGCCATGCCACGCTCGCCGACCCCGAGACGCGCTACCGCCAGCGCTACGCCGACCTGGCGGTGAACCCGCAGGTGCGCGAGGTCTTCCGCATCCGCGCCGCCACCACCCGCTCACTGCGCGAGTTCCTCGACAGCCACGACTTCCTCGAGGTGGAGACGCCGGTGCTGCAGCCGGTGTACGGCGGCGCCGCGGCACGGCCTTTCGTCACCGAGCACAACCAGCTCAAGCAGGAGCTCTACCTGCGCATTTCCTTCGAGCTGTACCTCAAGCGCCTGTTGGTCGGCGGTTACGAGCGAGTCTACGAAATTGGCCGCGACTTCCGCAACGAGGGCGTCAGCCGCAAACACAACCCCGAATTCACCATGCTGGAGTTCTACATGGCCTATGCCGACTACCAGCGGGTGATGGAGTTCACCGAGGAGATGCTGCGCTTCACCGCGCAGCAGGTGCTGGGCGGCGCAAAGTTCAGCTACCAGGGGAACGAGATCGACCTGGGCCGGGATTGGCCGCGCATCACCGTGGCCGATGCGGTGCAGGAGTTTGCCGGCATCGACCTGGCGCAGTATCCCGACGCCAAGAGCCTGGCGGCGGCCATGGCGGCCAAGGAATACTACGTGGCCCCCAAGGCCAGCCGTGGCAAGCTCATCGAGGGCCTGGTGGGCGACCACGTGGAGCCGCGGCTCATCCAGCCCAGTTTCCTGTACGACTACCCGCGCGAGATCTCACCGCTGGCCAAAAGCAGCCCGGACGACGCGCAGACGGTGGAGCGCTTCGAGGGCTACGTGGCCGGCTTCGAACTGTGCAATGCCTTCAGCGAGCTGAACGATCCGCTGGACCAGCTGGCCCGCTTTGAAGAGATGAGCGGCATGGACGCTGATGATGAAGACCGCCATCCCTTGGACGAGGACTACCTGCGCGCCATGCGCTACGGCATGCCGCCCAACGGCGGCTTCGGCATGGGCATCGACCGATTGACGATGCTCTTCACCGACCAGCCCAACATCCGCGAGGTGATTCTGTTTCCGCATTTGCGTAAGCGGGAAGGGGAATAGCCGCCCTCTCCCCAAGCAAGCTTGGTTGCTTTACAAGTCGACATTCCCCCTCTCCCGCTTGCGGGAGAGGGGCCAGGGGTGAGGGTGTGCATGGAGGGAAATAGTGTCTCGAAGTGAGAACCTATTGGATGCCGCTCGTCAAATGCGGCACAATCCCACAGAGGCTGAGAACCGGCTATGGGCGGAATTGCGAGGCAGGAAGTTCTCCGGCTACAAGTTCCGTCGCCAACATATCATTGATCGCTTTATTGTCGACTTTTGTTGTCCTCAAAAGCGTCTTGTCGTTGAAGTAGATGGGGATATTCATTTGCAAAGCCGCGAATACGATCAAGCTAGAACGGAGTATTTGAATGATCTTGGCTATTTTGTTTTGCGAGTAAGCAATCAAGATGTGATGGAACGCATCGAGATAGTGAAACTTCAAATACAGAAGCATTTGGAGAACATTCCTGCTTAGATAGAATTCTTGTATAATCAACCAACAGCCCCCGCGCGAAGCTTTCCACTTCGCCGCCCGCCAGGGCAGGGTGCTCCCGCAGAGTTGCGGATAGTATCCGCTACATAAGGGAGCCGGGTTCGCCCGATAGCGCGAATAAGAGGTATACAACCTGACGGTTCTAGAGCCTACGGCTCCAGAACCTGGGTTGTTATACGAATGCAGGTGGCACCACGAGCGCCCCTCGTCCTGCAAGATGAGGGGCGTTTTGTATTTGGAGGAGACATGCTGGATATTGAACTGATTCGCAAACAGCCGGACTGGCTGCGCGAAGGCCTGCGCAAGCGCGAGATGGACACCGCCGTGGTGGACCGGGTGCTGGCGCTGGACGAGCGCCGCCGCGCTCTGCTCGTGCAGGTGGAGACGCTGAAAGCGGAGCGCAACGCGGCCTCGAAGGAGATTGGCGCAATGAAGGATGCCGCCGCTCGTGAAGAGAAAATCGCCGCCACCCGCGGCCTGGGCGACCAGATCGCCGCATTGGATGCCGAGCTGACGACGGTGGACGCCGAATACAGCGACCTGATGGCCCGCCTGCCCAACGTACCCTTCGACAATGTGCCTGCTGGCGGCGAAGAGAACAACCAGGTGGTCAAGGAGTGGGGCGAGAAGCCCGCTTTCGAGTTTGAGCCGCAGCCGCACTGGGACCTGGGGCCGCAACTGGGCATCATCAATTTTGAGCAGGGCGTCAATCTGACCGGCTCGCGCTTCTACGTACTCAGCGGCCCCGGGGCGCGCCTGCAGCGCGCCCTCATCTCCTGGATGCTGGACCTGCACATCCGCCAGGGCTACGTCGAGAAATACACGCCTTTCCTGGTGCGCCCGGAGACCGTCTTCGGGGCAGGGCAGTTGCCCAAATTCAAGGACAACCTGTACAAGGACCACGAAGAGGAACTCTATCTGCTGCCCACCGCCGAAGTTTCGCTGACCGGCCTGCACATGGACGAAATCCTGGACGAAGACCGCCTGCCGCTGCGCTACACCGCCTATTCGCCCTGCTTCCGCCGAGAGAAGATGAGCGCCGGCCGCGATGTGCGCGGCATCAAACGCGGCCACCAGTTCGACAAGGTGGAGATGTACAAGTTCACTCGGCCCGAAGAGGCCGAGGCCGAGTTCGAGGCGATGATTGCCGACGCCGAGGCCACCTGCCAGGAATTGGGGCTGCCCTATCGCCTGCTGTTCAAAGCCGCCGGTGACATCAGCGAGGGCGCCCACATCAGCTACGACATCGAAGTTTGGGCGGCGGGCTGCCAGGAATGGCTGGAGGTCTCGTCAATTTC
>JAHCIH010000040.1 GCA_026129335.1 Anaerolineales bacterium
CCATGCGCGCGGGGCGCTGCCGCTACTGGTGGGCGGTACAGGCCAGTATGTGCAAGCCATCATCGACGGCTGGCTGCCGCCCGCCCTGCCGCCCCAGCCGGCGCTGCGCGCCGCGCTGGAAGCTTGGGGCGAACAGCTCGGCGGGGCCGAGCTGCACCGCCGCCTGGCCGGCCTGGATCCAGAGGCGGCGGCCAACATCGATCCGCGCAACCTCCGCCGCACCCTGCGCGCACTGGAGGTGACCCTGGCCACCGGGCGGCGCTTCTCCGCCCAGCGCGGCCAGGCAGCATCGCCCTATCGCCTGTTGCAAATCGGCCTGACCCGCCCGCGCCCCGAGCTCTATGCGCGCATTGATGCGCGCATAGAAACGATGCTGCAAGCCGGCTGGCTCACCGAGGTGCAGGCCCTGCTGGACGCCGGCTACGACCCCACCCTGCCGAGCATGTCGGCGATTGGCTATGCGCAGCTGGCGCAGCATCTGCGCGGCGAGATCAGCCTCGCCGAAGCCGTGGCCGAGATCAAGCGATGCACCCGGCTTTTCGTGCGCCGCCAGGCCGCCTGGTTCCGCCCCGGCGACCCGGATATCCACTGGTTCAATGCGAATGACCCGGGATCGCCCGACAAGATTGCGGATGTAATTAAATCCTTTTTGGCTCAGTCAGAATAGGAACGATGAGAGAAACGGAGAGCCTATGGCGCGCAAAGCAGCTTTCTTCGATGTAGACGGTACCCTGACCACCGAACGCGTGTGGAGGGGCATTTTGGATTATTTCAAACTGCACAACCAGCGCCGCTTTCTGCTGCGCTGGTTCTGGATTTATCACACCCCCCACTACTTACTGCACAAGGCCGGTCTGATGAGCCAGGGCAGCTTCCGCACGGCTTGGGCAGCGCACCTCACCTGGTTCTTCAAGGGCTACACGCCGGAGCAAAGCCAGCCCATCTGGGATTGGGTGGTGGCTGAATACCTGGCCCCCATTTGGCGCGCCGAGGGTTTGCAGCGCCTCAAAGAACACAAAGCCGCCGGCGACCTGGTGATGCTGGTCTCCGCCGGACCGACCCCACTGCTGGACACCATCGCTCGCCATGTCGGCGCGGACATGGCCGTGGGCACCGAACCGGAGCTGCGCGAGGGGCGCTACAGCGGCCGCCTGGCCGGGCCCGTGTGCATTGATGAACAGAAAGCCCTGCTCTCCCAGGCCGCTATGCACGCCGCTGGACAGGACATCGACTATGGCGCCAGTTCCGCTTATGCCGACAGCCGCACCGACCTGGACATGCTGGAGATGGTCGGTCACCCCGTGGCCTTCTATCCCGACGAGTTCCTCCGACCCATCGCTCGGGAACGCGGCTGGGCGATTGTGGAATAGGCGCGACTAAGGCTTTGTCATTCTGAGCCAGTATTGCTGGCGTCAGCCGGCAATACGCCCGCGAAGAATCCATCATTACGACGGTTCCGCCAGTCCAGACAGCTGTACAAAAACAGAGTGATATGGGTGGATGCTTCACTTCGCCTGCTACGCAGGCTCGTTCAGCATGACGGCTGCTGCTACACCGGAATCCCCACTTCGATCTGCCCATCCACCACGCGCACCGGGTAAGCGGGGATATCCACCACTGCAGGCAGCGACTTCACCTCGCCGTTGCGCACATCGAAGCGCGCCCCATGCCGCGGGCAGATGACCTCATTGCCGTCCAGCTCGCCGTCGCCCAGTGGGCCGTTGTCGTGCGAGCACACATCGCCGATGGCGAAGAATTCGCCGGCAATGTTGAACACCAGAATGGAATAGTCGTCGATCTCGATGAAAAGCCGCTGGCCGTTATCCAGCTCATCAGCGGCGGCCACGGCTACGAAATCGACTTCTTTCGGGCCCAGGTGGGTATAGGAGAAAGTCATGGAAATGTGGCACTTACCAGTTACTAGTTGCCGGGTATCAGCAATGGGTCACTGAAGTCACTGGTGCTTTACGACGCCGCCAATTCATCCAACGTCATCACATCGTCCAGGCCATAGACACCGCCCTTGAGGACCTTGAGCGAGAGCAGCGCGCACTTCAGCCGCACCGGGCCCAGCTCGATGCCCAGCATCTCGAGGATGTCCGCCTTGCCCAGTTTGCGCACGTCTTCCAACTTCATGCCGGTGATCTTCTCGACCAGCAAATCGGCCGAGGCCTGCGAGATGGAGCAGCCGTCGCCGCTAAACTTGGCTTCCGTCACCGTCTCGCTTTCGTCCACGCGCAGGTCAATGCGCACGTGGTCGCCGCACACCGGGTTGTCGTCCTGGTAGGAGTAGTCGTGCGGGTCCAGTTCGCCGCGGAAGCGCGGGTTCTGGTAGCGGTCGATGATTACTTCGCGATACAGGTCGTCCATTATCCAAAAATTTCCTTTACCTTGTACAGAGCCTCCACCAGTTGGTCGATCTCTTGCTTGGTATTGTACAAATAGAAGCTCGCCCTTGTCGTCGAGGGGATGCCGAACTTGTTGTGCAGCGGCATGGCGCAGTGGTGCCCGGCGCGGGTGGCTACCCCGTGGCGGTTGAGGATCTCAGCCACATCGTGCGGGTGCGCACCCTCGAAGGTGAACGATGCGTTGGAGCTCTTGTGATCCGCTGATGGGCCGAAGATTCTGACGCCCGGCACTTCCTCCAGGCGCTCCAGCGCGTAGGCGGTCAGCTCGTGGTCGTGGGCGGCAATGGCGTCCATGCCCACTGCGTTCAAATAGTCCACCGCCGCGCCCAGGCCGATCACCTCGGCGATGGCCGGCGTACCCGCCTCGAACTTCTGCGGCACTTCATTGGCCGTGAAAGAGCGCAGCTCCACGCGCTTGATCATGTCGCCGCCGCCTAAAAATGGCGGCATCGCCTCCAGCAGCGCCAATTTGCCATACAGCACGCCCAGGCCGGTGGGGCCGAGCATCTTGTGGCTGGAGAAGACCAGGAAGTCGACGTCCAACGCCTGCACGTCGGTGGGCATGTGCGGCACGGACTGCGCGCCGTCGATCAGCGCCAGCGCGCCGGCTTCGTGGGCCAGGCGCACGATCTCGGCCGCCGGGGTAATCGTCCCCAGCACGTTGGACATGGCGGTGAAGCCGACCAGTTTGGGCTTCTGCGCCAGCAGGTCGGGCAGCGCGGCCATGTCCAGCAGGCCGTCTTCGGTCACCGGGATGAATTCCAGGCGGATGCCCTTCTCGGCGGCCAGCATCTGCCAGGGCACCAGGTTGGCGTGGTGCTCCATCTCGGTGAGTACCACCAGGTCGCCTTCCTTCAAGTTGGCGCGGCCCCAGCTGAAGGCCACCAGGTTCACTGCCTCGGTGGCGTTGCGCGTGAAGACGATCTCACGCGGTTTGGCCGCATTGATGAACTTGGCGACCTTGCCGCGGGCGATCTCGTAGGCTTCGGTGGCGTTCTCCGCCAGGGTATGCACCCCGCGGTGGATGTTGGAATTCTCGTGGCGATAATAGCGGTCCATCGCCTCGATCACCTGCACCGGCTTCTGGCTGCTGGCCCCGGAATCCAAATAGACCAGCTTGACGCCGGGTTGCACCTCCACATCCAGGATGGGGAAATCGGCCCGGATCTTGTTGACGTCTAGGGTGCCTGCCTTGGGCGAAGCAGCCATGGCCTAGCTCCGCGGACGGCGCTTGCGTTTGCGCGCCGGGCGGATCTGGGAAGAATTGGGCGGACACCACAGCACGTGGTCCGGCACCATCCAGCCATCCGTCAAATACACCGGCTCAGTGAACTGGACCGCCACGATCTTGGGGTCCACTTGCACGACCACGCCTTCCATCCAGCCGCGCACGCGCTCGCCCTTTTCGTTCTCGTGGTCGCAATAGACTTCAACCCGATCACCGACCTGGTAAATATCGTCCCGGTCGGGAGCGGAGGTAAAACGCAGATCAACCAATCTTGCCTCCTGAGGTGGGATTCACCAAAAACTATACTCCTATTTCAACTTGTCCACAATAGCCTGCTGGAACCGCCCGCGCACGCCCTCGAAAGGGATACGCTGCATCACCGGATCGAAGAAGCCTTCAACGATCAGCCGGCGGGCTTCCTCGCGCGGGATGCCGCGGCTCAGCAGGTAGAACAGCTCTTCATCGTTGATCTTGCCCACGGTGGCGCCGTGGGTGCAGCGCACATCGTCGGCGAGGATCTCCAGGCCGGGGATCGAGTCGGCGCGTGCCTGCTTGCTCAGCACCAGATTGCGGTTGGCCTGATAACCGTCGGTCTGCTGCGCACCGGGGGCCACATAGATCATGCCCTGCCACACGGAGCGGCTGCGCTCCTCCAGCGCGCCCTTGAACAGCAGGTCGCTGGTGGTGTGCGCCGCCATGTGGTTCTGCTGGGTGTCGTGGTCCAGGTGCTGCTCGCCGTCGGTGAAGTAGAAGCCGGACATGCGCGCCCAGCCGCCCTCGCCCTCCAGGTTCATCTCGGAGAAGTTCTTGGTCACCCGGCTGCCTAGCGCGCCGAAAATCCAGTCCAGCCTGGCGTCCTTGCCCAACACGGCGCGCTCGTGGCTGAAGTTCCATACATGCTCGCCCCAGGATTGCAGCTCCACGAAGCGCAGCTCGGCGTTGTTGCCCACGTGCAGCTCCACAATGCCGGAGTGCAGCGTCTGGCCCTCCTCGGTCGGCGAGGCGGCTTCGTGCACATAGGTCACCGATGCGCCGTCCTCCACCCAGACCAGGATGTGCGACAAATAGGCCAGGTCGCTGCCCGGCCCCCACAGCACGGAGTGCAGCGGCTCCTCCACCTGCACGCCCTTGGGCACGTAGAGTAGCACGCCGCGGCTGGCCAGGGCGGCCGCCATGGCGGCGAACTTGCCTTCATCCGGCTTGACCGCCCGGCCCAAAGCCTTCTTGAGCAGCTCGGGGTGCTTCTTGGCGGCGGTGGCGATGTCGGTGAAGACCACGCCCTGCTTGGCGATCGCCTTGCTCAACTCGGCGCTGGTGGCGCCCGGTCCCATCACGATCTGGCCGCCGTGCCCCGCGCCCACCAGCGGCTTGAGCAGCCGCTTGGGCGGCGCGGGCAGCTTGGCCTTGCCGGCCTCCGGCAGCACGAAGCTGCCGGCGCGCAGGCCGCGCAAGTCGGTGCGCCGCCAGGCTTCCTCAGTGGTCTGCGGCAGGCCCAGCTTCTGGAACTGCTTCCAGGCCCCCTGGCGGTACTTGCTCAGAAAGGTCGCTTCTTTGGCTCCGTTGGGGATCATCTCCGCGGTGAAAGCGAAGTCCTTGCCCGCCGGGGCGCTCGCAGCCGAAGTGCTGCGCTTGATCACGCGTTTTTGACTCTCAGCCATGTGCATCCTTGACGACTGTGTTTAGCCGATCGAGCCTTCCATCTGCAATTGGATCAGGCGGTTCATCTCGATGGCGTATTCCATGGGCAGCTCCTTGACCAGCGGCTCGATGAAGCCGGAGACCACCATAGTGGCGGCTTCCTCTTCGCTCATGCCGCGGCTCATCAGGTAGAAGAGCTGCTCCTCGCCGACTTTGGAGACCGAGGCCTCGTGGCCAATGGTCACATCTTCGGCGTCAATTTCGATGTACGGGTAGGTATCCGAGCGCGAGGCGTCGTCCAGCAGCAGCGCATCGCAGACCACGTTGGACTTGGAGCCTTCCGCTCCGGGGTGCACCTTGAGCAGGCCGCGGTACGAAGCCCGCCCGCCGCTCTTGCTGATCGACTTGGAAGTGATCTTGCTGGTGGTGTTCGGCGCAAAATGCAGCACCTTGCCGCCGGTGTCCTGATGCTGGTGGCCGGAGGCGAAGGCCATCGAAAGGATCTCGCCGTGCGCGCCGGGCTCCAGCAGGTAGCAGGAGGGGTACTTCATGGTCAGCTTGCTGCCCAGGTTGGCGTCCACCCACTCCATGGTGGCGTTGGCGTGCACATGGGCGCGCTGCGTCACCAGGTTGTACATGTTGTTCGACCAGTTCTGGATGGTCGTATAGCGGAAGCGGGCATCCTTCTTGACGATAATTTCGATCACGCCGCTATGGAAAGAGTCCGTGGTGTAGACCGGTGCGGTG
>JAHCIH010000041.1 GCA_026129335.1 Anaerolineales bacterium
GAGACAATACCGTGCGTCCCGAGCGAAGCGAGGGACCCCCGGAAAGGCTTAGGCGTTAGAGACAATGCTGTGTGTCCCGAGCAAAGCGAGGGACCCCCCGGAGAGGCTCAGGCGCTAGAGACAGTACCGTGCGTCCCGAGCGCAGCGAGGGACCGCTGTAACTTAAGTTTAGCTGCTGACTAGTTTCTCGAGATGGTCGTAATCTAAAAGACGTCTTCGGTCAAATCTCGGAAGGTGGGATTGATCGTCCTGATCAGGTCTAACTTTTTGCTTCGGCGCCAGCCTTTTATCATTTTCTCTGCCCTCAAAGCATCAATTGGGTGCTCGAATACCTCGAAGAACAGCAGGCGATCCGTACCGTATTTGCTCGAAAAGCCGCTCACGGCTTTGGTTTTGTGTTGTTCCATCCGATCAGCCAGATCAGACGTTACGCCAACATAAAGAACGCCGGTTTTGTTGCCTACGATGTATACGCAGGTTTGCTTCCCCATGTCTGAATTTTATCAGGCTAACGGGGGATCCCTCGCTGCGCTCGGGATGCACAATTATTGGCGCGCATGCAAATACTTACTGATAGTCCTCGGCGTACAAGCCCATTTGAGGAATATCCGGCAGTTCCAGCTGGAACAGCCAGGCATCGAAGAAATCGCCCAGGTCGCGACCGCTGACCTCTTCGGCGATCTCGATGAAATCGGCGGTGCGTGCCGTGCGGCCGGCAAAGTTTGCCGTGTAGACCTGCAGCGTGTTGAAGAAAGCCTCGTCGCCGATCTCCAGGCGCAGGGCGTGCAGGGCCAACCCGCCGCGGGCGTAGACCGTGGCGAAATCGAACAAGGCTTGCGGACCGGGGTCGCCGGTGGTGGTTTCCAGGAAAGGCGCAATGCCGGCCAGTGATTGGTACAGCTCGCTGATGCCTTGCTCCATGAACTCCCGCCCGTAGGCATATTCGTTCCACAGGTCACTGGAGTAGGTGGCGAAGCCTTCGTTCAGCCAGATGTCCTGCCACTGCTCCAGGCCCACTGAGTTGCCGAACCAGTGATGGGCAATCTCGTGCACCACGGCGAACTCGTCGGTGAAGGTGCGCCCGAACACCGAGAGCGTCGCCGTCTCTAGCGCGAAGTTCAGCGACGTGTCGTGCACCACCACACCGTAAGCGTCGAAGGGGTAGGGGCCGAAGAGGGTCTCGAAGTAGGCCAGGACCTCGGCGGTGTCATCGAAATCGGCGCGCACTTCAGCCGGCACGCCGCGGCCGAAATAGTCGCGGATCAGCAGGCCGCCCGGGCCGCGGCTCTCCACGATGTCGAACTCGCCGACGGCTAGCGTTACCAAGTAGGGGGCGATGGGCTGGTTCAGCGCCCAATGGTACGTGGTGCGCCCGTTGGTGCGCTCGGTCTCCTGCAGCAGCCCGTTGGCCGCCACGGTGTAGCGCGTGTCCACAGTGATGCTGAAGCTGTAGGTGGCCATGTCCGCGGGGTGTTCGTTCACCGGGTACCAGGTGGAGGCGCCGGTGGGCTCCCCGGCTACGGCGATGCCGTGGCCGTAGTGGATCCAGCCCTGCGAGTGCTGCGGCAGCGCCTCGCGGCTTTCGCCGGGCACGCCGCGGTAGGCGATGCTGATCTGCAGCGCGTCGCCGGCGTGGGCGGTCTGCGGCAGGTATACGGTCAGCTCAATCCCCAGCCGGGAATGCCGCGCGGCCTGGCCGTTCACCAACACTTGGTCGATCTGCAGCTCGAACAGCTCCAGGTTCAGGCTGGTCAGCGTTTGCGTGGCGACCAGGTCAATGTCGGTACGGCCGTAGACGTAATTGGCCGGCAGGTCCACCTCGAGGACGATGTGGTAATGCTGTACGTCGTAACCGCCGTTGCCCAGCTCCTCGAAGTACACATCGCCCAGGCCAACCGGGCCGGGGTTCGGGTTGGGCGGCAGCGGTTGATCTTCTAAGGAGGGCGTGCGGCCGGTCTCCCGGCTGGGCGTGGCGGTGGTTTGCGGAGCCGGCTGGTCGGCCTGGTCCCGCAGGGCCATCATGTTGGTCACCGTGTTGCAGGCCAGGCCGGTTAGCAGGGTGAGGGTGGTGAGCAGGGCGAGTTTGGTTTTGGCGCGCATGGGCACAAGTATGCCCCAGATTCTTCCGCGTAGCCAGCGGCTTCTGCAATGGTCAGTTTTTTGCAATACACGGCCTTCGTGCTATCCTAAAATTGCATATCATTCGCTATACGGACTGGAGACGAGATGAAACGAGCATTGGGCAAAAGCGGTCTTGCGGTCAGCGCCATGGGACTGGGTTGTTGGGCCATCGGTGGCCCCTGGACGATGGACAACGGCAGCCAGACTTTCCAGGCGGGCTGGGGCCAGGTGGACGACGCCGAATCGCTGCGCGCCATCCAGGCCGGTTTGGATGCCGGCATCAATTTCTTCGACACCGCTGCCAACTACGGCGCCGGCCACAGCGAGCGCATTCTGGGCGAGGCGCTTAAAGGCAGGCGCGACCAGGTGGTCATTGCCACCAAGTTCGGCTTCCTGGTGGACGAGGCCAAACGGCAAATCACTGCTGCGCCGGAGCAGATCCTGGCCAATGTGCGCGCCGACTGCGAAAACAGCCTGCGCCGCCTGGGCACGGACTACATCGACATCTACCAGCTGCACGACGGCAACTACGATATGGAGAAAGCGCCCGAAGTGATGGCGGTGCTGGAGCAGCTGGTGAGCGAGGGCAAGATCCGCTGGTATGGCTGGAGCACCGACGACCCGCAGCGCGCCCGCCTCTTCGCGGCCGGGGAGCACTGCACCTCCAACCAGTTCGACCTCAACGTCTACCGCGACAACCCGGAGATACGCGCCATCTGCGCCGAGTTCAACCTGGCCGGCATCAACAAGAGCCCGCTCAATCGCGGCATCCTCACCGGCAAGTTCGATGCGGGGTCCAGCTTCCCCGCCGACGATATCCGCCACAACATCAGCTTCAAAGAGGGGGCCGGCGCCGAGCGCCTGCGCCAGCTGGAGGCGCTGCGTGCCGTGCTCACCGCCAAAGGGCACACGCTGGCCCAGGCATCGCTGGCTTACATCTGGGCGCTGGATGAGCGCATGGTGCCGATCCCGGGCTTCAGGTCGGTCGCCCAGGTGCAGGAGAACGCCGGCGCCATGGCCCTGGGGCCGCTGAGCGCCGAGCAACTCGCCGAGGTGCAGGCCATTCTGGCGGAGGCGGGCTAACTGAAACTAGCGCCTGAATGTTCTGCGTATCCCTGTATCTCTGCGCTTGGCAGAACCAAAGAGACTATATAATTTGACGGACTCTTTGTTCTATTCAGGAGGTTTGCGATGCCCGCACCAGGAACTGGCACCAAAGAGGACCCTTGGCAGTTGAAGACCCCTCCAGGGACTAGCGAATACACGATGTACAAAGACGACAGCGTTGACCCACCGGTCATCATCTGTCAGGTGGGCAGTACAAAGCTGGGCTATCTTTGGCGTGGCGTAGAAGATTTGCACGCCATGCTCAAGGAGCGTGGGGACTGGATTGAATTGGGCAGCGCAGACGAGAACAAGCCGGCCAAAGAGGGCACCATCGAAGCGTGGGCGCGCTCTTCCGACAACCCCGTTGGCGGTTGGTATGGCATAAAGAAGGGCCTGCGCGGCCGCTTCGGCATGTACATGCCGCCACTGCTTGAAGCCCTGGGGCTGGCTGAACTCGAGCACAACCCCAGAAACAATCGTATGCGTGCCAAGTAACTTGGGTTAAAAGCGACTGAGCACCCTGGCTTCGGTGCCTTGTGCGTCCGCAGCCAACTGCTTGCCGTGCATGCCCTGGTAGACGAAGATGGCGGTGCCCTCTTTGGCGTGTTTCTTGTCCACCCAGGCCTGCCCGGTGAGCGTGCCGTGCTGGTCCAACGAACAGCTGGTCACTTCGCCGATCGCCTTGCCGTCTGCGTCGGTCACCGGGTCGCCCTGGTGCGCCATGCGCACCCCGGGCGGGAATTGGAAGCGCAGCACTTCGCGCCTGCGCTTCGCCTCGCGGGCCAGGAAAGCGTCCCGCCCGATGAACCAGGGCTTGCCGGTCCTCACGAAGCCCCGGAAGCCGGCGTCCGCCGGGCTGAGGTCGTGCGGCCCGGCCAGTTCCTGCCCGTAGAGGGGCAGCCCGGCCTCGATGCGCAGCGAATCACGCGCCCCCAGCCCAATGGGCTGTAAGCCGTGTTTGGCCCCGGCTTCGAACAGGCTGTGCCATAGCTGGACGGCCTGGTCGGGGTGTATGAACAACTCGTAGGAGAACCACTCGCCGGTGTAGCCGGTGCGCGAGACGATCAGGTCCAACCCGGCTACTGTGGCCCGTGTGACCCCGAAGCGGCCCAGGCCCCGCAGCCGCGCTTTGCCCGCTTTGTCTGCCAGGGCCAAGAGGATCTTGCGCGAGTTCGGCCCCTGCAGGGCCAGGTCCACGCGCTGGTCGGCGCCGGAGCTGGCTGCGCGCAGGTCGCGCAGTTCGGCGCCGCGGCCAAAGGCCAGCGCATCCGGCCGCTGCCGGTCGATGCACACCTCGCCGGCCCGCACGGCGTTCAACCAGGCCCAGTTCTTTTCGTTGTTGCTGGCGTTCACCACCACCAGGTAATCTTCTTCATCCAGGCGATAAACCAGCAGGTCGTCGATCACGCCGCCGTCCGGGTCGAGGAAGTGCGTATACAGTGACATACCCACGTGCAGCCCGGCGATGTCGTTGGCGCAGACCGAGTCGAGGAAAGCGGCGGCCTGTGGGCCGCGGGCGTCGTACACGCCCATGTGGCTCACGTCGAACAGACCGGCGGCCTGGCGTACGGCCAAATGCTCCTCGCGCACCGAGCTGTAGCGCAGCGGCATGTCCCAGCCGGCGAAAGGGACCAGTTTGGCGCCCAGGCTTTGGTGCACTTCATACAGCCGGGTACGCTTCAGCGGCGGGTCGGCGGGCGGCTGCCAGGCGAAGTCGGGCAGCGCCGCTTTGCCGGCTGCGCCCGTGCCGATGGCGTAGGGTTTGCGCGCCGCGGCCGGCTTGCCTTTGGGCGCAGCGACCTTGCGTTTGCTCTCGGTTGCGGCAACCGGCCCGGGCGCCGTACGCGCCAGGTCCTCAGCGTCCAGGGTCACGTAACCGTCAGAGAGCGCCCGCAGCCATTCGGCGGCCAGGCCAAATTTGGCCCGCGGCACGGCCAGCAGGTAGTGCCCCGCGCCCAACCGGCTGACGCCCAACTGCACCGCGCCCTTGGGCGTGTGCATTTGGGCGGGCAGGTTGCTCTTGGCGCCAGCCGCCTCAATATCGCTGGCGATGGCGACGTTCAGCAGCGCTTGTGCCTGTGAGCCGCTCGCCTCCAGACCGACCCAGGCGGCCTTGCCGGGCGGCTTGTCGTCCGGATAATAAAAGTGCGGATAGCCGTGCTTGCTCGGCTTGAAGTCGATGCCGGCCCCCTCCGCCAGGGCGCGCACGCGCAGCTTGGCATCCCACAGCGCGTCGAAATCCACCTTGGCGCGCTGGCTCAGGCTGCTCTGCGTCCGGTCGCGGTAGGGGCGGCAGGCCAGCAGCAGGTCGG
>JAHCIH010000042.1 GCA_026129335.1 Anaerolineales bacterium
GCCATCGAGGCTGGGCTGCGCAGCGGCGAACTGCGCGGCGTGGTGGCCACCAACGCGCTGGAACTGGGCGTGGACATCGGCGGGATGGGCGCGGCGGTGCTGGCCGGCTACCCCGGCACGGTAGCTGGCACCTGGCAGCAGGCCGGCCGCGCCGGGCGCGGCAGTGGTGCCGCGCTTTCGGTGCTGGTGGCCTCTTCCAGCCCGCTGGACCAGTTCCTCGCCCGCCACCCCGAATACATTTTGGAGCGCAGCCCCGAGCATGCGCTGATCAACCCAGACAACCTGGTCATCCTGTTGGCGCACCTGCGCTGCGCCGCCTTTGAGCTGCCCTTCAGCCAGGGCGAAGGCTTTGGCCGCGTGCCCGCCGCCGATGTGCAGGAGATGCTGCGCCTGTTGGCCGAAGGCGGCGAGCTGCATGCCTCCGGCGACAAGTATTTCTGGATGGCCGAGGGTCAGCCGGCGCGCAATGTGAGCCTGCGCGGGGCGGGCAGCGATTCGGTGGTGCTGCAAGCCGCCACGCCGCAGGGCTGGGCGCTGGTCGGCGAGGTCGACCCGGTGGGGGCGCGCAGCCTGGTGCATCCCGAAGCGATCTACATCCACGACGGGGCGACCTATTTTGTGGAGAAACTGGACCTGGTGGAGAACGTCGCCTACCTGCGGCCCATCGAGGTCGACTACTACACCATGCCGCGCACGCGCAGCACGGTCTCGCTGGTCGAAGACCGCGAGCAGGCCGCCGTCGCCGCCGGCAGCAAGCACTTCGGTGAGCTGAACATCACCGAAGAGGTCTACGGCTATATCAAGATGCAGTGGTCGGGCGCCGAGATGCCGGGCGGCGGCGAACTGGACCTGCCGCCGATCCAGATCAACACCTATGGTTATTGGATCGAGGTGGGCGAAAAGGCGGTGGAGCGCCTGCGGGCGCGCGGCCTGTGGAGCAACGACGCCAACGAGTACGGGCCGGACTGGCCGGCGATCCGCGACGCGGTGCGCGCCCGGGATGGATACGCCTGCCAGGTCTGCGGGCTGCCGGAGGACGGCCGCCCGCACGATGTGCACCACAAGACGCCCTTCCGCAGCTTCGCCTCGCGGCAGGAAGCCAACCGCATGGACAACCTGATCACGCTGTGTGCCAGCTGCCACCGCAAGGCGGAAACCATCGTGCGCATCCGCAGCGGGCTGGCTGGGCTGTCCTTCGTGCTGCAGAACCTGGCGCCGCTGTTCCTGATGTGCGACCCGCGCGACCTGGGCGTGCATTCCGATCCCAAGGCCGACTTCGCCGGCGGGCGGCCCGCGGTGGTGGTCTTCGACCAGATGGGCGATGCCCTGGGCTTCAGCCGCAAGCTCTTCGAGTTGCATGACCAGCTGATGAACAGCAGCTACCACCTGGTGAGCGAGTGCCCCTGCGAAGACGGCTGCCCCTCCTGCGTGGGGCCGGGCGGCGAGCAAGGCAAGGGCAGCAAAGCCGAGACGCTGGCGCTGCTCGAAGAGCTGAACGCCATCGCCGATCCGGCAGCGGCCGGCCCGCTATAATTTCGCCATGAGCAGTCTGGCAGACCGCCTCAAGGCGCTGGGCGTGCAGATTGGCGCCAGCGAGCTGAAACGCAAGCCGGCCGAGGCGGTGCCCATCGAGAGCATCGCCCAGGGCGAACTGCGCGAGACCGACTTCGGCCCCGCCTACGTCATCGAGCAGTTACTGCCCGCCGAGGAGCCCTACGGCCAGACCCCGCTGCGCTTTCCCGCCGATCTGGAGAAAGTGGCCGCCTGGACGCAGGACACCCGCGTGGCCCTGCTGCCGGCGGAGCGCTTCGTCTTCCTGGATACGGAAAGCACCGGCGTATGGGGCAGTGGCACGCTGGCTTTCCTGGTAGGTATCGGCCGCTTCACGGAGGGCGGCTTCCAGCAGACGCAATTCTTCCTGCGTGAGCCCATCGAGGAGCGCGCCATGTTGGATGCGGTCAACCGCACGATCAGCAACGAAGATGCCCTGGTGACCTTCAACGGCAAGAGCTTCGACATCCCCCTGCTGCGCGCCCGCTACCTGACCAACAGCAGCCCGCACCCGTTCGGCCAGCTGCCGCACGTGGACCTGCTGCACCTGGCCCGCCGCCTGTGGCGCGAGCTGTTGCCCAGTCGCGCTCTGGGCGACCTGGAAGCCAGCCTGTTGGGCGTGCAGCGCGGCGAGGAAGAGGTGCCGGGCTGGATGGTGCCGCAGATCTATATAGACTACCTGCGCAGTGGCGACGCCCGGCCGCTGGCCGGCGTGCTGTATCACAACAGCATGGATGTGCTCAGCCTGGCCGCCCTGCTGGAGCACCTGGCCAACAAGCTGGCCGCGCCGCTGGAGGCCAGTGAGCACCACAGCGAGCTGCACGCCATCGGCCGCCTGTACGCAGACACCGGCTTCGCCGACGAGGCCATCGACGTGTTCCAGAACACGCTGGCAATGGACGTGCCCGCCGAGTCGAAGCATCGTTTGCAGCAAAACCTGGCGCTGCTGTTCCGCCGCCGCGGCGATTACGAGGCGGCCCTGCAGCTCTGGGAGCAGGCCGCGGCCGAGGGCTATGTCTACGCCCATGTGGAAATTGCCAAGTATTACGAACACCGCGCCGGCGATGTACGCCTGGCGCTGCAGTACACCCAACAGGCGATCACCCTGGTGGGCAATGGGGCGCCGCAGCACGAGCAGGCCTATTGGGAGCCGCTGCTGGTCCACCGCCTGGCCCGGCTGGAGCGGAAGATGGCGAAATTTAGTAATCAGTAGTTGGGGATTAGATTAGGAGAAAATCCGTTAGGGGCGCACGGCCGTGCGCCCCTACGCTCCGAATTATCATTGCGATGAGGTTGGCGAAGTCTGTGGCTGAGCTTGCCACATCAGCCGACAAGTTCAGCACAAAGACACGAAGAAACAACTATCCGTCATTGCGAGAAGTACAAATCGGCGCAGCACCGCTGCGTCGATTTGTACGCCGAAGCAATCTAAGCTCTGGCTAAAGACCGAGATTGCTTCGTCCGCTACGCAGGATGTATTCATACATTGTCGTGTGTGCTCCTCGCAATGACGAATGAGGTGGATTTATCCGCCCTCCGCCGGAGCGAAGAAAACCAGCAACTCCAAATCCTCTTCGATTTCGATGAACTTATGCCCCGCATGGGCGGGCACGAAAAGCAGCCCGCCGGGCAGCACGGGATGGATTTCGTCGCCAAGCTGCAGGCGCGCCTTACCCGCCAGCACGTAGTAGACCTCGTCTTGTTGGTGCGGTGACTGCCGGTCTTCGCCGCCGGTGGGCAGGCGGTAGATGCCCAAGCTCATCGAGGGGACGCGCAGGAATTCAAGGTAGGGCTGCGGGCTATCGGCGGCCTGTTGGCGCAATTGGTCAAGGTAGAAGGATTGCATAGTTACTCCTAGAGTAGACATTATGCCTGCAAGCAAGGCAGTTAACTTAGGTCACGGGGATCCTTCACGACGCTTGGTCGTTGCTTCGCAACGACCAAGCTGTTCAGGATGACACGGTTGGGTTGCTTTGGGCTTAGAGCTTATGGCTTACAGCTTAAAGCCAACAGCTATTCGCTGATTTCCTCATACAACTCCCCCAGCGCGGCTTGGCCCAGCGGCCCTTGCAGGCAGGCGACCAGGTCGCGTGCCGGGCCGCTGGGCGGCTCGGCGGCCAGGGCCAGCACGGGCAGGGCCAACCCCAGGCGCTCTTCGCGCTCGCGGCCGGCGT
>JAHCIH010000043.1 GCA_026129335.1 Anaerolineales bacterium
CCCGAATTCCACATCACCGAAGCGCTCGAGAGCTGCGCCGACCTGTTCACCAGCTTCGGCGGCCACGCCGCCGCGGCCGGTTTCACCGTGCCCAACCAGCACCTGCCCGAAACGCTGGAGCGCTTGCAGGCCATCGCCCGCGAACAGCTGGGCGACCGCGAGCTGCGCCAGGTGCTGCGCGCCGATGCCGAGCTGCCCCTGGTGGACTTGCGCCCGGAGCTGCTCCAAATGCTCGAGCAGGTGGAGCCGACCGGCATGGAGAACCCGCAGGTCAACCTGGTCAGCCGCGGGCTGAGCGTGCGCGATGCGCGCAATGTGGGCGAGGAGGGTCGCCACCTCAAGCTGAAGGTCAGCGACGGCTGGATCACCTACGATGCCATCGCCTTCCGCCAGGGACACTGGATGGAAAATATGCCCCCGCGGATCGATCTGCTCTATCGTTTTGAGACCAATGAATTCAACGGGCGCACTTCGCTGCAGCTGAACGTGCGCGATCTGAAGCCCAGCGATTAGGCGAATTCAGTCCGCGAAGCGGTATCTGAGCAGCGCCCAAACGGCCTCGAAGGCATCTTTGAGGCCGATTTTCTTGCCTTCTGAATAATCGCGCGGGTTGAAGCTGATCGGCACCTCGAAGATGCGTGTCTTGCGCTTGAGCAGCTTGGCGGTAATCTCCGGCTCGAAGTTGAAGCTGTTGGAACGGATGCGGATGCCTTGCAGCGCTTCACGGCGGAAGAGCTTGTAGCCGGTTTCCATGTCCGTCAGAATGTTGTCGTAAAGGATGTTGGTCAACAGGGTCAGCAGCTTGTTGGCCACCATGTGCCAGAACATCGCCGGGCGACGCGGGCCGCCCAAAAAGCGCGAGCCGTAGACCACATCGGCCACGCCTTCATCGATCGGCTTGAGCAGCGCGGGGATGTCGCGCGGGTCGTATTCCAGGTCGGCATCCTGGATCAGGATCAGGTCGCCCTGCGCGGCTTCGATGCCGGTGCGCACTGCGGCGCCTTTGCCCTGGTTGCGCTCGTGGAAGATCAGGCGCAATTTGGGATTCTTCAAACCGGCCAGGATGTCCGGAGTGCCGTCTTGCGAGCCGTCGTCCACGAGGACGATCTCATCCGCCAGCCCGGTCGCTTCCACCCGGCGCAGGATTTCTTCAATGGTATTGGCTTCGTTGTACACCGGCATGACTATGCTGAGTTTCATGGCGGGAATTATATGCGATTGGCAGACCGCGTACCGCGGGCGGCGCAAAAAGCCCACATGCTATAATCCGCACAAAGGGCCGCAAAGCTGGGGTAAGGCCCATCTTATTCGCCGGTGGCATATTGAATGGATTTGGTTCGCAACAAAAGCTTTCGAACAACTTGGCGGGTGGCTTTAATTTTGGTGCTGCTCCTGGCGCAGTTCGTCGCCGCGCCGGGCAGCGCGGCCGCGCCTGCGGGCCAACAGGGCGATGCCCTGGCCAAAGCCGCTGCGTTGTTGCAGGAACTGACCCCCGAGCAGCGCGTGGGCCAGCTGTTCCTGGTCACTTTCAGTGGCCAGGCCGCTGGCCCTGAAAGCCCCATTTACGACCTCATCGCCGATTACCATGTTGGCGGGGTGGTGCTGCGCCGCGATATGGACAATTTCGCCGCCGCGCCGGATACGCTGGCGACGCTGAACGCGCTGACCCGCTCGCTGCAGCAGGCCGCCGCGGCCCATGATGGCGAAGAGTTGGACGATGTGCTCAGCGGGCAAACCTACACCGGCGGCTACATCCCCGTGCTCGTGGCCATGTCCCAGGAGGGAGATGGCTTCCCCTTCGACCAGATTTTGGACGGGCTGAGCCCGATCCCCTCGGCCATGGCGCTGGGCGCCACCTGGAGCCCCGAGCTTGCCCGCCAGACCGGCGAACTGTTGGGCTCGGAACTGTCCGCGGTGGGGGTCAACATGCTGCTTGGCCCCTCGCTGGATGTGCTCGAGAACCCGCGCCCGCAGAGCCTGGGCGACCTGGGCCTGCGCAGCTTCGGCGGCAGCCCCTTCTGGGTGGGGCAGATGGGCCAGGCGTTCATTAGCGGCGTGCACAGCGGCAGCGCCAATCAAATCGCCGTGGTGGCCAAGCACCTGCCCGGCAACGGGGGCACCGATCGCCCGGTCAGCGAAGAAGTCCCCACGGTGCGCGAAACGCTGGCCCAGCTGATGCAGGTGGACCTGGCGCCGTTTTTCGCCGTCACCGGGAGTGCGCCGAATAGCCTCTCCACCGCCGACGCGATGCTCATGGGGCACATCCGCTACCAGGGCCTGCAGGGCACGATCCGCTCCACCACCCGGCCGGTTAGCCTGGATGCCCAGGCGTTTGCGCAGCTCTTCGGCCTGGCGCCCTTTGCCGAATGGCGCCTCGCCGGCGGCGTGGTGGTCACCGACAGCCTGGGCACCCGCGCCATTCGCCGCAACTACGACCCCACCGAACAGGTCTTCAATGCGTCGCTGGTGGCGCGCGACGCGTTCCTGGCCGGCAACGACCTGCTCTATCTAGGCAACTTCCTGGCCAGCGGCGATCCGGATGCCTACACCAGCATCCGCAACACCGTGGCTTTCTTCGCTCAGAAGTATCGCGAGGACCTGGCCTTCGCCGAGCGCGTGGACCAGTCGGCTTTGCGCGTGTTGGCGCTCAAGTTCAAACTCTATCCCGAATTTGAGCTCAACCAGGTGCTGGCGCAGGCGAACGACTGGCAGGGCTTGGGCCGCAACAACAGCCTGATCTTCGAAGTGGGCCGCCGCGGGGCGACTTTGCTCAGCCCTACGCTCAGCGAACTGACCAGCGTGCTGCCGGCCGGGCCGGGCCGCTTTGAGCGCGTGGTCTTCATCACCGACAGCCACGTGGTGCAGCAGTGCAGCCAGTGCCCGCCGCAGAACTCGCTGCCGGTCACCGCGCTCTCCGACGCGGTGGTGGATTTGTACGGCCCGCGTGGCGGCAACCAGATTTCGTCGGCCAACTTCACCTCGTTCTCGTTCGCGCAGTTGGCCCGCACGCTGGATGGCCAGTGGCAGGATGGCCAGGACCCCGTGGCCGATAATTTGCAGCTCGCCGACTGGGTCATTTTCGCGCCCACCCGGCAGGACAGCCGGCCCGAATCGATCGCCCTGCGCCGCCTGCTCTCCGAGCGGCCCGACCTGCTCCAAAACAAGAACGTGGTCGTCTTTGCCCTCAACGCGCCGTATTACCTGGATGCCACCGACATCACCCGGGTCAACGCCTATTACGCCTTGTATGGCAAAGAGGCCGCGCTGGCTCAGGTGGCCGCCCGCCTGCTCTTCCAGGAGATGCAGGCAGTGGGCGTCCCCCCGGTTTCGGTGGAGGGCACCGGCTACAGCTTGTCCCTGGCCACTTCGCCGGACGCCAGCCAGGCCATTCCCTTGCATGTGGAGCGCGTCTCACCCACGCCGGAACCCGGCGCGGCGGAAACCGCCCAGGCGGAGGCCAGCCAGGAACCGGCCCAGGTACTTGTCTTCCAGGCAGGCGATACGCTCAGCCTCACGGCAGGCCCTGTGCTGGATCACAACGGCAACATCGTGCCGGACGACACCGCGGTGACCTTTGAAATCGTGCTGACCAACGAGGGCGCCGGCATCAACCGCCAACTGCCCGCCGTCACCCGGCAGGGCGTGGCGACCACCAGCTATTCCATCGAGGCCGAAGG
>JAHCIH010000005.1 GCA_026129335.1 Anaerolineales bacterium
GTCGCAGGCCGCCAGGCACATCACCGCTTCCACGCTCACCACGCCATCCTCAGTCGTCTCGCCGGGCTTGACACCCAGGTGATCACACACGCCATCCAAAAATGCATCGGCACCGCGCAGCGCGCAGGGCAGATCGTTGCAGATCTGCAGGCGATATTTGCCGCCCGGCTTGTCGTGATACAGCGTATAGAACCCAACGATGGAAGAGACTTCCGTCGCCGAGATGGCCAGCAACTCGCCGATCTGGCCGAGGTGCTCGCGGGTAACGTAGCCGTGCTCGCGCTGGGCTACATACAGCAAAGGCATCACCGCCGAGCGCTTTTGCTCCGGCGGGTACTTCGCCAGGATCTCATCGATCTCCTGGCCGTATCGCTCGCGTAGCGGATTCACCGGTCGGTATCTCCCAACACAATATCGATGCTACCGATGATCGCCACCAGGTCGGCCACATAGCAGCCCTTGGAGATCTTCGGCAGAATTTGCAAATTGACGAACGAGGGCGTGCGCCAGTGGCAGCGATACGGCTTGGGGCCGCCGTCGCCTTCCAGCAAAACGCCCAGCTCCCCACGCGGGGATTCCACCGGCAGGTACACCGAATTCTTAGGGGCCGGGAAGCCTTCGGTCCACAACTTGAAGTGGTGGATCACGGCTTCCATGCTCTCGCCCAGCTCCGAGCGCGGCGGGGGCACGAACTTGCGGTTGTTGCTGCGGAAGGGGCCGCCCGGCAGCGTATCCAGCGCCTGACGGATGATGCGCACCGACTGGTAGAGTTCCTTCATGCGCACCCAATAGCGGGCGTACACATCGCCCTCGCTGGCCAACGGCACATCGAAATCGTAGCGCTCGTAGCCGGAATACGGCTCGGCTTTGCGCAGGTCGTAATTTACGCCCGAGCCGCGCAACGTGGAACCGGTGACGCCCCAGGCCAGCGCATCTTTGGCAGAGAGCACGCCGATGTTCTTGGTGCGGTCGAGGAAGATGGGGTTCTTGCTGATCAGCGCTTCGTACTTCTCGAAGTGACGCGGCAGATCGTCGATCAACTCACGCACGCCCTCTTCCCAGCCCGCGGGCACATCGCGCCACAGGCCGCCGGGGCGGAAATAGGTGGTCATCATGCGCTGGCCGCCGGCCATCTCCATTAGGTCAAAGATGCGCTCGCGCTGGTTGAAAGCATAGAAGAAGACCGACATGGCGCCCAAGTCCAGCAGGTGGGTAGCCAGCCAGACGAAGTGCGAGGCAATGCGCTGCAGCTCGGCGAAGATGACCCGGATCGCCTGAGCGCGTTCGGGCACGTCCAGGTCCACCAGCTTTTCCACCGCCAGACAATAGGCCAGGTTGTTACCCATCGTGTTCAGGTAGTCCAGGCGGTCGGTCATCACCTCGACTTTTTCGTAGCTCTTGGCTTCCATATTCTTTTCAATGCCGGTGTGCAGGAAGCCAATGTCGGGGATGCAGTTGACTACGATCTCGCCATCCAGTTCCAGCAGCAAGCGCAGCACGCCGTGCGTGCTGGGGTGCTGCGGGCCCATGTTGAGCAGGATGGTCTCACCCTCAATGGCCCGCGACGAAACCAGGTGGCGCAGTTCCTCAGTGGTGATTTCGATCTGTTCGAGAGTCATCAGCCGCTAGTCCTTGGGGCGCGGTTTGCGCTGCTCGATTTCCTCGAAGTTGAAGCTGAACTGCACTTCTTCGTAGCCCAGCGGGTAATCCTTGCGCAGCGGGTGCCCGGTCCAGTCGGCGGGCATCAGGATACGGCGCAGGTCGGGATGGTTTTGGATGCGCAGGCCGAACATGTCCCACAGCTCGCGCTCGTGCCAATCAGCGTTGGGGAATACGGAGGTGATGCTCTCCAGTTCCGGGTCGTCGCCATCCAGCGGCACGCGCACTTCCAGGCGCAGGTTTTTGGCCAGGCTCTTGAACTGGTAGACAGTGTGAAAGCGCGGCGCTCGCTGCGGCCAGTAGTCCACCGCGCTCAGCCCGGCCAGCATCTCAAAGCCGTGCCGGTCGCGCAGCGCTGTGGCCGCAGCCACGATGTGCTCGGGGCCAAGCAGCAGTTTGGCCTGGTCGCGGAATTCGCTGCGACTCGCGCCGAACTGTTTTTCCAGGTCGGCGAGGATGGGTTCCAGTGCGGGGTTCATCGCAGCCTAGGCCCAGTCCTTGAATTTTTCGCCCTTGACCTTTTCGTGCAGGGTCATGATGCCGTGGATCAGCGCTTCGGGGCGCGGCGGGCAGCCGGCCACGTATACATCCACAGGGACGATCTCGTCCACGCCCTGTACGATGGCGTAGTTGTTGAACACGCCGCCGCAGGAGGCGCAGTCTCCCATCGAAACCACCCACTTGGGCGCGGGCATCTGGTCGTAGAGGCGGCGCAGCACAGGGGCCATCTTGCGGCTCAGCCGGCCGGCCACGATCATCAGGTCAGACTGACGGGGGCTGGCGCGCATCAACTCCATGCCGAAGCGGCTCATGTCGTAATCAGGCGCCTGGGAGGACATCATCTCGATGGCGCAGCAGGCCAGGCCGAAAAGCATCGGCCACATGGCCCCGGTGCGCCCCCAATTGACCATCTTCTCCAGCGAAGTGGTCACGATACCCAGGTTGCCCAGTTTGGTCTCTAGTCCCATTCCAGCGCGCCTTTCTTCCAGGCATACACATAGCCGACCAGCAGGATGAGGATGAAGATGAACATCTCGATCAGGCCGAAGAGGCCCAGCTGGCGGAAGGTGACTGCCCAGGGCAGGAAGAAGATAACTTCGATGTCAAAGAGGATGAAGAGCACCGCGATGAGGTAAAAGCGCACCGGCAGGCGGCGGGTGCCGGGGCCAATCGGGCGCATACCCGATTCGTAGGGCGCCAGTTTGCGCTCCGTGGGCCGCTTGGGGCCGAACAGGTGGCCAAGGCCCACGATAAGGAAAGCCAACCCAGTGGAAAGGATCAGCAGAATGGCAATAGGCAGGTAGTCTTGCAGCATAAGCCTTGGGCCTACAAGTGGATTAGAGCCAATAAGAGCGAAAAAGCCTAAGCTTTTGTAGGTTAAGCTGAGTCTATCATAGGGGGATTTAGGTGTCAAATTTCACAAACTGAGCCTTGCCATGCCTAAAGTATGGGCGAGGCATGCCTCGCCCTACCTTCCCGTTTGTGCTCTTTGTGGCTTGTGGTTAGTAGTCTGCCAGCAGTTGTGCGCTGCCCGTCTGCAGCGAGCGCAGCGCGGCAAAGGCGGCTCGCCCCCCGCCGAAGAGCTGGTCGTAGGGGATGGGCGGCGGCCCGCCGGCGCGCAGGCTGGCGGCGAAGGCCTGCCAGATCGCCCGGTGGCCCTTATCGCCGCGCCCCCCGGAGCGCAGGGTGCGCCCGCCGCGAGTCAGCTCCAGCGTCTGGAAATCGTCCAACACGGCTACATCGCCGCCGCAGAATACCTCCAAGCGCTCTTTGGGCAGCGCCCGGTCGCCGTTGGACAAGTAGCTCAGCGTGCCTAGCGAACCGTCGGCGAAGCGCAGGGTGACTTGCACGTTGTCTTGCGCATCCCCGCCGGGCTCGCCCAGGGCGGCGGCGGAAACCGCCACCGGCGCCTGGCCGACGAGGAATATCAGAAAATCGATGAAATGGCAGCCTTCGCCCAGCAAGCGTCCGCCGCCCTGCGCCGGGTCGGCCAGCCAGTGCCCAGTGGGCAGCGGCCCGGCGTTGACCCGGAAGTGCGCCGCCAGCGGCGCACTTCGTCCGGCGAGGAAGCCAGCCATCTCGGTCGCCAGCGGCGCGAAACGACGGTTGAAACCAACAGTGAGCAGCGGCGCGTTGTTCTGCGCCAGGGCTCGCCCGATGCGGGTCAACTCGGCCTCGGTCAGCGCCAGCGGCTTCTCGCAGAAAACGTGTTTGCCCGCCTTCAGGCCTGCCAGCGCCTGGCCGGCGTGCAGGTGGTGGCGGGTGAGCACGACCAGCGCGTCCACCTGCTTGTCGGCCAGCACTTCGGCCGGGTCGCTGGTTGCGTAGCGGAAGCCGTGGCGGCGGGCCAGGTCGGCCGCCGCCCTCCCGCCGGGCGAAGCGATGCCGACCAGCTCCAGCCCACCGAGTCCCTTGATGGCGGGCAGCAGCGTCTGGCGAGCGAAGTTACCCGCCCCCAACACGCCCAGACCGATTTTGTCCTTGCTCAACGGCTTGGCCGAAATCTCCAGCTTCTTGCTCGGCCTGCGCTTGGGCGCTCCTGGGTAGGTCAGCAGCACGCCGAGGAAATCTTCCTCGCTGCGGATGAGTTCATAGGCCCCCACGGCGTTTTCAATATCGAAGCGGTGGCTGACCAAGCTCTGCACCTCCAGCGCACCCTTGCCGAGCAGGTCGGCGAAAGCTTGCAGGTTGCGGCCTTCCGTCCAGCGTACGTAGCCGATGGGGTAATCCAACCCGGCCTCTTCGTAGCCGGGGTCGTAGCGCCCCGGCCCATAAGAGCGCGAGACGATGAGGTTTAGCTCTTTGGCGTAATAGCTGCGCCGGGGCACGGCCAACCCTACCGCGCCGACGGCAACCACCGTGGCCCGGTCGCGGGCCAGCTCCCCGGCCAGTTCCACCGGGTCGTCGGATTGGGTATCGGCGCAAATCAGTACCGTGTCATAGCCCCGGCCCGCCGTGCGGGCCATAACAGCTTTCTCCGCCCGCTCGCGCGGCACCGCATCCAGCCCGCGCCGCTTGGCCAGAGCCACGCGTCGGGGGTCGGTGTCGATGCCCAGCACCTCGCAGCCCGCCGCCGCGGCCAAGCTGGCGGCCAGCTGGCCCAGCAACCCCAGGCCGATGACGGCCACCCGCGCGCCCAGCTGAACCTCGGCCAAACGGAAGCCGTGCAGTGCGATGGCCCCCAGCGTAGCAAAGGCGCCTGAGTCGAAGTCGACTCCATCCGGCAGCGCGGCGACCAGGTTCTGCGGCACGCAGACGTACTCGGCGTGCACCGCGTAGCCCCCGCCAGCGCAAACCACGCGCTGGCCGGGGCGGAAGCCTAGCACGCCCTCGCCCACCTCGACCACCGTGCCTGCTGAGGAATAGCCCAGCGGCATGGCTTCGCCCAGGCGGCCAAAGGCGGCCTGGGCGGCATTGGTTAGGCCCTCACGGCGGGCCTTATCCAGCACCTGGCGCAGCAGGTCAGGCCGCGCCCGGACCTTGCCCAGCAGCGAGCGCCCGGCGAACTCGACCAGGCCGCGCTCCGTGCCCGCCGAGACCAGCGAGGCGGCATTGCGCACCAGCAGCATGCCCGGGCCGGGTGTTGGCACGGGCACATCCGCCAAATGGGGGCGCTTGGCGCGCATATCTTGCAATAGTTGCTTCATGGGTTCTCTATGAACAAGCCTGATCAGATTCTATCATTTATGCCCCCACGACTTCGCCACGCCATGGCGCTGCGTGTGATCAACCAATCCAAGACTAGAAGCAGCGCGAGAAGCATGCCGAGTCGCAACAGTACATCGGCGGGTAGCAAATGGCGGGGTTTGTCCAAGCCGTCCCCATGCCACGAGAGAAATGCATATGGATAGGAAAGTGCGGTGGCCACAAGGATTACCAGATTCGCCCCATGTAGCTGTCTGTAATACAACCAAGCCACAACTGCCAAAGCAAGAAACAGCCACAAAATCCCCGAAGCGTTCCATAAATTGAAGTAGAAGAACGTCTCAACCGGTCCTGGCAGGATAGGCTCGTAAACAAAGGGCCGCGAAAAGGCCAGTCCCAGGCGAACTGGGAAACCGGCTCCAGACGCATCAAAGGGCTGGATTAGAGATTCGGGAATATTGAAGAGCAGGTACCTGATCTGTGTGGTACGCGAACCGCTGAGCAGCCACTGCCTGAACGGCTCGAACTCTTCGGCGGTCAGGTATTCCCCATAGTCCGGAAAGGTCTCCGGCCAGGCGAGGATGCGTGGCGAGGCAGGCATGCCGTTGTCTATGTAGAACTGGGTGGCCTGCTCATTCGTCAGTACATCAAAGGTCAGGGCATGCATATAAGGCAGCAACCAGCGCCCCCAGGCAGTTGAGTTCACCGAACTCCAGTTCAACAGAAAAACGCCGAGCATCAAGACGCCCAAAACGCCCCACTTCCAACTGGGTCGCCAGAGGATGGTAATGGCCAAAAGCAGCAGACCAAGCAGGCACAGTAGCCATGCATTGATGTCACGCGTAAACGCCCAGATAAACGAAACCAGCAACAAGCCTATCGCTCGCGGCCAGGTCAATCTCTCCACCACAAGCAACCACAGGCCAACGAGGATCGCCATCAGGGAAAGTGAAAGCGATTCTGCCAAGATCGTCCAATCCCAAACCACGATATTGCGCCCCATGCTGAACGCGGTAAGGCCAAGCAATGCGATAGCCTGGGCAGCCAGCGAACCCAGTTTGCGGGAAAAAACAATTGCCAAGAACAACCAGGCAGCTATCGAAACGGCCGTTTGCACCCAAGCAAACAAGGTCGCATCCTGTTTCAGCAAGGTACCCAGCAGGGGCAAAACGAACGGGCGCGGACCTTGCCAGAAAACCTCCGGGGAGAGCATCGCTCTCCAAGAAGATTCTCCGATGTATTGCCGGCTATCCAGTGTGGCGTAAGGGGCTTCCAGCTGCAGGCAATTAAAAATGCGGATAAGCGTGTAAGCCACCCCTACCACCAAGGTCAGCCCCCAAAACAACTTTTGCTTGCGCGGTGCGTCCAGCCAGGAGATGCCCAGCACCAATACCTGAAGATTGAGAAATGCGAGCAGGGCCAGCGTCGGACGCAGATATTCGATCAGCGCCTGAGTCTGTTGGGGCCACACCTTCAATGGGAAAGCGAACGGCACTAGCAGGCCGGTCAAGCCGATCGCCGCCAAGAGACCCAACAAGAGGCCGAGAGCTGGATACAGGGACAGGGCCAATCGCGCCTTGCGCAGGATATGGGCATGGCGACTGAGCAGCCAGAACAGCCCAGCGAGGATTACCGATAACGCGATTAGAGCAATACGGCTTCTGGAGTAGCCGAATAGACCAGTAAGGTCATTGGGCTGCGACAACAGCCAGAGGCCATGCAAGCTGGTTGCCAGCAGTGCAAGAATCACGAAAATGGAATCGATCTGTCGTGGAAGTCTCATTTCCCGCGTCTTTTATTGTAATTCGGGACCGGCGTAGGGCCGGACTTGCCCACTGCTATAATCCCGTCCATGACCGATCAACGCCTGCTCAATTTTGCCCGCATCCTGGTGGACTACTCCACCAAAATCGTTCCCGGCGACCGCGTATTCGTCGAAGCCACCACCGAAGCCCTGCCGGCAGTACGCGAAGTGTACAAGCTGATCAGCGAGCGCGGCGGGCACGCTTACATCCAAATGGAATTTCCTGAACAACAGGAACTCTTCTTCGAGCACATCCCCGAGGCCGAAGCCGGGCACAAGAACCAGCTGAAGGCCTACGCTTACGACAACTTCGAGGCGCGCATCCGCTTATGGTCCGAGGCCAGGCTGGACGCGCTGCAAAACGCCGACCCCGGCAAGCAATCTGCGCATGCCGCAGCCAACGCCTCCATCCTCAAGGCACAGATGGACCGCGGGGCGCGAAACGAGTTCAAGTGGGTCACCACGCTCTTCCCCACCCAGGGCTACGCCGACCAGGCGGGCATGAGCCTGGCGGAATATGAAGATTTCTATTACAAGGCTGTGCACGCCCTGGCCGACGACCCGGTGGCCCACTGGCTAGGCGTGAAAGCAGACCAGCAGCGCTACATCGACGCCATCGAGGGCAACGACAAGGTGGAACTGCGTGGCCACAATGTGGACCTGAGCCTTTCGATCAAGGGTCGCACTTTCCGCAATTCGCACGGCCTGCACAACATGCCCGACGGCGAAATCTTCACCGGCCCAGTGGAGGACTCACTAAACGGCTGGGTGCGCTACACCTACCCCGCTATTTATATGGGCCATGTGGTCGAAGGGGCTGAGCTGCACTTCGAGAACGGCAAGGTGGTCAAGGCCACCGCGCGGACCGAGCAGGACTTCCTGCTGGCGCAGCTCAACGTGGACCCAGGGGCCAGCTATGTCGGCGAATTCGCCATCGGGCTGAACACGGACATCGACCGTTTCACCGGCCACATCCTGCTGGACGAGAAGATTGGCGGCTCGTTCCACATGGCGCTTGGCGCCGGCTACCCGGAGACCGGCAGTCAGAACAAGAGCGCGGTGCACTGGGACATGATTTGCGATTTGCGTGAAGATTCGGAAATTCTTGTAGACGGGGAGCTGGTCTACAAGGATGGGAAGTTCATTATCTAAGCCCCAACAATAAAATCTTGGCTCCCGCGTCACCCTAAGCAGGGCCATCTCTGCGAGGATCCTTCGCTTCGCTCAGGATGAGGCGTTAATTGTTATTGCTTAGAGCTAATGGCCTACAGCTAATAGCTACTTCCGCTGACGGCCCCAGAAACCGCGCCACAACGGGCGGATGTCCTCGGTGCTGATGAAGGCCGTATCGTCGACCTCTTTGGCAATTTGATGAATACGCTTGACGTTGCGCCGCGGTGCGCCGACTTCCAGCAGGCGCACCGCCCCACTGCGCCCGCGCGCCGAGATCTCGGTGACGCCGTAGCCCTCCTTGCGCAGCGCCTTGGCAATTGCCGCGCCGCGCTTGGGGCTGACGATGCGCACCTGCTGGTGGCCTACGGCCAGGCGTTCCTCCACCAGGATGCCCAGGGTGTTGCCGGTGGCGAAGCCCGCTGAATAAGCGATGATGTACAGAATGTTGTTCAGGTTGCTGAAAACCGCGCTCAGCGTGACCACGAAAATGACCGTCTCGGTGAAGCCCAATATCCAGGCGATCAGCTTGCGCCCGCGGATGGTCATCATGAAGCGCAGCGTATCGATGGTTTGATTGACCGTGCGCGCCAGGAAAATGCCCAGCGCCACCAACATGGATTCGGGGGTGAGGATGAATTCCATAATCAGCTTTCCAGCAGTCCCGCCGGGTTCTCCACCGCAGGCATGTACATATCGCGCACGTAGTCTTTCAGCATCCGCCGGGCGCTGAACTGCGGCGCCAGGGTGCGGATGGACTCTTTGACCACGGCCAGCCAGGCAGAAGGCGGCTCACTGGCCAGGCGGTCCTGGTAGTACAGTGGCACGATCTCGTTCTCCAGCACATCGTACAAACTGGCTGCGTCCTTGGCGTCTTGCTCGACCGGGTCAATGATATCTTCGTCCGGGCCGATCACCCAGCCGTTCTCTCCGTTGTAGCCCTCGCGCCACCAGCCATCGAGTACGGAGAAGTTGACCGCCCCGTTCAACGCGGCCTTCTGCCCCGAGGTGCCGGAAGCCTCCATCGGGCGGCGCGGCGTGTTCAACCACACGTCCACGCCCTGTACTAAATAGCGGGCCAGGTTCATATCGTAATCTTCCAGGAAGACCAGCCGCCCGCCCGTCTCGGCCTTTTTCACCGCCCGGTAAACCTCCTGGATGAGCAGCTTGCCCGCTTCGTCGGCGGGGTGCGCCTTACCGGCGAAAATAAACTGCACTGGGCGGTTGGGCCGGTTGAGCAACCGCAGCAGGCGGTCCAGGTCGCTGAGCACTAGGTCGGCGCGCTTATAGGTGGCGAAGCGCCGGGCGAAGCCAATGGTCAGCGCGTAGGGGTCGAGCATTACCCCGGCAGCGATGGCCTGCACCGGGTGGATGCCGTCGTGTATCCAGTGCTTGCGGGCGCGCTCGCGGATGAAGGCGACCATGCGGCGCTTCATGTGCCGGCGCACGCGCCACAACTCGTCGTCTGGGATGTCGCTGACCGCGTGCCACAGCCCCGGGTCGTCCAAATGTTCACGCCAGTGCTTGCCCAAGTACTTGGTGTAGAGCATGCCCAGCCGCCGCGAGACCCAGGTGTCCGTATGCACGCCGTTGGTCACGTGGCGGATCTTCACCTGCTCTTCCTGCAACTCCGGCCAGAGGAAGTTCCACATCCGCCGCGCCACCCGGCCGTGCAGCTCCGAGACGCCGTTGTGCTGGGCGGAAAAGCGCAGCGCCAGAATGGGCATGCTGAAGATGGTCTGGTCGGCGGCGGCGCGCCCGGCCAGGTCCATGAAGCCTTGCTGGTCCAGGCCCAGGTCCGGCCAATAGTGCGAGAAATATTTGTCCACCAACCAGAGTGGGAATTCGTCGTTGCCCGCCGGCACGGGAGTGTGAGTGGTGAAGATATTGTGGGCGCGCACTTGCTGCTGGGCCTCTGCCAGCGGCATGCCGGCTTGCACCAGCTCGCGGGCCTGCTCCAGGCTGAGGAAGGCAGAGTGGCCTTCGTTCATATGCCAGACATTCGGCTGGTAGCCCAGTTTGCGCAGGGCGCGCACTCCGCCGATGCCCAGCACGATTTCCTGCGAGATGCGCGAGTCCAGGTCGCTGCTATACAGGCGGGCGGTCAGGTCGCGGTCGGCATCGCTGTTGCTCTCTACGTTGCTGTCCAGCAGGTAGAGCGGCAAGCGGCCCACGCGCACCTGCCACACCCTCGCCCACAGGCTGCGCCCGGGCAGGTGCACCTCGACGGTGAGCGGCACTCCATCGGCATCCACCATTGGCATCACCGGCATGTCCTCGAAGCGCAGCGCCACCCGGCGGGCTTCCTGCCAGCCGTCTTCGCTGATGTGCTGGAAGAAGTAACCTTGTGTATAGATGAAGCCCATCGCCACCAAGGGCAGCCCCAGGTCGCTGGCTTCCTTCAGGTGGTCGCCCGCCAGAACGCCCAAGCCACCGGCGTACATCGGCAGCGTCTCGTGCAAACCGAATTCGGTCGAGAAGTATGCGATTTGCATCCCGTTGTGCTGCGGGTAGCTCTGCTCAAACCAGGTGTCCGTCGCTCGGACATAGGCGTCGAACTCGGCCAGGGTGGCGTCGTACAGGTCCACGTAATTCAAGTCTTGCGCGGCGGCCTCGAGCCGCTTGCGGGGCACGTTGCGCAGGAAGAGCACCGGGTTGTGGCCCACCTGCTCCCAAAGCACGTTGTCAATCCGGTCGAAGAGGTCGCGGGCGTTGTTGCTCCAGGTCCACCAAAGGTTGTAGGAAAGTTCCCCCAGGCGGTTGATACGTTCAGGGAGGTTAAAGTGGTTGGGTTGGCGAGCGTAAAATTCCGGCATTACTTGGCTTCTTTTGAATGAAATTGCAGCCAAATGTTACCATGCACATCAAAGCAGGATGGGGGCGCGGTTATAATCGCCCTCCGGCGCTTGGTCGCCACCCTCTAAACGCAAGCGCCCAGTGGAGTATATGAGCAGTATTGAGGAAATCAAGGCTCGCATAGACATCGCCGACCTGGTCTCCGAGACTGTGCAACTGCGCCGCGCGGGCAAAAATTACACCGGCTTCTGCCCCTTCCACAGCAACACGCGCACGCCCTCCTTCATTGTCTTCGCTGAAACCGGCACCTGGCGCTGCTTCGGCCAGTGCAACGAGGGCGGGGACATCTTCAAATTCGTGATGAAAAAAGAAGGCTGGGACTTCCCCGAGGCGCTGCGCCGCCTGGCCGAGCGCGCCGGGGTGCAGCTACGCCCCACCAGCCCGATGGAGCAGGCCGCCAAGGAGCAGCACACCCGCCTGCGCGAGTTGCTGGAGGCCACGGCGACCTTCTTCCGTCAGCAGCTGCTCGGCGAAGCCGGCAAGGCGGCTTTGGCCTATGTGCAGGGCCGGGGCCTGAGTGATGCGACCATCGAAACTTTTGGCCTGGGCTATGCCCCGGATTCGTTCAACGCCCTTAGTGATTACCTGGCGGAGCGGGGGTACAACCCCGAGGAAATGCTGGAAGCCGGGGTAACCAGCGAGCGCGACGGGCGGCACTACGACCGCTTCCGCAACCGGCTCATCTTCCCCATCCGAGACGGCGGGGGACGCATGGCCGGATTTGGCGCCCGCGCCCTGCGCGATGGCGATCAGCCGAAGTACCTCAATTCGCCGCAGACGCCGCTGTTCGACAAGAGCGCCCTGCTCTACGGACTGGACCGGGCGCGCAAGGCCATCCGCGACCAGGATCAGGCGGTGCTGGTGGAAGGCTATATGGACGTCATCGGCCTGCACCAGGCCGGCTTCGCCAACGCCGTCTCGCCGATGGGCACCGCCATCAATGAGGGCCAGCTGCGCCTGCTCAAGCGGCTGAGCAAACGCATCGTGCTGGCGCTGGACGCAGACGCCGCCGGCAATCAGGCCACGCTGCGCGGCCTGCAGGTGGCCCGCCAAACGCTGGACCGCGAGACCGAGCTGGTCTTTGATGCCCGCGGTCTGCTGCGCCACGAGGGGCGCCTGCAGGCGGACATCCGTGTCACGGCTCTGCCCGCGGGTACGGACCCCGATGAGATTGTGCAGCGCGACCCGGAGGAATGGCCTCGCCTATTGGAAGCGGCCCGCCCGATTGTGGAGCACGTCATGCTCAGCCTGGCCGCCGGGCAGGATTTGGGCGACCCCAAGGTCAAGCGCGATTTGGCCGAACAGGTGCTGCCAATCATCGCAGATCTGCCCAGCCCCATCGAGCGCGACACCTATACGCAAAAACTGGCCCGCCTGCTGCAGGTGGACGAGCGCAGCCTGCTCAGCGAGCGCCCTACCCGGCGGCCTGCGGGCAGGCCGCGGCCGCGCCGCTCGCTCGAGACGCCGGCGATCCCCAGCGCGGAAGCCACAACCAACAGCGACCCCAACTTCAAGCTGGAAAAACACATCCTCGGCATCATCATCCGCACCCCGGAACTACTCTACCGGGTGAATCGTTCTCTGCAAGAGGCCGGGTTGGCGCGGCTGTCCTCCGGCGATTTCCAACACTCCGAAATGCAGGAGATGTTCCGCCTCTCGCTCGAATCGCTGGACCAGGACCTGCTGGAGCCTTCCAGCTATGCGTTGCAAAACCTGCCCCTGCCGCTGTTGGACCGCGCCGACGAACTGCTGGTCGGCAGCCAGGAGGTGGACCCCAACGCCGAGCGCGTTTTTGAGGACCTGCTGCGCAGCATCCTGGTGCTGCGCCGGCGCAACTTGAACGCCAACAATGAGCAAATGCGTTACCTGCAGGCGGCTGCACAGGAAGAAGGCGACCTGAAAGCCAGCGAGTACGCCCAAGTGATGGTACAAAACACTCTCACGTTGCAACGCTTAGACAAGGCCCTGGCCTCCGACCGCAGGCTGCCCTCCGCCCGCTAAAAGACGATGACCCCGCAAGCCGAAGACGCCCACGAACAACCCGAATTTGAGGACGAGAACCTCGAAGAAGAGTTCGGCCTGGAGCCATTGGAAGACGGCGAGGCGGAACTGAACCCGGGCGGCATGGACGCGGCCGACGACGAAGACGACAACTTCGGCGAAGAGCTGCAGACTGCCTGGTCGCAGAGCAGCGCCGCACAGGCCCTGGCTCGCGACAACCTGGCCGACTCCGGTGACGACCCGGTTCGCCTCTACCTGAAGGAAATCGGCCTGGTCAGCCTGCTCAACACCGACCGCGAGCACTGGCTGGCCACCCGAGTGGAGTCTGCCCACCGCCTGCGCCTGGCGCAGGAGATTCCAGCCGTGCAACGCGCCGAAGGCGAGCCGCGCGCCCTGTACAAAGCCATCTACGCCGGGATGGCCAAGGCGTTGGAGAATCTGGGGAACGAGGCAGCCGCGCTGGGTTACCCACCGGCCGACTTGCTGCTCATCCTGCAGGAGGCACAGCGCCTGCAGCAAACCTGGGATAGTGAAGTGCCTTCCTACCTGCGTGGCTACCTGGACAACGGCATGTGGGGCAAAGACCCCCGCTGGGACAGCGTGGCCCGCCATGCTTTCGTATTGCTGACTGGCTTTTACCTGATGCCCGCCGAACTGCTGGCCAAGTTGGAGAAGCAGATCGCCGGCCAGAGCCAGCTGCCCGCGGCGCGCAGCTTCGCCAATACGCTGCCTTCCAATGAAGAGCTCAAGGTGGCCATGGCCGCCGCCGAGACCCGCTCCATGGAAGCACAGATCGCGATCATCAATGCCAACCTGCGCCTGGTGGTCAGCATCGCCAAACGCTATGTGGGGCGCGGCTCATCTTTTGAGGACTTGATTCAAGAAGGCAATATCGGCCTGCTGCGGGCGGTCAACAAGTTCGACCCTACGCGCGGCTTCAAGTTCAGCACCTACGCCACCTGGTGGATTCGCCAGGCAATTACCCGTTCCATCGCCGACCAAGCGCGCACCATTCGTATCCCCGTGCACCTACTGGAATCCATCCAACGCCTGATGCGCATTCAGCGCCAATTGACCCAAGACCTGGGTCGTGACCCCAATCCCGACGAAATCGCCCTGGAAAGCGACTTCATGGAAGCCAATGACCGCCGGATCATCAAGGAGCTGCAGAAGAGCGAGCAGCCCATCCCTACCGACCTGAAGCGTCGCTGGACGCGGGCCACCACCAAGGTGGAGCAGACCCTGCGCAGCGCCGAGGAGCCGATGTCGCTGGAAAGCCCGGTGGGCGCCGGCGACGGCAGCGAGCTGGCTGACTTCATCCAAGACGAAGACGCCCTGGCGCCGATGGACGCCGCGGCCCGCGAAATGTTGCGCGAGCAGGTGCAGAATGCGCTGGCCGCGCTCACCGACCGCGAGCGCGAGGTGCTGGAACTGCGCTACGGCCTGGTGGACGGCAAAGACCACACGCTGGAGGAGGTGGGCCAGCACTTCAACGTGACCCGCGAGCGCATCCGCCAGATCGAAGCCAAGGCGCTGCGCAAGCTGCGCCACCCTACCCGCAGCCACCAGCTGCGCGAATATTTGGGCGGAAGCTAAAAAAAGAGCCGGAGGTTCCGGCTCTTTTTTATTTCGTCATTGCGAGGAGGCCCGGCGTAGCCAGGGCCGACGAAGCAATCTGTGCCCGTGGCTAGAGGCCTAGTTGTTTCGGTCGGCTGCATTGTCATGCAGCCTTCCCTCGCAATGACAAGTTAGCGTAAGGGCTTGCCTTCCGCTAACTTGTCAGTCTTCCCCATAGTAGCTGTCGAATTCATCGTCGTACTCGTCTTCGTAATCGTCCACCGGCCAGTCCAGCTCCAGCGGACTGAGCCAAACGACCTCGAGTTCCGCCTCACAGGACTGGCATTGCACGCGGGCGCCTATCTTGGGCGTGCCTTTGACGCTCACTTTGGCATTACAAGAGGGACAGAGGGTATCGCTCATGCATTCAAAGTTCCTTTCGATGTTCACGCCGGTGGCGGCGGAATGATGTCAGTTCGCCGAGGTGGTGCTGTGCACCGCGCTGAGGATCTCGTGGGCGGATTGCAGCGTGCCCTCGCTGACCTCGCCGAGCATATTGGCGAGTTCCAGCACGCGCCCCTCGCCCTCCAGCGGCAGCACCTGGGTGAGCGTGCGGCCGCCCTGCACCACCTTCTCGACCTTGAAGTGCTGGTCGCCAAAGGCGGCCAGCTGCGGCAGGTGCGTCACGCAGAGCACCTGGTGCCCGCGGGCGAGCCGCCACAGCTTCTCGCCCACCACGCTGCCCACCCGGCCGCCGATGCCCTGGTCGATCTCGTCGAATATGAGCGTCGGCGTCTGGTCGGCGCGGGCGAGCACGTTCTTCAACGCCAGCATCAGGCGGGCGGTCTCGCCGCCGGAGGCAATCTTGACCAGCGGCTTCAAGCCCTCGCCGGGGTTGGGCGCCACCAGGAACTCGACGCTTTCGTGGCCGTGCTGGTCAAACGCGTAGCGCTTGCCATCCAGCGGCAGCCCGGCAGGGTCTTCGCGGCTGGCGAAGTCCACGCCGAAGCGGGCCGCTTCCATCTTGAGGTCATCCAGCTCGGCCTCCACGGCTGCGCCCAAGGTCTCGGCGGCGGCGTGCCGCTTGGCGGCGAGCGCGGCGGCGGCCGCACTGAGCTGCTCCAACAGTTTCGCCTCGGCGGCCTCCAGCTCGGCCAGGCGTTCCTCGGCGTGGGAGATGTTGTCTAAGTCTTTGCGGGCGCGCTCGGCGAAAGCCAGGATGGCGGGGATGTCTTCGCCGTACTTGCGTTTCAGGTTTTGCAGCAACGCCAAACGTTCTTCGACTTCTTCCAGTCGTTTGGGGTTGAACTCGATCTGCTCCAAATAGCTGCGCAGCTCGCGGGTCAGCTCGCTGAGTTCGTCGAAGACTCCCGCGGCGCGCCCCTCCAGGCCGGCCTGTGAGGGGTCCACCTTGGCCAGCTGGCCCAGTGCCGCCAGCGCGGCACCCAGGCGGTCGTTGGCCGAGGGCGCTTCGCCCTCGCCTTCGTCCAGGGCGGCCAGCGCCAGGTTGGCGTTGGCCGCCAGCGCCTCGGCATTGGCCAGCCGGGTGCGTTCCTCCTTCAGGGTCTGCTCTTCGTCCGCTTGGAAACGGGCGGCCTCAATTTCCTGCACCTGGAAGCTGAGCAGCTCGATCCGCCGGGCGGCGTCTGCCTCGGCTTCGCGCAGGCTGCTCAGTTCGCGGCGGGTCTCCTGCAGGTCGGCGTACACGCCCTGGTAGGCAGCCAGTTCAGCCTCCACCCCGGCATAGCGATCCAGCAGACCCCGGTGAGCCGGCACGCGCAGCAGCGAGAGGTGCTCGGACTGGCCGTGCAGGTCGATGAGCAATTCGCCCAATTCCTTGACCAGCGCCACCGTGGCCGGGCGGCCGTTCACCCGGGCCACGTTGCGGCCCTCACGGCGGAACTCCCGCAAAATGCTCAGGTAGTCTTCGTCGTCCAGCAGTTCTTCGCGCTGCAGGATGGTGTGGATCTGCGTTTTGAGCGGCTCCGGGATCTTGAAGGTGCCTTCCACACTGGCGCGGTCGGCGCCGGTGCGGATCAAGTTGGTATCCGCACGCACGCCCAGCAGCGTCTCGACCGCATCGATGACGATGGACTTGCCCGCGCCGGTCTCGCCGCTGAGCATGATCAGGCCCGGCCCCCATTCCAGGGTCAGGTCTTCGATGATGGCGACGTTGTGGATGCGCAGTTCGGTGAGCATGGTGGATCTGTCAGCGGCGTCCCATCTGGATGCCGGCATGGCGGTAGTAGGCGGCGCTGGTGGCCAGCAGGGTGTACACCGCTGGCCAGAGCAGGCTCAATAAAAAGCTCGTGTTGCCGCCGGAGAGCAGAGAGAGCAGCACGGGCAGCGCGTACCACAAGCCGCCGATCGCCACGCCGGCAGCGGTGAGGCGGAAGAGTAGCGGTGAGCGCCGCCGCCCGGTTACCGCCCGCACCGCCTCGGCGATGATCGAGCCGGCCGCGGGGGCCAGCAGAATAACGAAGAAGCCCAGTCGGGTAGCGATGAGGCCGGCAATAAAAGAAAGCACCAGGGCGATGACGAAGCCCAGTACGTAGTCCAGCGGTTTGGCGGTCTCGAAGACCTTGCTGTGGCCGCGCACGCATTCCCGGCAGCGGTAGCCGGTGGGCGTGTGCACCGCGCACTTGGTGCAGATGTAGCGGTCGCAGTTGTTGCAGCGCAGGCTGGTTTCGGTTTGGGGATGGTTGTAGCAATAGGTGGCGGCGCTCATTGGCCCTCCGAGGCGGCCGCAGAGGCGGCGGGATGGTTGTCCATGATGTGCAGCAGGCGGGCGTAGAAGTCGCCCGGGTCACGGAAGCGCAAAAAATTGAGGCTGTACGAGCTGGCGCGTAATTCCACCCAATCGCCCAGGCGCACTTCGATGGGCTGCTGGCCGTCGATCGTCAGCACCGGTTCCACACCGCGCACCATCTCCACGCGGATCACTGCGCCTTCGGCCAATACGATGGCGCGCTCCATGCTCAGGTGGGCGGCCACCGGCACCAGCACCATGTTGCGCAGCTCCGGCGGCAGCACCGGGCCGCCGGCGGCCAGGGCATAGGCCGTGGAGCCGGTGGCGGTGGCGATAATCAAGCCGTCGGCCACGTAGGTGGTCAGGGGCTGGCCGTCCAGGCTGGCCGCCAGGTGCACCGGGCGGGCCAGACGGCCGCGGCCCAGCATGGCCTCATTCACCGCCTCCCAGGCGCCTATCTGCTGTCCGGCGCGCCACAACTCCACGTGGATGAGCATGCGCGGCTCAAGGCGATATTCGCCGCTGAGAAGCCGCGGCAGGTATTCGCGCCAGGTGGCGCGCTCCAGTTCAATCAGGAAGCCGAAACTGCCTTCGTTGATGCCCAGCAGCGGGATGCCCGCCGGGGCACACAGGTGGCCGGCGCGCAGCATGGTGCCGTCTCCGCCCACGGCGATGATCAGGTCGAATTCGCCGGCGGCCACCCGTTCCGGCGCCTCAGCGGCGTGCATGTACAGCGGGCTGGCCTGCACGCCCAGTCCGCTCAAAAAGGCGGCCACCTGGCGGGCCTGCTCCATGGGTTCGCCGTCCGCGGCGCGCGAGAGCACCGCGGCATGTTTGAAAGTGGGCTTGGCTGGCTTGGCCATCGGGTTATCTTAACCGTTGCATTGGGATTCTACAGGCGTTCGGGGCACAGCTCCAGGTAGCCGCAGGCCCGGCAGCGCGCCGCGACCTGGTGGCTGCGGTGCTGTTCGCCGCCCGCCAACGCGGTGCGCATCTCGGCCAGCAGGGCCAGCAGTTGGGCTTCCAATTCGGCGGTGAAGGGCACGGTGAAGCTGCGCTGTGGGTAGCGGATGATGCCATAGGGCGGGCGCTGGTCGTAGTTGCGCTGCACCAGCGCACAATAGGCGGCCAGCTGCATGATGTGCGCTTCGAAGGGACGGTTTGGCGTGCGCCCGCTCTTGACCTCCACGGGAACCAAGCCCTCTTTGGCCTGCACCAGATAGTCGGGCTTGCCCAGCAAGCCCAAATCCTCGGCAAGCAGCACTTCTTCCACGCCGCGCTGCGCGCCGCTGTCTTCGTACAGCAAACGTCCGCCCGGCAGCCCCAGGCGACGCTGCTGGCGGGTGGCCAGCCAGAAGAGCAGCCCGGCGAGCAAAAGCAGCGCCAGGGCGAACAACGGCTGGTTCAGGGCAACCCCCATTGTGAGAGCAGCAACCAGCCGGCCACCAGCGCCAGGCCCAGGGCCAGCAGGCGCAACGCAGCGACCACCCGCAGGCCCCGGCCGTGGGCGGTGTGCGCCCGGCCGCCGGCCTGCATGGCGGCCAGGTTGGCGCTGGCCGCCCCTTGTAGCCGATACCACCAGGCGCGCCGGCAGTACAGGTATTCGCCGATCTCCGAGGCCTTGATCCACTGGCGTTCCATGGCGGCTAGGCGTCCTCTTTGCCCAGGCGATCTTCCAGCCTGCGCAAGCTGGCCTCGAGGCCCTGCTGGCGCAAGCTGATGGTCATGTCGCCGCGGGTGCGCTCCACCAGGCTGCGGCAGATGTCAGTCAGGCGGCGCAGGCCGCGAGTCACCGCATCGGGGTAGTCCATGGTCACCAGCACGGCGTAGATGTCGTCCATCTGCTCCAGCAGGCGTTCGGCCTCGTCGGAATGGCCGTGGCGCAAAATGTCCAGGCAGCGACGGCGCAGTTCGCCGGCGGCTTCGGCGAGGCCTTGCATGTAAGTGGCCGGCTCCACCTGCAGCTCCTGCGGCGCGGGCAGCGGCTTGCCGGCGACCAGCGCATCCACGATGGTCGCCTCGGCATATTCCTTGAGCGCGTCTTGGGTATAGCCGGCGAAGTACAGGTCGGGGAAGCCGGCCAGCCCGGCGCGCAGTGCGGCGGCCAGTTCGCCGGCCGCCTTCAGTTCGGCCTGGGCGTTGTCCGCCTCGTCGCGATGGATGGCGCGGATGGCCTGGGCGCAGTGGCGGGTGAGCTGGCGGGTCTGCGCCAGGGCGGCGTCGCGCGCCGCGGTCTGCGCCTCAAAGCTGGCGTGCACCGCTTTGGCAATGTCGTCCAGCCGGCTCATTCGCCCTCCGATTTAGGCGGGTCCGGCATGCGGAAGAGATCATCGGCCAGGGATTTGCCCTGCGGGATGGTGATCTCACCGAAGGCGGTTTCGTACTTCGTCAGGCTGTCCGCCAGGGCGCGCTGCAGCAGCTTGGCGCTGAGCGGTGAGAGCACCACACGAGCCTTGATCAGCACGTCCAGTTCGCCGGGCAGCGAGTGGGCGAAGTCAAAGACCAGCTCGGAGGGCGAATGGGCGATGCGCACCACGTTGGCGTAGACGGCTTCGTTGCCGGGCCGCTGCACCAGCCGCGGGCGCAAAGGGCCGGCCGCGGCCGGCCCTTTGCCCTGTGCGGGGTTGGCTTTGGGATCAGCCATGGCGCGCCCCTAGAAGGGGATGTCGTCTTCGAAGCCGCCGTCGTCCGGCGGGCCGCCCTGGAAGCTTTCGGGGTCTCCAGGCATGCCGCCGCCGTCGCCGCGGCTGCCCAGGAAGACGACCCGCTCGGCGGTGATTTCAAACGATGAGGCGGGTGTACCGTCTTGGCGGGTCCAAATGCGCGGCCCGCCGGTGGCTTTGTCCGGGGTGACGCGCCCCTCCACCAGCACCGGGCTGCCCGTCTTGAGGAACTGGTTGACGGTTTCGGCCTGGCGCCCCCAGGCGGAGACGCGGAACCACACGGTTTCTTTGACCTTCTCGCCGGTGGAGCTGGTGTACTGGCGGTTGGAGGCCACCGAAAAATTGGTCACCGCCTGGCCGCTGGGGGTGTAGCGCATTTCCGGGTCGCGGCCCAGGTTTCCTACAATGGTGATTTTGTGATAGGACATGTCAAACTCCTTAGGATGATAGATAGGCGCGGGGAAAGGCCTCGGTTTCGCCCAAGGCCAAAAGGGAACTGGCACTGTATGCAGTTGAATGAGGAATGGGGCTCCTTTCGGGTGAGCGGCTTGGTTAAGTTCCGGGGCGTATTCGCCGCGGTCGGGTGTTGCTTTCACTCACCGGCTACGACCCGAGTATAGACCAAATGTGCGAATAGAGTCAAGAGGTGTTCTGCAGAGCCAATACCTAACAAAAAAATTTAGTACACCCGCCTACAGACACAGGTGGGGCTTTGAGTTAGGCTGAGTACATGTACAGGGCTGGGTTTATTCGCCGGCAGTTGGCTTTGGCGCTGGCCGCCCTGCTGGCCCTGGCGCTGGCGGGGGTGGCTTTGGCGGCCTACCTGGGGCCGGACCGGGCCTATACCGTGACCGTAGTAGTCACCGAGACGGTACCCGACCCGAGCAAAGACCAATGGACGCTCACCGGGCCGGAGGGCACCTGCCTAATCAACCACCCCTGCAGCCAGCACCCGGGCACGGTGAGCTATATCCCCGCCTGCGGCTGGACCGGCCCGGCAGACAATGCCCACTGCACCCCGGGCTTCAGCATCATCGAAACCACCGAACAGCAAACCCACTTCCATCCTGAAGCCCAGGTCGGCGGCGCGGTGCTCTGTGCGCAGAACGGGCTGAACGGCTGGTGCATCGGCGACGGCGCCCTGCAGTTGAGCGCCAGCGAGCCGCTGGCCGGCTACCAGATATTGGGCATCGAGGGTGATTTGGACGGCGTGCCCTTCTTCTGCACCGCGAGCAGCTGCAGCCTGCCGGGCAACCCCGGCGTGGCCACCTCCAGCTATTGGGCGCTCTCCAGCTACGGTGACAGCTCGCAGATGGGCCACAGCACCCTGCGCATCGACAACGACCTGCCGGAGATCGTGGGCCTGGTGCAGGGCGTGCTCGGCGAGAACGGCTGGTTCATCAGCGATGTGGACCTGGCTGCGCTGGGCAGCGACGCCACCAGCGGGCTGGCCGCCCAGCAGGTGCAGGTGGACGGCGGCGGCTGGGTGAACAATGCGCAGACCCTGGCGGCCGACGGCGCGTTCAGCGTGGTCTTCCGCGCCGAAGATGTGGCCGGGCAGCACAGCCTGACTGTGCCGCAGGACATTGGCCGCGACACGACCCCGCCGGACTTGTCGCTGGACGCGGTGGACGGGAAAGTCAGCGGCACGCTGGCCCTCAGCGGGCAGGCGAGCGATGCCACCAGCGGCCTGGCCGGGGTGCAGTTCGCTGTGAACGGTAGCGCCTTCAGCGGCACCGCCAGGCTATCCGGCGGCGACTGGCAGCTGGACTGGGACAGCACCGATGTACCCAACGGCTTCCACGAATTGAGCCTGCGCGCCTTGGACCAGGCCGGGCACCTGAGCACGGTGCACAGTATTGGCGTGGTGGTGGAAAACCAGCTGCCCTACATCAACCTGCCGGCGGGCTGCCCGCCGATCTGGCAGGCGCTGAACCTGGACGCCGGCCCCGGCGCCTCGCCCATCGAGCTGGTGCGCCTGACGGTGAGCGACGAGCAGGGGCGCAGCCACACGGAGAGTTTTGCCGCGCCGCCGCAGGGCTGGACCTGGCACCGCTACTTCAGCGACGGCAGCACCGCCGAGGTGGGCGAATACCGCCTGGAGGTCAGCGTGGAAGACCGCGCCGGCAACCGCAACAGCCGGGCGGGCTGTATCAGCATCCCCGACCCCGGGGCGGCCTCCCTGGCGGCGGCTGGGGACGGGCTAGGCTCGCCAGCTGCGGCCAGCGGCGGCAGCGCCGGACCGCTTGCGCCGCTGGGCAGCCCGCTGCCCAGCCTGGGCATCATCACCGCCGTGCAGCCGCAGCCGGCGCTGGTGCAGCAGCTCTCGCTGGGCACCGCGGCCAACAGCGTGGTCTGGGGCGATGCGGCCGTGGCCCTGGCTGGCGTGGCCACCGCCTATGCCCTGGGGCAGAAGGCCAGGCGCGAGGAAGAAGAGCGGCGGAAGCAAGAAGCAGCGAGCGGTGGGCCGCATAAGAACAACCTGCTGGCCGCCCATTTGAGTGATGCGGAAATCTGGGCGATGGTGCCGGACGCTCGAGCGGATATGGGCATTGATGAGGCGCGGCTGATTGTGCACAACACCTTGCAGAAAAAAGGCCTCTACAGCCCCACGGGCTGGGAGTTGAACCAGCAGGTCAAGGAAGCTGCCGGTCAAACCCAAGTGGGCGGGGGGAGCTACACCGTGCAGAAGGGTGACAGTTGGTACAGCATTGCCGGGGAAGTGTATGGCAACCAGCGCATGGCGGGACAGTTGGCTGAGGCCAATGGGGGAGCCAGCCTATTGCATCCTGGGCAGGTGATCAAATTGCCGGTGGTGAGCAGCACCCAGGCAGCCAACCCGTTCTTTAGTGAGCAGACCTGGGCGCAGTTGTTGGCAGAGGAAATGAAGATGATTCAGGCGAGGGAGGAAGAAGAGAAAGAGAGGGACAATAAAGCAGAGGAGGAACGAGCGACTGCCATTGTTCCCGATGAGTCGAAGGCGTCGGGAGTTGCAGGGGCGGAATCAAGGCCAAACAGCAGAACGCAAGCGACAGGCGATGAAACGATAATGTCAAAGGATGAGCTTGTTGATTTTCTAGCCGGGCTCATTAAACTATTAGATGATGTAGATGAGATTGCAAAGTTATCCCACATAAAATACACAGACTTAGGCAACGGATATTTTTCAGTCAGTGTGCCTGATATTCCCACTGGTCAAAAATTGGACTTCCGTACAGGCATGGGGATACCTGGCACACGGTACAGCAATCTGAATCAGTCTGCCTTGAACCGAAACGTCATTAGAGGAGGGTTGAAAGGTAGTCTTGCTTTGGGTGCCGTGCTTTCAATAGGCACGAACTTCTACAGCTATGGCTGGGGGGAAAACAGCGATGTGGGTATATTCAGCCCTCAATTTGCTGCTTCGACCGGTTGGGATATAGTTGAAACATCGGCAATTACCCTGGCTGCCGTTGGTGTAGGTATGGCGATAACTGCAGTTGTTGGCGCACCGGTGATAGTTGTCGGTGGCATTGTAGCCTTAGCTGGACTTGGCATTTCTTACCTTATGGGGCCTACTCTAGAAACATGGAAGACAAACGCTATGAATAGTTGGTTCGGGGAATCAGGTGAGTAGAGTGATCTGGAAAGATAGAAGATTGCTAAACAATGTTGCTTGGTCCTTTGCGAGCCTTACTGTCGGTGTCCTTCTTGCTCTTTTAGTTGCTTATGTGCCTAAAGCCTCAAACTTATTTGTCCACCTTGGTATTGTTCTGGGGAGTTTATCAACCATCGCCCTGGTTCTCAACATTTGGAAACCCAATCCTATAGCAACGCTTGTTGGTAGCCTTGCTATCTCGTTTGGACTCTTTGTTTTTTCCCTTAGACTGCTAGAGGAGCATGCACACACTAGTTCATATATTTACTTTGCGCTGGTACTTTTTTTAGTCGCTTTTATTCTTCCATTGATGAACGAAGCTCTGGCGAGCCGCGTCTATGAGGAGTTGCGGCACCCGAGGACAAAGGGTTTTAAAATTTTGGCCGTATTGGGTGTTGCCTTACCGGGAACTGCTGTATTTGTCGCCAGACAAGCAAGAGGTGGGAATAACATTGCGGTTTTGTTTATGTGTGTTTACGGAATCATTGTGATGCTTTTATGGGTCATGGATAGCTCTTACCGGTTTTTTTACAACAAACCGTGAATAAGTGAGAGAGATCAAATGGACGGTGACACAATTCGGCTGTTTGTTGTTCTAGGGCTGGTTGGATCATTGATTGGTCGTGCCCTGTACAGACTGCGCTCTCGGGCCAAAACTGACGAGGAGGTTAAGGAGGGTTTGAATAAAGCAAAACACAAAATCCTAGTGGCATTCCTCAGTGCACTCGCAATTAGTTTGGCCGTCTACATTGCCACGCTGCTCGGCGCGCCGGCGCCCAACCACGTCCTCGCCCGCCTGCTCGGCCTGGGTAACGCCTATGTCTTGGCCGCCATCCTCGGCGGGCTGATGGGCCTGTGGCTGGCCTGGGGCGGTAAGGCGCGCATTGCTCGGATATACGGCCTGCTGCTCGGCATCTTTGCCGGCTGGCTGGTTTGGCAATTCGGGCAGCCGCACGTCTGGCTGATCGAGCTGGTGCTGGCCAGCGCCTTTGGCCCGGAGGCAGCGGTGTACACCAGCTTCGTCACGCTGTTCATCCTGTTCTGGGTAGTACGCACCGCTGCGGAGTGGGGCAAGAAGGGCATGGAGTTGTTGACCGAATATTTCCTGCGCTGGGAGATTCGGCGCGAAATCGCGCGCTCACTGGCCACAGCAGAGCCTGCCGAATAAAAAAATAAGTATCCAGGTCGAGGGGTTGACTCTTCCAAAACGGCATGATAAAAGTTATGCAATCGGCGTAGTCGCCTTTTCTTTTTGGCCCGAAAATACGACTATTTCAATCGAGAATATGTCAAACGGAGGCTGCAATGGGTACACCCGCAAACCCTGATGCACTGGTGGAAACCGAATGGCTCGCTGCGCATCTGGATGACGCGAACATCCGAGTGCTCGAATCCAGCGAAGACGTCACGCTCTACGACAAGGGCCACATCCCCGGCGCGCTGGCGATCAACTGGCACACCGAACTCAACGACCAGGTGGTGCGCGATTATCTGAACGCCGAGCAGTTCGCCGCGCTTCTCGAAGCCAAGGGCATTTCCAACGACACCACCGTGATCCTCTACGGCGACAAAAACAACTGGTGGGCCGCCTACACCTTCTGGGTCTTCAAGCTCTTCGACCACAAAGACGTGCGCATCCTTGATGGTGGCCGCCAGAAATGGGAAGCCGAAGGGCGCCCCTACTCCACCGAAATCCCCCCACATCCCAAAGGCAGTTACCAGGCTGCGCCGCGTGACGACAGCCGCATCCGCGCTTTCCGCGACCAGGTGCACGAGCACCAAGACAATGGCCTGCCGCTGGTGGATGTGCGCTCCGCGGCAGAATTCTCCGGCGAGAAGCTGCACATGCCCGAATATCCGCAAGAGGGCGCCCTGCGCGGCGGCCACATCCCCGGCGCCAAGAACATCCCCTGGGCCAGCGCAGTCAGCGAGGACGGCACTTTCAAGTCCACCGAGGAATTGAAAGAGCTGTACGAGAGCAAGGGCTTCACCGCCGACAAAGACATCATCACTTACTGCCGCATCGGCGAGCGCTCCAGCCACACCTGGTTCGTGCTCACCCAACTGCTCGGCTACCCGCAGGTGCGCAACTACGACGGCTCCTGGACGGAGTGGGGGAACTTGGTAAACTCCCCTATCGAAAAATAAATGGATGAGGGCGCGGACAGGCACAACAGCGGCGTTCGGCAAGCCGTTCCCTTCGTCACCGAGGTGAAAGCATGAGCAAACTACTCGTCAGGCAGTTCGTCAACCGGGAATTGGGCAACTCCTCGTATCTGATCGCCTCCGCGGCCACTGGCAAAGCGGCGGTCATCGACCCGGAACGAGACGTGGAGAAGTACATCGAAGCCGCCGAGGAACGCGGCCTGCAAATTGTCTACGGGCTGGAAACGCACCTGCACGCCGATTTCATCTCGGGCGTGCACGAGCTGGCCCATGCCCTGGAGCAGAAGGGCCAGACGGATTACCAAATCGGGGTCAGCGCGGCGGGCGGCTCGGAATTTGAGCACCTGCCGCTCTCCGAGGGCGACCGGCTCTCACTGGGCGATGTACAGCTGCAGGTCATCGCCACCCCGGGCCACAGCAAGGAGCACATCGGCTTCCTGGCCTACCTGGATGAGGGCGGCGAGACCAGCCTGCTGTTCAGCGGCGGCTCCCTCATCGTTGGCGGCACCGGCCGCACCGATCTGCACGGCGAGGCCAATACCAAACCGCTGGCCCACGAGCTGTTCAACACCATCCACCGCAAGCTGGCCGACCTGCCCGACGATGTCGTCGTCTACCCCACCCACGGGGCCGGCTCCTTCTGCAACACCACCACCAGCAGCGAACGCGTCACCACGATTGGCAAGGAGCGCCAGAGCAACCCGTTCTTCCAATACGACCAGGAAGACCTGTTCGTCACCGAGGCGCTGGCGCACCTTTCCAGCTTCCCCAGCCATTACCAGCGCCTGCCGGCCGTCAACCGTGCCAGCGCGCGGGTGCTGGGCGGTGTGCCGGAACTCACGCCGCTCAGCGCCCAGCAGGTGGCCGAGGCGATGGAAGCCGGTGCCCTGCTGGTGGACGTGCGCGACAGCGAAAGCTACCTGGCAGCACACATCCCCAATTCCTATGGCATCCCCGTTTTCACCCCGCTGAGCGCCTGGGCGGGTTGGGTGCTGCCGCCGGAAGCGCAGCTCATCCTCCTCGGCGAAGCGCCGCTGGAGCGCCACGAGGCGGTGCTGCAGCTCATTCGCATCGGCTACGACAACTTCGCCGGTTACTTGGAAAACGGGATGACCGCCTGGCAAGCCGCCGGTTACCCGGTGGCGCAAGTGGAGAACATCCCCGCCGAGCGGCTCAAGGACTGGATGGAAGCAGACAGCCCGCCGGACATTCTGGACGTACGTTTCGACTACGAGTTCCGCGCCAACCGGCTGCCCGGCGCCAGGCACCTGGAAGCTGGCATGCTGCCGCATGCCAGCCCAGAGCAGCTGCCCGATGCGGACCAGCCGCTGGTGGTGCACTGCCGCGCCGGCACACGCTCCACCGTGGCCGTGTCGCTGCTGGAACGCCAGGGGTACAACAACCTCTACATGCTGCGCGACGGCATTCAGGCCTGGATGATGGCGGGATACGACACGGTCAAGGGCAGCTAAGCATGGCGGACAAGCCTTTTGGCAAACACCCCGACTTCATCGTCCGCGAAATGTCGCCCTTCAATGGCGGCCCGCCGCTGAACCTGCTGGTCGAGAACCAGCTGACCCCCACCGAGCTGTTCTTCTCGCGCAACCACGGCGACATCCCCGAGGTGGACGCGGCCAGCTACCGGCTGGAAGTCAGCGGCCTGGTAGAGCAGCCGTTGACCTTCAGCCTGGCAGAGCTGACCAGCCGCTTCCCCTCCGTGGATGCGGCCGCCACGTTGCAGTGCGCCGGCAACCGCCGCCAGGAACTGATCGACCGCAAGCCGATCCCCAATGAACTGCCCTGGGGCGCCGAGGCGATCAGCCACGCGGCGTGGCGCGGCCTGCGCCTGAGCGATGTGCTGGCCGCTGCCGGTTTGGCGCAAGGCGCCGCCCACGTGGAATTTATCGGCCTCGATGAAACCGAGCGCCACGGCGAACGCTTCAATTTCGGCGGCTCCATTCCGCTCAAAGACGCGCTGAGCGGCGAGGTGCTCCTGGCCTATGAGATGAACGCCGCACCGCTGGAGCCCGTGCACGGCTTTCCGCTGCGCGTGGTGGCCCCGGGCATCATCGGGGCGCGCAGCGTCAAATGGCTCAAGGAAATCCGCGTGCAACCCGAGCCCTCACACAACTATTTTCAGCGCGTTGCTTATCGCCTGTTCCCCCCGGATGTGGACAGCCAGAACGTGGTCTGGGAGCAGGGCATGATGCTCAACGAGAACTCGCTGACCTCGGTGATTTGCACGCCGGCCGAAAGCGAGAACCCGCCCGCGGGAGCTGTTACCGTGCGCGGTTACGCCCTGGCGGGCGGTGAGCGCTCCATCGCCCGTGTAGAACTCTCGGCAGACGGCGGGCGCAGCTGGACGCAGTGCGAACTGCTCGGCGAGGACGCCCCCGGCATCTGGCGGCTCTGGCAGGCCCAACTGGATTTGGCACTCGGCGAGCACGAGTTGGTAGTGCGCGCCGTGGATAGCGCGGCCAACGCTCAGCCGCCGGACGTGGAGCAAATTTGGAACTTCAAAGGCTACATGAACAGCGCCTGGCACCGCCAAAAGATCGAAATCAAACAGAGTGATTAGATTACTTCTTCGGCCCTGGCTATGCTGGGCCTTATCGCAATGACTAAGGAGATACGCCATGGCGAACAAGCTTCAAAAAGTAGACCATGCCGCGCTCAAAGCCAACCAGCTGACCATCATCACGCTCAGCATCCTGGCTTTCGTGCTCAACCAACCCTGGCTGGCGGCCTTCGTGGCAGCGGTGATGGGCATCGGCAGTCTGCTCAAAGTGCCTGGCTTCCTGCCCTTCTATCAGCAGGTGCTTAAACCCACGGGGTTGCTCAAGCCCGATGTGCTGGACGACAACCCGGAACCACACCGCTTCGCCCAGATCATCGGCTTTGTCGTGCTGGGCGCAGGCGCATGGCTGTTGTTCGGCGGCGTAGCCAGCGCCGGTTGGGCCCTGGTCTGGCTGGTCATCGGCCTGGCCGCGTTGAACGCCTTCGGCGGCTTCTGTGTGGGCTGCGCGATGTATTACTGGCTGGTGCGTCTGAAGATACCCGGCTTCAGCAAGCAGCCGCCCGCCGGCGTGCTGCCCGGCATGAAGCCCAAGGCAAGCTGAGCATGGAAGATGTGCTGCTGCGCGCCGCCCTGGCTGCGGCCATCGCCGTCGCCGGTTGGGCAGCCGTGCACCTGCTTAGTAGGCGGGCGGCTCGTCGCGGCGAAGCCCGCCTGGCGGAGTTGCAACCATCGGGAACAGCGTCCAAAGTGCTGGTGTACTTCACCACGCCCAGCTGCGTCCCCTGTCACACCATCCAACGCCCGGCCATCGAACAGGCCAGACGGGCGCTGGGCGCTGCGCTGGAGGTGATCGAAATCAACGCCGAAGCGCAGCCCCAATTGGCCGGCCGTTGGGGTGTACTCAGTGTGCCGACTACTTACCTATTCAACCGCCGGGGGGAAATGAAGCGCGCCAACTACGGCGTGGTCCGCGCTGAAAAGCTCCTCGAACAGTTGCAGCAGTTGTAAGGGCAGATCAGACCACATCGGCCAGCGATGTAGTCTCCATCTTTTGGGACGTATAGTCGCGGATGTCTTTAAAGACTCGCAATAGGCCTTTTTCTTTTTCTACCGGCGTCGTTTCATAGAAATTCTCACTGACCGATTCGGTCGGAGCCAGCGCGCCGTCGAATACGCGGATCACATCGGCCAGAAAAATCTCCGCTGGTTGGCGGGCCAGGCTGTAGCCGCCGCGCTGGCCTTTGACGCTCTTGACTACATGGGCGCGCTTAAGCGAAAGCAGGATCTGTTCCAGGAAACGAGGGGGGATACCCTGGGCTCGGGCAATGGTCTCCACTGTGATGTGCGAGATATCGCTGTTGCGAGCCAAGTAGACCAAGGCCAGCAAAGCATATTCACTGCGTGCGGTCAGTTTCATAACTAAGTTGATTACTCCGATAGGAGTTTAGCCAAAACAATTAGGAAGTCAAGGCCATTGTCCGGAAAGGGGAGTTTCCGGGGAAGGCGTACGGAAAAAGAGAGCGGAGGGTTTCTCCGCTCTCTTTGATTTCAAGGCTAACGATACGAAGCCAAGCGCTTGGCGTAGCCCTCGCCACGACGGTTGCGCTGCGAGCGCCGTGGGCTGCGCTGGTAATCGGCCGGGTGCGGCTGAACCTGCGGGGTTGCAGAATAGGCAAAGCCCGCCAGCCTACGACGCTCGATGGGCTTGCCCATCACGCGCTCCAGGCTACGCAAGGCAGACTCATCGTCTGAGGTGACCAGCGTGTAGGCATCGCCATTACGCTGCGCCCGGCCGGTGCGGCCGATGCGGTGGATGTAAGCATCCGTCGTGTCTGGCATATCGTAGTTAATCACATGCGAAATGCCCTCCACGTCCAGTCCGCGGGCGGCAATGTCTGTAGCCACCATCACCTGGAACTGGCCGTTGCGGAAACCCTTCAGCGCGGCTTGCCGCTGGCTTTGGCTGCGGTTGCCGTGCAGGCTGGTTACGCGATAGCCTGCCTGCTCCACCTGGCGGGCCACTTTTTGGGCGCGGTGCTTGGTGCGGGTGAAGACCAGTACGGTATTGTCACCGGCCTGACCCAGCAGCTCCAGCAGCATGCGGCTCTTGTCGGCATTGGCCACCGGGTAAAGCGCATGGCTCACCGTGTGGGCCGGGGCGCTGATGCCCACTGCCACCCGCTGTGGGTTACGCAGGGCCTGCTCCGCCAGAGCCTGCACTTCTTCCGGGAAAGTGGCGGAGAACAACAGCGTCTGGCGCTCTTTGGGCAGCAAGTTGAGGATGCGGCGCACATCGGGCAGGAAGCCCATGTCGAACATGCGGTCAGCCTCGTCGAGGACGAGGATTTCGACCTTGTCCAGCCGCGCCGCGCGCTGGCCGGCGAGGTCCAGCAGGCGGCCGGGGCAGGCCACCACGATTTCGGCCCCGGCGCGCAGCGCCTGGGCCTGCGGATGAGCGCCCACGCCGCCGTAAACGGTGACAGAGCGCAGGCCGGTGCCTGCGCCCAGCAGTTTGACCGTCTCGCGAATCTGGTCAGCCAGTTCGCGGGTCGGGGTGACGATGAGCGCGCGAGTCTGGCGCCGCGGCCCTTGCAGCAGCTTGTGCAGCAAGGGCAGCACGAAGGCGGCGGTCTTGCCGGTGCCAGTTTGGGCGGTGCCAACGATGTCTTCGCCAGCCAGGGCCACGGGGATGGCCTGGGTCTGGATGGGCGTGGGCTGGCTGAAACCCGCGCGTTGGATGCCCGCCTGCAGGCGTGCATCAAGGTTGAATTCAGTGAACTTCATATATTCCTTATGTGGTTATTCAGAAGTCAAGCGGGTGTTGGGGAATGAACAGCAAAAAGTTCAGACAATAACAGCGGCGACTGCCGAATAATATAGTGGTTAAGACCCGGCAAGCATACAGGGTATGACCGGCAAAGTCAAGCGCAACGGCTTAACAGTCCATCAGAATCCCCAAACCTACTCCACTCCCCACACCTTCAGATCCGAGAAGCTCACCGAGACATCGCCATCCCCGGCGGTGTGCACGAATACGCCCAAGGTACCCTCAAACAGCTGAGTATCGGTGATGCTGAAGAAGTACATGTCGTTGACGAAGAAGTGCATCTGGCTACCGCGCGCCCACACGCCCAGCCGAGCGCTGCTGGGCGCCAGGCTGGGAATGATGCGGTTGCTCACCCAGCCGGCCTGGCGGCTGAGGCTGCCGTTTAAGTAGCGGTCCACCTTGGCGCGGCCGTCGCAGCTAAGTGCGAAGCGGTAGTGGTCGCCGCTTTGGGCGCGCAGCAGCAGGCCGTATTCGTCCTCGCCGCGGCACAGACTGGGCGCGGCGGTGATCTCTGCATAGAAATTGCCGAAGACCGGCGAGGTACGCGTGCTGAACAGGTAATTGCGCCGGATCTTCAGCGTGAGGTGCACTGTGTGGTTGGATACCACGGCCACAGCGTCGCCCCCATTGCCCGCGGTCCAAGGTGCGGAATCACTGAAGTCTTCTTCCAGAAGCAGTTCGCCAATGCCGGGACGCATGTCGAGCGTCGGCTCCAGGCGGGGCGTCGGGAACGGGCTGGGCTCGGGCGTGGGCGGGAACCACACCGGTGTCGGCGTGGGGCTTGGCGCTGGTGTGGGCACCTCGGTGGGCTCCGGCGGGGCGAAGGTCACCCGGCAGGCGGTGAGCAGCAGGGCCAGCAGGCAGAGCGCGAACAGGCGGGGTTTCACAAGCCGCAATTATAGCGATCCGGCTGCACGGCGCTATGCAGACTCATCCCGCGCCCATGTAGCCTTCCGCCTGCCCTGCGAGTAGAATAGCGCTCCGAGGAAAACAACGATGAGAATTCTGGCGCGCTCCAAGATACACAAAGCGATCGTCACCGATGCGGACGTGAACTACATCGGCAGCATTACGATTGACGAAGACCTGATCGAAAAGGCCGGACTGTGGCCCGGCGAGAAGGTGCTGGTAGTTAGCAACACCACCGGGGAGCGCCTGGAAACTTATGTCATCGTGGGCGAGCGCGGCAGCGGGATGATCGCCATGAACGGGGCCGCGGCGCACATCATCAAGACCGGCGAAGAGATCATTGTGATCGCTTTCGAGATCACAGACAAACCCGTGGAGACGAAGTTCATCCTAGTCGATAAGGACAATAGGTTCGTGGAGTATCTGTAGTCCAGTATTTTACTCTGCAAAACAGCATAAATGATGTTTTGCTTTAGCCATCTTTGATTCACTCCGCCATATAGCCAATGGTAGGCTTAAGATAATCACAATTGCTGTTATCTGCAGGTACGCAAGGTTCGGTACTTGGAATAAGACGTAAGGCAGTGCCCCGCTTGCAGAACACAGCATCGCAATTAAAGTGTCATTGCCCTTATCATAAGCCCAGGGATAGCTTGAAAATTGATCCCGGGCAAACAAGCCTGTTGCCCCATTCCTAAAAACTTCTTTAAATTCAGGTTGTCTTTCCATTACCAGAGAACGTAACCTTTTAAAAATAAAGTAATTGTGCCAAAAATGAGCTGTCCATCTTTCGGATCTCGAAATCGAAAATAGCCCTGAAATAAATATAAAAAGACCGATAAACCATGCAACATAAGCCTTCATGAGAAACTCTATGTTGCTATTGGTGGCCATGGTTATTAATCCAGCCACAGAAGCCGTATACAAAGTTATATAGAAGTTCACATACATTGCCCGCATTCTCTGGCAATGCCTCGCTTGTTCCATGGCTTCCTGCGCCCACTTAAACAAATCCTCTCTCAGTGGTTGTTCAAGTACATTACCCGTTTTTATTGGAGTACCCATAAAGCTCCTACTGCTTCTGGTACCGCTCCCGAATGTGTGGAACCAAATACTCGTCGAAGCTGCGCGCCAAATCGTATTCCGGCGCCCAGCCCCAGTCGGTGCGGGCGGCGCTATCGTCCACATCCACCGGCCAGGTATCCACAATGCCCTGGCGCCGCGGGTTGGGTGCGTAGCTGATTTCCGCGCCGGGGAACGCGGCCAGCACCTGCCCGCGGAATGCCTCCGCAGACAGGCTGAAACTGCCCACATTGTAGGCCCGCCGGCTGAGCGCGGCGGCCGGCGCGGCAGCCAACCCCAGCAGGGCGCGCACCGCATCGGGCATGGCCATAAAGGGGATGGTGGTATCCGGGCGCACAAAGCAGGCATAGGCCTGCCCCTGGGCAGCGGCGTGCAACATCTCCGGCCCGTAGTCGCTGGTGCCGCCGGTGGGCGCGGTATGGGCGCTGATCAGCCCCGGGAAGCGCAGTGAGCGAAAGTCGGGCCGGACGGGCGCCTCAGGCTGCAATTGCTCGTAGTGCGCGGAGTAGTACGCGCCCAACTTCTCCACCGCCAGCTTGTTGCAGCCGTACATCGTGGTGGGGTCGTTGAAATCGGCTTCATGCACCCGAGGGTGGGCGGCCTTGGTCTCCAGGTCAGGCAGGCCGTAGACAGCGATCGAACTGGGGAAAATGAACTGCACTGGGCCGCCGCGCGCGGCCGACTGGCGGGCGGCCAGCTCAAGCAGCAGCAGGCTGGCGTCCACGTTCACCTCGTGGGCCAGCGCCGGCTTGCGCTCGGCGCTGGTGGAGAGCAGCGCGGCCAGGTGGAAGATCTGCTCGAACTCGTAGTCCGCCTCCAGGCGGGCCAGCAGCGCGCCATCGGCCACGCTGCCCTGCACGTGCGTCCCCGGCGTCTCCGCCGGCATCTCTTGCAAATCCAGGGTCACCAACGGGCCTTTGCCCGCCGCGGCCAACTGCGCCAACAGGGCCTGACCAATTTCTCCGGCGGCGCCTGTGATCAGAATGGCGTCTTTTTGCATTTCGCTCCTGAAGGTAGGGACTGCGCCCAACGGCGCGGGGGTATTATTGCACAGCTTGCCGGAATGGAGTAGGCGCTGAATCGACTTGACGTAGAACGGACGTTCGTGTATAGTTTTAGCACAAATGAACGAATTAAGGCAGCGAGGAGAGCTGACATGATGATGGCCAAACGGCGCAAGGGGTTGAGCGAACGGCACAAAAAGATATTGGAGGTGCTGGAGAAATACCAGACCGAAACCGGCTACCCACCCTCCATCCGCGAGATCGGCAAACAGACCGGCATCTCCTCGACCTCGGTGGTCAATTACTATTTAAACCAGCTGGAAGAAGAAGGTTACATTGAGCGCGATCGTAAGATCTCGCGCGGTGTGCGCCTGGTCAAGGGCCTCAGCGGACAATTGGAAGAGGCGGCCGAAAAGGTGCGCAGTGCCATCGAGGATCTGATCCGTGTGCCGGTGATCGGCCGCATTGTAGCCGGCGAACCCATGCCGGTGCCTAGCTCTGACTTCGCCTACTACGACCCTGAGAGCGGCGTGGAGATCGCCCGCAGCCTGCTCGGCCCCGGCGACAAAGAAGAAGACCTCTTCGCCCTGGAAGTGCAGGGCGACTCGATGATCGACGCCATGGTCAACGACGGCGATATTGTGGTGATGAAGCGCTCGCAGGATGCGCGCAACGGCGAAATGGTCGCCGTGTGGCTGAGCGACCGCGACGAAACCACGCTGAAGTATTTCTACAAAGAGAACGGCGGCATCCGCCTGCAGCCGGCCAACCCCACCATGCAGCCCATCTTCGTGGACAACCCCGGCGCGGTACAGGTGCAGGGCAAGGTGGTCATGGTCATCCGCCAGATGGACGCCAGCCCAAACTAAGTTTCTCCTCCGTTGCAGCAGGAAAAGCCCGCAAAATTGCGGGCTTTTCTATTGCGAACTGCCATTACAATCTGCGCCATGATGCTGCCCAACAACGAACGCGTTTTGGTGGAACTGGTCAAAGAGATCGCCGCCGAGCAAGGCTATGCCCTGAACAGTTTCTCGCAAGACTGGGTGCTGCGGCTGGAAAAGAACGGCCTCAGCCGGCATGTCTTCGGTTACAAGTTCGAGATCAATTCCGCCTCGGCGGAATTGATGGCTGGCGACAAGGCGGCCCTGGCCGATCTGATGGGCCACTTGGGCATCCCCCATGTGCCGCACAAGCTGTTCCACCACCCCAGGCTGAGCGGCTACGTCTCCAGCCAGGGCAACTGGCCGGGCATGCTGGCCTACGCCGCAGAGGTGGGCTACCCGCTGGTGTGCAAACCCAACGCCGGCACGGGCGGCGCCGGAGTCACCCTGGTGCACGGACCCGGCGAACTGGAAGAAGCCGTGCTCACTTTGTTCCAAAAGTACCGCGGCGTTTGCCTCTCCCCCCTCCTTACGATCGCCCAGGAGTTCCGCGCCATCATGCTCGACGGCGAGTGCGAACTGCTTTACGTGAAGCGCCGCCCCCAAGTGATCGGCGATGGGCAGGCCAGCCTCATGCAGCTCATCCAGGCCGCCCAGGCAGCCGGGCAGCTCTCGCTCGAGATGGCCGGGGAAGCCATGCAGCGCCATCACGAAGGACTGAACTTGGTGCCCGCCGCCGGTGAAGAGATCATCGTCGGCTGGAAGCACAACCTCAGCGCAGGCTCCGCCCCGCAGGTACTGGAAGACGGGCCGTTGAGCGAGCAGCTGATCGAAATGGCCCGCCAGGCCCAACGGGCGATCAATATCCGCTTCGCCTCGGTGGACATCATGGAAAGCGACGGCCAGCTGCGTGTGCTCGAGATCAACTCCGGGGTGATGATGGAGCACTTCGTGCGCAGCCAACCCGAAAACCGCGAGAAGGCCAAAGCCATCTATACCCGCGCCATCCAGCGCATGTTTGCCTGAGCGCCCCACAACCACCCGCTGATAGAATTTAGTTTGTGCCCCGCAAAGACCCGCTTGCCGGCGTGCCGCGTAGCAAGCGCATCCTGGATATCGGCCTGACCCTGCTGGCCGCCCCGCTTGTGTTGCCACTGATCGCCCTGGTGGCGCTGCTGGTGCGCCTCTTCCTGGGGCGGCCGGTGCTCTTCCGCCAGCAGCGGCCGGGCTACCGCGGCCTGCCCTTCACCCTGTACAAATTCCGCACCATGAAAGACCTGCACAGCCCGGATGGCGAGCTGCTGCCCGACGCCGAGCGGCTCACATCGCTGGGTCGATTGCTGCGCGCCTTCAGCCTCGACGAACTGCCAGAACTGTACAACGTGCTGCGCGGCGAAATGAGCCTGGTAGGCCCCCGCCCGCTGCTGATGCAGTACCTCGACCGCTACACCGCCGAGCAGGCCCGGCGCATGCTGGCTTTGCCGGGGCTCACCGGTTGGGCGCAGATCAACGGGCGCAACAACGTCTCCTGGGAGGACAAGTTCGCCCTGGACGTTTGGTACGTGGACAACTGGTCACTGTGGCTGGATATCAAAATCCTGCTGCTGACCCCGTTCAAGGTGCTGCGCCGCGAGGGCATCAATCAGCCCGGCAATGCCACCGCCATGGAATTCATGGGCAGCCAGGGCGCCAAGGGGCGGCGAGTATAATGCCGCCCATGCCAGACCAGGCCGGGCTCTACCGGCAGATGTACCGCATCCGCCGGTTCGAGCAAACCGTGCTGGATGCGTTCCCTAAAGGCGTATTCTACGGAACCACCCATACTTATATCGGCCAGGAGGCCAACGCCACCGGCGTGCTGGCCCACCTGGGCGCGGACGACATCGTCTTCAGCAACCATCGCTGCCATGGGCACTTCATCGCCTATGGCGGCGACCTGCGCGCCCTGTTCGCCGAGCTGATGGGCAAGGCCACCGGCGTGTGCGGCGGACTGGGCGGCTCGCAACACCTGCACTGGCGCAACTTCTACTCCAACGGCGTGCTGGGCAGCACCGCCCCGGTGGCGGTGGGCAGCGCCCTGGCCGAAAAGGCCAAAGATAGCCAGGCGCTGGCTGTCATATTTTTAGGCGACGGCGCGCTGGGCGAGGGCGTGGTCTACGAGAGTCTGAACATCGCCGCTCTGTGGGGTGCGCCAGTGCTCTTCGTGGTGGAAAACAACCACATCGCCCAGACCACGCCCATCGAATTGGCCTTGGCCGGCGACATCCCCGCCCGCTTCGCCGCCTTTGGCATCCCCTGCAGCCGGCTGGACAGCAGCGACGCTCTGGAAATCCACGCCGCCGCCGAAGCGGAGTTCGCCGCCCTGCGGGCGACACCCGGCCCGCGGGCGCTGGTGCTGGACACGCAGCGCTTCGGCCCGCATTCCAAAGGCGACGACACCCGCGACGAAGCGCTGATGGCGCGCATTCGCCAGCAGCGCGACCCGCTGCGCCTGCTGGCCCCCAGGCTGGCGGACACACAGCGGGAGACCATTGAGGCCGAGGTGGAAGCCGAAGTGGCCGCAGCATTCGCCCAGGCCGAGGCCGATCCGTTCCCGGAGGCTGCCGCGTGAGCACGGTGCTGGCGGCGCTGAACCGCGGCCTGCACGCCGCTTTCGAGCAGGACCAGCGCGTCTACCTGATCGGCGAAGACCTGCTCGACCCTTACGGCGGTGCCTTCAAGGTCAGCCAGGGGCTTTCGACGAAATACCCCGACCGCGTCTGGACCAGCCCCGTCTCCGAGGCGGCGCTGGCCGGCGTGGCCGCCGGCATGGCGCTGCGCGGCCTGCGCCCGGTAGTGGAAATCATGTTCGGCGACTTCAGTACGCTGATCGCCGACCAGCTGATCAACAGCATCGCCAAATTCGGGGCGATGTACGGCGGCGATGTCGCCGTGCCATTGGTGGTGCGCACGCCGATGGGCGGGCGGCGCGGCTACGGGCCGACCCACAGCCAGACGTTGGAGAAGCTGTATTTGGGCGTGCCCGGCCTGCGGGTACTGGCCGCCCACGCGCTCAGCGACCCCGGCGAACTGCTGCGCCGGGCTATATTGGAAGATGACGGCCCGGTGTTCTTCGTGGAGAACAAGCTGCTCTACCTGCGCCCGCTGGCCGCCGAGTTGCAAGACTTCGAGATCGAGCAGCATACGCCACCCGGCGCATACGCCGCAACGCACACCCTGCGGCTGAAGGGAGCGCCCTCTGCGGCGCTGACCCTGACCGCCTACGGTTACATGGCCGAGCTGGCCCGCGAAGCGCAGCTGCGCCTGGCCTTCGAGCACGAGATCTTCTGCGAACTGGTGGTGCCTGGCCAGCTGGCTCCTCTGCTGCCGGGCGGCGAACTCGACGGCGCCCTGGCCGCCTCGCTGGAGAAAAGCCGCCGCCTGCTGGCCGTTGAGGAGGGCAGCTATACGCTAGGCTGGGGTGCCGAAGTGCTGGCCCGCGCCGCCCAGGCCTTCCCCGGCGGTCTCAAGGCAGCCAGCCGTTTGGCCGCCCCCGACGCGCCCATCCCCGCCTCACGCCCGTTGGAAGAAGCCGCACTGCCCGGCGTCGAGCACATCCTGGCTGCCGTGCAAAAAATGGTATAACCGCGCCATGAGCGCAGCTCTGGCGGTCACCGTCCCGCTGATCAACCCCAACGAGAATGAAGCCCGCCTGGCCGCTCTGCATGTCAAAGAGGGGCAAAAGGTGAAGGCTGGCGCGCCGCTGGCCACGCTGGAGACCACCAAATCCACGTTTGAACTGAACGCCGAGACCGCAGGCTATGTGGCGGGCTTGCAAGCCGCCGAAGGCGACGTGCTGCGCGCCGGGGCGCTGCTGTGCTACCTGGCCCCCACCAAAAGCTGGAAAGCCCCCAAAGTCGAGACTAAAGCCGCATCTGCGGTCTCCACAGGGATACCCGAGGGGCTGCGCATCACCCAACCCGCCCTGCTGCTGGCCCAGCAGGAGGGGCTGGACCTGGCCGCCCTGCCGATCGGCCCGATCATTACCGAGGCGCAAGTGCGGGCGGCGCTGCAAGGGGCAGCGATGGCCGCCCAGCTGGAAATTCCGCCAGGCATCGCCGCCGACAACGCCGTGCTGGTCTACGGCGGCGGCGGGCACGGCAAGGCGGTCATTGAGCTGATCCGCGCCACCGGGGCCTACGAGCCCATCGGCGTGCTGGACGACGGGCGCGCGCCCGGCGAGAGCGTGCTGGGCGCGCCCGTGCTGGGCGGTGGGGCGGCGCTGGCGGCGCTACGCGCCGCAGGCTGCCGCCTGGCCGCCAACGCAGTGGGCGGCATCGGCGCGATGAGCAGCCGCCTGCACGTCTTCGAACGGCTCAATGCCGCCGGCTTCGTGTTCCCCAGCCTGCTTCACCCCAGCGCGGTGGTCGAGCCCAGCGCCCGGCTGGGCGCTGGCGTGCAGGTCTTCCCCCACGCCTACATCGGCTCCGACGCCGAAATCGGCTTTGGCTGCATCGTCAACACCGGCGCCATCGTCTCGCATGATTGCGTGCTCGCCGAGGCGGTCAACCTGGCCCCCGGGGCCATCCTGGCCGGCGGAGTGCACGTGGGCGAAGGCACGCTGGTGGGCATGGGCGTCACCGTCAACCTGAACGTACAGATTGGCGCGGGGGCGCGCATCGGCAACAGCGCGGTGGTCAAAGCCGACGTGCCGGATGGTGGCGTGGTGCGCGCCGGCGCCGTCTGGCCGAGTTAGCCCTCAGCTTGCCGCGCCGCGCGCTTTGGGTTACAGTGAGAGCGTGGCCGCGAAAAAGACAGACCGCAAAGGCACACGCAGTTCCGCCTTTGGCGCTGCCGGGCGGGTGAACCACGACGCCAGCGCCTTTTACAGCAGCGCCCTCTACGCAGAACAAGCCGAAACCTCACGTGGCGACCTGGCCCAGAACCCGCTGCCCACGTCGGCCCGCGACCGCATCTTCGCCCACAGCAGTGAAGAAATGCCCGAGCTGCCAGACGGCAGCGTGCACCTGATGGTCACCTCACCTCCGTACAACGCGGGCAAGGAATACGACCAGGACCTCAACCTGGAGGAATACCTTGGCCTGCTGCGCCGCGTCTGGGCCGAGACTTACCGCGTCCTCGCCCCCGGCGGGCGGGCCTGCATCAACGTGGCCAACCTGGGCCGCAAGCCCTACATCCCACTGCACGCCTACATCATCCAGGACATGCTGGAACTGGGCTACCTGATGCGCGGCGAGATCATTTGGGACAAGGGCGCCAGCTCCAGCGCATCCACCGCCTGGGGCTCCTGGCTTTCGGCCAGCAACCCCACGCTGCGCGACGTGCACGAATACATACTGGTCTTCAGCAAAGGCGCCTTTGGCCGCCCGCGGCCCGAAGGCGGTGAAGACACGATCAGCAAAGAGGACTTTTTGCAGAACAGCAAGAGCGTGTGGAGCTTCCCGGCGGTCTCCGCCCGCCGGGTGGGCCATCCGGCGCCGTTCCCCGAGGAACTGCCGGCACGGCTGATCCAGCTGTACAGCTTTTCCGGCGACGTGGTGCTGGACCCGTTCATGGGCAGCGGCACCAGCGCCCTGGCCGCGGTCGCCGCCGGGCGGCATTACGTTGGCTACGAGACCAATCATGATTACATCCAACTGGCCGAAAAACGCCTGAGCGAGAGAAGGTAACCATGGAAAACACCTGGCAAGATGTGGACAAGTTCCTCGAGGGCCTCCTGGCCCCGGACGATCCGGTACTGAGCGCCGCGGTGGCCGCCGCCGAAAAAGCCGGGCTGCCCAGCATCCAGGTCTCGGCGATGCACGGGCAGCTGCTGCACATTTTGGCCCGCGCCATCGGTGCGCGGCGCATCCTGGAAGTCGGCACGCTGGGCGGCTTCAGCGGCATCTGGCTGGCGCGGGCGCTGCCCGCCGACGGCCTGCTGGTCACGCTGGAGGCCGAGCCGAAGCATGCCGAAGTGGCCGCGGCCAACTTCGCCGCCGCGGGGCTCAGCCAGCGCGTGGACCTGCGCATTGGTGCGGCACTGGACACCCTGCCTGCTCTGCTGCCCGAGTACGCCGCCGGCTTCGACCTGTGCTTTTTGGACGCCGACAAGGCCAGTCTGCCGGCCTATTACGATTGGGCGCGCCGGCTGACCCGCAAGGGCGGCCTGATCATCAGCGACAATGTGGTGCGCCGCGGCGGCGTGGTCAGCGAGACGGACGAGACCAATGCCGGCGCCCGCCGCCTGCTGGAAACGCTGGGCAGCGATGGCAACAGCACCGTGGTCCAGACAGTGGGCAGCAAGGGCTACGACGGCTTCTCGCTGACCATCGTGGAGTAGCTTGGCAGCATGCCCACGATTGAACTCGGCCGCCTCAAGCAAGAGGCGGCCCAACTTTCCGAACATTTCGGCAACCCGCCGCGCTACCTGCGCGGGCTGGAACGCCTCTTGGAAGCGTACTCGGTGCCGGTGCACCGCCAGGGTCAGGTGCGCGGCCTGCGGCCGGTACTGAAGACCTACGAGGTGCCCACGCCGCTGCTGCGCCAACTGCAGCTGGAGATGAGCCAGCAGGCCGCCGCAGACCCGGTGACCGCCTTGCAGATCGCCGACGGGCTGTGGGAACGGCGCAGCATCGAGACCCGCCAGCTGGCCGCCCGCCTGCTGGGCGCCACGCCCGCCGAGCCGGAGGAGATCACCCGGCGGCTGGCGGCCTGGGCGCAGGAGAACCAGGAGCCCTGGCTGGCTCCGGAGCTTTCCGAAGAAGGCACGCAAGGCCTGCAAGCGAACCACCCGGAAGAGCTGATCGCCTTTGCCGGCCGCCTGCTGGAGGGCAGTGAAACCCGCCAGCATATTTTGGCCCTGGTCGCCCTGCTGGCGCTGCTGCGCGGCCCAGGCTATGCCAACCTGCCGGTCATCTATGCCCTGCTGGAAGCGCCGGTGGGCGCCGCGGACCGCAAGCTGCGCCCCGACCTGGCCGGCCTGCTCAGCGAATTGGGCCGCCAGAGCCCCAAAGAGACCGAATACTTCCTGCAGCAGGCGCTGGCCGGCGAGCCGGACCCGGGCTGCCAGTGGATCGCTCGCCAGGTGTACAAGGTGCTGCCGGCGGACAGCCAGGCGCGCCTGCGGCCCCTGCTCTAGCATTCCGCAGCCGCTTGCAGTATACTGCGGCGTTGACTCGACCGGCAGGCTGGCGTTAGCTGGCCGCCCGGAGACCTGCAAAAAGGAGTGCAGACCGTCATGTCGTTACCCAAAGAACAGAAGCAAGCCATCATCGGCGAATACAAGCGCGCCGAGGGCGACACCGGCTCGCCGGAAGTCCAGATCGCCCTGCTAACCAGCCGCATCCAGCAGCTCACCGCCCATTTGCAGACCCACACCAAGGACCATTCCACGCGTCGAGGGCTGCTCAAGCTGGTCGGCCAGCGCCGCCGTCTGCTGGAGTACGTGCGCAGGCACGACTACGAGCAGTACGTCGCCCTGGCGGACAAGCTCAAGATTCGTCGCAAGGCGTAGTTCAGTCGAGAGGCGGCCCGGTATTGTGCCGGCCGCCTCTTTTTTCGCCCCACCAGAGGAGGACAACAACCCCAAGAATCACTATAATTAACCCCAACAATCAAACCATGCGCCCGTTAGCCAGGGCATTGGAAATTGTTCATAAGCACGCTTGTGGCCAACTTCCAGTTCCTGGGCTGACGGGCCTATACGGACTGTTCGCAGACTGCTCACAGTCCGCTTAGGAGAAAAATGAAACCCGAGTCCAAAGAGTTTACTGCCCAAGTGGGCAACCAAACCCTCACCTTTTCCACCGGCAAAGTGGCCGGCCTGGCCGGCGGCGCCGTCACGGCCCGCCTGGGCGATACGCTGATCCTGGCCACCGCCACCATGTCGGCCAACCCGCGCGCCGGTATCGACTTCTTCCCGCTCAGCGTGGACTACGAAGAGCGCATGTACGCCGGCGGCAAGATCCCCGGCTCGTTCTTCCGCCGCGAGGGTCGCCCCAGCGAGGGCGCCATCCTCACCGCCCGGCTCACCGACCGCCCGCTGCGCCCGCTGTTCCCCAAGGACCTGCGCAACGACGTGCAGGTGATCATGTACGCACTCTCCGCCGACGAAGAGAACGTCATTGACATCATCGCGGTCAACGCCGCCTCCGCGGCATTGACCATCTCCGATGCCCCCTGGAACGGCCCGGTGGGTGCGGTGCGCGTGGGCCGGGTGGACGGCCAGCTGGTGATCAACCCGACCTACTCGGAACTCAAAGAGTCCGACCTGGACCTGCGCGTGGCCGGCACTCGCGACGCCATCCTGATGGTGGAATGCGGCGCCAGCGAGGTGGATGAAGACACCATGGTGGCCGCGCTGGAAGCCGGCCACAAGGCGATCCAGCCGCTGATCGATATGCAGCTGGAAATGGCCCAGACGGTCGGCAAGCCGAAGCGCGAGTACCAGAGCTTCAAAGTGGCCGATGAGTTGAAGAGCAAGGTGCTGGAACGCACCCAGGCCGAGTTGGAGCAGATCTTCAGCCAATCGCTGGGCAAGGCCGAGCAATACGCCGCCATCGACGCGCTGCGCGATACGGTGGTGGCCGAGTTGGCCGGCGACGACGCCGAGCTAGCCGGCCAGGTCAAAGAGGCATACGGCTCCGCCGAAAAGGCAGTAGTGCGCGGGCGCATCCTCAACCAGGGCATCCGCCCTGATGGGCGCAAGCCCACCGAGATCCGCCCGATCTGGTGCGAGGTGGACTACAGCCCCCGGGCGCACGGCTCCGGCCTGTTCACCCGCGGCGAAACGCAGGTGCTCACCCTGGCCACGCTGGGCACGCCCCGCGAGGCGCAGGAGTTGGATACCCTGACGCCGATCAAAGAAAAGCGCTACATGCACCACTACAACTTCCCGCCGTTCTCCACCGGCGAGGCACGGCCGCTGCGCGGCTCCTCGCGGCGCGAGATCGGCCACGGCGCGCTGGCCGAGCGCGCCTTGGTGGCGGTGCTCCCGACTGAGAAAGAGTTCCCCTACACCCTGCGTCTGGTTTCCGAGTGCCTGTCCTCGAACGGCTCCACTTCGATGGGCTCGGTGTGCGCCTCCACCCTGGCGCTCATGGACACCGGCGTGCCGATCAAGGCGCCCGTCTCCGGCATCGCCATGGGCCTGATCACCGACGGCGACAAGTACCAGATCCTCAGCGATATCCAGGGCATCGAAGACCATTTGGGCGACATGGACTTCAAGGTCGCCGGTACCGACAAGGGTATCACCGCCCTGCAGATGGACATCAAGATCTCCGGCCTGACCACACAGATGATGGCCGAGGCGCTGCAGCAGGCCAAGGCCGGGCGCAAGCACATCCTCGACAAGATGCTGGAAGTGCTGCCCGTCCCGCGGCCGGACCTGAAACCGCACGCCCCGCGGATCACCACGGTGATGGTGCCGGTGGAGAAGATCGGCGCGGTGATTGGCCCCGGCGGCAAGATGATCCGGGCCATCCAGGAAGAGAGCGGCGCCAAGATCGACATCGACGACGACGGCACCGTGTTCATCGCCTCGGACAACGCCGAAGCGGCGCAGATCGCCCGTGAGCGCATCGAGGCGCTGACCGAGACGCCCGAGATCGGGCGCATCTACACTGGCAAGGTGGTGCGCATCACCGACTTTGGCGCCTTCATCGAGATCATGCCCGGCACGGATGGCCTGGTGCATATCTCGCAGCTGGACAGCGGCCACGTGGAAAGCGTGGAAAGTGTGGTGCAGATGGGCGACGAAGTGAGTGTGATGATCACCGATATCGACCCCAGCGGCAAGATCCGGCTCAGCCGCCAGGCGGTGCTGGAAGGCTGGACGGCCGAGGAAGCCCGCGAGAAGGACAAGGGCGGGCGGCCCGGCGGAGGCGGCGGAGGTGGCCGCGGCGGCGACCGGCGCGGCGGTGGGGGTGGCCGCGATCGGGGCGATCGCGGCGGTGGTTTCCGCGGCCGGCGCTAGGCTATCCAAGATTCCAAAAAGACAAAGGACGGGCAGACTGCCCGTCCTTTTTTTGTGCGCAAAGGTATAGACCTAAAGGATCCTTCGCTTCGCTAAGGATGAAGAAGGCTTCTAGCGGGCTCAAGTTGCCGATGCGGGGATGAGCGGGCTTCAGAAGCAGACCGCGCGGGTTTGTGCTGGTTGAAAGTTTGTGGGGCGGGCACTTTTTGTGGCGTTTGTGCTGCTTGACAGTTCAGGCGAATGTTCAAGATGCTGGGTGCCGGTTCCGTGCTCAGCCTGATGCATCAACTCTTCCAAAAACATGTCAATGGCGTGGCAGTCTTGAGGAGACAAGGGAGCCTCCACAGAAAAATAGTGCTGGCCGCGGGGAAGCAAAAGTTTGATGACCAGCCCTTTGGCGATGAGTTCGGACAAGGTATGGTGCAGGTTGCCGCGGTCGCGAGCAAGGAGTTGAGCCAACCTAGTAAGTGAAAGAACGCCATGTGCGCGCAGGGTCCATAGAGCTTCTCGCTGGCGAGGTGAGAGGCCGGGAATTTGTGAGACGTGATAAGCGATGTGAAAGTGAGTTCGCAAAGTTTGAAGTTCGTCCGATGGCAGTTTGGCGAAGACGGCACGCAAGGCTTGTTCCGGATCCGAAGCGACCACCGATTGAAACGAGAGAAAGCCCGCCAGCCGCGGCCAAGGGTTAGGCAGATGGCGCAGGTGCTGGCTGGGAAAGCCTTGAAAAATGGCGTAGAGCAGTTGGCTGGAGATCATGGCGACACTATACAGGCGATCAGACGCGTGGTGTGGAACTGGTGGATCGCGTCAAGTGGGTGGCTGCAAGGTTAGCAGCGGGTGGGTACTATATACTTAAGTCAGGCGGTAGAAGTATCTAATGCGATCTTTATACGGTTTTGGTCTTTGTCTTTTGGCGCTGGTATTGGCTGCCTGTTCGCCGGGCGGGGCAGATAACCAGCCTGGTACGCAAACCGCTGGGGCTGACGCCATAGCCAGGCAACCTTTGGATGTGCCCCAGATAGAGATACGGGTGGTGGAGGGGCACGGGGAATTCTACAACTCACGCAGCGGCGAGACTTTTGTGCCGCGCGGGGTCAACTATGTCGACTTCTACCGGGCCGAGCACGGCGGCTACGAAGACCGCGTTATGGCCACCAATATCTACGACCCGCACAGGGTACGTACAGCTTTCGCACACCTGGCGCAGCACGGCTACAACACAGTACGCATATTTTTCGACACCTGCGGCAGCGGGCCTTTTTGCATCGGTAACCCTGCAGGCAGCGGCTTGAATCCAGCGTATCTCGATAATATGGTCGACCTGATGCATATTGCGGGCGAAGAAGGCATTTACATTATTTTCACCGCCAACTCGGTGCCGGAGAATGGCGGCTACTGGGCTTATTTTGACCAGCAAATTTATTCGGCAGACCAGCGCTTCGGGTTTGAAGACTATCGCAATGCGGATTGGCTGCACCCGGCGGGCCTCGAGATCAAGCGCCGCTTCTGGCAGGATCTGATGGCAGGGATGGCGGAACGCGACGCGCCCTTCGAAGTGATGCTGGGCTGGCAGTTGACCAATGAGCTTTGGCTCTGGAAGGACGTGCCGCCGCTTTCATTGGCTGAAGGCCATGTCACGATTTCCAACGGGAACAGCTACGACATGGCCGACGAGGTACAAAAGCGCCAGATGGTGGTGGATGGCGTGCTCTTCTATATCGACGAGGTGGCCGCGATCATCAAGAACCACGACCCCGACGGGTTGGTGACCGTGGGTTTCTTCGCCCCGCAGTTCCCCAACCCCACCGGTATTGGCGGTGACTGGTACGTGGACACGGCCCCGCTGATCGAAAGCGAGGCGGTGGACTTTTGGGATTTCCATGCCTATTACGACACCGACCTGAGCGTGGAACAGCAGGCCGAGAATTTCGGCATGCTGGGTTATGAAAAGAAACCGGTGATCATGGGCGAGACCGGTTCCGGCCATGCCATCTTTCCCTCGGCCTTTACGGCGCTGAGCATCGGGCTGCAGTACATCGCCGATTCCTGCGCAGTGGGCTTTGACGGCTGGCTGCACTGGGGCTACTACCCCTGGCCGGACGATCTGGATGGCAAGCCCTGGACAGTGCTTGAAGAAGATCAGCTGATGCTGAAGGCCATGTCGCCTGCCGAGCAACCGGACCCCTGCGTGGTGCCGCCGCAGGAGCAGGCCAACGTGGCCCTGGGGCGGGCTGTGCAATCCTCCAGCCAATTGGCGGAGAACCCGGCCCGCGCAGCCGTTGACGGCGGAAGCACCCCGTGGAACGCCGGCAATTATCCGCCGCAATGGATCGAGGTGACGCTGGATGAAGCGACCACCATCCAGCAGGTAGGCATGAGCATCGAGCAGTGGCCGCCTGGCAATACGCGCCACCAGGTCTGGGCCAGGCTGGAAAGCGGCGCGCAAGTGCTGGTAGCCGAGTTCTATGGGTTCACCAGTATTGATGGGCGGCTGGTCTACCGGCTGCCCATCCCGCTGGCGGGAGTGAGCGCGGTGCGCATCCTGACGCTGGAAAGCCCGGCCTGGGTCGCTTGGCGGGAGATCGAAGTAGTCTCCGCGCCTGCGCCAGAGGCAGGCGCCTGCATAGGCCGCGCCCAGGGTACGGTCGCACTCCACCGCTGGCCAGGAGGTGAGCAGCCAAGGGTCTCGCAGCTGAGCGCAGGGCAGTTGGCCTATTTGGATGGGCGTTTCAGTGCGGCGGACGGCAGCCAGTGGCTGCGTGCCGGCGCCGGTTTGTGGGTCGCGGCTGAAGACGTGGGGCTTTCGGGTGATTGCGAGTCGAGCTTGCTTAGCGGCCAGCCGCTGCCGCGGATGGCAGCGGTGACCTTTGAAGTGCAGGCGCCAGCCGGTTCCGGTCCGGAAATTTTCATGGGCGGAGATCTGCAGCACCCCGGTATCCCGACATGGACGCCGTGGAGTGTGCTGCTGCAGCCCAGCGGCAGCGTCTACCGGGTGACGGTGGACCTGCCGGTTGGGCAGGAGATACGCTATGCCTACAATCTGGGCAGCTGGGACCGCGTTGAGCGCGGCGTGAATTGCGCCGAGACAGACGCACGCACTTTGCTGATCGAAGACGGCCCCATGCTGGTTGAAGATGCGGTGCAGAGCTGGCTGGGGCCAGACTGCTAGCCAGGCAAGCTGCGACTGGGAGACCGCGGCGGAACAGCGCTTTGCAAGCTTGCGCGGAGATTGCTTCGTCCGCTATGCTGCAAGGTATTTCATGCCTTGCAGCGTGTGCTCCTCGCAATGACGGATTACCGCTGAGGAATCACTTCTGGTAATGAAGCGCAACCACCCCGGAACGGAAGGTTTTTGTTTCAATAAGCTTCAGCAAATGTTCCCCGCCTGCTTCGAACAAGCGCGGGCCTTTCCCGGCGATGACGGGATGTACCACAAAGCGATACTCATCGATCAGGTCCCATCCCGCAACTTGCGATGCAATGTTCAGCCCGCCAATGGAGATGCTTTTCCCGGGCTGCTGTTTTAGCTTCAAGATTTCCTCACGCATGTTTGAGCGCAGAAGAGTGGTGTTGTTCCATTCAGCGTTTTGCAGCGTTGTGGAAAAGACGATTTTGGGCATCGCATCGTAGGTGCGTGCAAATTCATTCTCTGTTTTGCTTCCCGATTGATTCACGGCGACATCGTGCCAATAGGGGTACATCAGGTCATAGGTGTTGCGGCCAAAAATTGCAACATCTGCTTCTCGCAGGTATCCGGTGAAGTACTCATGGGTTTCGTCGTCAGGGATGCCCGACTCATGGCCGCAGTAGCCATCTATGGTGATGTTGATTGCAAAGACTACTTTTCTCATTTGTTGTTCTCCTGACACCGTTAGGTGGGGTTCCAACCGTCAGAAGGATTTTAGCATTATCGTTACGGGGAATCCTTTGCTCGACAAGGCTAAGCCCCTATGCGCTTGTCTGCACGGTGCTGCCTGTTGAACAGGCGTATTGAAAGCCCTTCGCTGCGCTCAGGCGACACGGGATTTGCATTATTGGAGATTGCTTAGCCGGGGCCAAGGTTTGCCAGGCACTCCTCGCAATGACGAGGGTTTGCACAATGACGAAAGTCTCCAGTCAGTATTCTAGTGGTAGAGTATTCGCGCGGCTACATATAGCGCCCGGTCAGATAGGCGACATAGTCTGGATGAGAAGAGACCAATTCGGCCGCCAGCCGCGAGATGAGTTGCTGGTAAGTGATGGCGCAGAAGAGGACGCCATCCGCTCGGGCGATCTCGGCGAAGGCGGCGGCCTCCTCGGCGTGGGTTAGACCTTCGGCGCCCTGCCCTTCGTAGTAGAGGTAGGCGAGGCAGAAGTTGCCGCCGTATGCCGCTCGCAGGCCAAGGATGTGCTTGACCAGTTGGGCGGCATGCAAGAACTGGAACTGCTCATCATCCGGTGACAAGGCCAGCGCCAGGCGGTGCAGGTTGGGCAGTTCAGGCCACAGTTCCGCCCTGCTGAGGTACTTGGCTTTCAGGCCTTTGCTCTCGTTGACGCGATACGCTTCGGAGAATTTGCACTCCACGGCGATTACTGGCCGTTCAAGGTCGCTCGGTTTGACGACTACATCCACATTGGGGGCGATGCCGAAGCCTCGGCCAACTGGGTACTTCTCCTCGAAGACCACTGCGCCCGGCGCGTAGCCTTGCGGCTGCAAACCGCTTGCGGAGGCCAGCAGGTCCACCCGCCCAATTTGCCCCAAGTACTGAAACAGGTTAACGGCCAGCGCCGAGGTGGAGTGCACCGCGCGCATCTTCGCCGGCTTGTGGGGATAGTCGCCTATTTCTTTGCCGTCGCCGTTGCGGAAGCATTCCAGGGTCTCAGCGGTCAGCGGCTGAAACAGGTTGTCGGTGATGGTTGGGAAATATGCGGGCCGGCCGCGGTCTCCGCCGCGGCTGTCCACCAGCGGCAGGCCACGCCCCTGTGCCCAGGCGATTTGCCTGGCGATGATGTGCTGGTAGGTGCTCATCGGGGTAACTATACTGGCTATTTTGGATCACGAAGAGAGTACAAATGTAGGGCGTTGAATGCAACGCCCTACGCGTTTTTTTGTCTGCACGATGTCAGCGAGTGTTTGCTGAACAAGCACATTGAAAGCCCTTCGCTGCGCTCAGGGCGACACGGTTAGAGCTCAGATTGATTCGACGGCCTGGCCTCTGCCAGGTGCTCCTAGCAATTACGAGGGTTTCCGCAATGAGGGTTGCGCCTTGTTGGTAGGGGCGGCTTGCAAGCCGCCCCTACGCGGAATGGTCAGCCACTCGTTGGCAGGCGGGGCATTTCCGGGCCGGGGACGCCGAGCAACTCAGCCAGCGCGGCGCGCATGGCCACGCGGTCGTCCCAGGGATACTCGGTCTCGCCGAAGCACATCGACTGCTCGTGGCCTTTGCCCAGCACCATCACCAGGTCGCCGGGCTTGGCCTGCAGCAGGGCGAAGGAGATCGCCGCGCCGCGGTCGGGCACGCGGAAGAAGCTTTTGCCTTCCACGCCGCCCTTGTGCCGCGCGCCGGCGGCCATCTCCTCGAGGATATCGTCGAGCGACTCGGTGCGCGGGTCCTCGGCGGTGAGCACACTGATGTCGGCCAGCTCGGCGGAGGACTCGGCCATCATGCGTCGCTTGGCCTTGTCGCGCAGACCGGCCGAGCCAAAGACGGCGATGACTTTGCCGCTGGTCAGCTGGCGGCCCGCCTGCAGGGCGGCGATCAGAGCGAACGGCGTGTGGGCGAAGTCCACGATGGCAGTGAAATCCTGGCCCATCTCGATGCGCTCCATGCGGCCGGGCACACCCTGCAGGGCGGCGATGCCCTCCTGGGCTGCTTCGGGCGACACGCCCAGGCCGATTACGGTGCTGCCGATGGCGGCCAGGGCGTTGGACACGTTGTAGGCGCCGAACATGCGCGTGCGCACCGGGAAGCGCAGGCCGCCCGGCCCTTCGGCGGTGAAGCGCAGGTCGTCCGGCTGGTTGACCACGTCCACCGCGCGCAGCTGCGCCTCGGGGTGCAGGCCATAAGAGAGCTGGGCCGCCTGCACGCGAGCGGCGAGACCCTCATACGAGCGGTCGTCACGGTTGAGCACCGCCAGGCGCCCCACCGGGCGGGCTTTGTCCGCCGGCTGGTTCAGGCCCTCAAACAATAGCGCCTTGGCGTCGAAATAGGCCTCGTAGGTGCCGTGGTCGTTGAGGTGCTCGTGGGTGATGTTGGTGACCGCGGCGATGTCGAACTCCTCGGGCCGGGCGCCGCGGCGCTGGGCGAGGCCAATGGAGGTCATCTCGAGCACGGCATGGCTCAGGCCGGCATCGGCCATCTGGCGCAGGTAGCGCTGGGTGTCGAAGGCCTCCGGCGTGGTTACGTGGAAGCCGGTATCCAGCACCTGCTCTCCGATCTGGGCGTTGACCGTGGAGATCATGCCCGTGGCAAAGCCAGCGGCCTGCAGGATGTGATAGATGAAATTGGCCGTGGTCGTCTTGCCGTCGGAGCCGGTGACGCCGATCATGGTCAGCTCGCGGGCCGGGTATCCGTAGAAGGCGGCGGATGCCGCCGCCAGGGCTGCGCGGGCGTCGCGCACCTGGATGTGCGGGATGTCCAGCACCACGCCGGGGCGCTCGCCCACCACGGCGAGCGCCCCGCGGGCGATGACCTCGTCGAGGAACTGGTAGCGGTCCACGCCCTGCACCACGGCGAAGAACAGGTCGCCGGGCTGCACCAGGCGCGAGTCGATGGCCAGGCCGCGCACCTCCAGCTCAGGCAGGGTTTGCGCGCTGAGACCGTCCAGCAATTGCGGCAAAGAAGGCATCGGCTAAATCCACTCCGGCTGCTGCACGGTGCGTTCGCCGCCAGCATCGCCGGTGTTCAGCGTGCCGGCCAGCTCCACCATCAGGATGGCGCATTCGTTCTCTGCGTACGGTTTGTGCTCCACACCTTTGGGCACCACACACATCTCGCCGGGCCGCAGGGTCAGCGCGCCGTCGCGCAGGTCGATGTGCAGTTCCCCCTCAACGACGAGGAGGAGTTCATCGGTCTCCGGGTGGCTGTGCCAAACGAAGTCGCCCTGTAGCTTGACCAGTTTGACATAGTAATCGTTCAGCTGGGCGATGATACGCGGTGACCAGTGTTCGGAGAACAGGCCCAGTTGATCGTTCAGGTTGATTGCAGCCAGCGTCATGGGGGATAGCTCCTTTGTTGCAGCCAGTCCAGCGTATCAGAAAGGGCGGGCAGCGTCCATAACAAAAGACGCCCGGCTATCGGGCGTCTTTTAGTTCTCTGAAGCTGTGTTTAGCGCAGGGTCTGGCGCAGGGCGCTCAACTGGCCGGAGACGGAACCGTCCAGCACTTTGTCGCCCACGCGCACCACCAGGCCGCCCAGAATGTTCGGGTCCACCTTGAAGTCCACAGTGCCCTTGCCACCCAGGGTGGAAAGCACCTGCTTCTGCACGGCTTCCTGCTCAGTCTTGCTCAGCGGCAGGGCGCTGGTGACCACGGCCGCCTGGCCGCTGACCTCGGCGCCTTCGAGCACGGTGACCTTGCCGGCTTTGACGCCGGAGAAGAACTCGTCGATGAGGGCCTTCTGGCGCTTCTCGTCCATCGCGTCGCCGATCAGCTTCTGGGCTGCGGCGATGGCCAACGCACCCACCTGGCCGCGCACATCGCTGAGGATGCGGGCGCGCTCGGTGTCCACTTCGGCGAGGGCTTCCTCGCGGGCCTTGCCAGCAGTGGCCTCGGCAGCGGCGCGGATTTCCTTGGCCTGCTGCTCGGCGCGCTGGGTGACTTCGCGGGCTTCCTGAGCCGCTTTGGTGCGGGCCTCGTTGAGCAGCTTCTCAGCTTCCTTCTCAGCGTTCTCGCGAGCTTCCGCGGCGATGCGGGCATCTTCGAGGCCCTTGCTGATGCGTTCGCGGCGCTCTTCGAGCACGCGGCCGATGGGCTTGAACACCCAGGCGCGCAGCACCACGAAGAGGATCAGAAAGTTGAAAATCTGGACGAGCAGAAAACCCAGATTAATACCTAAGGCTTCCAATGTAATGGCTCCTTTCTATCGTGTCCCTGTCCGCTTTAGAAAACGAACAGAATGAGCATGGCCACCACCAGACAGTAAATGGCGATGGCTTCGGTGAACACGATACCCAGGATCATGTTGGTCTGGATGGCGCCAGCGGCATCCGGGTTGCGGGCGATGCCCTGCACGCCGCCGAAAGCGGCCATGCCTACGCCGAGGCCGGCGCCCATCGCGCCGATCATGGCAATCCCAGCACCAATCAGTTTTGCAGCTTCAGCTTCCATGTTCTTCTACCTCCATCAAGCGATGAGTCAAATTTTAGTGGTGTTCTTCGTCGCCGTGATGCGACTGGGTTGCCTGGGCCATGAAGATCATGGTGAGCATGCCGAACACCAGGGCCTGGATCAGGCCGACAGCAAACTCCAGCATCAACACACCGGTCTGGGCTGCAACCGGAATGAGCGTACCGATAACGAACAGCAGAACCATGCCGGCAAAGATGTTGCCGAACAAACGGAAAGAGAACGAGATGATCTTGGAGAACTCCGAGATGATCTCGAAAAGGCCGACCACAAAGTCGATGATGCCCATGCCCGGCTTGGCGAAGAGGGCACGGAAATTGAAGAATTTCTCGAAGTAGCCCAGGCCCTGGGCGCGGATGCCGATGGCCTGAATGGAGACGAACGAGATGATCGCCAGGGCGATGGTGAAGTTCAGGTCAGTGGCGGCGGCGCGCACGAAGGGCACCACCGCGGCGGCGCAGGCGGTGGGGCCGCCCACGGCGACCACCGGCATGCTGCCGATGGTGAACAGCGTATCCAGGCTGCAGTCACGCTCGGCGTCCACGGCCGGGTCCACATCATGGACGTGGTGCAGGCTGTGGTCGTTGATGATGCCGATGCTATCCACGCCGGGGATCAGTTCCATCCAGTTGGCCACCAGCACCAGCAGGGTGATGGCACCGAACAAGGGGAAGATCGCCTTGGTCCACTTGCCGGCGGTGTTCTCGGTCAGGTTGTGGATCACCTCGACCAGCGCCTCGATCACGCCAACTACGCCCTTGAAGACCAGTTGGCCGGAGCGCAGCGCCGGGCGGATGAAGAGAAACGCCAGCAGAAGCAGGAACACGTCGGCGATCAGCGTGGCCACCAGGGTGTTGGTGATGAAGAAATCGGTGCCCAGGCCGGGGAACTGGAACAGCGTTTCGGTGAGGGCTTCAGCGGGGAGCTGGATGTAAGGACGCACCGGGGGAATCCGCCCGGAGACGATCACGCTGACGATAATAATCGCCAGAATGATCCAGCGATTGACACCGTATTTCCATTTGCGGGTAGCTTCTTCTTTAGCCACTGGCCGCATCCTCCTCATCCTTCGATGAATTCGCCGGCAGCAAGCGCGCGGTTGTGAAACGCACAACCCAGAGCATTGCCACCAATGTAAACGGCACACTCACACATAGCAGAGCGATGGTGTAAATGTGGTTTTCGCTTGTAAAGTAGTCGTCCAGCCACAACCCGGCGAACAGGGCCAGCATGAGGATGGCGATGGTAAGGAAACCTGCTAACGTGGCTACTCCGACCAGCTTGAGCGAAAAGGTCATCGCCTCCTGGCGAGGGTCCTTAGACCCGGAGTTCTGGGAGCGGGCCATCGTTCGAGAATTGTATCACAATCGAAATGGCTGTCAATGAAACCGCCGGCGGCTAGAAAAGCCCGGCGGCGCCAGAGGCGGCCCAGTTGTACCAGGGGGCCAGCACCACGCCCAGAATCAGCATCAGCAGCACGGAGACCAGCAGCGTGGCCGCCTGCGGACGGGTAGCCGGCACCGGCTTGTCGCTCTTAGGCTCATCCAGGTAGGCCACCTTGAGCACAACCAGGTAATAGTACAGGCCCACGATCGAGTTGAGCACGGCGACCACCACGAGCCAGACCAGCCCGGCTTCCACCGCGGCGGCGAAGGCGAGTATCTTGGCGATGAAGCCACCCAGCGGCGGGATGCCCGCCAGCGAAAGGAACGAGAGCAGCAGCGCCAGGGCCAGCATCGGCGAGCGGCGGTGCAGGCCGGCATAATCGGCGATCTCATCCGAACCGGTGGTGTGCCAGACAACGATGACCACGCCAAAAGCGGCGATCTGCGTCACGGTGTAGACCAGCAGGTAGTAGACCAGGCTGACCACGCCCAACTCCGAAGCGGCGGCCACCGCCAGCAGCGAATAGCCGGCATGCGCCACGGAGGAGTAAGCCAGCAGGCGTTTGATGTTGCGCTGCGACAGGGCGATCAGGTTGCCGACTGTCATGGTCAGCGCGGCGCCGGCGGCGATGATCGTCTGCCATTCGACCAGGATGGCGGGGAAGGCGGCCAGCATCACGCGCAGCAGCACGACGAAGCCGGCGGCCTTGGAGGCCGTGGAGAGGAAAGCGGTGATCGGCGTGGGCGCGCCCTCGTACACATCAGGCGCCCAGAAGTGCAGCGGGGCCATGGAGACCTTGAAGCCAAAGCCGACCAGCACCAGCAGCAGCGTACCGATGAGCACCGGAGCTGGGATGGCCGCCGAGGCGATGCCCGCGGCGATGGCATACAGGCTGGTGCTGCCGGCGAAGCCGTAGAGCAGGCTGAAGCCGTAAAGCATCACGCCGGTGGTCACCGCGCCGAAGAGCAGATACTTGAAGCCGGCTTCGGTGGATTTGTCGTCTCGCACCACGAAACCCGCCAGCACGTACAGCGGAATGGAGGTGGTCTCGATGGCCAGGAAGAGCATCAACAGGTCCGCCGAGGCGCCCATCAGGGTCATGCCCATGGTGGAGACCAGCAGCAGCACATAGTACTCGCCCTTGAGCCAAACCTTCTGCCAGCCCACGGTCAGCAGAGTAACCAGCAAGGCGGCGGTGAGGAAGATGATCTTGAAGATGAAAGCCAGCCAGTCGTGGCGCAGCATGCCGCCCCACACCAACTGGGGCTGCGCGCCCGGCTGGGCGAAGAGGCCGGTGAGCAGCAGAGTCAGGCCCAGGCCGCCCACGGCCAGCCAGGCCGGCAGCGAGCTGCGCTTGCCGTGCAGGATCAGGTCGGCGGTGAAGACCACCGCCATGACCACCAGCAGCGAAATCTCTGGGAGGATGGCCAGCAGCATCTCAGGGGTAATCGAAGCAAACATCTATGCGCCTCCCAGCAGGGCCAGCACGGCGTCCACGCCGTGCTGCACCATGGGCATAATCACGTTGGGGTAAACACCGATGGCGATCATAATGAAACACAGGATGGCGATGGCCAGCTTCTCCGAAGGCTTCACGTCGTGCATATGGCCCTCGAGCTCGGCAGGCAACTCGCCGAAGAATACGCGGCCCACCGCCCGCAGGATATAGGCCGCGGTGACCGCAATGGACACTACGCTGATGATGGCGATCCAAGGGTAGTCCGCCGCCCATAGGCCCATGAAGATGGGGAACTCGGCGATGAAGCCGGAGAAGCCCGGCATGCCCATGGAGACCAGACCGCCAATGATAAAGCCCACGCCGGCGAACGGCATGATCTTCATCAGCCCGCCCAGCTCAGGGATCTGGCGGGTGTGCGCCTGGTCGTAGATCATGCCGACTACGGCGAAGAAGAGCGCCGTCATCACGCCGTGCGAAACCATCTGCACACTGGCGCCTACCAAGCCGTTGTAGTCCAGGGTGGCGAAGCCCATGGCCACCAGGCCCATGTGTGACACCGAGGAGTAGCCGATCATGTACTTGAAGTCGGTCTGGGTCATGGCGATGAACGCACCGTAGACCACGTTGACCAGGGTGAGCAGGATGATCCAGGGCATATGCGTCTGCGCGCCGATGGGCATCAGCATGATGCCCACGCGCAGGGCGGCGAAAGCGCCCAGCTTCATCAGCACGCCGGCGTGGAACATGGACACCGCCGTGGGGGCGGCCACATGGCCCACCGGGCTCCAATTGTGGAACGGGAAGATGCCGCCCAGCACCGCGAAGCCGAAGAAGACGAAGGGGAACCACAAGTTCTGGAAGGCCGGCGAGAAGTTGGCGCTCTCCAGGGCGATCATGTCAAAAGTGCCCAGGCCGGAGCTGAAGTACATGGCCAGGGCGCCGACCAGGGCGATCACCGAGCCGACGAACAGATACAAGGTCAGCTTCATCGCGGCGTATTCGCGGGTCTGCTTCCAGCCCCACAGGGCGATAAGCAGGTACATGGGGAACACGGCGATTTCGTAGAAAAAGAACAAGGCGAACAGGTCCAGCGCCACGAAGACGCCGAACACGCCGCTGGCCAGGATGAACAGGAAGGCGAAGAACTCGCGCACGCGGTCTTCGATGCGCTGCGAGATGATCACACCGGTGAAGATGACCACACCGGTGAGCAGCACCAGCGGAGCGCTGATGCCATCCACGCCGACGTGGAAAGAGATGCCCAGGGCGGGCAGCCAGTCATACTTCTCCACGAACTGGAAGCGCGGCCCGGCGGTGTCGAAGCCCAGGTAGACCACCAGCGTGAGCAGGAAGGTGACGAAGGCGGCGCCCAGCGCGAAGCGATAGATCAAATCGCGGTTCTTGGGCGGGAGGAAGAGCATCACCGCGCCGGCCACGATGGGCAGCAGAACGATGGCGCTGAGGATGTAGGGGATTTGCATCAATTCACCTTATGTCCAACTAGCCGAAAATTTTCAACACGGCCTGATTAATCACATCCAACAGCCAGGCGGGCCAAATGCCCAGCCAGAGCATCAGCACCACCAGCGGGGAAAGCACCAGCAGCTCGCGGCGGGTCACATCAGCAAAGTGGCCTTTCCATTTCTCGTTCAGCGGGCCGTGCAGGGTCTTGGAGATCCCTTTGAGGATGTAGGCGCCGGTGAAGAGCAGGCCGAGCATGCTCAGCGCGGTGTATTGGGTGAAGATGGGCCAGGCGCCGCGCACCACCAGGAATTCGGAGACAAAGCCGTTCAGGCCCGGCAGGCCCAAAGAAGCCATCGAGCTGAGGATGAGCAGCGCGCCGAACAGCGGCACGATGGCGAACAAGCCACCCCAGGCATTGAGGTCACGGGTGTGGGTGCGCTCGTAGATGATGCCGACCATGAAGAACATCGCCGCCGCCGAAATGCCATGGTTGAACATTTGCAGCACGGCGCCGTTCACCGCGATGACCGCGCTCTCGGTGCCGGCGGCGAAGGCCGCCGCGGCGATGCCCAGCACCACGAAGCCCATGTGGTTCACCGAGGAATAAGCCACCAGGCGTTTGAAGTCGTTTTGGGCGAAGGCGGAGAAGGCGCCGAAGATGATCGCCGCGGTAGCCAGCAGCGCGAGCACCGGCGCGTACTGCTGCGCCTGCTCGGGATACAGCGGCAGCACCAGGCGCAGAAAGCCATAGGCGCCCAGCTTGAGCAGCACGCCGGCCAGGATCATCGAGCCGGCGGTGGGCGCCTCGGTGTGCGCATCCGGCAGCCAGGTGTGGAAGGGCCAGATAGGCACTTTGACGGCAAAGGCGATGGCGAAGGCCCAGAAGGCGACCGCCTTGATCGTGCCCATCTCATAACCAAAGAGCGTGCCGCTCAGCGCCGGCCAGCTCTCGTAGAGCGCCAGCAGGTCGAAGCTGCCGGCGACCACGCCGAGCAGCTGCACGGCCAACAGCAGGCCCAGCGAGCCGACCATGGTGTAGACCATGAACTTGAAGGCGGCGTAGCGCCGCGAGGGGATCTTGATGCCGTTCCACAGCTCGCGCTCGCCGCCCTTGCTGCCCCACTGGTCGATGAGGAAATACATCGGCACCAGGCCGATCTCCCAAAAGAGGAAGAAGAGCAGCAGGTCGAGGGAGAGAAAGACGCCGAGCATGCCGGTTTCCAGCGCCAGGAACAGGGCCATGTAGGGCTTCACCCGCTCCTCGACGCTGAACGAAGCCAGCAAGGCCAGAGGGGTGAGCAGCGTGGTCAGCAGCACCATGCTCAGCGAGAGGCCGTCCACGCCCAAGTGGTAGCTGGAGTTGATCGCCGGGTACCAGACGTGCTGCTCCTGCATGCGGAAGCCGTCCACCTCCGGCGCGGCGCCGAAGCCGAACCAGGCAACCAGCGTGAGGGCGAAGGGCAGCAGGCTGAGCGCAAATGCAACCCGGCGAACCAGGTCTTTGTTCTCCCCGGGCAGCAGCATAACAACCAGCGCCGCCAGCATGGGGCTGAACAAAATCAGGGAGAGGATGTTGTTGTGAATAAAGTCCATGGTCGCCTATTGCAAGATGTTGAGCAGGTAGTAGAAGAAGCCGCCGAAGACCACCAGGGCGACCAGCAGCAGGTACTGCTGCACCTGGCCAGTCTGGATGTGGCGCAGGACGCGGCCCACGGTCTGGGTGATATCGGCGGTCTTGTCGGCCACCCCGTCGATCACGGGGATTTCGAACTTGTCGCGGAACAAGCCGCCCAGGGCCATGGCGCCGCGTGCGGCGCGGTGCAGCAGGCCGTCGATCACCTGGCCGTCCAGGAAGCGGTAGCTGAAGGCTTCGGAGAAGGCCTGCGAAGGCTTCACGAAAAGGCGCTCGTACAGTTCGTCGAAGTAGTATTTGTTCTCGAGCAAGTTGTAGATCGGGCCGAGCGCCTTGCGCAGCGGGTCGGTCTGGCCGGCGTTGCGGTAGACCAGGTAACCCAGGCCCAGGCCGCCCAGGGCAACCAGCACCGAGACCAGCAGCGGGACAATGTTGAAGTCCACCGCCGAAGGGTGCTCCAGCAGCGTGCTGCCCACGAAGTGGTGGAACCAGTTGGGCAGCAGGCCGCCGATGGCGGGGAAGTGCTCGGGGATGCCCACCCAGCCGGCAGCGATGGCGAACACGGAGAGGATCACCAGCGGCACAGTCATGGTGCGCACGTTTTCGCTAGCGTGCTCGGCGGCCTTGGTGCGCGGCTTGCCGAGGAAGGTCAGCGTGATCTGGCGGGCGGTGTAGAAAGCGGTGAGCAGCGCGGCCAGCGCCAACACGATGAAGACGCTCATGTGGCCGTGGGCGAAGGCGTCGGCGAGGATCTCGTCCTTGGACCAGAAGCCGGAAGTGAGCAGCGGGAAACCGGAAAGCGCCAGGCCGCCGATGAGGAAGGTCCAGAAAGTGACCGGCATTTTGTCCTTCAGGCCGCCCATGTTGAACATGTCCTGCGGGTCGGTGTCGTGGTCGCCGGTGTGCAGCACGCCGTGCTCCACGCCGTGGATCACCGAACCGGAGCCGAGGAAGAGCAGCGCCTTGAAGAAGGCGTGGGTCACCAGGTGGAAGGCGGCGGCCACGTAAGCGCCAATGCCCAAGGCAGCGATCATGTAGCCCAGCTGCGAAATGGTCGAGTAGGCCAGCACGCGCTTGATGTCGCGCTGGGCCACGGCGATGGTGGCGGCGAACAGCGCGGTGAAGGCGCCGATGAAGGCCATGATGGTCATGGCCGCGGTCAGTTCGCCGTGGTGCCAGCCCGCCGAGAGCAGCGGGAACATGCGCAGCACCATGTACACGCCGGCCGAGACCATCGTGGCGGCGTGGATCATGGCGGAGACCGGCGTGGGGCCTTCCATCGCATCCGGCAGCCAGACGTGCAGCGGCCACTGGGCCGATTTGCCCACCGTGCCGATGAAGAGCAGGATGCCGATCAGCCCGGCCAGCGAGAGGCCGGCGATCAGGCTGGGCGTGTTGGCCAGCGTCTCCAGCACCGCGGCGTTGTAGAGGATCTCACGGAAGTTGAGCGTGCCAGTGGCCGAATACAGGGCCACGATGCCCAGCAGCATGAACACATCGCCGATGCGGGTGGTCATGAAAGCCTTCTTGGCCGCATCGCGGGCGGAGGGCTTGGCGTACCAGAAGCCGATCAGCAGGTAGGAACACAGGCCCATGATCTCCCAGCCGACGAAGAGGGTCAGCAGGTTGTCCGACACCACCAGGGTGTACATGCCGAAAGCAAACAAGGCGATGAAGGCGAAGAAGCGGGCGTACATCGGCTCGATGGAAGGCACCGTATGCCCGTGGTCCTTCGCCCCGTGCGGCGGCAGGCCGGGGTGGTCGTGGTCTCCCTTGGGTTGGCCGAAGTTGTGGTAGCCGATGCTATAGATGAAGATCATCAGCACCGTCCAGGCCACGAAGAACAGCGTGACCGCGGACAGCGGGTCGATCAGCACGCCGATGGAGAAGAAGCCCTCGCCCAACGGCAGCCAGTTGACCGTCGAGGCGATGACGTGTTCGCCAAAGTGATCCACGCCCAGGGCGGTGAGGAAAACCAGGTTGCCCAGCAGCCAGGAGATGGCCACGGCGACCACACCCACTGTGTGGCTCAGCGCGTTGTTGCGGCGGGTGAAGAGCAGGATCAGGAAGAACGCCAGCAAAGGCGGGAGTGGGACAAGCCAGACGAGGCTCGCAGTGGGCATGCCGAAGGTTTCAATCATTACAAGCGCCTACCACTTCATCAAATTGATTTCGTCGGCCGCAACCGTCTTGCGGCCGCGGTAAATGGAGATGATCAGCGCCAGGCCCACCGCCACCTCGGCGGCGGCCACGGCGAAAACCATGATGGCGAAGACCTGGCCGCCGATCTCAGCAGGGGCCAGGTAGCGCCAGAAGGCCACCAGGTTGATATTCACCGCGTTGAGCATCAGCTCCACGCTCATCAGGATGGCCACGGCGTTGCGGCGCGCCACGGCGCCGAAGAGGCCTAGAGCAAACAGGCCGGCGGCCAGATACAAGTACCAGGAAAGCGGGATCATAAAACGCCTACTCGTCCTTCTGCGGCGGGCGGGCCACTACGATCGCGCCGATCAGCGCGGCCAGCAGCAATACCGAAGCCACTTCAAAGGGGATCACATACCCTTGCGGCGAAACCAGGGCCACGCCCAACTCGGAGACCTCGTTCCAGTTGGCCGGCAGGGCGGGCGCGAGAGCGGCCGCCCCCGGCCACTGGCCCAGCATAATAATGAGGGCGAAGCCAAAGAGCGAGCAGAGCAGCAGGCCCCAGCCGAACACGCTGTTCATGCTGATCGCCTCGCCGGTCACGTTGCCGCGGGTGAGCATCACCGCGAAGATCATCAGGATGGCGATGGCGCCGATGTACACGATGATCTGCACCACGGCCAGGAAGCCGGCATCCAGCAGCACGAAGAGCACCGCCACCCCGAACAGCACCAGCACCAGGTAGAGCGCGGCGTGGATCAGGTTGGAGCGCGTCACCATCATGAATGCCGAAAAGAGGATGACGAAGCCGATAAAAAGAAAAATGCCTTGTTCAACAGTCATAAACCAAATTGCTCCTGGGGCGGCCGCCTAAGCCGGCTTGGCCACCGGGCGTTTCTTGAACTTGGTGCGCTCTTTGGCCTGGCGGCGGGACATCAGCGTGCTGATCCAGTAGCCCAGGGCCAGCACCACCAGGTTGGCGCCCAGCAGCGCGGGCAGACGCAGCGCCGTGCCGGCAAAGATCTTGTCGAGCAGCGCGGTGAGGATCAACAGCGCCAGCGCCACCGGGGTGAGGAACTTCCAGTTGAAGGCCATCATGTGGTCGATGCGGATGCGAGGCAGCGTGCTGCGCACCCACATGACCACGAAGTAGCCCAGGAAGCCCTTGATCATCAGGTAGAACATACCCAGGATGGGGATTTCCTCGGCGCCCGGGCCGCGCCAGCCGCCCAGGAAGAGGATGGCGAAGAGCACGCCCACGGTGAAGGCATGCAGGAACTCAGCGGCGAAGAACATGCCGAACTTCATGCCGGTGTATTCGGTGTGGTAGCCGGCGACCAGTTCCGATTCGGCCTCCAGCAGGTCGAAGGGCGTGCGCCCGATCTCAGCAATCGAAGAGACCAGGAAGATGATGCCGGCGGCAGGGGCCAGGAAGATGAACCAGGTATCCTGCACGGTGACCATCTGCACCATGCCCATGCCGCGGGCCAGCAGCACCGGGATCATCATGGTCAGCAACATGGGCACCTCGTAGGAGATCAGCTGCGCCACGGCGCGGAAAGCGCCCAGCAGGGCGTATTTGTTGTTGGAGGACCAGCCGGCCATCAGCACCGAGAGGATGCCGAACGAGCCGACCGCGGCGATGTAGAGCACACCCACGTTCAGGTCGGTGCCGATCCAGCCGGGGGCGAAGGGCACCACCGCCCAGATGAGCAGCACGGCGATCAGCGAGAGGATCGGAGCCAGATTGAAGATCAGCTTGTCGGCCTTCTCCGGCACCACGTCTTCTTTGGTGACCAGCTTGACCATGTCGGCGAAGGTCTGCAGCAGGCCGAAGGGGCCGGCGCGGTTGGGGCCGACGCGGTCCTGGAAGCGGGCGGCCACCTTGCGTTCCAGCCAGATCAGGAAGATGACCAGCAGCAGGCCGAAGGAGGCCACCGCCACCACGCTGATCAGCGTATAAATGAAGACAATCCAGCCCTCAGGCAGGTTGAGGCTGTGCAACAGGTCCAAAATCAATTGGCCTATGACTGCGATCGGGTCTTGCCAAAACGACATTCTGTCAGCTCCTCGACAACAAAAAAGAAGGCCGGGAGAACAGCTCCAGCCTTCTTTTTTGAATTAAGACCATTCCAAGGCGCCCTTGCGCCAGGCGTACAACAGCCCCCCACCCAGGATCAGGATAAAGATAATGCCTTCCACCACGGCGAAGAGCGGCAGCATGTCGAAAGCCACCGCCCAGGGGAAGAGAAAAGCCACTTCGAGGTCGAAGATCAGGAACACCAGGGCGTAGATGTAGTACTGGACCTTGAACTGCACCCAGGTGTCGCCCACGGTTTCCATGCCGCACTCGTAGGTGTCCAGCTTGATCGTGTTGGGCTTGCTGGGGGCCAGGAAGCGGGCGGCCACAATCGGCAGCAAGGGGAAGACCCCGGCAATGGCTGCAAAAATCCCGACAAAAATCCAAGTGTTTTGCATGATTTCCCTGTCAGCTACAAAAGTTCATGGGGCTGGGGCGACAAACTCCGAAATATCAGGTTGGTTGTGCATTCTACCACAGGTTAGCGATTGTGCAACTTTCCGCAAACGAACTTGTGCAAACCGACAAAATGCATGCATGGCTGACCGCTGATTGCTAAGCTATACTCGCCTTTACATAGTCCAAGAGGAGATTTTCAAATGGCCGAAAAGTTCAGGCTTACCTACGCCACCATGTTCGACCCGCCGGCGGAACTGCACGCGGGATACGAAAAGGCGGTTGAAGAGATTCGCGCCGCCGCCGGGCAGGACCACGGCATGTGGATCGATGGCAAGGACGTATTCACCGGCGAGAAGTCGCAGGACATCTCGCCCATCGACACCGGCCTGCTGCTGGGCACCTTCCAGAACGCCGGCCCGGCCGAGGCCGAAGTCGCCCTGCAGGCCGCGGCGCGTGCCGCCAAAGATTGGGGCCGCCGGCCCTGGCAGGAGCGCATCGCCCTGGTGCGCAAGGCCGCCGAGATCATCGACGAGCGCATCTACCCCCTGGCGGCGGTGATCTCGCTGGAAGGCGGCAAGACACGCATGGAAGCGCTGGCGGACGCGGCCGAGACCTCCGACCTGATGCGCTACGCCTGCGACCAGATGGAAGCCAACAACGGCTTCGTGGTCGAGATGGGCCAGGACCCGCTCAAGGGCTACAAAGCCACCAACACCAACCGGCTGCGCCCCTACGGGGTATGGGTGGTGATCAGCCCGTTCAACTTCCCCTTCGCGCTCACTGCCGGCCCGGCCGGCACCGCGTTGGTGGCGGGCAATACCGTGGTGATGAAGCCCGCCGAGGACACCCCGTGGGCCTCGCGGCTGCTGATCGAAGTCTTCCGTGATGCCGGCTTTCCCGATGGCGTGGTCAACTATGTCACCGGTGACGGTGCAGTGGCCGGCCAGGCGCTGGTGGACGACCCGCGTACCGCCGGGCTGACTTTCACGGGCTCGTACGACGTGGGCATGCACATCTACCGCACCTTCGCCAACGGGCGCTACCCGCGCCCGATCCTGCTGGAAATGGGCGGCAAGAACCCGGCGATCGTTTCGCGCAACGCCGACCTGGAGCGCGCCACGCAGGGCTTGTACCGCTCGGCCTTTGGCCTGCAAGGCCAAAAATGCTCGGCCGGCTCGCGCATTTATGTGGAAGAGCCCGTGTACGACGAGCTGGTCGCCAAGCTGGTCGAAGTGACCCAGGGGCTGGCCATCGGCGACCCGACCCGCAAGGAGGTCTTCCTCGGCCCGGTGGTCAACCAGAGCGCCTACGAAAGTTTCAAGAGCTACACCGAGGAGCTTTCCCAAGCCGGCCAGTTCCTCAGCGGCGGCAAAGTGCTCACCGAGGGCGAGCTGGGCAAGGGCTACTTCTGCGAGCCGACCATCGCCGCGGACGTGCCGGCGGACCACCGCCTGTGGAAGCATGAGATGTTCCTGCCGATCACCATGGTGCACAAGATCAAGAACCTGGAGGAGGGCATGGCGCTGGCCAACGATGTGGACTTCGGCCTTACCGCCGGCTTCTACGGCCAGCCTGACGAGGCGGCCTGGTTCTTCGAAAACATCGAGGCCGGCGTGACCTACGCCAACCGCCCACAGGGCGCCACCACCGGCGCCTGGCCCGGCTTCCAACCGTTCGGCGGCTGGAAGGGCTCCGGCTCCACCGGCAAGAACGCCGGCGGCCACTACTACCTGCAAGAGTACCTGCGCGAGCAGGTCAACACGGTCATCGAGTAGCCATGCGACGATTGGCGAAGTTCGTTTTCTGGCTGGGGCTCTTCGGCCTCTTCCTCACCTTCGCCGCCTACAGCGTCGGCGAGCTGCGCCTGGATATCGGCGCGGCTTCGCTGGCGCTGGTGCTCCTCGCCTGGCTGGTGCTGCGCAAGCCGGAAAGGCCGTTCCAGGCGGAACGGCCTTTCCGCACCTTGCGCAAGCTGGGCCTGCTGGGCCGCCAGCACCACCACGAAGAATAAGTGCAAGCTTAGAGCCGCGTAGCAGCGCAATCAGGGGGATATAATTCCGGCTTGAAACCCGGCCTTACGGCCATCGAAGGACGTGCAATGAATCGAAAAACTTTCCTGTTCGCCATTTCCCTGACCGTATTGGCTGTGCTGCTCAGCGCCTGCGGCAGCGGCCCCGGCGTGGACAGCTCCTCAGCGGTGCTGACCGAAGCCGCGCAGATATTCGAACAAAGCCTCACTGAGACGGCCGCGTTCGCGCCGCCCACCGCGACCAACACCCCCGAGCCGCCTACCGAAACGCCAACCGAGGTGCCCCCCACCGAAACCCCCACGGTGACCGGCACGCCGCCGACTGAAACGCCCTTGCCGCCCACTCCGCCGCCAGCCGGCGGCGGAGGCAGCAGCGCCAGCGGCTGCCTGCGCGCCGAGCTGACCTGGGAAACCATTCCGGATGGCACGCAGCTCGAAATCAACCAGAACTTCACCAAGCGCTGGGTGCTCAAGAACATCGGCACCTGCCCCTGGACTCAGGGCTTCGCCGCCATCTGGGTGGACGGCGAGATCATGAACGCGCAGTCGGTGCAGTCCTTTGAGAACTACATCACCGCGGATGTCCAGCCCGGGCAGCACATCAACATCGATGTGGCCATGACCACGCCCGATGAGCAGGGCACTTACAAGGGCTATTGGATGCTGCGCAGCGACAACGGCGTCATCTTCGGCCTGGGGCCGGATGGCAGGAGCTGGTTCTGGCTCGAAGTATTCGTCAAGAGCTAGCCCTGGAAATGTTTTGCCAAAAACACTCGCCGCAAAGTTCACGGCGAGTGTTTTATTTTTCGGGCAGCACGATATCAGCAGAAGTGTGTTATTCCATGCAGCAAGAACGTTTATGTGTGAGCGATGAGCGAGACTAAAGACATTCTCCTTACCGCGCCGTTCACGGCTGAGCAGATCGAGGAGCTGCGCAAGCTGGCTCCCGGCTTCCGCGTGCGCAGCCTGGCCGGGGGCGAAGCCGGCGCCGCGCCGGAAAACGCCTGGCAGCAGGCTGAAATCCTCTACAGCACCCGCACACTGCCGGAACCCGGTCAGGCGCCGCACCTGAAGTGGATCCAGTTCCATTACGCCGGCGTGGACGCTTTCCTGGACGCGCCCATCCTGCAGCAGGAGGGCCTGCGGGTCACTTCGCTGAGCGGCGCCAATGCGCCCCACGTGGCCGAGCACGCCCTGGCGCTGATGCTGGCCCTGGGCCGCCGCCTGCCGCAGATGCTAGCGGACCAAAGCCGCAGCCACTGGTCGCCGGAGCGCCTGACCCGCTTTGTGCCCAGCGAGCTGGCCGGCAGCACGGTGGGCATTGTGGGCTACGGCGCGGTGGGCCAGCGGCTGGCCCGGCTGCTGCAGCCTTTCGGCTGCACGCTGTTGGCCAGCCGCCGCGACCTGCTGCACCTGGACCAGGCCGGCTACCAGGCCGAGGGCGAGGGCGACCCGCAGGGCGAACTACTCAAGCGCCTCTATCCCGGCAAAGCGATGCGCGGCCTTTTAAAGGAATGTGACTTCGTGGTGGTGACCGTGCCGCTCACCGCGGAAACCCGCGGCATGCTGGGCGACAAACAGCTGGCGGCGATGAAGCCCGGCGCATTCCTGGTGGATGTATCCCGCGGCGGGGTGGTGGAGCATGCCGCGCTGATCGCCGCGCTGGAGAAAGGCCAGCTGGCCGGGGCGGGGCTGGACGTGTTCCCGGAAGAGCCGCTGCCGGCGGACAGCCCGCTGTGGGCGATGCCCAACGTGATCGTCTCGCCGCATGTGGCCGGGCTCAGCCCGCACTACCTGGAACGCGCCTTCGTTCTATTTAAAAAGAACCTGCGCCGCTACCTGAGCGGCGAAGAACTGATCAATCAAGTGGATATGGACAGGGGGTACTAATATGCAACGCAGTATCAAGGCAGTCGTCTTCGACCTGGGCGGCACGTTGATCTATTTCGACGGGGTGTGGACCGAAGTGATGCAGGTGGCGATGCGCGAGCTGTTGGCCCACCTGCAAGCCAGCGGCTCCGCGCTGGACACCGAACAGTTTTTGGACGAATTCCACACCCGCCTGCAGGAGTACTACATCCAGCGCGAGGCCGAGTTCGTGGAATACACCACCGCCCACATCCTGCGCACCCTGCTGGCGGATATGAGCCAGCCGCCATTGAGCGATGAGCAGCTCGCCCTGGCGCTCAGCCGCTTCTACGCCGTGTCGCAGTCGCGCTGGAAGACGGAAGCCGACGCCCAGGAGACGCTGGAGGCGCTGCGCGCCGCCGGCTATCGCCTGGGCATCATTTCCAACGCCAGCGACGACGCCGATGTGCAGACCCTGGTGGACAAAGCGGGGCTGCGGCCCTATATGGACTTCGTGCTCAGTTCGGCGGCTTGCGGCATCCGCAAGCCGAACCCGATGATCTTCAAGATTGGCCTGCAGGAATGGGGCCTGGCGCCTGGTGAAGCCGCCATGGTCGGCGACACGTTGGGCGCCGACATCCTCGGCGCCCGCAACGCCGGGCTGCACAGCATTTGGATCACCCGCCGGGCGGAGAAACCGGCCAACCGCGACCACGCCGAGACCATCCAACCCGATGCGACAATCGCCACGCTGGCCGAGCTGCCCGCCGCACTGGAGACGATGCAGGCATAGCCCTGTTTCCCAAGGTTCACAGAAGCCAGCGCAAGCCATCGTTGCGTTAAGCGAATCTCTAGTCTCTAATTACTAATTACTGATTACCAATCCCCAATCACAGCCTTTTTCACCCGAAGCAACCCCTACTAGATTAAAGATTCTCAGGGATTCCGGGAATCTATGGCATAATTCTGCGAATTAAGCCCTATAATGCAGCAAACCCCCAAGGGCCCGCGTTCGTTGCGGTCTGATTGGCATCTGATCCTGCCAACAGAAACTACTAATGAATGAAAGCGGACTTATCTGTGAGGAGGTGGTTGTCACCAAAAACAGTCAAACGCATATCCCTACCCTACCCTATCTTCAAGTTTACGGAGGAGAACAATATGTACCGTAATCGCATCTTGGCGCTGTTCAGCGTGCTGATGATCGTCAGCCTGCTGCTCGGCGCCTGCGCGGCTCCCGCTGCTCCCACAACGGAAGCCCCGACCGACCCCAGCACCGGCGAACCGGTCACTGAGACGCCTGGCGAAGAGCCGAGCGCTCCTGTGTCCGACCGCACCGGCGCCTGGGTTGACACCGTGATCGTGGTGGAAGAGCCCAGCATCGCGGCGGCTGTGACCCGCATGGAAACCGGCGACCTGGATGTTTACTCCTTCTCCAGCGCCAATGCGGAAGCTTTCGCCAACGTGCAGTCCTCTGATGCTCTGTGCTATGTGAACGTGTATGGCAACTTCGACGAGCTGACCCTGAATCCGGCCGAGTTCGTTGAGGGTGCGCCTGGCGTCTGGAACCCCTTCAGCAACCCGCGCCTGCGCGAGGGCCTGCACTGGATCATCGACCGCAACCACATCACCCAGGAGATCTACCAGGGCCTGGCCATTCCGCGCTACACCGCTCTGAGCACGGTCAACCCGACCGGCGCCTCCATGGCGGACACCATGCGCGAAGTGGAAATCGCCTATGGTTATGACCTGGAGCGTGGCCGCGAGCGCATCACCGAAGAGATGACCGCCATGGGCGCTTCTCTGGATGGTGGCGTGTGGACGATTGACGGCGCGCCGGTTGAGCTGATCTTCCTGATCCGCACCGAGGATGAGCGCCGCATCTGGGGCGACTACATCTCCAACCAGCTCGAGGAAATCGGCTTCACCGTGATCCGCGACTACCGCACCGCCGCTGAGGCCAGCCCGCTGTGGCTGAACAGCCCGGCTGCTGATGGTCTCTGGCACCTCTACACCGGTGGTTGGGCTGCTACGGCCATCAACCGCGAAGAGGTCACCACCTTCGCCCAGTTCTACAGCAACCGCATTCTGGGTGGCACGGGTCTGTTTGACGCTTACAACCCGTCCCCCGAGTTCGATGCTGTGATCCAGGCGATCTTCGACTCCGACTTCAGCACTGCTGCTGAGCGCACGGAACTGTTCAAGGAAGCCATCTGGTACTCCCTGGAAGACTCCAACAAGCTCTTCCTGCTGACCCGCACACCCTTCTCGGCCCAGCGCTGCGAAGTTTCCATCACCGCTGACCTGGCTGGTGGTGTGAACGGCTCCGCCCTGTGGTCCCAGACTCTGCGCCGTGTTGGCGAAGAGGGTGGTTCCATCACCATGGCTATGCCCAGCATCTTGACCCAGCCCTGGAACCCGGTCAACGGCTCCAACTGGGTGTACGACCAGCAGCTGAACCGCGGTATCGGTGAGTTTGCTACCATCCCCGATCCCTACACCGGTTTGGCTCTCCCGTACCACGTGGAGAGCGCTGCGGTTACCGTGGTAACCGGCCTGCCGTCCAAGGCCACCCTGGACTGGGTGAGCCTGTCCTTCGCCGACGAGATCGCTGTTCCTGGCGATGCCTGGGCGGACTGGGATGCTGAAACCCAGACCTTCCTGACCGTCGACGAGGTCTACCCGGATGGCGTGACCGCCCAGCGCGTGAGCACTGTGGTGTACCCCGCCAACCTCTACGACGTTGTGAAGTGGCACGATGGCAGCAACTTCTCCGTTGCGGACGTGGTGATGAACATGATCCTCACCTTCGACCGCGGCAAGGAAGCCAGCGCCATCTTTGACAGTGGCTCTGTGGGCGCTCTGAATGCGTTCATGTCCAGCTTCCGCGGTGTACGCATCACCAGCACCAGCCCGCTGACCATCGAGACCTACACGAACCTCTGGAGCCAGGACGCCGAGAACATGGTGACCACCTGGTGGCCGATGTACGGCTTTGGTCAGGGCGCCTGGCACAACCTGGCGGTGGGTAACTCTGCTGAGGCCAACGGCCTGCTGGCTTACTCCACTTCCAAGGCGACCGCTAACGAGGTCGAACAGACCAACTTCATCTCCGGCCCGGCCCTCGAGGTTCTGGCTGGTGAGTTGGCTGCCCTGGCTGAGGCTGGCCACATCCCCTATGAAGCCACCCTGGGTGACTTCATCAGCGCGGACGAGGCTGCTGCCCGCTGGGACAACCTGTCTGAGTGGTACCGCACCCGCGGCCACTTCCTGGTCGGTACCGGTGTGTTCTACCTGGAGCGCGCCTTCCCCGTGGAAGGTACTGTGATCCTGCGCCGCTTCCTCGACCATCCGTTCCGTGCAGACCGCTGGCTGGGCTTTGCCGCCCCGGCGGTCCCCGAGGTGGATGTTGAGGGCGACAACCTGGTCACCATCGGTGACGAGGCAAACTTCGACGTGTACGTTTCGTTCGATGGCGCTGCCTACGCGGCCTCCAACATCGACACTGTGAGCTACATGGTGATTGATGCGACGGGCGCGGTGGCTTCCACCGGCACGGCGACCGCCGTTGCCGACGGCCACTGGCAGATCACCCTGGATGCAGCCACGACCGGTGCTCTGGAAGAGGGTTCTAACAGCCTGGAAGTTGTTGTGATTTCCGCGATTGTTAGCATCCCTGGTTCCGCGAGCTTCGGCTTCGTGACCGCTCCCTAACTAGCAAAAACAGGTCAGCCCGACTGTTTTGATGGCAGGGGCGAGGCTAGCCTCGCCCCTGCCAGTTTTAGGAAAAACCTTGTGTAAGGAAGTGCAAGATGGCTGAAATCGCTCAAACCCCTGAAGGGCTTGTTACTACGCCAGAAAAAACCCGCAAGCCCGAGAGCACGCTTTCACGCATCGCCAAGTACACCGGCTCGCGCATGTTGAGCCTTATGCTAACTGTGGTGCTGGGCATCTACCTGACTGTGCTGATCGCCAACATGGGCGGTTATGTGGACACAATCCGCCGCTCTTTGATCCGCGAGTTTGTCAGCCTGGCCGTGGCCGGCAACCCCGACCTGCCCAATATGACGACTGAGGAAATTACCGCGCTGCGCGAATCGATGATTGAAGTCGAGGTTGAGCGGCAAGGCTTGAACCGCCCCTTCCTGCTGCGCAGTTTCAGCTATCTGGGCAATGCCATGGCTTTGAACCTAGGCCGCTCGGAGAATATGGTCAGCGACACCGGATCACGGTTGGTGAGGTTGATCATTCTTGAACGCCTGCCACCCACCCTGGTGCTGTTTGCCACTTCGAACTTCTTGCTGTTCTTTGTGGGTATCGTCGGCGCCCTGGCGCTTTCGCGGCGCTACGGCAGCTTCATGGACCGCGTGATCATCGCCCTGGCGCCCACATCAGCAGGGCCAGGCTGGTTCTACGGATTGTTCCTCATACTCATATTCGCCGGCTTGCTGGGGATGTTCCCCTTCGGCGGCATGGTTGGCGCACCCCCGCCAGCCAACCGGCTGGACTATTTCTTGAGCCTGCTGCGCCATCTCACCCTGCCGCTGATGGCCCAAATCATCAGTTCGGTATTCCTCGCCATCTACACATGGCGCACATTCTTCCTGATCTACTCCAATGAAGACTATGTGGAACTGGCTCGCGCCAAGGGCCTCTCGGACAACTCCATCCAGCAGCGCTACATTCTGCGGCCCACCCTGCCCACGATCATCACCACCTTTGCGCTGAACTTGATCGCCTTATGGCAAGGGGCGATCATTCTGGAAACCGTGTTCAACTGGCCGGGGCTTGGCCGCACTTTGTTCCAGGCGATCAACCTTGTCGACACCCCGGTGATCATCGGCTCGACCGTTATTTACGCCTACCTGCTGGCGCTCACCGTCTTTTTGTTGGACTTCGTGTACGCCCTGGTGGACCCCCGAGTGAAAGTGGGCAGTGGAGCTAGCCGAGCATGAGAAATTTCCTCAATACACTAAAACAACTGCGTAAGTATCCCTCCGCCATCATCGGCCTGGTGGTGATCGCGGCGATGGTGCTGTTCTCCATCTACGTGATCATCACCCTGCCGTACAGCCGGGCGATCAGCCTGTGGCGCGGCGGCGAGAACACCTGGCAATACAACCCGCGCCTGGCCGCGCCGACCTGGACCAACCTGTTCCGCGCCCGCGACCTGCCGGAAACCATCGTGTTGGACAGCACCGACGAGCGCTACCCAAGCGACATCAACAAGCGCTCCGAGACGCTGACCGAGATCACCACCACCTACGAGTTCGACTACTTCTACGATGATTTCCCGCGCGAAATCACTTTGTTCATCCGCAGCACGCACCGCACCAAGGCGCCCTCGATCTCGCTGACCTGGCTGACGCCGGACGGCCGCGAGATCCGCATCGGCCAGATCACGCCCAAGAACTCAGATTCCTTCCGTATCTCGCTTGACGAGACGTTGAAGCGCCGCCTCGGCGGGCTGAACCCTGAAGTGGGCTTGTTCGTCAACCCGGAAGGGGACACCCAAACGGCCGTGGAAGGCACCTACACGCTCATCGTCAGCGTGGTGACCTTTGAGCCCGAATCCGAAGTGACCACCACTTTCGTGAGCTACGGCAAGGTGCACGGCTGGGCCGGCACCGACCATCGCCGCCGCGACCTGAGCGTGGCGCTGATGTGGGGCGCGCCGGTGGCCCTGGCTTTCGGCCTGCTGGCCGCGGCCGGCACCAGCCTGGCCACGCTGATCATCGCCGGTGTGGGCACCTGGTTCGGCGGTTGGCTGGATGACTTGATCCAGCGCATCACCGAAGTGAACCTGATCCTGCCGATCCTCTCGATCCTGATCATGGTCGGCACGTTGTACAACCGGAGTATCTGGACCATGCTGGGTTTGGTGATCATCTTCGGCATCTTCGGGGGTGGCATCAAGACCTTTCGCGCCATCTTCCTGCAGGTGAAAAACTCGCCTTACATCGAGGCGGCGCGCACCTACGGCGCCAGCAATACGCGCATCATCTTCCAGTACATGATCCCCCGCGTGCTGCCGCTGCTCATCCCGCAGTTGGTCGTGCTGGTGCCCACCTTCGTGTTCCTGGAAGCCTCGCTGGCCGTGCTGGGCCTGGGCGACCCGGTGCTGCCCACCTGGGGCAAGGTGATCGACGACGCCCGCGGCGAGGGCGCCCTGTTCAACGGGTACTACTACTGGATGATCGAGCCTTTCGTACTGCTGATGATCACCGGCTTTGGCTTCGCCATGGTCGGCTTTGCCCTCGACCGCATCTTCAACCCCCGCCTGAGAGACATCTAACCATATGAAAAACAAAGATCTGCTGCTTAAAGTCGAAAACCTAAAACTGTATTTCCGCACCTCTCATGGTTCGGTTCAGGCGGTTGACATGATCAATTTCGACATCAACAAGAACGAAGCCACCGTGGTGATCGGCGAATCCGGCTGCGGCAAGAGTTCGCTGGCCAAGGCCATTTTGCGCCTGCTGCCGCGCAACGTGGAGCACTATTCCGGCAAACTGGTGCTGGAAGGCGACGACGTGATCGCCATGGACGAAGAGAAGTTCCGCAAAGACATCCGCTGGGCGCGCATCTCCATGGTGCCGCAAGCGGCGATGAACTCGCTGAACCCGGTGCTGAAAGTGGGCGACCAGGTGGCCGAGCCGCTGATCGTGCACTACGGCACCGACAAGAAAGAGGCCATGGAGAAGGCCACGGAGATGTTCAGGCTGGTGGGCGTCCCCGCCGACTTCCTGAGCCGCTACGCCTTCGAACTCAGCGGCGGCATGCGCCAGCGCGTGGCGCTGGCCATGGCGCTGATCACCGACCCGCAGCTGGTCATCCTGGACGAGCCGACCTCGGCTCTGGATGTGCTCACCCAGGCCAACATCATGAACCTGCTGAAGCGCATGAAGCAGTCCACCGCGGCCAGCTTTATGCTGATCACCCACGACATCGCCACTTCCAGCGAAATCGCCGACCGCGTGATCGTGATGTATGCCGGGCAGATCGTGGAAATCAGCGATGCCACCTCGTTCTTCACTTCTCCGCTGCACCCTTACTCGATGAAACTGATGGCGAGCGTTCCGCGCTTGCACGCCACCGTGGAGCCGGATTACATCACCGGCCAACCGCCCAGCCTGATCAACCCGCCGACAGGCTGCCGTTTCGCCGCCCGCTGCCCCTATCGTTTCAGCCGCTGCGATGAAGAACCGCCGCAGCTGATGGTGGGCGATCGCGAAGTGAAGTGCTGGCTGTACCACAAAGATCACGCCAAAGAGCTTGCCAAGGTGAAGAAATGACCTCAAAGACGAAAAGCGCCCCCAGCAAGGGCAAAAGCACAGCCGCCCGGGGAAACGGCGCCAAGGAGCAAAAGAACAAGCTGCTCTCCATCCGCGATCTGCGGGTGTGGTTTGAACTGCGCCGCTTCGGCTTCGGCCGCGCCGGCTATGTGCGCGCCGTGGACGGCGTGAACCTGGACCTGGACTACGGCGAAGCCATCGCCATTGTGGGCGAGAGCGGCTGCGGCAAATCCAGCCTGATGAAGACGATCCTTGGCATCAACGATATCACCGAGGGCAGCGTGACCTTTGAGGGCCGCAGCCTGGAGAGCATGAGCAAGGAAGACATGGCCTGGTACCGCTCCCAGGTGGGCTATGTGCAGCAAGACCCCTTCGGCGCGCTGCCGCCCTTCATGACCGTGGAGCGCATCCTGGAAGAGCCGCTGATCATCCACGGCATCAAGGACAAAGAAGAGCGCCTGCGCCGCATCAAAAAGGTAATGGAAGAGGTCAAGCTGACCCCGCAGGATGAATTCCTGCCGAAGTTCCCGCACATGATCAGCGGCGGCCAGCAGCAGCGCATCGTGATCGCCCGGGCGATGATCCTGGAGCCCAAGCTGATCGTGGCCGACGAGCCCGTCTCCATGCTGGACGCTTCGGTGCGCGTGGAAATCCTGCGCCTGCTGCGCGGCCTGCAGGAGAGCCACAACCTGGCGGTGATCTACATCACCCACGACCTTTCCACGGTGCGCTACTTCTCCGAGCGCATCCTGGTGATGTACGCCGGGCAGCTGATCGAAAAAGCAGAGGTGGACAACCTGCTGAAGAAGCCCAAGCACCCCTACACTGAAGCGCTGTTGGCGGCCACCTCCGACCCGGACGGGGCCAACGCGCTGCACTTCAAGGAAGTGCCTCCCGGCGAGCCGCCCAGCCTGGTGAACCCGCCGACCGGTTGCCGCTTCCACCCGCGCTGCCCCAAGTTCATCGACGGGGTATGCGACAAGCTGGACCCGCCAGAGTTTGAGCCCGAGAAGGGCCACTTCACCTACTGCTGGCTCTACGATCCGGAACATGCTAAGAAATCTGCTTAGCGGCGGCAGGCGCTTTCTGGTCATCGGCGGCTTCCTGGTCACCCTGGGAATGGTGCTCGCCTTTGCCATGATCCTGGAATACATCCCGACCACCTTCGTGACCGCCTTCCTGACCTACGGCGCTTCAGTGGCCGGGTTGTTGACCGGCGTGGCGGGGGCCGCACTGGTCAGCGCCGAATCCAGGCAAGATCGCTAAACCGCATCGAATCGCTAAAAAACAAAACGCCGCTTCCCAGCGGCGTTTTTTGTTGGCTAAGCGTCGTCTCTGGCGCCCTGGCGCAATAACTTGTAGGATTCGTAGCGCGCCGGGTGCACCGTCCCGGCTTCCACCGCCGCCCGTACAGCGCAGCCCGGTTCCTCGAAGTGATGGCAGCTGCGGAACTGGCAGCCGTGGATCAATTCACGCAGTTCCGGGAAATACCCATCCAGCTCCTCCGGCTCGATGTCCCACAAAGCCAGCGCCTTGAGGCCGGGTGTATCCGCCACATAACCGCCGCCGGCCAATTTGAACAGCCGGCGCTCCACGGTAGTGTGTCTGCCCTTCCCGGAGCTTTCCTGCACTTCGCCCACGCGCAGGTCCAGGCCGGTCTCCACGACGTTCATCAGGCTGGTCTTGCCCACGCCGGACGGCCCGGCCAGCACGGAGAGCTTGCCCTTCAGCAGCCGGCGCAGTTCGTCCACGCCAGTGCCATCCACCGCCGAGGTGTACACCAGGCCGTAGCCCAACTCTGCATAGTGGCCGAACTGCTCCCGGGCGATCTCCAAACCGACCACGTCGATCTTGTTGGCCACCACCACGGCGGGGATGTGCTGCGCCTCGGCGATCACCAGGAAGCGATCCAGCATGCGCAGCCGGGGGGCCGGCTGCGCGCAAGCGAAGACGAACAGCGCCTGGTCCGGGTTGGCCACGATGACCTGCTCGTAGAGCCCATTGGGCCGCGGGTCCTGGCGCACCAGGGCGCGGCTGCGCGGCTCCACGGACTCGATCATCGCCTCTACGCCACCGCCGGGGTGCGCCACCTCCACCCAGTCGCCCAGGGCGACGATGTCGCCAGTGGCGCGGCCCTTCTTCAGGCGGCCGCGCAGGCGGGCGACGATATGCCCGTGGTCGGTCTCCACGGTGTAAAAGCCGGACTGCGAGTGGACCACCAGGCCGCGGCTGATCGTCATCCGGTCAAATTAAGGGGATGGGGTGACAACAATGGCTTCTTCGGCTTCGGCGGTGGCCGTGGCCTGCGCCTGGAGGGTCTCGTCGAAATAGATCGGGTCGAGCACGCCGAAGTCCGTCTCCCAGGGATAGAGCGGGCCGGCGGCGCCGAAGAAATAGTAGCTGGCCACGCGGCGCCAGATGGGGGCGGCGAATTCGGAGCCTTCACCGACGTTTTCGACCAGCACGGCGATGGCGATATCCGGCTGGTTGGCCCGGCCGGCGTTGGTGTAGCCGATGAACCAGGCATGCGGGTCCAGCCCCTGGCCAGCGGTGGCGGTGCCCGTCTTGCCGTGCACTGGGATGCCGAACCCGGAGAACTGGCGGAAGGCGGTGCCGCGCGGGTTGGCGGTGACCGTGCCCATCGCATTTTGCAGGTTGAGCAGGGTGTTCTCGCTGATCGGCAGGGTGCCGCGCGCCTCGGGCTCGAAGTTGAGGATCACGGTGCCGTTGGCGTCCACCACCTGGTCCACCAGCAGCGGGCGGAACAGCGTGCCGCCGTTGCCCACCGCGGCGGCGTACACGGCGGCCTGCAGCGGTGTGATCGTGGTGGTGCCCTGGCCGAAAGCCTGCTGCACCGCCTGGTTGCGCCCGGTGTCGCCATCGCCAGTTTCGGGCGGGGCCAGCGTGCCGGGCGATTCAGGCACGCCCTGAATGCCGGTCAGCGCGCCGAGGCCGAAGCCGTAGGACATATCGGTGATGGCTTCTTCCTGCCCGGCGTTGTACAGGTCCAGGCCAATCTGGTAATACCAGGGGTTGCAGGAGCGCATCAGGCCCTGCAGGTAGTTGAGCACGCCGTCGGCGGGCAGTTCGCGGGCCACCGTCCAGTTGTCCAGCACGATGCCGGAGAGGCCGAACCATTGCTGGGTGCAGTCCAGGGTGGACTCGGGCTCATACAAGCCGCTCTCCAGGCCGGCCGCGAAGGTGATCACCTTGAAGATGGAGCCGGGGGGATACTGGCCCTGCGTGGCGCGGTTGAAGAAGCGCTGCTGGTTGTCCGGGAAATAGTTGTTCCAGAAACTGTTGGCGTTGGCCGGGTCGGCCCAGTTCTGGTTGAAGCTCGGTGAGGAGACCATCGCCAGAACACGGCCTGTGTCGCGTTCCATCACCACGATGGCGCCGCGGAAATCTTTGATCGCATCCTGCGCCTGGCGCTGCAGCTCGGCATCGATGGTGGAGTAGATCGACGCGGCAGGCTGGGCGCTGGTCTGCGCCAGCTGGGTCACCACCCCACCCTCGGGGTTCAATACGTAGAGTGCCCCGCCGCGTTTGCCGGCCAGGTATTCCTCGCCCCAGGCTTCCAGGCCCATGCGCCCGACCCAGTCGTGGCTTTGGTAGCCCAGCGGGATGTAGGTGGAAATCTCTTCTGCCGGGATGGGGCCGAAGAAACCCACAGCCTGGGGAGCCAGCCCACTGGAAGTGGGGCTGCCCGCGGCGTTGAAATACAGGCGGGTGTTGAATTCGTAATAGTAGATGCCGCTCAAGCCGGACCAGTTGCCGGCACGGGTCTGGAACTGGTCCTGGGAAACCTCGGCGATCGACACATAGTAAGGTGGGTCGCCGGTCTCGGGGAAGAGCATGGCGCTGACTTCAGTGGTCGGTCGCTGGCCCACCCGGGCCAGTTCGGTGATCACCTGGTTGGTGTCGTCCGCGGCGATCGCCCACGGGTAGGCGCCCACAGCCACCGCGGGCGAGTTGGCTGCGATGGGCTGCTCGTTGCGGTCGTAGATGATGCCGCGCGCCGGCACAAAGCGTTCCAGGCTGAGCGTGTTGCCGCCGGCCAGCTCCGGCAGGATGATGCGATCATCCCATACCACGCGCCAATCGCCGCCTTCCAACTGCAGGTCCATGTGCGTATCGCGGCTGATCTCGCCCACCACCGCCGAGTTCAACGTGACCCGGTAGCCCACCTGGCTGGTTTGAGGGTGAGTCAGCGTTTGCAAAATCTGGTAGTTCACCCCGAACAGGTTGGTTTGCGTGGCCACCATGCCGTAGCGAGCCAGGAAATCTTCTTCGCTGATCGCCTGGCGGCTGGCCGAAGAGAGCATCTGGTACATGGCCGGGTAATCGCCGGCGTTCCAGGCATCCAGATAGGCGCGGGCGACCGCCTCGGGGTTGGGCGCCGAAGCCACGCTGACTTCGGGCGTGGGCAACTCCTGCGCCCCGCCCCCGCCGCTGCAGGCAGCGAGCAGCAGCGCGGCGATCAGGAAGGCGAGCAGCGCCCTCATTGGCGCCACTCCAAGATGGCCTCGCTGACCGGGCAGTCGTACTGCAAATGCGCCTGGCAGGCGGCGGGCAGGTCGTCGGGGAGCATGTGGTTCCATTTTTCCAGGTTGCGCTTCAGGTGGCAGAGCGGCAGCCCGACCACGTTGGCCCGGCAGCCCTCCATCTCGGCCACCGGATGGAAGCCGGGATGTTGTATCGCATAAGCCCCCGCCTTGTCCAGTGGGTCGCCGGTGGCGATGTAGGCTTCGATCTCGGCGCCGGAGTAGGCCCGCATCGGCACACTCGTGGTGGCCACGTCGCTGCGCATCTCGCCGCTGGCGGTGCGCAGCACGGCGATGCCGCTGTAGACCATGTGCTCACGACCGCGCAGGCTGCTGAGCATCTGGCGGGCCTCTTCGCCATCTGCCGGCTTGCCCAAGATGTGGCCGTCGTTCGCCACCGTGGTGTCAGCGGCGATGATCAGCACGTCCTGGCCGGCATACGCTTCGGCAGCCTTGGCCGCCTTTTCTTCCGCCAGGCGACGCACGTAGGCCAGCGGGTCCTCCCCAGGGTGCACATCTTCATTGATATCGGCGGCCTGCACTTCGAAAGGAGCGCCGGCCAACGCCAGCAGGGCTTTGCGTCGCGGCGAACTGGAGGCGAGGACGATGGGGGCGTTCATGGGAAAGTTCGCCGGGGCGAATCATTGGATTCTAGCACAGCCAACTTAAGACAAGCTAATAGGCGCCAAAGCCGTTGTAAAATTCGGAAACGCCACCATCCACCGAAAGGCAGGCATGCAAGCTCTCAAAGACCGAATTTTGCACGAGGGGCAAAACCTGGGCAACGGCATCCTCAAGGTGGACGGCTTCATCAACCACCAGGTGGACGCCAAACTGATGGATGCCTGCGGGCAGGAACTGGCCCGCCTGTTTTCGCCGGTGAAGGCCAGCAAAGTGCTCACCGCCGAAATCTCCGGCATCGCCCCTGCCCTAACCACCGCCCAGCATCTCGATATCCCCGTCGTCTACGCCCGCAAACACAAACCGATCACCATGCCGGACCAGGTGTTCCTCACCCTGGCCCCCTCGCACACCAAAGGCCGCACGGTGGAACTGATCGTCTCGCCGGAGTATCTGTCCAAAGGCGAACGCGTGCTGATCATCGACGACTTCCTGGCCTCTGGCGCCACCATCCTGGGCCTGGCGCGCCTGGCGCAGACCGCCGGCGCCGAGATCGTCGGCGTGGGCGCGCTGGTGGAAAAGACCTTCGAAGGCGGGCGGGCGGCGCTGGAGGTGCTCGGCGTGCCCGTGCACTCACTGGCCGCCATCCGCCGCATGGAGGGCGAGATCATCGAGTTTGCCGAATGATCGCCATCCTCGATTTCGGCTCGCAGACTTCGCAGCTGATCGCCCGCCGCCTGCGCGAGGCGCAGGTCTACTGCCAGTTGTTCCCCTGCGATGCGCCCGCCGGCGATGTGTTGGCCGGCGAGCCGCAGGGCTTCGTGCTTTCCGGCGGCCCGGCCTCGGTGTACGAGCCCGGCGCGCCGCAGCTGCCCGACTACGTGCTGGCCAGCGGCAAGCCGGTGCTGGGCATTTGCTACGGCATGCAGGCGCTGACCCACGCGCTGGGCGGCCGCGTGGCCCCGGCGGGGCAGCGTGAATACGGGGCGGCAGACATCCGCAGCACGGCGGAGAACCCCCTGCTGGCGGGCGAGCAGCGCGTGTGGATGTCGCACGGCGACCGCATCGAGCAGGCACCGGTCGGCTTCGCGCCGATCGCCAGCAGCGACAACGCCCCGGTGGCGGCCATGGCCGACCTGGAGCGCAAGCTGTTCGGCGTGCAGTTCCACCCCGAGGTGCAGCACACCCCCGGTGGGCTGGAGATGCTGCGCCGCTTCGCGGTGGACATCTGCGGCGCGCCGGCCGATTGGAGCCCCGGCCACATCGTGGAGCAGTCCGTGGCCGCGGTGCGCCAACAGGTCGGCGACCGGGCCGTGTTGGCGGCGATCAGCGGCGGCGTGGATTCCAGCGTAGCCGCCGCGCTGGTGCACCGCGCGATTGGCGACCAGCTGGTCGCCATTTTTGTGGACACCGGCCTGCTGCGCCAGGGCGAGCGCCAGCAGGTGCGTGAAGCCCTGCAAGCCGGCCTGGGCATCGAGCTAGTGGTCGTGGACGCCGCCGAGCAGTTCCTCGGCGACCTGGCCGGAGTGACCGACCCGGAGGAGAAGCGCAGTCGCATTGGCGAGCGCTTCATCCGCGTCTTCGAAGAGCAGGCCAAAGCCTTGGGCCAACCGCCTTTCCTATTGCAGGGGACGATTTACCCAGACGTGATCGAATCGCGCGCCCCGGAGCGCCATCACGCCCAGCGCATCAAGACGCACCACAACGTGGGCGGCCTGCCGGAAGACATGGATTTCGAGCTGGTGGAGCCACTACGCTATCTGTTCAAGGATGAGGTGCGCCAGGTGGGACTGGAGCTTGGCCTGCCCGCCGGGCTGGTCTGGCGGCAGCCGTTCCCCGGCCCGGGGCTGGCGGTGCGTTGCCTGGGTGAAGTGACCGCCGAGCGCCTGGAGCGCCTGCGCGCTGCGGACGCCATCTTCACCGGCGAGCTGGAGGCCGCCGGACTGCTGGGCACGGCCGGCGCCCCGCTGGCGCAGGCCTTCGCCGTGCTGCTGCCGGTGTACAGCGTGGGCGTGATGGGCGACCAGCGCACCTACCAGGAATGCGTCGCCCTGCGGGCAGTCAGCAGCCAGGACTACATGACCGCCGACTGGGCCAGGCTGCCCGAAGACTTGCTGGCTCGCGTCTCGGGCCGCATCGTCAACGAAGTCAAGGGCGTCAACCGGGTGGTATACGACATCAGCAGCAAGCCGCCCGCCACGATTGAATGGGAGTGAACTCCGCGCGGCGCAGCTGGCAGCGCAAGGGCACGAGTTTGCCTTGCAAGGGCCTTTGGTTGCCAAAGTGGCGCCGGAGTGATGTAATATCGTTACATACAGCCCGGCGCGTAACGATACGGTACAGAGTGCGTATGTATAGTGTGGTCGTTTTTTTACGTGGATACATAAATAAGGAGAAAGCATGGACTTAGGGAGAATTCTTACCCGTGCCTGGCAGATCATCTGGCAGCACAAAGTGCTGTGGATCTTCGGCATTTTGGCTTCCTGCGCCGGCGGGGGCGGAGGCGGTGGTGGCGGTTTCGGCGGTTCTTCAAACGTCAGCGAGCCGCAGAACTTCGGTCCCCAGTTCGAGCAGTTCGGCCGCAACCTGGAGAACTTTCTGGAAAGCGGCGGTTGGGTGCTGATCGCTGGCATCTTTTGTCTCTTGTTGCTGATCGGCATTCTGGCCTGGGTGGTCGGCATCTTCGGCAAAGTGGGCCTGATCCGCGGTGTGCTGCGCGCGGAAGATGGCCAGCCGATCAACTTCCGCGCCCTCTCCGGCGATGCTCGCGCTCAGTTGGGTTCTGCGCTGGGCCTTAACCTCGTCTTGGGCCTGATCGCTTTCCTCGGTGCTGTCGGCCTGTTGCTGCTCGGCATTCCGCTGGGTGTGCTTACCCTGGGCTTCGGCCTGATCTGCCTGGTGTGCCTGGTTGTGCCGCTGGCAATTGTGTTCAGCATCTACAGTGAAGTGGCCAACGTGGCTCTGGTGAAAGAGCGCCTCAGCATCAACGAAGCGCTGGGCAAGTCCTGGAGTCTGCTGCGCAGCCAGCCCGGCCCCCTGGCCGGCCTGGCGATCGCGCTCTTCATCATTGGGGTGCTCGCCAGCCTGGTGATGCTGCTGCCTTTGGTGGTGGTCTTTGCGCCAATCTTGTTCACCATCTTCACCGACCCGGATGCGATGAGCCGCGGTTTCCTGATCGCCGGCGTGCTCTTCCTCCTCGTCCTGCCCATCTTGCTGCTGTTACAGGGCATCCTGGTGAGCTACATCCAAAGCGTCTGGACGCTGGGCTACCTGCAGTTGGATGCCGCAAGCGGCACGCCCGAGGTCATCGTCAAGCCGCGCCGGCCGAGGACCCCGAGAACCTCAAAGGCATAACTTGAACCTCGTGCAAACTCTGCTCCAAGCCCCGTGGTTGCTGCGCACCCGTCGCAACCACGGGCTGGAGCATGCCACCATCCACGTGCTCACCGCCCGGCGGCGGCACGGCGGCATCGCCGGCCACTCCGACGCCCGCGGCTTCTGGCTGATGGGCGAGGTGGACACCCAATCCGTGCACGAAGCGGTACAGGAAGCCCTGCTGCGCATGCGCGCCGGCGAAAGCTGGCTGGCGGTGCACCCCAACTGCGGCACCAACCTGGTGACCGCCGCGGCGGTCACCAGCGGCGTGGGCAACCTGGCCCTGCGCGGCGCAGGCGGCCGCAGCCCCTGGCTGCTGCGCCTGCCGCTGATGGTGGTGGCCAGCGTGTTCGGCTTGTTGTTGGCCCGCCCGCTGGGCAGCTGGCTGCAGAAGTATGTAACCACCAGCGCCGATGTGGGCAGCCTGCAAGTCCTCAGCATCCAACGCACACAGCGCGGCCACACCACGCTGCACCGCGTGGAAACCCACAGCTAGATGGCGCAACCGGGCGTCTACATCTTCCATGGCGAAGACCAGCCCGCCATCAAGGCGGCGGTAGCTGCCCTGGCCGGCGGGCTGGGCGAGCCCAGCACCGCCGAGATGAACACCACCCGCTTCGAGGGCAACCTTTCGCTGGACGCGCTGACCAATGCGGCCATGGCCGCACCGTTCCTCAGCCAGCGCCGCCTGGTGTGCGTGCAGGGGGCGGCCAAAGCCTTCAATGCCGCCGAGGCACGCGCCGGCTTCACCGCCTTGTTGGAACAACTCCCTGCCAGCACGGCTTTTGTCATCCAGGAAAACCAGAGCCTGGATACCAAGCACTGGCTGTTGAAGTGGGCGCAGGCTGCCGGGCCGCGCGTCGAGGTGCGCGCCTTTGCGCTGCCGCAGGGCGCGCAAATGGCCGCCTGGCTGCAGCAGCGCGCCACTGAGCTGGGCGGCCAACTGCAGCCGCAGGCGGCCGCCGCGCTGGTGCAGCTGCTGGGCAGCGACAAGCTGGCTGCGGAGAACGAGATTGCCAAGCTGCTCGCCCATGCGGGCTACAGCCGCCCGGTAACCGCCGAGGACGTGCGCCTGCTCTGCCAGCCATTGGGCGAGCAGGGCGACTTCTTCGGCCTGCTCGACTCGCTCACCGGCGGCAACCCGGCCCAGGCGATGAACCGGCTGGAGACCCTGCTGCAGGAGCGCGACCACATCCTGTTCTTCTTCAGCCTGGTGGGCCACTTCCGCCTGCTGGTGCAAACCCGCAACCTGCTGGATGAGGGCAGGAACGACCAACAGATCGCCAAGGAACTGGGCATCCACCCCTTCCGCGCCCAAAAGCTGGCTGGGCAGGCCCGGCGCTTTTCGGCGCGGGCGTTGGATGCGCTTTACCGGCGCCTGTTACAGCTGGACCAACAAATCAAGACCGGGGAAATCGAGGCCGCGCTGGCGATGGAGACCTTCGTCGCCCGCCTCAGCGTGCCAGCGGCTTAGCCGCCCGCTCATCCGCGGAGGGCGCGCCCAACCACAAGTAATTCGGCAGAATGCTGCGCCGCGCTTCCAGGCGCAGGCCGCCCAGGCGGCGGGCGCCGGGCAGCAGGCTGGGGTGGAGCAGGCACAATGTAGGCGCCTGGCCGTACTTCTGGCGGTAGTGCTTCGCGGCCCACAACACGCGCTCTTCCACCCCCATGCGGGCATCCTCAATTAGAAACAATTCGCCGAGTTCCATGTGAACCTCCGGAGAGCCAACGTGCTCTCGACAAAAGCGTATCCGCCTCAGATTGGAGGAGTCTAAGAAACTTTGCGCGGCGGGCGCGGGATGAAAGCCGGCGTACGCGCCTTGTAGTCGCGGTAGAACTGGCCGAAAGCGCGTTCCAGCTTGCGCTCCTCGAACCAGGAACCGATGACGAAATACAGGGTGATGGCGACAATCAGCGCCAGGCTGTTCCAGGTCATGCGCGGCAGCAGCCAGAGCACCAGCAGGCTGCCGGTGTAGAGCGGGTGGCGCACCCAGGCGTAGACGCCGCTGGTGACCAGCCCCGTTGGCGCGGCGGGGCTGCCCAGCTGGCTGAGGCCGAGGAAGTCACCCAGGCCGGTCTGGCGCAGGGAGACCGCGAGCAGCCACAGTCCGGCGAGCTGGCCGAGCAGGCTGAAAGGCAGCGCCCTGGCCGGCAGGCGGTACAGTTCGGCGTCCGGCAGCCAGGCCGCCAGCGCCAGCACGGGCAGCAGGCTGAGCACGCCGACGACGTTGAAGAACAGACGGTAATAGCGCTGCACCGCTGCCGCACCAAAGCGCCGCGCGGCCCAATCCTTGACCGATTGGGCGGCCAACACGGAGTGCAGCACGGCGTATGCCGCGAAGGCCAGCAGCATGAGCAGTGGCGAGCTCATGGCAAAGCCAACTCCCAGATGCGCTCGAATTCAGCGAGATACTCGGCAGCCAGTTCGGGGCTGGTGATCACCAGCAGATTCTCGTCGTTGCGCCGCTCGGCGCTGTTGCTGAAATTATAGGAGCCAGTGACCACGATGCGCTCGTCGATGACCAGCACCTTGTGGTGCATCGCGCCGCGCTCGCCGTCCAGGCGCACGGCCAGCCCGGCTTCCATGAAGCCGAAGTACTCGCCACCGGTGTTGTGCAGGCCCTGGTCTTCGTCCATCACGCCGCGCACGACCACCCCGCGGACCGCCGCGGCGTGCACTGCGGCGGCCAGCTCATCCGAGGTGAACGAGAACGCCATGAAGTGAATGCTCTCCTCGGCGGCGTTCACCAGGCCCACCAGGCGGCGCAGGGCGCCGTCTTCCGGGGCGAAATAGGTTTCCACCAGCACGCCCTCCAGGTCCAGCGAAGGATATGGCGTGTTGGCCGGCGAGAATTCACCGAAGTCGAAACCGAAGAACATCTCCTCGAATTCTGCCAGGTAGTTCTCGGCCAGCGCCGGCGAATCGATATGCAGCAGGTTGTTGCGGCTGAAATATGCTCCAGAAACAGTGTAGTTCATCGAACCAGTCCAGATGTGCTGGCGGTCGATGATGGTGAACTTGTTGTGCATGAACTCACGGCGCCGGTCGTCCACAATGGCGATGCCCGCCGCCTGCAGCAGCTGCAGTTCGGCGGAACGGCGCAGGTTGTCGCTTTCCACCACCAGGCGCACCAACACGCCGCGCTGCTGGGCTTCCAGCAGCGCATCGCGCACGCTCCACAGGTCCAGGTCATAGATGGCCATATCCACGCTCACCTGGGCGGCGGCGATGGCCGCGGCCAGCCGCGCATCCGGCCCGCCGCGCACCGTGTGCGCGGCGGGGCTTTGCGGGTCGCTGAAGTAAACTGCGATGGCGACGCCCTCACCTGATGGAGCTATGGGCAACGGAACGGCGGCCTGCGGGGCGCAGGCGACTAGGAGGGCAAACAGGCCGAGGAGCAGGTGGCGGTCTTTCAAGCCAACATTATAATGAGGCATCCGATGAGCGAGACATATACCGTAGAAGTCGCCGGCCTGACCCGCCACCTGCGGCTGGTGGAAGTGGCCCCCGGCGTAACCATCGCCCTGCTCAACATCCTGGGCGACATTGAGCTGGTGCGCGCCTGCGCGCATGCACTGGCGCAGCAGTTGGCGGGCGTGGACTACGACGCCCTGGTCACCGCCGAAGCCAAGAGCATCCCCCTGGCCCACGCCCTGGCCGAAGAGACGTACAAGCCCTATGTCGTGCTGCGCAAGAGCTACAAGCCCTACATGGGCGAGGCCATCCAGGCCGAGACCATCTCGATCACCACGAGGCAGCCGCAAACCCTGTATCTGGACGCCAAAGACCGCGCCCTGGTGAGCGGCAAGCGGGTCGTGCTCGTGGACGACGTGGTCAGCACCGGCTCTACACAGCAAGGCATGCGCGCGGTGATGGAAAAAGCCGGAGCGGAAATTGCCGCCGAAGCGGCCATCTTCACCGAGGGCGACCAGGCCAAGTGGGCGCACATCCACGCGCTGGGCCACCTGCCCGTCTTCCTGAACAAAGATTAGCTCCCCTTCGAAAGAACATTTTTCAGCTCAGCTTCGTTCTCAGAACGAGGAGAGACAGCATGCAAAAGAAACCGATCTTGATGCTTATTTTGACTGTTCTGGTCCTGGCCCAGCTGGCTTGCGGGTTCAGCTACAGCAGTGCCAACATTGCGGATGCCTACATGTCGCTGAACAGCGAAGGCGACCAGCCGACCACCGTCTACAGCGACGACGCGGTGTTCTACGCCATTGTGGACCTGACCAATGCCTCGCCGAATACGGAGGTGCGCGCGGTTTGGATCGCCACCAGCGTGGAGGGCGAGGAGCCTGACCTGGTGATCGACGAGGCCACCATCACGAGTGAGAGCGCCCTGCTGGTCTTCGACCTGGCCAACGCTCCGGGGTTCTTCTGGCCCAATGGCAGCTACCGGGTGGAGATCTACCTGAACGGCGAACTGGACACCACCCTCGAGTTCTCAGTGCGCTGACGCAGCATTGCCTGACAGCAGACAAAACAGCCGCCCTTCCGGGCGGCTGTTTTGAACTACGCTCAGCATCGTCAAGCTGCCAGCGCCACTTCCGGCAGCTCGGCCTGTGCGGCCTTCACCTTGTCTTCAGGATATTGGTAATCGGTCAGCTGGCCGGCGAGGAACGCTTCGTAAGCCGCCAAGTCGAAGTGGCCGTGGCCGGAGAGGTTGAAGAGGATGGTGCGCTTTTCGCCCTTCTGCTTGGCATCCAGCGCCTGGTCGATAGCGGCGCGCACGGCATGCGCCGATTCCGGCGCGGGCAGGATGCCTTCGTGCCGGGCGAACTGATGGGCCGCCTCGAAGGTGGACACCTGCGGCACGGCGACGGCCTCTACATGGCCCGAGTCGCACAGCGCCGAGAGCAGCGGGGCCATGCCGTGGTAGCGCAGCCCGCCGGCGTGGATCGGCGCGGGGATGAAGCTGTGCCCCAGCGTGTGCATCTTGACGATGGGCGCCATCTTCGCCGTGTCGCCGTAGTCGAAGGCATATACGCCCTGGGTCAGGCTGGGCGCGGCTTGCGGCTCCACGGCCAGCAGGCGGGTGCGCTGCCCATCCTTGAGGTTTTGGCGCAGGAACGGGAAGGCAATGCCGGCAAAGTTGGAGCCGCCGCCCACGCAGCCGATGACCACATCCGGGTATTCCCCGGCCAGGTCCATCTGCATCAGCGCCTCTTCGCCGATCACCGTCTGGTGCATTAGCACATGGCCCAGCACCGAGCCCAGGCTGTATTTCTTGGCCCCGCCGGAAGCCGCTGCGGCCTCCACCGCCTCAGAGATGGCGATGCCCAGAGAGCCTGGGTTGTCTTTGTCCGCCGCCAGCACGGATTGGCCGTATTGGGTGTGCTCGGTGGGGCTGGCGAACACTTTGGCGCCGTAGGTCTCCATCAGGATGCGCCGGTACGGCTTCTGCTGATAGGAGACCTTGACCATGTAGACTTCCACAGGGATGTCGAACAGCGACGCAGCAAAGGCCAACGCCGAGCCCCACTGGCCCGCGCCGGTTTCTGTGGTCAGCGCCTGGGTGCCGGCCGCCTTGTTGTAAAAAGCCTGTGGAATGGCCGTGTTGGGCTTGTGGCTGCCCACCGGAGAGGCGCCTTCGTATTTGTAGTAGATGTGCGCCGGAGTCTCCAGCGCCTTCTCCAGACGCACCGCACGCAGCAAAGGCGTCGGCCGGTATAGCCGGTACACATCCCGCACTTCTTCGGGGATGTCGATATAGCGGTCGCTACTCACCTCTTGCAGGATCAGCTCCATGGGGAACAACACCGAGAGGAAATCCGGCGTTACCGGCTCCAAGGTGCCCGGGTGCAGCACCGGGTTGGGCGGAACCGGCATATCGGCATTGATGTTGTACCAACGCTTGGGTAGGTCGTTTTCAGTTAGGTTGAATCGAATCTGCTCGCTCATGGCTTGCTCCTTGCTTGTCTTAGGTTGGATTGGATGCCCAACAGGGCATGCAGCAAGGCCATGAGCGCGGGCGGTGCGAAGCTAAGCAGCCGGCGCTGGGCCTTGCCTGGACGGCATCGCGCCAGCCCTTCAAGGCGGCCGGTCCTGCTTGGGAGGAATGGGGAAGAACTGGTTCACTGCAACCCCATCTTCTGCATGGCTTCGCGCAGCGTGGCCTGCACCAGGGGGCGCGCCTGCTCCGTGCCGTCGTCGAGGACTTTGACCACCGCAGCGGGGTCTTTGCTCAACTCAGCGCGGCGGGCGCGCAGCGGGGCCAGGTATTCGTTCAAGGCTTCGGCCAGGCGCTTCTTGACCTCCACGTCGCCCACCTTGCCCTCGCGGTAGCGCTGCTTGAAGTCTTCCACCTCATCCGTGTTCGAGTTGAACACACCGTGATATTCGAACACCGGGTTGCCCTCCACCGTGCCCGGGTCGGTGGCGCGCAGGCGGTTGGGGTCGGTGTACATGCTCATCACCTTCTTGGACGTCTCTTCCGGCGTGTCGCCCAGGCGGATGGTGTTGCCGTAGGAGTTGTGCATCGTGCGGTTGTCCGTGCCGGGTAGCCGGGCCGTCTTGGTCAGTAGGCCCTCCGGTTCGGGGAAGGTCTCGCCATATTGGGTATTGAAACGCCGGGCGATCTCGCGGGTCAGCTCGATGTGGGGCAGCTGGTCCTCGCCCACCGGCACCAGGTTGGCCTTGTAGATGAGGATGTCCGCGCTCTGCAGCACCGGATAGGTGAGCAGGCCCACTGAGGGGTTCAGCTTGAGCTGCTGGATTTGCTCCTTGTAGGTGGGCACGCGCTCCAGGCGCGCCACGGTGGTGAGCATGCCGAAGAGCAGCGAGAGCTGGGCGTGCTCCATCAGCGCTGACTGGCGCACGAAAGTCGCCTTGGCGGGATCCAGGCCGGAGGCGAGCCAATCGACCATCACATCGGCGATGTTGTTCTGCACTCGCTCCGGGTGCTCATAGTCCGTGGTGAGTACGTGCAGGTCGGCGATGAGGAAATAGCACTCATAGTCTTCCTGCATCTTGGCCCACTGCTCCAGCGTGCCCACCAGGTGGCCGATGTGGCGCGGCCCGGTGGGGCGATGCCCGGTAAGAATGCGGTCTTTTGTCTTCTTGTCTGCCATCTTGCCTCCAAACAAAAACGTCCTCAATCCAATGGATTGAGGACGAACGAACTCCGCGGTGCCACCTCAGTTAGCTGGGTCGAAACCCAACTCGCTTGAAGCCCGGTAACGGGGGCGCCCGGCAACAGCTACTGCATGGTTGGTTCGCTGCGCAACTCCGCGGCCCATTCGGCGCCGGCGTGGGGGCAGGTCTTTCAGCAGGCCCTGCTCTCTGTGCCTTCGTTTCGGCGCGTACTACTCCGCTTCGCGGTCTTTGCTTATTGAATAGCGATTATGCGGCTGAAAACGGCGCTTGTCAAGCGGGGCTTACTGGCACCACTCCGCATAGCCGTAGTTCTCTATCTCTTGCAACAATTGCGTCCCCGGCTCGGCGCCGAAGCCGCAGAAGTCGCCGCGGGCCGCGGCCAGCTGGTAGGGGACGAACAGCGGCAGCGCGGGGATGCGCTGGGCGAAGAGGTTCTGCGCCAGCGCTTGCGCCTCGGCGTAACCGGGCTCGCCGGGGAGGCGGCTCAGCGCGGCTGCACAGACCGCATCGTACTCCGCGTCGGCCCAGCCGGCGATGTTCCAGCCGCCCCAGCTGTATTTGAAGGTCCCCAGGTCAGGGCCGGGGATGGCCTCGCTGAGGTACAGATAGCAGGCGGGCTGTTCGGTGCCGGGCCAGGCGAACTGGGCCAGTTGAAAACGCCGGCCGAAGACCTCTCCCTCCGGCCCGGGCGCGAAGACCTGCTCGGCCGGGCCGCTGTGCACATCCAGCGCAATGCCGCAGTCATCCAGGCTGGCGCGCAGCAGGCCGGCGATGGCCGCTGCCATCGGGCTGTCGCCGATGGCCAGGGTCAGCTGCAGCGGCAAGCCGGGCACTGCGCCGGGGAAGAATTGGTTGGTGCGGAGGCCATCCGCGCCGTGCGGCCAACCCAGCTCATCCAGCAGGGCGTTGCCCGCCGCCGGATCAAAGGGGATGCCGTAACCCACGGACACAGTGTCCGCGGGCGGGTAGGTGTGCAGCACATTGCCCTGGCCGAAGGCCAGCTGGTCCACCAGCGCCTGCCGGTCGATGCACATGGCGATGGCCTCACGCATGCGCAGATCGCCAAACAGGTTGGCGCTGTCCTGGAAGACGTTGAAACCGTCGTCGTGGTCCAGCGGGCGGACGCCGAAGGCCAGCTGCTCCCAGCGGCCCGCCGGGGCGTAGTGCAACTGCGCTCCGGCGGCTTGCAGGGCTCCGACCTGGTCGGCCAGCCCATCAGCTGGCAGAAGCAAGTCGCAGTTGCCGTTCTGCAAGTCCGCTGCGCTGAACGCGCCGAAGATGAAGTTCAGCGTCTCAAAATAAGGGAGACCCTCGGCGGCGCGGAAGTAGTTCGGGTTGCGCTCCAGTGAAATGCGCTGGCCGGGTGTCCATTCGCGGACGCTATACGGCCCCCAGCCCAGCGGCCGGCGGCTGCTCGCCTCGATGGTCAGCAGGTCGGCGGCGGAGGTATCGCCCCAGATATGGCGCGGCAGCGGGTGCCAGAAGTTGGTCTGATAGCCGGGGTCCAGGTAGCCGGGCAGGCCCTGCCACACGGCGCGCTCGCCCTCGGCAGTGTAGCTGGCGGTGCGCTCTATCTTGCTCTTGTCGCCCGGGGTGGCCGGGTCGGCCTCCAGTTCAAAGGAATACACCGAATCGGTCGCGGTCAGCGGCGCGCCGTCCGCCCAGGTCAGGCCGGGCTTGAGCGCAAAGGTGACCACCAACTGGTCCATCTGCACCTCGCCCTCGCTGTACTCAATGACGCAGTCGCCATCCCGGCAGCCCGCCGGGTAAATGCGCAGGCCGGGTTGCAAAGGGGCCACCTGGCCGCCTGCGTCCACCACCAGTGAGCCCGGGCTCACTGCCACGGTGTGCAATACCGCCCCGCCATTCTCCAGGCTGGGCACGCTCTGCAAGATGACCGCCTGCGGCTGGTGGCCGCGGCTGTCGAAGGGGCCGTCGTATATCGCCTGGCGGATGCTGCGCGCCGCCTGCGAATTGTCGGCATACAAGTACAGTGAGGCCGGTTCGCTGGGCGCGCAGATGTTCAGCGTCCCCGGGCCGGCCGGCTCCGGTGTGGCCGTGGGCTCGGGCGGCGCAGCGGGGCCGGCCCCAGCACAGGCCGCCAGCAGGATAGCCAAAAACAACAAGGGTAAGAAGCGTGGGGAGCGGGCGATAGGCATGCGGGCGATTATATCGGCTGGAGCGGTGCGCGGGGTCTGCCGCCCCATACATGCTAGAATCGCCCTCTTATGTCTGATGAATGTTTCATTTGTGTCGATGTGGAGACCGCCGGGCCCAACCCGGCGGATTATTCCCTGCTCTCTGTGGGCGCCGCGCTGGTCAGTGACCCCCAGCAGACCTTCTACGCCGAGCTCAAACCGCTGAAGCCGAACTTCACCGAAGAAGCGCAAACCATCCACGGCCTCTCGATGGCCGCGCTGGCCGAGGCCGGCCTGGAGCCGCGCGAGGCGATGCAGCGCTTCGCAGACTGGCTGGACGAGGTGCGCGGCGGCCGGCCGCCGGTGTTCGTGGCTTTCAACGCTCCGTTCGATTGGATGTTCGTGGCGGATTATTTCCACCACTATCTGGATGGCAACCCCTTTGGCCATCGCGCTTTGGACATCAAGGCCCTGTACCTCGGCCTGCACGGCGGCCGCTGGGAGGACACCACCTTCCACCACATCAGCAGCCACTACGGCCTGGACGAATATCTGAACCACAATGCGCTGGACGATGCCCGCCAGGGCGCCGCCGTGTTTGCCGCTATACTTGCCGAAATCAAGGAGGCTACCAATGCCTGAACCTTCCGCCGCACTGCAGCGCATCATCGAATCCGCCCAGCGCCTGGGCGTACAGCTGGACGAAGCCGCCGCCCTGCAATGGCTCACCGCCGTGGCCGCAGACGGCGGGGGCGACGACGTGGTCGTGGATGTGAAATCGGGCGTGTTCGGCCACCGCATGACCATGCTGGACTTCAGCCCGGAGGAGCTGGCCCACTTCCGCAAGATGGGCAAGCTGGTCGAGTTTTTGGATGTGCCCGGCAAGGTGGAAACCGCCCTGGCGCTCTCCGGCTCGGCGGCGCAGTCCAAGATCCAGACCTACCCCGGCGACGCCGACTTCTTCGAGCGGGTCAACATCATCGCCCCTACTCGTGAGGAAGCCTGCCGCATCCTGGGCGAGTTGATCCGCGAGAAGGCCCTGGGCACCTTCAAGGGCCCGGGCTACGAACTGATCGAAGTCAAGATGGGCAACTACCCCCAGAACGTGGTGCGCGACGGCAAGAAGCTGCCGGCAGACTCGCCCATCTCCTGGAGCGCGGCCGATGTGCAAGCCGGCAAGATCGAAATGAACGACGCCGAAGGCGCTCCGCTGACCATCACCTGGGAGCAGGCTGCCCAGAACCCCGGCTGGTGCAAGCTGGATTGGGTGGTGGCTGACCAGGCGCACAAGCAACTGGTCAACGCCAGCAACATGCTGGACGCCACCTGGGAGGCGCCCGACGGCACGATCACTCCGCTGGATGGCTACCTGGACCCCTATTTCCAGGAAGTCTACCTGGAGGCGGAATCCATTCCGCTGTTCACCAAGCTGGCCAAGCAGGTGGACGCCGACGCACTGGACGAATACGTCCGCCAGCTGGAAAACGAGGTGCGCAAGTACACCACCCGCGACCTGAACTTCGGCAAGGCGGCCAAGCGCATGTACAACATCTTCCGCCTCACTGGGCGCTATGAGGAGGCCGCTTTCCTGCGCGAGCTGTTCGACGAGCCGGCCACGGTGCTCTACCAGGTTTGGTCGCTGATCCGCACCATCGAGGATTGTTTCACGCCGGATTCTTCGATCGAGCTGGAGACGCTGCTGGGCCAAACCGACAAGCTGATTCTCAGCGTGGTGAAAGCCTTGGAAGGCCCGGAAGAGGAGGAAATTGTGCGCGAGCTGCTGCAGCTGCGCGACATCCTCTCCCGCGAAAAGACAGAGGGAAAACTCTCTACACAGGCTGAGGCGGCCAAGGCTGAGCTGATCAATCTGGTCAACAACTTCTACTACGAGCGCATGACCGGGGTGCCCAAGATCAAAGAATACATGGATGGGTTGAACGGCTAGTAGTCACTCGCCAATCTCCCTGACCATATCCAGATAATCGCTCAAATCCGGCGGGGCTGCCCAATCCACCGGCCCTTTGTCGAAGCGATAAGCCAGGCGCGGCAGCACCACCTTGCCCCAGGCATAGCGGAAGTATTTGATGCGCTCTTCCCATTGACCGCCCCGCCCGAAACCATCTTCACGGAAGTGCAGGCGCGTGCCGCCGCCTGGCAGCGCTTCCAGTCGTACAGTCACATGGGTGTGCTCTGCGCGCACTTCCGCCAATTCGGGCGGCGCATTCCAGGTAAACGAGAGCATGTGCGGGCGTTGCAGGGCCAGGAAGACCACGCTCTCGCCGCCGCGTGAACCGGGCTCAGCATCTGGGTTGAAGTACATCTCATAAGCCCCGCCCGGCCGGGGGTCTATTTTGGATTCCGGCGCAAAGAACGTATCCCCCGTCACCCAGGCATCCCAAACCTCTTTCGGAGTGGCCGGCAGGTCCAGCTGGAAGTGAATCGTGCGTTCCATTTTATGGGGCCAGTACCCACTCGCCAAACACGCCCAAAATCTCTTCCCAGCCATCGCCATAGCTCGCCGCGTACTGCGGCACGCCGGCGGCCGCCCAGCCGCTGTGGGTCAGCGTTACCGTGGTCTGCCCATCCGCCTCGGTGAATTCGACCAGCACTTGCGTAGGCGCCTGGTACTCTTCACCCTTCCAGGTAAAACTGAACCGCTCGGGCGGCTGCCAGGCGCTGACCTCGCCGATCTGGAACTCCTCGCCGTTGGCGAACACTTCGTAGAAGCGCCCACCGAGGCGCGCCTCGAAGTGGATCTGGCCCGGGGCTGTCTCTTCGGGCGCGAAGCTGTAAGTGAACTTGCCCTTGAAGGGCCACCAATCGTTGACCCGGTTGACGAAAGCATCGAAGACTTTGTCCTTGCCGGCTTTGATCTGAATGCTTGCCGTGACGCTATCCATCCTGTTCCTCCACGTAGTCTTTTAGAGACGCCAGCGCGGTGCTCCACATACCGCGCACCTCCTCCAGCCAGGCTTGCATCTCCTGCAGGGCCGCAGGATCCACGCTGTACCACCACTCACGCCCGCGCACCTCGGCGCGGGCAATGCCCGCCTCGCGCAGCACGCGCAGGTGGCGCGAGACGGCCGGCCGGCTGACCGGGTAGGGCCCGGCCAGCTCGCCGGCCGTCTTCGGCCCGCTCGCCAGGCGGCGGACGATGTCCAGCCGTGCCGGGTCGGAGAGGGCGATGAACTTCTGGCGGACGATTTGGCTGCTCACGATGGCCAATATGTAACATATATGTTACATATTGGCAAGCCTTTTAACTAAAGAGCGACCCCATAGGGTCGCTCTTTTTTTCGGTTTAGTCTTCGCTTTCTTCCGGGTGAGCGCTGTGCTGCAAACGCTCCTTCTCCTCCGGCGTCAGCGGCCCCCGGCGCCAGCCCTTGCGGTGGCGACCCCGGCCGCCGCGGGCGCCCGAGCCAAAACCGCCGAAGAGAAGGCGGCTGAGCACCAGCAATCCCAGCGCCTGCCAGAAGGTGATCAGCGGCAAGCCGAACAACTCGGGCAGCAGCCAGTTCCACAACGCCTGCACTACGAACGCACCGAGGGTCACAAAGGCGGTGATACCCAGAATCACCAGGATGCCGATGCCCACCCAGTGCCCGATACTATGCTTGATCTTCTTTTCCATTTCAGACCTCGTCTTCTTTGATCAGATGCTGTAAATTTTTGCGTAACGCCAACACCGCATAGCGCTTGCGCGAGAGCAGCGTATTCAGGCTCACGCCGCTTTCCGCGGCCATCTCACTGAAAGAGCGCCCCTCCACCTCATGCGCCAGGAACACTTCACGCTGCGCCTCCGGCAGCCCGGCCAGGGCCTGCTCCAGCTCGGCCAGCAGGGCGCTGCGGGTGTACTGCGCATCCGGCCCCTCGTCGGCCGCGGCCAGCAGGTCTTCGAGCAGCAGCTCTTCCCCATCCACGGGTTCCACATCGCTGAAGCGCTCAGGGTCCCTGCGGCGGAAAAGGTCAGTGATGCGGTTGCGCGCCACCTGGAACAGCCAGCCGGTGATGTGTTCGATGGGCACCAGCAGGCGGTTGGCTTCGACCAGCTCGTAGAAAACATCCTGCAGAATGTCTTCGGCGTCCAGCACATCCGGCACCCGCGAGCGGATGAAGCTGCGCAGCCGGGAGCCTTCGCTCTCGACGACATCCGTGATGCGCCGCTTCTGTTCGCTGGACATGGGCAGGTGGGCAACGGCCTCTTTCATCTCCTATGAAGACGAAACCGAGGCCGAAATATTGTATGGCCGCGAGTATAGCACCGCGCTCTTCACGTAAACACGTGATAAAATCGACTTATGGAGAAACAAAACGTGACCCTGGCTTTGCCCAAAGAGCTGCTTCAAAAGGCCAAACTGCTAGCCGTCAAACGCAAAACCTCCCTTTCAGCGCTGCTGGCTTCTACCTTGGCCGAAGTGGTGAACAAGGATGAAGGGTATGACGCCGGCAAGCAGCGATACCTAAAGTGGCTGGAAGAAGGCCGTGATTTAGGCACTAAGGGCGAAATCACCTGGACGCGCGACGATCTGCATGAGCGCTAACCCGGCGGTTTCCGCCTTTATCGATACCAATGTGCTCGTATATGGATCGGATGTTGCTGCTGGTCAAAAGCATCGGATTGCCAAATTATTGATTTTGGAAACTTGGGCTGCGAAAAGAGCGCATTTAAGCATTCAGGTGCTCCAGGAGTTTTATTACAATGTCACGCGAAAGATACCATTGCCGTTGCAGATTACGGAAGCGCAGGAATTGGTGCGTTCCTTTTCTGTCTGGCAGGTACATATTCCTGACACCAACGACGTTCTCGCCGCGATTGACTTGCAAGCCGAACTAGGCACCTCCTTTTGGGACGCGATGATTTTGCAAAGCGCTTTTGCGCTCGGCTGCGACACCATCTACTCCGAAGACTTTGACCCGGGTAGAAGTTACCGCGGCATAAAAGTCGTCAACCCATTCGTATGAGTGACCTCTTCGACCACGCGCTCAAGCAGCGGCTGAACACCGAGGCCCCGCTGGCGGCCCGTATGCGGCCGCGGCGGCTGGAAGAATACGTCGGCCAGGAGGACATCCTCGGCGAGGGCCGCCTGCTGCGCCGGGCCATCGAGGCCGACCGGCTGTTCTCCTCCATCATCCTCTGGGGGCCGCCGGGCAGCGGCAAGACCACCCTGGCGATGGTCATCGCCAACCACACCCAATCGCACTTCGACACGCTCTCCGCAGTGATGGCCGGCAAGGCCGAGCTGCGCCAGGTGCTCGACGACGCCAAAGAGCGCCGCAAGCTGCACAACATCCGCACCATCCTCTTTGTGGACGAGGTGCATCGCTGGAACAAAGCCCAGCAGGACGCCCTGCTGCCGCACGTGGAGAACGGCACCATCACCCTGATCGGCGCCACTACGGAGAACCCCTATTTCGAGGTGAACAGCGCGCTGGTATCGCGCTCGCGCATCTTCCAGCTGCGCCCGCTGGGCGACGCCGAGGTGCGCCGCGTGCTGCAGATGGCGCTGGACGACGCGGAGCGCGGCTACGGCGGGCGGACCATCCACCTGGACGAAGACGCCGCCGAGCACCTCATCCGCGTGGCCGGCGGCGATGCCCGCAACGCGCTGAACGCTCTGGAGCTGGCCGTGGAGAGCACCCCCGCCGCGGCGGACGGCGCGGTGCACGTCACCCTGGCTGTGGCGCAGGAGTCCATCCAGCGCCGCGCCGTGCTCTACGACAAGGACGGCGACGCCCATTACGACACCATCTCGGCCTTCATCAAGTCCGTGCGCGGCTCCGACCCCGACGCGGCGCTCTACTGGCTGGCCAAGATGCTCTACGCCGGCGAAGACCCGCGCTTCATCCTGCGCCGCCTGGTCATCCTGGCCGGCGAGGACATCGGCCTGGGCGACCCCATGGGCCTGGTGGTGGCCAACGCCGCGGCGCAGTCTTTCGACTTCATCGGCCTGCCCGAAGGCATCTTCCCCATCGTGCACGCCACGCTGTATCTCTCCACCGCGGCCAAGTCGAACAGCGCGCTGGGCTACTTCGCGGCTTACCAGCGCATCGAGGCCGAGGGCAAAGTGGATGTGCCCGACGCGCTGAAAGACAAGAACCGCGACGGCAAAGCGCTCGGCCACGGCGAGGGCTACGTTTACCCCCACGACGAGCCGGAGCACTTCGCCCCGCAGCAGTACCTGCCCAAAGATGTACTCGGCACCTATTTCTACGATCCCTCCGAGCAGGGCTACGAAGCCCAGGTGAAAGACCGCCTGGCGCGCTGGCGCGAGGCGCAGCGCCTGGCGCTGAACATCACCCGGGGCGAGCAGCTGCCCACTCCGGGCCACGACGAAGCCGAAGAGATCAAGCGCCGCCACCGCGGCGGGGGCCGCTAGCATGCCGCTTTTGTTGCTCATCCGCCACGGCGAGAATGATTACGTGAAAACCCAGCGCGCCGCTGGGCGGCTGCCGGGCGTGCACCTCAACGCCCGCGGGGCGGCGCAGGCCGCCGCGCTGGCCTTCGCACTGGCCAAAACTAAACTAGCCGCGGTGTACAGCAGCCCGCTGGAGCGGGCGATGGAGACCGCTGCGCCGCTGGCCGCCGCCCACGGGCTGCGCGTACAAAAGCGCCGCGACCTGCAGGAAACCGACCTGGGCGATTGGCAGGGCCGCCTGCTCAAGGACATGCGCCGCGAGAAGTCTTGGAAGATCCTCCAGCAAACGCCCTCGCGCTTCCGCTTCCCTGGCGGCGAGAGCGTCCCGGAGCAGCAGCTGCGCCTGGTCAACGAAGTCGAGCGCATCTGCGCCGCCCACGGGCCAAAAGAAGCCGTGGTCTGCGTCAGCCACGCCGACCCCATCAAGCTAGTCATCGCCCACTACCTGGGCCTGCCGCTGGACCAGTACCAGAAGCTGAGCATCGACACCGCCTCGGTGAGCACGCTGTTCATCGGCGAAAAGGGCGCCCGTCTGCTGAATTTGAACTGGAAGCCAGTAACTGGTAATTAGCTATCAGGCAATCTGCAATACAACCATGCCCTGATATACTCGCTTTTGCTAAACAATGGCCAAACCCATCGAACTTCGCCCCGTAGACCACATCACCACCGATGCCATCGGCGCCCCCGGCGAGCGGGTCTTCTATATCCAGGCCTGGAAAGACGACCGCACGGTCAGCCTGATCTGTGAGAAGACCCAGATCCAAAGCCTGGCGGTGGGCGTGGAGCAGTTCCTCGCCGAGATCAACACCAAATACGCCGACCTGGCCGACGCCTCCGCTGATTACGACGAAGACCAGATGCACATCCACCCGCCGGTCGAGCCGCTGTTCCGCGTCGGCCAGCTGGGCCTGGGCTACGACCCGGAGGGCGACCTGGTCGCCCTGGAGCTGCGCGAGCAGCCGGAGGCTCAAGACCCCGACCAGGGACAAGGCCCTGACCGTGGGCCAGGCGACCTGGGCCTGGTGCGCTTCTGGTGCAGCCGCCCGCAGATCCGCGCCATGTCCAACTGGGGCATCGAGGTCGCTTCACGCGGCCGCCCGGTCTGCCCGCAGTGCGGCCAGCCGATGGACCCCGCTGGCCACTTCTGCGCCCGCAAGAACGGGCACAAGCACTGAGCCAAGAGCCAGGATAAGCAAACAGGGGGTCACCGGGAGCGGAAACTGGAGTAATATCATTAGATGAACCTCGTTATCCTGCCATGCGAATAAGCATTCTGTTAGCCCTCGGCCTGCTGCTGGCCGCCTGTGCTTCCACGCCGGCCAGCCCGCCCACGGCTCCGGAGGGCCAGCCCAGCGCCACAGTCAGCCAGCCCGCAGCCGGCGAGGCCAGCCCCACGACGGAATCCAGCCCAACAGCTACGCCGCTGCCTTACAGCGGCCCCAACCCGCGCCTCGCCGTAATTAGATGGGTCGAGCAAACGGAAGAGCTTTTTATAGATGTGATTGAATTGGGCAGTGAAGAGCTTGTAGCCAGCATTCCCGTAGAGGGCACGTGGAGACACGCTCTTTCTCCCGACGGCAGCAAGCTATTCAACTCCCCCCCAAAGGGACCCGGCATTTTGTTTGACCTGGATAGCGGCGAAAGCCGCACAATAGACCTCTCCGGGATTATCGCCGCGGATGCTGACCTCCTTCACGTGGCTTGGGCGCCCAGCCAACAATGGCTGAGTTTGGGCGTGCTCAACCCCAACGGCCCTGATTCTTTGTGGCTGTACAATCTGCAAACGGACCAACTTACCTATATTGATTCGTTTACGAGCGCATATTCCACTGGTCAAATTGCGTCCGTCATCTGGTCTGCCGGGGATGACAACGTGAGCTATATCCGTGAAGCAGACAGGCCCCCGCGCATCACCTATGAGACCACCAGCGGCCAGCATACGGTCTGGCCGCTGCCAAACGCTCAAACGATGTCTACTTTGCTTAAACATAGCGACCTGAACCCAGACACATACCGGTGTGAGATCTGCATACACCCGCAACTGGGCATGGTGCACGATTACACCTCCCGCCAAGAAAGCCCGGTGCAATATTATTATCAGCTCTACGATTTCGATAAAGTGGAGTTGCTTGCCTATGTAGCCACTTTTGATACGGAACGGGAAGACTGGCGGGAGTTCAACATAGAGGTGCTGAAGTTGTTTGCGCTGCAGGACCGCGGAGACTATCTACTTTTTGTAGAAGAGCGCTCCGGTTCATTCACTGATGGTAACCTGCTAAATCGCTATTACGCCGCCTGGAACCCCTCGGGTGAAATGCCGTTTACGGTAGTGGAAGGCGAGCGGGCCAACACGCTGCCAGACGTGATACCCATGGCGGTCAGCCCGGATGGGAGCAGCTTTGTGGGCTTTCGCCTCGCCGGCGAGGATGAATATGGATGGACTTTCAAAGTGGCTAGTGCCTTGGTGGTGGATCTGGCCACAGCAGAAGTGCTCTATGAGTATCCCCTTCCCGACGCGGCTTACTTTTATTCGCCCTACATACATGGGATCCACCTAGTCTGGCCTGGGGAGTGAGCAGTAAAAACATTAGTCAATGGGTCAACCCGTGCTTGGTCAACTGGGGCTAACCCGTTGACCAGTCAACCAATTGACCAAGCGACAGCAATCGCCATCCTCCAAAGCGGCGAATTCAACATCACCGGCCAGTTCACCTGGGGCAGCAATTACACTTTCCTGGTGGAAGTGGCCCAGCCCTGCGGCGGCCCTCTGGAAGCCGTCTACAAGCCGCAGCGCGGTGAGCGGCCGCTCTGGGACTTCCCCGAAGACAGTCTGGCGGGCCGCGAAGTGGCCGCCTGGCTGGTCAGCGAGGCGCTGGGTTGGGGTCTGGTGCCGCCCACCGTTTTCCGCCAGGAGGGGCCGCTAGGCCCCGGCTCGCTGCAGCTGCGCATCGAACACGACCCGGAGCAGCACTACTTCACCTTCGACGCGGCGACCCGCGAGCGCCTGCGCCCCGCAGCGGCCTTCGATGTGCTGATCAACAATGCCGACCGCAAGGGCGGCCACATCCTGCTCGACCCCGCCGGCGAACTGTGGCTGATCGACCACGGCATCAGCTTCCACGCCGAGCCCAAACTGCGCACCGTCATCTGGGACTTCGCCGCCGAGCCGCTGCCCGCCGAAGTGGCCGCGGGCCTGCAGCGACTGGCCGCGCCGCTGGCCCCCGGCGGCAAACTGCGCGCCGCGCTGGCCGCCTACCTCAGCGAAGAGGAACTCGCCGCTCTGGAGGCCCGCTGCGCCGCCCTGTTGGCCGAGGGGCGCTACCCCGCCCAGCCGGACGACCGGCACAGCGTGCCCTGGCCGCCCGTCTGAGCGGGTGGTTGACGGCCACGCGGGATTTGCCGGTCCGAGGTTGATTAGCCGCTATACTGACCTCGTTCAGGGTGCTAAGTCTGTCAAGGTAGGCACCCCCGCGTCATGATAATAATTAATACTTTTGCGCAGACGAGTACAATTCCCCGGATGAACAATCCCGAGACAACCGACGCATGAAAAAATGGCAGTTCTGGCTCGGCATCGCCATCAGCGCCTTCTTCCTCTGGCTGGTGCTGCGCGATCTGGACTTCAGCGCCTTTTGGACGCAGGTGCAGACCGCCAACTACTGGTGGCTGCTGCCCGGCGTCGGCGTCTACCTGCTGGCCGTGTGGGCGCGCGCCTGGCGCTGGCATTACCTGCTGCGCCCGCTGAAGGCCGTGCCCACCGCGGCCATGTTCCCCATCGTAGCCATCGGCTACATGGGCAACAACATCTACCCGGCGCGGGCCGGCGAAGTGCTGCGCGCCGTGGTGCTCAAGCGCCGCGAGGGCGTGCCCGTCTCCGCCTCGCTGGCCACCGTCATCGTCGAGCGCATCTTCGACGGCGTGGTCATGCTCGCCTTCATCTTCGTCAACCTCGGCGAGCTGGCCCGGCTGGGCGCCGCCGGCAGCCTGCTGGGCGGCCTCAACATCCAGCAAATCGCCTTTTGGGGCAGCCTGGTCTTTTTCGGCGCGCTGCTCGCCTTACTGCTGGCCGCCATGTTCCCTGCCGCCAGCCAGCGGCTGCTGGCCTGGGCCGCGGGGTTGGCCCCGCAGCGCTTCCGCGCCCAACTGCTCGGCGTCGGCGAGCGCTTCCTGGGCGGCCTGGCTTCGCTGCGCTCGCCGCTGGAGATCCTGATGGTCTTCCTGACCTCGGTAGTCATCTGGCTGCTGGAAACCGGCAAATACTGGTTCGTGATGCACGCCTTCAACTTTGAGGTCAGCTTCTTCGCGCTGATGCTGATGAACGGCGTGGTCAACCTGGCCACCACCATCCCCTCGGCCCCCGGCTACATCGGCACCTTCCACGCGCCGGGCATCGCCGTGCTCGAAGCCTATGGCGTGCCGGCGGCGGTGGCCAGCAGCTACACTTTCGTGCTGCACATCGCCCTTTGGCTGCCCATCACCGCCCTGGGCGCCTACTACCTGGCCCGCGAGGGCATCCGCTGGGGCGAAGTGCCCGCCGAGGAGCCGGCATGAAGATCGCCATCATCGGGGCCGGCTTCGGCGGCATGGCCGCAGCCTACGACCTGCGCCGCGCCGGGCATGAGGTGACCGTCTACGAAGCCGCCGCAGAGGTCGGCGGGTTGGCGGCGGGCTTCAAGCAGCCGCACTGGGACTGGTCGGTGGAGAAGTTCTATCACCACTGGTTCGCCTCGGACAAACACATGCTGGGACTGATCGAGGAGCTGGGCTGGAGCGACCAGATGCTCTTCCCGCGCCCCTACACAGTCATGTATCACGATGGCCGCTTTTATCCCTTCGACTCGATCCTCGCCGCCCTGCTCTACCCCGGCCTGGGCTGGGGACTGGACAAGATCCGCTTCGGACTGGTCGGCCTCTACCTGCGGCTGAGCAGCAACTGGCAGCCGTTGGAGCGCAGCACGGTGGACGCCTGGATGCGCAAGTGGGCCGGGAACCGTGTCTACGAGCGCATGTGGCTACCCCTGGTGCAGGGCAAGTTCGGCCCCTACGCCAAGGACGTGAACATGGCCTGGCTGTGGGCCAGGCTACACGCCCGCACCACCCGGTTGGGCACCTTTCAGGGCGGCTTCCAGGGCTTTGCCGACCGCTTCGCCGACCGCCTGGCCGAGATGGGCGTGCGCTTCGAGATGAACGCCCGCGTCGAGCGCATCGCCGCCGCGGCAGGCGGTGGGCTGACCCTGACCGTGAACGGCGCGCAGCACGCCTTCGACCAGGCGCTTGCCACCACCTCGCCGGGGCTGCTGGCCAAGCTGGCCCCCGAGCTGCCGGATGACTATTTGCGCGGCCTGCTCGACCTGCAAAGCATGGGCGCGGTGGTGATGACCCTGGCGTTGGACCGCCAGCTATCGAACGAAGGCTACTACTGGTACAACATCCCCAAGAGCGCCGGTTTCCCCTTCCTGGCCCTGGTGGAGCACACCAACTTCGTGCCCGTCGAGCACTTCGGCGGGGACCACATCCTCTACTGCGGCGATTATTTGGAAATCGGCCACGAATATTTTGCTCTCAGCGATGAAGAACTGCTGCAGCGCTTCATTCCCGGCATCCAGCGGGTCAACCCCGACTTCAACCGCGAGTGGGTCAAAGACATCTGGGTGCACAAGACCAACTACGCCCAACCGGTGCCGCTGGTGAACCATTCGGCCAACATCCCCGACATCCGCACGCCGCTGCCCGGGCTGTATTTCGCGAGCATGTCGCAGGTCTACCCCTGGGACCGCGGCACCAACTTCGCCGTGGAAATCGGCCGCAAAGCAGCGGGAATGATGAGGGCCGCTGCGCAGCGGTAGGGGCGGCTTGCAAGCCCGCGCTCAGTCGCAATATTCATCCTGCTCCCAATTCAACGGATTGGCTTCGATGTATTCAGCAACCGCATGCAATTCACGTTCATTGCGGATGACGCGTTGATAATAATTGCGCTGCCAGAAACGCACGCCGGGGGAATTTTGCAATTGGTTGATCAAGACAGCCGTATGGGTTTTATAGGCGCCGATCAATCCACCAAGCGGTTTCTTGCGAACAGGTGCCCGCGTAGGGGCGTGTTGCAACACGCCCCTACCATCAGTAAGGTCTAGTGCAATGATGGCATGCACATGGTTCGGCATGACGCAGAACACAGGGACGCTAGCGATGGGGAACTTTTACCTCAAGCCATCGCCAGGCATCAAATGCAATCCGTCCCAGCGGATTCAAGCGCACCACCCCATCCGCCACCTCACCCAGCTTGTATTCCTTCTCATATACACAAATCGTCACAAGTACGCGCCGGGATGACTATAGTCGTAGTGTGGCAGCCTGATGGAACGGCGGTTTGGTCTATGCATAAATGCCCCCGGTCCCCGCAATTACCTCTCCAACACCATCACGCTGAAATCAAAATCATTGCGCTCGCCTGCCGTGTAGTCCCGCTGCGAAACCAGCCGCCATTCGGATTCGTCGAAGTCTGGGAAGAATGTGTCGGCCTCCACCTCGGCGTGGACGCGGGTCAGATACAGGCGGCTGGCCAGCGGCAGCGCCGCGGCGAAGACCTGCCCACCGCCGATGACGAAGAGCTCGTCCTCGCCGGCGGCCTCGGCCAGCCGGAGGCCGGCGGCCAGCGACCCGGCTACCTGCGCGTCCGGCGGCTGGAAGCCCGCGTCCCGCGAGAGCACTATGAGCTTCCGTCCCGGGAGCTTGCCCGCAGTGGCCTCGTAGGTCACCCGGCCCATGAGCACATGGTGTCCCATGGTCAGGCGGCGGAAATGGCGCAAGTCATCGCCGAGGTGCCAGGGCATGCCGCCGCGCAGGCCGATGCCGCCGCGGCGGTCCATGGCAACGACGAGGGAAACCTGCATCAGACGGCCACCGGCGCTTTGATGTGCGGGTGGGCCTGATAGTCCAACAGGGTGAAATCGCTATAGGCGAAGTCGAAGATGGAGCGCACGTCAGGATTCAGCTGCATGCGCGGCAGGGCATAAGGCTGGCGAGCCAGTTGTTCGCCGGCCTGCTCAAAGTGGTTGCTGTACAGGTGGCAGTCGCCCAGGCTGATGATCAATTCGCCCGGCCCCAGGTCGCAGACCTGGGCCATCATCAGGGTCAGCAGTGCGTAGGAAGCAATGTTGAAGGGCAGGCCGAGGAAGATGTCCGCCGAGCGCTGGTACATCTGGCAGGAGAGCTTGCCCTCAGCCACATAGAACTGGAAGAGCAGGTGGCAGGGCGGCAGAGCCATCTGCTCCAGTTGGCCCACGTTCCAGGCGCTGACCATCAGGCGCCGTGAGTTCGGGTTGCGCCGGATCTGCGCGACCACTTCGGCGATCTGGTCCACCGCGCCGCCATCCGCCGCCGGCCAGCTGCGCCACTGCACGCCGTACACTGGGCCTAGTTCGCCATCCGCGTCGGCCCACTCGTCCCAGATGCGCACGCCGTTCTCTTTGAGGTAGGCGATGTTGCTCTCGCCGCGCAGGAACCAGAGCAGTTCGTAGGCGATGGACTTGAAATGCAGTTTTTTGGTGGTCAGCAGGGGGAAGCCAGCTTGCAAGTCAAAGCGCAACTGGCGGCCAAAAACAGAGCGCGTGCCGGTGCCAGTGCGGTCGCCTTTTTCGACGCCGTCTTCAAGCACTTCACGCATCAAGTCCAGGTAGGTTTGCATGGGTTGGCTTCCCTAAAGCCCAATTATAGGGCTTCTGCGTAGTTATGCACTGGCTACCTGCAGTCGCCGCTTTTTTAAACCATCGCAGCAATAGCCCTGAGCTAGCCAACGCTTCGCGTTAGCTAGCTCAGGGCTACACAGTGAGATGTTGGCGCGCCGCGGCGATGTCGCGTTGGATCTGCGCCAGCAGCGCTTCCACGCCCTCGAAGCGCTGCTCGGCGCGCAGGCGGGCGAGGAACTCCAGGCGCAAGGTCTCGCCGTAGAACTCGCCGCCCGCATAGTCCAGTAGGTGCGCCTCGACCACCGGCGCGGGGGGTGCATCCTCGAAGGTGGGCCGCAGGCCCACGTTGGTCACCGCGCCCCAGCTTCGCTCGCCCATAGCGGCGCGGGTCACATAGACACCATTGGCCGGCAAGGCCAGTTTGGCGTCCACGGCGATATTCGCCGTGGGGACGCCGATGCCGCGGCCGCGCTGCGCGCCGGCGACCACTTCGCCCGCCAGGGCGAAGGGCCGCCCCAGCAGCCGGGCGGCTGGCTCCACCGCGCCTTCAGCCAACAGAGCACGGATGCGCGAGGAAGACACCGGCGCGCCATCCAGTTCCAGAGCGGGCACGACCTGCATGACAAAGTCCATCTCCACGCCAAAACCCTGCAGAGCGGTGAAGTCGCCCTCGCGGTTGCGCCCCAATGCAAAATCGTGGCCCACCCACAGCTGCTCAAGGCCCAATTGGGCCTTGAGCAGCGCCACGAAATCCCGAGCGCTGGTGGCCGCCGTCTCGCGGGTGAAAGGATGAGTTACCAGCACGTCCACCCCCTGCGCGGCCAACAAGGCGGCCTGCTCCTGGCGGCTGCTCAGGTAAAAGCCGCTGCGCGGGCCGCGCAGCACTTCCTCGGGATGGGGGTCGAAAGTAAGCACAACTGCCGGGGCGCCCTTGGCGTGCGCTCCGGCAGTCAGTTGACTCAGTATCTGCTGGTGACCCAAATGCACGCCGTCAAAGGCGCCGATGGTCAGCCAGGCATGTTCAGCGTGGGCGGCGTGCAGCGAGGCGAAGTGCTGCATAAGCCCTTAGGACATGAAGACTTTGCGCGGCTGCCATTCCTCGCCGTCCACTTCGATCACGGCGACCAGGTCGCCCTGTTCGCTGACCGCGCGGGCCAGCCCGGTGGCGTCCGCGGCAGCCGGAATGCGATGGCCGTTGCGCACCTTCTCCAGCATCTCGGCATCCAGCTCGATCGCCGGCCAATCGGCCAGCGCCTCGGCGGCGGGGATCAGGTACTGCGCCCAGGTGCCGGTCTCGAAGGCTTCGCGCAGGCGGCGCAGCGAGACCGCGTCGCGCAGGGTGAAGCGCCCACTGCGCGTGCGGCGCAAACCGACCAGGTGGGCGCCCACGCCCAGCTTCTCGCCGATGTCATTGGCCAGCGAGCGGATGTACGTGCCGGAGGAACAGTGCACGTCCACCACCACTTCGGGCAGCGCCCATTCGAGCAGCTCCAGGCTGTGCACCTGGATGATGCGCGGGGTCAGCTCCACTTCTTCGCCGCGGCGGGCCATGTCGTAGGCGCGCTGGCCCTGCACGCGCACCGCGGAGTAGGCCGGCGGAGTCTGCTCAATCTCCCCGGTGAACTGCTCCAACAGCTTGGTGAAATCCTCGCGTTCCACATCCACCGGAACCTCGGGCTGGGTGATGGTGCCCTCGGCATCGTAGGTATCTGTGGAGGAGCCCAGGCGGATGGTGGCCTGGTAGCGCTTGTCCTCGGCAGAGACGAACTCGCTGAGCCGCACTGCCGGGCCGATGAGCACCACCAGCACGCCGGAGGCACGCGGATCCAGCGTGCCGGTGTGGCCGGCGCGGCGGATGCCGGTGCCGCGGCGGATGATCTGCACCACGTCGTGAGAAGTCAGCCCAACGGGCTTGTCCACCACCAGCACACCGGAAACCAGGTTGCTGACTTGGCCTGATTCCCCCTGGCCGCCCCCGGAGTTGTATTGGAAGTTGTTCTGCATCTAAAGGTCGTCCTTTTGTCCTTTATTGTCTTTTGCGTCAGGCCGGCACGCCCTGCATGGCGGCGCGAGTGGCCTGCAATACACGTTGCTGCACCTCGGCCAGGCTGCCGGCCTGGTTGGCGCCGGCGGCGGCCACATGCCCGCCGCCGCCGAACTGGGCGGCGATGCGCGAGACGTCTATGTCGCCCTGGCTGCGCCAGCTCATCTTCACCTGGTTGTCGTGCTGTTCGACGAACAACACCACCACGGCGGCCCCTTCGACAAAGGCGATGTTGTTGATCAGCTCGGCGTCGTCGTTGCCCGGGTAGCCGGTTTCGCTGCGGTCAGCCAGCGAGAGCGTCGTCCACACCAAATCGCCCTCGCGCTGCAATTTGCTCAACCCGGCGCCCCAGTAGCGCAGTGCGGCGAACGAGCGGCGCAGCAAGGCGCGCTCGTAGAGCGACGGCAGGTCGGCGCCCATCTCCACCAGGTCGGCGGCGATGCGCAGCGCCTTGGGGTTCATGTTCGAGGTGTGGAAACCAATGGTGTCGGTGAGGATGCCGGTGAGCAGCGCCTCGGGCACGCCGGGGGCGAAGTCCAGCCCTAGGGTGGGCAGGTGTTCGGCCAACATCGCACAGGTGGCGACCGAGGCGGGATCGATGAGATTGAGCTGCCCGAAGCGCGTGTTGGTCACATGGTGGTCGATGTTGATGTGCACTTCCGGGAAGCCTTGCAGGGATTCGCCGGTGCGCTCCTGGGCGGCAGCGTCCAGCGCCACCACCAGGTCCGCGGGGCCTTGTGCCCGGCGGACGATTTGCTCAACGCCTTGCAGATGGTCGAAGCCTTCGGGCAGTCCGTCAGGGAGCACCATTTGCACTTGCTTGCCCTGGGCCTGCAAAGCCAGGCCCAGGCCCAACACGGAGCAAATCGCGTCGCCGTCCGGGCGTACATGCGAAACAATCAGGATGCTTTGGGCGCCCTGCAGCCACTGGCGCGCCTGCTTGAGCAGCGAAGTATCCACTATTCTTCCTGGGGATCCTCGTCCTTGTTCAGCGACGAAATCAGGTCTTCGATACGGGCGGCGTTTTCAGGGGTGGGGTCCCATACGAAGCGCAGATAGGGGAAGACGCGCAGGTCGCTGCGCTGGGCCAGCTGAGTGCGCAGGAAGCCGGAAGCGTGCTTGAAGCCTTCGAGTACCTCGGCGCTGCGCTCCACGCCTTCCAGGGCGGAGACAAAAATGCTGGCCTGGCTCAACTCGCGGTCTACGCGCACATCGGTGATGAAAACCCCCTGCAGGCGCGGGTCGGTCACCTCAAAGAGCAGAATCTCCGAGAGCATTTCCTGTATTCCCTTTGCGATGCGGGCAGCTCGAGACTGTGAAACCATGTGCGTGACCCTGTATCAGATAAACGAGCGGTGACGGCAACCGTTATTGCACGGCGACCAATTCACGCACATAGCACTGGATGATATCGCCTTCTTTGAAGTCGTTGAATTCTTTGAGGTTGATACCACACTCAAAGCCTTCGCGCACTTCTTTGACGTCATCCTTCTCGTGTTTCAGCGAAGTCAATTCGCCGTCGAAAATCACTTTATCATCGCGCACGATGCGCACCAGCGCATTGCGGCGCAACTCGCCTTCGGTCACCCGGCACCCGGCGATTTTGCCGAAGCGGCTGATCTTGAAGACCTGCTGCACCACGGCCTTGCCCAGCAAGCGTTCCTTTAGCTCGGGCTCCAGCATGCCTTTGAGTGCCTTTTCGACGTCTTCGGTCATGCGGTAGATAATGTCGTAGAGGCGGATGGAGACGCCCTCCGCTTCGGCCTGGCGCATCACCGCCGCATCAGCTTCCACGTTGAAGCCGAGCACAATGGCCTTGGAGGCCGCTGCCAGGGCCACATCGCTCTCGCTGATGTTGCCGGTGCCGGTGTGCAGGATGTGCACGCCGATCTGGCCCACCTTGTCGTCGGCCTTCATATCCCCCAGAGAGGAGACGATGGGCTCCAACGAGCCCTGCACGTCAGCCTTGACCACCAGGCGCAGCTCACGCACTTTGCCGGCCTGGAACGCAGCGAACATACCCTCCAGGGTCAGCGAGCCGCTGGCCTGGCCTTTCTCCTGCTTCTCCTTCTCGGAGCGCTCGCTGACCAAGGCGCGGGCCTCGCGCTCGGTCTCGACGGTGCGAAAAGGCTCGCCTGCGGCGGGCACGTCGTTGAGGCCCAATACGGAAATCGGCGTGGAGGGGCCGGCTTGCTCCAGTTTTTGGCCGGAGAAGTCGAACATGGCGCGCAGGCGGCCGTAGGCCGTGCCCACCACGACGATCTCGCCAACCTTCAGCGTGCCGTTCTGCACCAGTAGCGTGGCAATCACGCCGCGCGAGGGGTCGCGCTCGGCTTCGATCACAGTGCCGAAGATATCCCCATCTGGGTTGGCCAAAATCTCGGTGTTGTCGGCGACCAGCTGGATGGCTTCCAGCAAGTCTTGCAGGCCGGTGCGCTCCTTGGCAGAAACAGGCACCACAATCGTGTCACCGTCCCAATCGTCGGGCACCAGGCCGCTCTCGGCCAACTGCTGCTTGACCCGCTCCGGGTTGGCGTTGGGGCGGTCGATCTTGGTCATGGCGACCACCATCGGCACGCGCGCCGCGCGGGCGTGGGCCAGGGCCTCTTTGGTCTGCGGCATCACGCCATCGTCGGCCGCCACCACCAGCACAACTACGTCGGCGCCTTGCGCGCCGCGCGAACGCATCGCGGTGAAAGCGGCATGGCCGGGCGTATCCAGGAAAGTGATCAGGCGGTCCTTGTGGGTCGCCTGGTAGGCGCCGATGTGTTGGGTAATGCCGCCGGCCTCCTGGCTGACCACGGAAGTCTGGCGAATGGCATCCAGCAGGGTGGTCTTGCCATGGTCCACGTGGCCCAGGATGGTAACCACTGGCGGGCGCGGTTTAAGGTTCTGCTTGTCCTCGCTGGCGATCAGCTGGCGCCACAGCGGCACTTCGCCGGTGTCCTGAGTCTCCAGTTGGTCGAGCTGCTGCATGCTGGCTTCGAAGCCCAGCTCGGCAGCCACAATCGCAGCCGTGTCGAAGTCGATCTGCTGGTTGATGTTGGCCATCACCCCATTGGACATCAGGGTTTTGATGATCTGTATCGGGCTGGCTTCCAACAAATCAGCCAATTCCCGCACGGTCAGGCTGCCCGGGAGTTCAATGGTTTTTATTTGTTTTTCAGTCACATTCTCAGCCATAGTGCACCAATCCTTCTCCCCTATTCCCCCCTCAACAAGTTATTTTACCGCGCCCTATGGGCCGGTAAATTAATTCTTCTCAACCACGGAACGGTAATACCCTTCCAGGCGCTCACGGTCCTCCGCGGTCAGTGCGGTGCGCAGCGCTTTGTCCAGCGCGCCGCGCAGGCCGCGCTGCCAGCACTCCGCTTCCAAATGCAGGTAAGCCCCGCGCCCGGGGCGCTTGCCTTGCTCGTCCACGAAGACGCCTTCAGGCGTGCGCACCAAGCGCACCAGGGTGCGCTTGGCTTGCACGGCCCGGCAGGCCACGCAGGTGCGCTGCGGAACGTGCTTGACGCGCGGGGCTGCGGACTTGGCCTTGCTCATCGCTCACCTGCTGGCTAGTCTTCTTCCCATTCACCCGGGCGGTGGACGTAGGTTACATCTTCGTTCGGATCGTAATCCAGCTCGCGGAAGCGCTTCTTCTTGGCCTTCTTCTTGGGCTCGGGGGCCGGGCCGGCAGCCTTGCCGCCGGCCTTCTTGCCCTTCTTGCCGAGCAGCTGCTCCTCGGTGCGGGCGAAGACTTCCTCGACAGAAGGCGGCGGCACCTGCACCTCGGGGGCGTCCCCGCCCTGCATCTGGGCCAACAGCTTCTCGTCCTCTTCGGTCAACTCAGAGGGCTTTTCGTCCTCTTCGAGGTCTTCCGCTTCAGCCACACGGGCTGCGACCACAGGCTCTTCCGCAACGGCGACGGCCTCGGGTTCAGCCAGGGCCTCGGCCTGCGGTTCAGGCTCCGGTTCCGGCTCGGGTTCGGGTTCCGGCTCAGGGAAGACGAACGCGTCCAGCTTCTCCTGGATGGCGGCGAGGGCCGCCGGGCCGACGCCCTCGATCTTCAAGACCTGGTCGCTGTCCAGCTTGAGCTGCAGCATCAGGTCGCCGATGGTGGAATAGCCCTCGCCGCTGATCTTCATGCTCAGGCTGGGCGAGAGGCCCAGGTCTTCCAGCAGGATGGAGAAGGCCGCCTTGGGCAGCTGCGCCTCGATGGCGGCGCGCTCTTCGCGCTGCGCATCCAGGATCGCCTCGCGGCGGTCTTGGGCGCCGCGCTCCAGCCGGTCCACAAAGCGGCTGAGCAGGGTGTATTCCTCGGGGGTGATCGGGCGGCCTTCGGCCTTCTTGCCCAGCACCATCTCGATCTGCGGCAGCAGCTCGACCAGGTCAGGGTGTTCTTTGGCGAAGCCGGCACTGGCCTGCGCTTCGTGCAGCGAATCGGCAGCGGCCTCGGTGAGGCTCTTGATGTCGATGCGCCAGCCGGTCAGCTTGGCCGCCAGGCGGGCGTTCTGCCCATCACGGCCGATGGCCAGGCTCAGCTGGTCTTCCGGCACTACCACGGTGGCGGTCTTATTGCCGTCCACCGCCTCGTCCAGGTACACGCCGGCCACGCGGGCCGGGCTGAGCGCCTTGGCAATGAACTGGGCCGGGTCGGTGTTCCATTCGATGACGTCGATCTTCTCGTCGTGCAGCTCGCGTACGATGGCCTGGATGCGCACGCCGCGCACGCCCACACAGGCGCCCACTGGGTCGATGCCGGACTGCAGGGCAGACACGGCCACCTTGGAGCGGTAACCGGGCTCGCGGGCGATGGAGCGGATCTCCACCAGGCCCTGATAAATTTCGGGGACTTCATCTTCCAGCAGGCGCCGCAGGAAATCGCGATGGGCGCGAGAGAGGATAATCTCCGGCCCGCGGGTGGTGTCTTTGATCTCCAGCAGCAGGGCGCGCACTCGGTCGTGGACGCGGAAGCGCTCACCGGGGATCTGCTGGCTGCGCGGCATCTTGCCCTCGGCCTTGCGGTCCAAAGCCAGGGTGATCATATGCGGGTTGGCCGCCTGTACAATGCCGTTGACGATCTCGCCGGTGAGATGGGAGAAGTATTCCTTCTGTGCGTCGCGCTCCGCCTCGCGGATGCGCTGCTGAATCATCTGGCGGGCGGTTTGGGCGGCGACACGGCCGAAGTTGTCTGGAGTGCTCTCCACCACCACGATGTCGCCAAGCTCGGCGTTTGGGTCGTATTTGCGAGCCTCTTCGAGCAGCACCTCGGTGCGCTCTTCCTGCACATCCTCGACGACTTCCTTTTCAGCAAATATGCGCACTTCGCCGGTGTTCTCGTCTATGGTGGCTTCCACCAACTGCGCCTCGGAGGCATGCACCGTCTTGCGGTATGCCTGAATCAGCGCATCCTGCACCGCTTTGACAATCACCTCGCGGGGCAGCTGCTTGTCGTCCAAGACTTCGTTGAAAGCCAGGGAAAATTCCTTCTTCATATCCTTCTCTCCTTGCTCTTTCGCCATCACCCCTAATTAAGCAGAAAAGTGGGGGTTGCCCACTTCCGGTCGTTGCTGCTATGGGGTGCTGTCGAACGCTGAGATTGTAGCATCAAAAAAACCGAGTGGCAAGAGGAACCGCGCCAATCTTTTAAGTTTCGCTCAGGTCTTTGAGCATGCGCCAGCCGGGTTCGCTCACCTCACGCAACTGGCCCAGGTGGTCGTAGTAGCTCCACTCGCCGGCTACAGTACCAATCGCCCGGTAGCTGTGCCGCCGGTAGAAGCGCAGGGCGGCCGGGTTGTCGTGGGCCACATGCAGGCAGGCCTGGCGGAAGTCGCGAGCCAGCAAATCGGCCTCGGTGTGGGCCAGCAAGCGGCTGCCCAGGCCGCGGCCGCGCAGCTCGGCGCGCACCCGAAACGAGTGGATGAATGCGCGCCGCCCACCGTCGGCGGCGCTGGGGTCGGCCTCGCTGGAGAGCTGCACGAAAAGCTGGGCAAGGGCGCGCCCAGCGGCCTCTTCGGCCAGCCACATCAGCGCCAGCCCGCGGCGCGCGCGGGCAAATACCTGAGCATAGACCTTGCGGAAATGGGCGTATTCGCCCTCCCACTCCAGAGCGGGCAAATCGGCTTCAGTGGCCAGGCGCAGGGTCAGCCCTTCCAGCCAGGTCGCAGCGGCGGTCTCAGTGGCCTTCACGTTTGAGCAACCTTTCCAGCAAGGCGGTTTCCTGGCGGGCGCTGCGCACTTCGCCATCCAGCCAGGCCGCCCGCAGCTGGGCGAGGATGCGCGCATAGGCGGGGCCCTGCGGAAGGCCGCGGCGCTGCAGGGCGTGGCCATCGGTGCGCGGGGCCACCTGCCGCCAGCGGCGGGCGTAGCTTTGCAGTGCATCGCCCAAAGGGGTACCGCGCCGGCTGAGCCACAGCGCGTAGACCGCCAGCAGCGGCTCCTGCTCCAACTCGGCGGTCAGGCGGCTGGGCCGCATGGCGGCCAGGCGGCCGGCGCGGGCGCGCAGCCGCGCCGCGCCCAGGGCCGCGGCGCGCGGGCCGCTCTTGAAGCGCAAGCGCTTGGTCAGCGCCTGCACCGCCGCCTCCGGCAGCCACATCAGCCAAAGGACGAAGGGCAAATCGGGCAGGGCATCCGCATCCAGGGACCAATAGGCCGGCGGCGGTTTGCGGGCGGCCGCGTCACGCAGGGCCGTGGCGGCCCCGCGCGGCAGGCGCAGCCCGGGATGGATGCGCGCCAACAACCCGGCGCGCTGCATGGCGGCCAATACCTCGGCGCGGCGCTCCTCTTTCAGGGTGAGTTCCAGCTCATGGTGGGTGCGCGCGCCGGAGAGCAAGGACAGCCCATCTCGATGGGCTCGCAATTGCTGCTGGGTGCCCGCCTCGAGGCGGAAACCCAGCCGCCCCGCCAAGCGCAAAGCGCGCAGCATGCGGGTGGGGTCGTCCACGAACGAATCGGTGTGCAGGGTACGCAGCCAGCCGCGGCGCAGGTCATCCAGGCCGCCGAAGGGGTCCAGCAGTTGCCCGGCCGCGGGGCTATCCAAACGCAGCGCCAGGGTGTTGATCGTGAAGTCGCGGCGGGCCTGGTCCGCGGCCAGGTTAGCCAATACCACCTTAGGCAGCGCCGCCGGCTTGGGGTAACTCTCGCGACGGGCGGAAATCAGGTCCAGGTCGGCCGGCAAGTCTTTGCCCGGGGGCAGGTGCCATACCGCCGTGCGGAAATTGGCGTGTGTATCCAGCTTCCCGCCGTACAGAGCGACCAGCTTGCGGCCAAAGCGGATCGCATCGCCCTCCAGCACCAGGTCGAGGTCCAGGCTGGGCAGACCCAGAAACAGATCGCGCACAAAACCGCCCACCAGGTAGATGGGCAGGCCTCCGCCCTCGGCTGTCGCCACAATGCGCTCCAGCAGGCGGCGGGTCGCGGCCGGCAGCGTCGCGAGGGCGCGCTTCAATGGCAGGCGCGCTGGGTCGCCGGACTGCATCTCACTGATGAGCTCAAGTTGTTTCGCCACGGGCTAATGATAGTAGAGAGCAGCGTTTGGAAGATTGCAGAAACAGGAGCAATCTCTTTGTGCCCCTTTTGCTGCTGCTAAGGGCTGCTGGTGTGAGTGGGCAGCGGCGTGAGGGTGTGGATGGCTGTGGGGCTGGTCTCGCCGCCGAGCAGGTCGGGCGCATCCGGGCGGCCCTG
>JAHCIH010000006.1 GCA_026129335.1 Anaerolineales bacterium
GCCACTAAATCCCCGCAAGGCGGGGATTTTCGTTTAAGGCTTACGATTTTTGGATTCGGGTGCAACTCTCTTCAGGTAAAATCCTTTAAGTTGACTATCAAGTAGCCTTCTCAGCTTTTATCAGGAAACGTATATGGAACCTAAAGAACCTAAGTTGCCAATCCAAAAGCCAACGGAGCCGGTCATAGACTGGCTGCTGGATGCGGATCCATCCATCCGTTGGCAGGTCATGCGCGACCTGACCGGAGAGTCCGACGCGGCTGTTGCCGCCGAGCGCGCCAAGGTGGCCAGCGAAGGCTGGGGAGCCGCGATCCTGGCTGCTCAGGCGGAAGACGGCACCTGGGCTGGAGAGAAGCGTGTTCCTGAATACGCTACCTTGCGCACGCTGCTGCTCTTGCGCGACATGGGGCTGGACCCGCAGAGCGAGCAAGCCCGCGACGCAATAGGGCGCGTGCGCGCAACTGTCAAATGGTTGATGAACATTACGAAAGAAGAACTGCCAAAAGACGAAGACATCAGCTGGTGGCATAAACCCTTCTTTGCCGGCGAGGTGGAGCCCTGCATGAACGGCAGGGTTGTGCGCATCGGCGCGTACTTCGGCGAGGATATGCAGCCTTTGGTCGAGCGCCTGCTGGGTGAGCAGATGGCCGATGGTGGCTGGAACTGCGAACAAGAGAACGGTTCGACGCGCGGGTCCTTCCACTCCACGATTTGCGTGCTCGAAGGACTTCTGGAATACGAGAAGGCTACCGGCGGCTCGCCCGCGGTGACCGCCGCGCGGCAGCGGGGAGAGGAATACCTGTTGGAGCGGCACATGCTGCGCTCCCTGTCCACCGGTGAGATGCCTGCGTTTGATAACGCGACCGAAGGGCCGCCAACGTGGACGCTTTTCTCTTATCCGACCTCGTGGCACTACGATGTGCTGCGAGGATTGGACTACCTGCGCAGTGCAGGCGTTACGCCTGATGAGCGGGTTGCTGAAGCCATCGAATTGGTCGCAAAGAAGCAAAACGAAAACGGGCGCTGGGCGCGCGAAAACATTCACGATGATCCGGTAGCCCTCGAGATGGAAGGCCCCAGCGGCACGGATAGCTATTGGAACACCCTGCGCGCCTTGCGGGTTTTGGATTGGTATTCATCACAAAACTGACGGACGCAAAGACCTACAGTCCCTGGTTCGCCATTGCGATGCTCCACAAAATCCCCGAAGCTTCGGGGATTTTTTGTTAACCCATCAAATGTATTTGCTGGTGATCGACCCCTTGGCCTTCTTGAGCTCGGCTGGGGTGCCCTCGAACATCACCTGGCCGCCGCGGCTGCCGCCTTCCGGCCCCATGTCGATGACCCAGTCGGCGTTGCGCACCACGTCCATGTTGTGCTCAATCACGATCACGGTGTTGCCGCCGTCCACCAGGCGGTTGATGATCGCCAGCAGGTTGGCCGTGTCCGACATGTGCAGGCCGGTGGTAGGCTCGTCCATCACGTAGATGCTGCCCTCTTTGTGCAGTTCGCTGGCCAGCTTGATGCGCTGGCACTCGCCGCCGGAGAGCGTGTTGAGCGGCTGGCCCAGCTTGAGGTAGGTCAGGCCCACATCGCTCATCGCCTGCAGCTTGCGGGTGATCTCCGGCTGGTCGAAGTGTTCCAGAGCCTGCCGCACGGTCATCTCCAGCACTTCGGCGATGGATTTGCCGTTGAGCTTGTAGGCCAGCACCTCATCCTTGAAGCGCAGGCCGCGGCAGATTTCGCAGGGGGACTTGACCACGTCGAAGAAGGACAGGTCGGTGTAGACCACGCCGAGGCCCTGGCAGTTCTCGCAGGCACCCTTGGAGTTGAAGCTGAACAAGCCGGCGTTGACCCCGTTGGCCTTGGCGAAGGCCTTGCGCACATCGTCCATGATGCCGGTGTAGGTGGCCGGGTTGGAGCGCGAGTTGGCGCCCACCGCGGACTGGTCGATGACGATGGCGTCGGGATGCTGCTCGACGAAGGCCTGGTTGATCAGCGAGCTCTTGCCGGAGCCGGCCACGCCGGTGACCGCAGTGAATACGCCCGCCGGGATGCCGACGCTGACGTTCTTGAGGTTATTGACGCTGACATTGTTCAGTTCAAACTGCCCTGTGGCCTGGCGAAATTCATCCTTGAGGGGCAGGGTCTTCTTCAGGAAACGCCCAGTGATGGTGTCCGCCTTGAGCAAACCGGCGTAGCTGCCTTCATAGACGATCTCGCCGCCCTGGCTGCCAGCCTGCGGGCCGACGTCCACGATGTGATCGGCGACTTCGATCACCTGCGGATCGTGTTCCACCACCAGCACGGTGTTGCCCTTGTCGCGCAGCTTTTGAAGCAGCTCATTGAGGCGATGCACATCGCGCGGGTGCAGGCCCACACTGGGCTCGTCGAAAATGTAGATCATGTCGATCAGGCTGCTGCTGAGGTGCTTGACCACCTTGATGCGCTGCGACTCGCCGCCAGAGAGCGTGTCCGTCTCACGGTTGAGGGTCAGGTATCCCAGGCCGATGTCGACCACGTTCTGCAGCCGTTCTGTGAGGCTGTCCACCAGCGGCTTGGCGGCCGGCTCCTTGATGTCCTTGAGCAGGCCAAGTAGCTCGCCGGCTTCCATGGCGGCGAGCTCGGCGATGTTGTAGCCGTTGACCTTGCAGCTGAGCACGGATTTGTTGAGCCGCGCGCCATTGCAGGAGGGGCAGGGGCCTTCATGCAGGTAAGGCGCTACCTGCTTTTGGGTGCGCTCGGAAAGCGCTTTCAGATCGCGCTTAATGTATGAATTGGTGAACTTGAGCAGGATGCCTTCGTAGGTGGCGTTGAACCCACCCATATTCACTTTGCGCCCTTTGCCATGCAGCAGCAGGTCCAGTTCTTCTTTCGTGTAGTCGGCCAGCTTTTTGTCGTTGTCGAAGAAGCCGCTGGCCTGGTAGAGCCCGACCCAGCTGCCAAAGCCCGGCACGCGGACGGGGCCTTCGTTCAACGACTTGTCCATGTCCAGGATCTTCTCGGCGTTGGGCTGCAGCTTGCGGCCAAAGCCGTTGCATTCCGGGCACATACCCAGCGGATCGTTGAAGGAGAAGACGTTAGAGTAGCCGATGAAAGGCTGGCCCACGCGGGAGAAGAGCAGGCGCAGCACGGTGTAGATATCCGTAATGGTGCCCATGGTGGAGTGCGAACCTCCGCCGAGGCGCTTCTGGTCGACCACGATGGCCATGCCCAGGTTTTCAATCGAGTCCGCTTCCGGCTGGGAATAGCGCGGCAGGAAGTTGCGCACAAACATGCTGAAGGTCTCGTAGAGCTGGCGCTGCGCCTCGGTGGCGATGGTGTCGAAGACAATCGAGGATTTGCCGGAGCCAGAGACGCCGGTGAAGATGGTTACCTGACGCTTGGGGATGCGCAGGCTTATATCTTTCAGGTTGTTTTCGCGGGCGCCGCGAATTTCAATGTGTTCCTGTGTTGCTTGAGCCATATCTTTGTCTGTCCTCGGTGGGTTTGACGAGTTAAAAATAGAGTCTACCCGCTTACCGCGGGTGGACTCAAAACTTTGGAGCTGGTTAAGTTGTCGCTCACCTGCTGGGCTTGGCGGCGTTCAGCTTGATCGCGGCCAGCACAAGATCCTGCAGCCCGGCCTTGTCGACCGGGTCCTCCGGGCCGAAGTCAATCGCGCGCACCGCGCGGCTGTCAAGCCGCGTGTTGAACAGCTTGTCGGGGTCTTTCAGCTGCACACCTTTGTGAAAGGTGATGCGCACTGCATTCTTCAGGATGTCCGCATGGCATAAGATGCCGTTGTGCTCCCACACTGCCACGCCCTCCGGCTTGGACGGCTTCTTCCACTTCACGGTCTCCACAATGCCTGCATCTGCCTGGCGAATGCCGCCGCGCAGTTCTGCCAGTTTCTTGCCCTTCCATGCCTCCGCAGCGCGGATGATGGCGTCAATCTCTTGCGAAGCCGTGGTCATGCTTAGCTCAAGGCCTTCTTGAGCAGCGCCTTGATCTTTTTCTCTTCTGCCGGGCCGATCTTGGTGATGCCAAACGAGCTGGGCCACATGTTGCCGTCATCCAGTTTGGCCAGGTCGCTAAAGCCCAGGCTGGCGTGGCGCGTGTCAAACTTCTGCGCTGCCTGGAAGAACAGAATGTTCTTACCCTCACGATTGGCGTAGCCGGGCATGCCATACATAGTCTTGGGCAGCAGTTCAGGCGCGGTCTCGCTGACAATCTTGTGCAGCCGTTCGGCCATTTCGCGGTCCGGGCCACTCAGTTTGCCAATCGTCGCCAGCACTTCCTTCTCACCCTTGGCTTTGTCATTGCCAAATTTCTCTTGCAGTTTCAGCTCGCGCGCGCGGGCCTTCATGGCTTCTTTTTCTGCCGCAGAGAACCCCGTATCTTTTGCTTTCTTGTCTACACTCATTTTTCAGTTCCTTTCTTATGCCGCTTCAATGTATTCGGCCAGGCCTTCCAACGCCTGCATGGCGCCAACGATGGCGCCGTACTTGACGGCTTGTTCGCGGGCGGCGGCGGAGGCAAAGACCAACTGCAGGGTCACCTTGGTCTTGCCATCTTCCTCCTCGAAGGTCACATGGGTGCGCACTGGTTCCTCGGCCCCTTCAGCGTCGTTGCCATAGTCGTAGACCAGGCGGTTGGGCTTGTCGATCTCGATGAAAGTGATCTTGAATGCGTAGCTGGTGCCGCGCACCGGCATGCTGTAGCGCCAGTGGCCGCCCGGGGTGGGGTTCCATTCGTGGGTGGTGCCTTCGGTTACCCACCACTTTTCGACATGCTCTTGCTGGGTAAAGGCGTCAAAAACCAGGTCGCGGGGGGCGTCCAGCACACGCGAGACGACAATTTCTTTATCCTGAGCTGCCATAGTGTTTCTCCTTTTGGATCTTGCGCAGGTAGTCTTCCAGACGATCGAAGTTCTCTTCCCAATTCTCGCGATAGCCCTCCAGCCAGTGAGAGGCGTCTTTGAGCGGCGCGGCTTGCAGCTGCGCCGGCCGCCATTGGGCCTCTCGCCCGCGCTCGATCAGGCCGGCGCGCTCCAGCACCTTGAGGTGCTTGGTGATTGCCGGCGGCGTGATCTTGAAGGGCTGGGCCAGCTCTTTCACTGTGGCGGGGCCTTGCGCCAGGCGCGCGAGCATGGCTCTGCGGGTGGGGTCGGCGAGGGCGCCGAAAGTAAGGCTGAGGGTGTCTCCGGGCATGGCCATTGTATTTAACCAAATGGTAAATTATAATGCGATGAATGTCAATGCAGAAGACTTCTTAGGCCACCTCTACTTTAGTTAGTTGTTTGTCACTAATTTTGTTCGTATGCCTGTGAAATAAAAGGCTCTGCTTTAGAAATGTCTTCTCTCGAAGATATGGTGATTTCCAGATCACCAGTTCCGTAATGACCAATGTTTGAAACATCTCTGCTGAAGCCAGGCTCCATTGTGTAAGACAATGGATTTAGCTTCAGGAAGAGGACGACTTTTTTGGATTGTGGATGGACTTCGACACACAAGAAATTCTTGATTCTCGAAAATGCTGTGTAGAGCTTGAGCTGCTTTACCTTAACATCATCACCAAGGTTAGTTGTGAAAGTTTTAATTTCCTCGTACCAATTCGCTTGTTCAGGGGAGAGTTTCTCCAGCTTTGTTTGGAAGGTTGCAGTTGAGCGACTAGCCTTGTTTATTCCCTGACGACCTTCGTCTAACGCCTGCCCTGTTGTCGAATTGACTAATTCAAGCAAGAACAAGTCGTTGTTAAATTTTTTGTACTGAAACAGTTCAATATTGCGGCTAATTTGTTTGACCGCATACTCGTCATATTTGAAAAATTGATTTGCTATACAAATTAATCTGGCAGTGGCCCATTCGATTTTGCTGGCTTCCTGGCTACCAAACATGTTTGAGACCAGCAATTGATATTCCGCTTTATGGTCTAGCAGCCAGTCCAGATAATAAAGACCTTGATTAATCACATTTTCATTTGCGGCTCTTTTGTATTCTAAAATCACAGGGCTGTTGTTTTCATCCAAGCCAAGCGTATCAATCCTGCCGCCATGCGTTTTCCCAGTCGAATATTCGCTCGCGAGAAAACGAATCCCAAATAAGACCTCGAGGTTCTTTTCAATTATGGTCTGAAGCGACTTTTCAATTGGGTAAGATTCACTTTGCACCTCGATTAAAGATTGCCCAGACCGAGTGAATAATTTGATGTCTCCCATTTGTTGATTATAAATGCTCGCAACTGAAGTAAGAGCCATTACAATCTTTCTATGCTGACCATCGATCTGCAGACCGCGCGGCGCTTCATCCTCGGCAAGCAGGGCCTGTGGCCCGGGCGCCGCTGGCAGGGCGCCAAGGGTACCGAGCAGGCGATGCGCGCCATGGAGTACCTGCAGCTGGACCCGCTGCAAATCATCGCCCGCAGCCAGGACATCAAGCTCTACAGCCGTGTGCTGGATTACAAGCCGGCCATGTGGGAGGAGGCGGCTTACAAGAAGCGCAAATTCTTCGACTGGGGCGGTTGGCTGGCCGTGCGCCCGATGGAGGAGCTGCCGTATTGGCGGGTGGTGATGCGCCGGGAGCGAGAGGGCGACGGCCGGATCAGCGCGCAGGGCGGCGAGCATGGCGATGCCATTGCGGAGATGCGCGCCATCCTTAAGCAGCGTGGCACGGTGAGCAACCGTGATTTCAAGATGGACGCCCGCAAGCGCACCCAGGACTATCGCGGCCGCAAAGACAGCGCCGTGGCCCTGTATTACCTGTGGCGCACCGGCGAAGTGATGACCCATCACCGCGAGAACTTCGAGCGCGTGTATGCGCTGACCGAAGCCGTGGCGCCCGCCGAGCTTATCCGTGAGGCGGGCGAGGCCGAGACTGACTTGTTCTTGATTCGCAAAGAGGTCAGCCACAATGGGTTCACCCGCCTGCAGCGCACCGCTGAGGCGTACTTCCGCGGCGTGCCTTTTGAGAGGGCAGCCCAGCTGCGCGAAACCTTGCTGAGCGATCTGGAAATCGTCGAGGTGCAGGTGGAAGGCTGGAAGCAGGTGCATTGCGCTTTGACCAGTGACACCAAACTGCTGAACGAGCTGGCCGCCGGCCGCGTGCCCAAGGCCTGGAAGCCCGCCGGCCCGGACACGACCGAAGAGGTCACCTTCCTGGCGCCGCTGGACCCGGTCAGCGCCCGGGGGCGGGCGACGCCGCTATTCGGCTTCGACTACGTCTGGGAGGTCTACAAGCCGGAGGACAAGCGCAAATACGGCTACTACGTGCTGCCAGTGTTGTGGGGCGACCGGCTTGTGGCTCGCTTCGACAGCAAGCTGGACCGGACGACCAACACCTTCGTCATCCTGGGCCTGTGGCTGGAGGATGAGAAGCTGGGCAAAGACGAAGCCTTCGCCGAGGCGCTGGCCCGCGGGTTCGCCCGCTTCGTGGCCTTCCTCGGCGCGGACAAGCTGGACGCCAGGGCGATCAGCCAGCCGCTGCTGCGCAAGCGGGTCTCGGCCATGAAGAGCGGGGCGGTGTAGTTCGTGCCGAACCTGTCGATTGGTTCGGAAATGTCTCCTGTGTAGCTTGTGTCGGTTGTGTCGCCGCCGGAGGCGTGCCAGGCTGCGACTGCCTTCTTCGGCGGCATGGCCTGGGGATGTTGTGGGCCTGATTATCGCGCCAGCAGAGACGGCGAGGGTGGATTGGGGCCTTTTGTCAAACCATTGCTCAGCCAGGTTGAAGTCCCCCTTCACTTGCAGCGAAACTTAGTCTCCACCGGTTGTATGGATTAAGCGCCCCTGCCGCACTATGCTTCTGGGCAAGGAGCGTAGTTTTCCATGCATAAGATTGATGTTTCGCAAAAGCCTGTGTACATCCTCCACAGCATTGAGCCTTTGATGAAGGAAGATGCGCAGGCGATTATTGACATGGGCGAGGAATTGATCGCTGCTAATCAGCCCTTTGCCCTGGTGATCGTAAACGTGGGGGAACATGACGAAGGCCGTGAAAGAGGAGCAAATGCCATGATGACCCAGTGGGTCAAGAAGGCCAAACCGGGTCTGGAACGCCTCTGCGCCGGCGCAGCCTCTGTGGTGGCCAATAGTCATCTGCTGTCCATCTACCAGCCGATCATGAAGACGGTGGGTGCGCGCATGTATGGGTTCCCACTGGAACTATTCACAGACATAGAAGAAGCCACACAGTGGGCCAGAGGGCAATTGGAAAGGGCTAAAGCAGGGTAGGCGCTCAACGCTGACCCCAGGTTGGCTCATCTTTTTTTCAGGCGCGCCACCTAAATTTCCTGTATAGTGCCGCAAAACAGGGTTGTTCATTTTCAATGAACAACCTTTTTGTTTATCGCCGAGGTAACCATGCGGCTTGAAACTTTCGCCTATTCCAAACAGGGCGGCTGGACTGCCCAGCCGTTCCCCGGCGCGGACTCTGAACAGACTCTGGTGATCGTCTTCGGAGCATCCGGCTTTTTGGATGACCCCCAACCCATCCACGACCTGCTCGCCGCTTACCCCAATTCGCGGGTGATGGGCTGCTCCACGGCGGGCGAGATCTACGAAACCCACATCAGCGACGATTCCCTGTCTGTGGCGGTTGTCCAGTTCGAGCATACTCGGGTGGCTTCCGCCTCCACCAAGGTCAGCTCGGCGCAAGATTCGTACCGTGCCGGCGAGTTCATCGCCAACCAGCTGGCCGCCCCCGACCTGGCGGCCGTCTTCGTGCTCTCCACCGGCACCAACATCAACGGCAGCGAGCTGGTGCGGGCGCTGAACGACCGCCTGCAGGGAGATGTGGCCGTCACCGGCGGGCTGGCGGGGGATGGCGACCGCTTCCATCGCACCTGGGTGCTGGACAACCGCGAGCTCGGCGAAAACTGCGTGGCCGCGGTGGGCCTGTATGGCGAGCGAGTGCGCGTGGGGCACGGCTCCAAGGGCGGCTGGGACGTCTTCGGGCCACAGCGGCTGGTGACCCGCTCCGAGGGCAACGTGCTCTACGAGCTGGATGGCAAGCCGGCTCTGGACCTGTACAAGGAATACCTCGGCGACCTGGCCTCCGGGCTGCCTTCCAGCGCGCTGCTGTTCCCGCTGGCGTTGAGTGAAGACCGCGAAGACACCAAGAACATCGTGCGCACGATTCTGAGTGTGGACGAGGAAGCCAACTCGTTGATCTTCGCCGGCGATATCCCGGCCGGCTATTACGCGCAGTTGATGAAAGCCAACTTCGACCGGCTGATCAATGCCGCCGGCGAGGTGGCGCAGATGGCCGCGGCCGCGGAGCTGCCCGGCGGCGCGGTGCTCTCGCTGGCGATCAGCTGCGTGGGGCGCCGGCTGGTGCTGGGCGAGCGCACCGAGGAAGAACTGGAAGCCACGCTCGAGGTACTTCCCGAAGGCGTGAAGCAGATCGGTTTTTATTCCTACGGTGAGATCTCGCCGTACAGCAACGGCACCTGCGACCTGCACAACCAGACGATGACCCTGACCACTCTGCAGGAAATTTAGGCGGCGATGCACAGGATCTTGTGGCGCCAACTAAAGCGCCTGCAGCTCGACCCGACTTCGCCACCGCCAGACGGGGACTGGGAGCGCTTTCTGACCCACATCGACCAGACGTACAAGCAGGCCGACCAGGACCGCTATTTGCTGGAACGCTCGCTGGCGATCTCCTCCAAGGAGACCCAGGAGCTATACGACCAGGAGCGCCGCCGGGTGCAGGAGGCGCTGCGGGTCAGCGAGGGTAAGTACCGCACCCTGTTTGAGCATGCGGTGGACTCCATCTTCATTATTGATGTGGAGACGCGCAAGATCCTGGATGTGAACCAGGTGGCCGCCGACCGTTTGGGCTACACCCGCGAGCAGCTACAGCACATGACCATCGACGACATTTACCCGCCCAACGAGCTGGCGCGCAACCCGGAGATCGTGCAAAAAATCCACGAAAGCGGCCACCTGACCTTCGAGCGCATCCACATCCGCAAAGATGGCAGCACGATGCCGGTGGAAGTGAGCTCCACGATCACCGAGCAGGATGGCCGCCGGGTGTACCAGAGCATCGCCCGCGACATCACCCAGCGCAAGCTGGCCGAGGAGGAGCTGCAGCGCCTGGCCAACTATGATTCGTTGACCGGGGTGGCCAACCGCTTCCTGTTCATCGACCGTGTGTCGCAGGCCATCCAGGCCGCCCGCCGCGAAGGCGCCATGCTGGCGGTGCTGTTCCTCGATCTGGACGGCTTCAAGGCGATCAACGACGCGTTCGGGCACAAGCACGGTGACACACTGCTGCAGGTGATGGCCCGGCGGATCATCCAGAACGTGCGCAAAGGTGACACGGTGGCGCGCCTGGGCGGGGACGAATTCGCCATCCTGATGGAAGGCATCCACTCTGCTGCGGAAGTCGAACCCGTCGTGCAAAAGATCGTCGCTTCCGTGTCGCAGCCGTTTGTCTTTCAGGAGATCGAAGCCTTTATCACCTGCAGCGCGGGTGTGAGCATCTTCCCCGCAGACGGCGAAGACCCCGACACGCTGATCCAGAACGCCGACCGGGCCATGTACGCCTCCAAGTCCGACGGCAAAAGCAACTATCGCTTCTTCGCGGCGACGATGAAGACGCAGGCTCTGGAGCGACTGGAACTGGGCAATTACCTGCGCAACGCGCTGGAGCAGCAGCAGTTCTTCGCGCTCTACCAGGTGCAGTTGAATTCCGAGACAGGCCAGGTGTTCGGGGTGGAAGCCTTGGCACGCTGGAACCACCCGCTGTTGGGGGTGCTGCCCGCGGACAACTTCATCGACGTGGCGGAGGAAATGGGCTTGATCCTCCCGCTCTCGGATTGGATGCTGGAAACGGCCTGCTCGCAGGCCAGGCAGTGGCTGGAGCAGGGCGTTCGCCCGGTGCGCCTGGCGATCAACCTCTCGGCGCGCGATTTGAACGACGCCAACCTGACGCAACGCATTGAAAGCCTGCTGGCACGCACCGGCTTCCCGGCGGAGCTGCTCGAGCTGGAGCTTTCCGAGAACACCGTATTCCGTGATCTGGATGCTGCCGAGCAGACCCTGATCGCCCTGAAGAGCCTGGGCCTGCGCCTGGCGATCGATGATTTCGGCACCGGGTATTCCACGCTCAGCCAGCTGGCCCGCTTCCCGTTCGATACACTCAAGATCGACCGTCGTTTTGCGCCGCAGATCAGCACCTCCGTGGCGCACAAAGCGATCCTCAGCGGCATCGTCACCATCGCGCGCAATCTGGAGATCGAGCTGGTCGCCGAAGGCGTGGAAAACAGGGAGCAGCTGGAGTTCTACAAAGATGCCGGCTGCTTCAACTTCCAGGGCAAATTCTTCAGCGACCCTGAGCCGCCTGATGGGGTGGTTGAACTGATCCGAAGCGGATTCCCGGCAAAGAGCTGAGCCCAGGCGGGCACAAAAGCGGGGGCTGGTTCGTTAATAGCCAAAAGGAGCAAACATGCGAAAGACGATCATTGTTCTCACCGCCCTCGGGCTCACCCTGGCTGCCTGCGCCCAGGCGGCGCCGGCCGCCCGCATCAGCGGCCACGTTACCTATCTGCAGCGCATTGCCCTGCCGGACGATGCGGTGGTCACCGTGCAGCTGGTGGACGTTTCACTGGCGGATGCACCGGCCGTGGTGCTCGGCGAGCAGGTTATCCATCCAGCCGGGCAGCAGGTGCCGATCCCCTTCACGATCCACTATGACCCCGCGGCTATCCAGAGCAACATGAGCTACGCGCTACGAGCCACCATTCACACTGCTGAAGACGAGTTGTGGTTCATCAACACCAGCGCCCACCTGGTGCTGACCCGCGGATACCCCAGCGACAACGTGGAACTGCTGCTGGAGATGGTACGCCAGTAGCTCTGGATGGTTGGCGTTGTGCTAGTGTATCGCCACCAGCACGCTTCCAGCAGCGACCAGCAGGATGCCTAGCCAGTTGAGGGGCGTTAGGTTCTCTCCCAGCAAGGCCACGCCAAACAGGGCGACCAGCACCAGACTGAGCTTGTCCACCGCAACTACTTGAGCTGCCTGGCCCAGGTTAAGGGCGCGGAAGAAGGCAAGCCAGGAGGCAGCCGTGGCCAGACCGGAAAAGACCAGCAACAACACATTCCTTAATGTCCACTCAGCAGGCTGACTGAATTGGCCGCTGGCCCACAACACCAGCGCCATGGCTGGCGCTGCCACCAGGGTGCGCACGAAGGCGCCGAAGTCGGAACTAATGCCGCTGATGCCGGCCTTGGCCAGCACGTTGGTGACGGCAGCGAACAATGCGGAAAGGAAGGCCCAGAACACCCAAGAGTTGCTCATTGCTTATTGTTCAATTCTAACTCCACGTGGTGAAGGGGTTAGTTCATGCAGCATGCGCCTTGACAAGCTACCCCCGGGGGATGTTCCAACTTTGTGAAGCTGATAAAACCTATCACCGATTTCCCAACCAGGGTGAACATCCTTTTGTGGCGTATTCAAAACGGTTTCCTCACCGGTCTATTTGATTCTCGGCCGCCCGCTCCTATACTCGTAACCGGAGTGAGCCAGAACCAACCAAATCCAAATTTGGCTCAGAAGGAGAACATGTCCCGTACGTTTTCTGTCCTAAACCTTTTGCTGGTGGGCGGCTTGCTGCTGGCCGCTTGCGCAGCCCCGGCGGTCCCGACCGCTGAGCCTGAGGCCCCCGCGGCCCCGACCTCCCCCGAGGTCGTCGAAGTCGAAGTGGAAGTGCCGGCGGACCCCGGTTCGCTGGTGATCTACTCCGGCCGCAGTGAGAGCCTGGTGGCCCCCATCATCCAGCAGTTCGCGGATGTCACCGGCATCAACGTGGAAGTGCGCTACGGCAGCACGATGGAAATTGCCGCTGCACTGCTGGAAGAAGGCGCCAACTCCCCGGCGGACATCTTCTATGCGCAGGACCCCGGTGGTATCGGCGCGATTGAAGATGCCGGCTTGCTGGCCCCCATCCCGGCCGATACCTTGGCCAAGGTGGCTCCCGGCTTCTCGTCCCCGAATGGCGCCTGGGTGGGCATCACCGCCCGCGCTCGCATCGTGGTCTATAACACGGACACGCTGAGCCCGGCGGACCTGCCGGCCGACATCCGCGGCTTCACCGACCCGGCTTGGAATGGTCGCGTCGGCCTGGCTCCGACCAACGCCTCGTTCGTCACCATGGTGACGGGCATGCGCCAGATCTGGGGCGAGGATGAAACCCGCGCCTGGCTGGAAGGCGTTGCAGCCAACAACCCGGTCTACTACTCCGGCAACGGAGGTGTGGTCACTGCGGTGGCCTCCGGTGAGGTGGAAGTGGGCTTTGTCAACCACTACTACCTATACCAGTTCCTGGCCGAGCAAGGGGAAGGCTTTGCGGCTCGTAACCACTACCTGAACAACGGCGGTCCCGATTCCCTGGTGATGGTCTCCGGTGCGGGCATTCTGGCCAACGGCGCCAACCAGGCGAACGCGCAACGCTTCCTGGACTTCATGCTCTCCGCCGTGGCGCAGCAGTACTTCGCCAGCCGCACCTACGAGTACCCCCTGGTGGAAGGTGTAGCCACCTCCAGCCTGCTCGTCCCCCTGGCGGAACTGAACATCCCAGATATCTCCCTGGGCGCGCTCTCTGATATGGCGGGTACTGCCGCGATCATCGAAGAAGTAGGCATGGTACCCTAGCTGAGTGCAGATCACCGGTAGAACCCTGCTGGACGCCGGTAACCAAAAGGCACAGCGGGCCTGGGCAGCCATGCCCAGCCCGCGTGCCTTTTTGCTGTTGTGGCTGCCCGCCATCCTGGCCGCCGCCGCCGTGCTGCTGCCGGCGGTGTATTTGCTGATCCGCGCCGCGGATGGCGGCGACGCCGCCTGGATCACGCTGCAGCGCCCGCAGACCTTGGCCACCCTGGGGCGCACTGCCTGGCTGGCTTTTTCGGTCACGCTGGTCTGCCTGCTGCTGGCGCTGCCCATCGCCTGGCTGACGGTGCGCACCGACCTGCCGCTGCGCCGGTTGTGGGCGGTGCTCACTCCACTGCCGCTGGTGATCCCCAGCTATGTGGGCGCTTTCCTGTACGCCACCGCGCTGGGGCCGCGCGGCCTGGTGCAGGGCTGGCTGGAGGAGCCCTTTGGCATCACGCGCCTGCCGGATATTTACGGCTTCCCTGGCGCATTGCTGGTGCTCAGCCTGCTGAATTACCCCTATATGCTCTTGGTGCTGCGCGTCGCTTTGCAGCGCATGGACGCCTCGCAGGAGGAGGCAGCCCGCAGCCTGGGGCACAACGCCTGGTCGGCCTTCTGGCGGGTGACCTTTGCGCAGCTGCGCCCGGCGATCGCTTCCGGCTCGTTGCTGGTTGCCCTGTATGTGCTGCGCGATTTCGGCGCGGTGGCGGTGATGCGCTATACCACTTTCACCCGGGCCATCTATATCCAATATCAAAGCGCGCTGGACCGTTCAGCGGCGGCCGTGCTGGCGCTGATGCTGATCTTGTTTTCATTGATTGTGCTCTTGCTGGAGAGCCGCGCCCGCGGCCGCATCCACCAGCTGGGCAGCGCCACCGGCGGGCGCAAGCCGGCCCGTGTCTCCCTGGGCCGCTGGCGCTGGCCGGCGGCGATCTTCTGTGGGCTGGTGGTGTTTTTGGCGCTGCTGCTGCCAGCCGGCGTGTTGGTCTACTGGCTGGTGCGCGGCTGGCTGGCCGGCCAGGTGGTCGGCGACCTGGGCCAGGTGACGTGGAACTCGGTGTGGGCCTCCGGCCTGGGCGCCGCGGCGGTGACGCTGGCGGCGCTGCCGGTGGCTTACCTGCTGGTGCGCCGCCCTGGGCGGGCCAGCGGCCTGATCGGCAGCGTGACCAACCTGGCCTTCGCGCTGCCCGGCATCGTCATCGCCCTGGCGCTGGTCTTTTTCGGCGCCAATTATGCGCTGCCGCTGTACCAGACCCTGCCCATGCTGGTGCTGGCCTATTTGATCTTATTCCTGCCCCAGGCCGTGGTGACGCTGCGCAGTTCGTTCCTGCGCATCCCGCCGCAGCTCGAGGAAGCCGCCCGCGGCCTGGGCAAAGGCCCTCTAGCCGTATTGCGCCGGGTGACGCTGCCGCTGCTCGCCCCGGGGATCAGCGGGGCGGCGGCGCTGGTGTTCCTCACCGCCATGAAAGAACTGCCCACCACGCTGCTGCTGGCGCCGATCGGCTTCAAGACACTGGCCACCAACGTGTGGACGATGGTCAACGAGGCTTTCTTCGCCCGTGCGGCGGCGCCGGCCTTGCTGCTCATCCTGACTTCGTCGCTGCCGATGGCCTTGATGGTTTTGCGTGAAGAAAAAGAAAGTTAGAATCATCTGCTGATGAAACCCGCCCTCGAATTCAAGAATGTGACCAAGCGTTACGGCGCGCACCCGGCGGTGCGCGGTGTGGACCTGGAACTGGCCCCCGGCGAAGTGCTCACCCTGGTCGGCCCCAGCGGCTGCGGCAAAACCACCGTGCTGCGCCTGATTGCCGGCTTCGAGCGCCCCGATGCAGGCAGTATCCTGCTGGCCGGCCGCAAGGTGGCCGGTGGCGCCAAGTTCGTGCCGCCCGAGGCGCGCGGCGTGGGCATGGTTTTCCAGGACTATGCGCTCTTCCCGCATCTCAGCGTGAGCGACAACGTGGCTTTTGGCCTGCCGCGCGAACAGCGCGACAAGCGCGAGGAGAAGGTTGAGTTCATGCTGCGCCTGGTGGGCCTGCAAGGGCGGGGGGACGCCTTCCCCAGCGAGCTCTCCGGAGGCGAGCGTCAACGGGTGGCGCTCGCCCGCGCCCTGCTGCCGCAGCCCGTGCTGCTGCTGCTGGACGAACCGCTGAGCAGCCTGGACGCCGACCTGCGCCTGAAGATGCGCGAGGAGCTGCGCGTGCTGCTCAAAGCCAGCAAGCTTTCGGCCATCTTCGTGACCCACGATCAGGAGGAGGCGCTGTATCTGGGCGACCGGCTGGCGGTGATGAACCGCGGCCAGGTGGAGCAGGTGGGCACGCCGGAGGAGATCTTCAACGCGCCCACTACGGACTTTGTCGCCGAGTTCATGGGCAAAGGCGATTTCCTGCCCGGCACGGCCACCGCCAAAGGCGTGGAGACCGAGATCGGGCTGATTGGCCCCGCCGTGGCCGCCCAGGCGGGCGCGGCGGTGGACCTGGTGCTGCGCGCCGACGATGTGCGCTTCGAGGCGGACCCTGAGGGCGCGTCGATCATCCTGGCACGGCACTTCCGCGGCACGCTGAACCTGTACCGCCTGCGGCTACCCTCGGGCCGGCTGCTGCACGCCTTTGCACCGCACACCGTGCGCCACCGGCCGGGCACGCGGGTGCGCGTTTGGGCTGAGCCGGGGCACGCACTGCCCTGGTTTGCGCGCAGCTAAGGATTTAACGGTTTTTAACATTTCTGTCGGTCAAAGCCCTTGACATTTTCTCCGAGGGCGCTATACTGTACAACGATGAACGTCTGGGTGCCCCCCTCACCTAGGCGTTTGTCATTTAAATGGCCAGTGGTGGGAAAATGGCCTGTGATACACTACCGCCGCCAACCCTTTCCAGGAAACCTCGATGGCCGCGAAAACCAAAAAAGCTTCCCCTGCCAAACATTCCAAAGCTGAAATCCTGGCCGACTATCGCCTGGGTTGGATGAGCCGCCAGGCCAGCCTGGTGGGGCGCCGCGAAGTGCTCAGCGGCAAAGCCAAATTCGGCATCTTTGGCGATGGCAAAGAAGTGGCCCAGATCGCCATGGCCAAATCCTTCCGCAAGGGGGATTGGCGCTCCGGCTATTACCGCGACCAGTCTTTCATGTTCGCCATCGGCAGCCACACCATCGACGAATTCTTCGCCCAGCTGTATGCCAACACGGATCTGGCGGCCGAGCCGGCCACCGGCGGGCGGGCGATGAACGCGCACTTCGCCACCCGCGCGCTGGACGAGAATGGCAACTGGAAGACGCTGGCCGAGGAGTTCAACTCCTCGGCGGATATTTCGCCCACCGGCGGGCAGATGCCGCGCATGGTCGGGCTGGCCTATGCTTCCAAGCTGTACCGCCATTTGAAGGCCAACAAAGAATTCAAGAAATTCTCGAATAGCGGGAACGAGGTGACCTTCGGCACCATCGGCAATGCCAGCTGCGCCGAGGGCCTCTTTTGGGAGACGGTCAACGCCATCGGCGTGCTGCAGGCGCCGCTGGTGCTCTCGATTTGGGACGACGAATTCGGCATCTCGGTGTCCAACGAGCACCAGCTCACCGCCGACCTCTCGCGCCTGCTCAGCGGTTTCCAGCGCAGCCCGGGCGGCGACGACGGCTTCGATGTGTACACCGTGCCGGGTTGGGACTACCCGGCGCTGATCGCAGCCTACGCCCAAGCCGCCGAGACGGCCCGCAAAGACCATGTGCCCGCGTTGATCCATGTGAACGAGCTCACTCAGCCGCAGGGGCACTCCACCTCCGGCAGCCATGAGCGCTACAAATCGGCCGAGCGGCTGAGGTGGGAACAGGAGCACGACTGCCTGCTCAAGTTCCGCGAGTGGATCCTGGCTGAGAAGCTGGCCAGCGCGGCGGAGCTGGACGCCATCGAAGAAGCCAGCCGCACTGAGGTGGAAACCATCCGCCAGCGGGCCTGGGAGGCCTACAAGGCGCCGATCCGCAAGGAGATCGAAGCCTTTGGCGACCTGCTGGCTGAGGTGGGCGGGCCTTCGCAGCACAAGGCTGAATTGGAGGCACTGGTCAAAGACCTGGGCGCCGCCGAAAACCCGCTGCGCCAGGACATGCTGGTGGCTTATCGCAAGGCGCTAACCCTGACCCGCGAGGAAGCGCTGCCCGGCAAGCCGCTGCTGCTGGAATGGAAGCAGCAGCAGGACGCGCAGGCTGCGGAACGCTACAACTCCAAACTGTATTCGGGCACGGCGCAGCAAGTCGCCGAGGTCAAGCCGGTCTTTAGTGATGATGCGCCGACGCTGAACGGCTTCGAAATCGTCAACAAGGGCTTCGACGCCATTTTGGCGCGTGACCCGCGGGTGGTGGCCTTCGGCGAAGACCTGGGCTACCTGGGCGACGTGAACCAGGGTTTCGCCGGCCTGCAGGAGAAGCACGGCGCGCTGCGGGTGAGCGACACCGGCATTCGTGAGGCGACGATCATGGGCCAGGCCATCGGCCTGGCGCTGCGCGGCCTGCGCCCGATCGCCGAAATCCAATACCTGGACTATTTGCTCTACGGCTTACAGATCCTCTCCGACGACCTGGCCACGCTGAGCTGGCGCACCAAAGGCGGCCAGAAGGCGCCGGTGATCGTGCGCACCCGCGGCCACCGCCTGGAGGGCATCTGGCACTCCGGCTCGCTGATGGCCGGAGCGCTGCACCTGCTGCGCGGCATGCTGATCCTCACGCCGCGCGACATGCTGCAGGCGGTGGGCTTCTACAATACGCTGCTGGAGGCCGACGAGCCGGCCCTGGTGGTGGAGGTGCTCAACGGCTATCGCCTGAAAGAGCGCCTGCCGCAAAACCTGGCCGAATTCCGTGTGCCGGTGGGCGTGCCGGAAACGCTGCGCGAAGGCGGCGACGCCACCGTGGTGACCTACGGCCCGCTGTGTCGCATCGCCCTCGAGGCCGCTAGCGCGCTGGCTGAGCTTGGCGTGGAGACCGAGGTGGTCGACGTGCAGTCGCTGATGCCCTTCGACGTGAATGGGCACATCGTCGAGTCACTCAAGAAGACCGGCCGCGTCTTGTTCCTGGACGAGGATGTGCCCGGCGGGACGACGGCGTTCATGATGCAAGAAGTGCTAGAGGTGCAGGGCGGCTACCAGTGGCTGGACTCAGCGCCGCGCACGCTCTCCGGCCAGGCGCACCGCCCGGCCTACGGCACGGATGGCAATTACTGGTCCAAGCCAAATGCGGAAGACATCATCTATACGGTGTACGCGATGATGCACGAGGCCGCGCCGCAGCGCTACCCGCTGTTCTTCTAAAAGCCCTCGCCTCATTTTGAGGCGGCGCTTTAGATCTTTATCAAGCCGCCGAGCCAGAACCCGAAGAATTTTCGTAATGCAGGCTGGCAGGCTGCGTCTTCACCCACTAAGGGCCGAAGCATTGAAGGTTGGCGTTTTGAGGTTATTCCGAAGAGACGTGTGTAAAAATTCTTCGCTCACCTAGGTCCGGCGGTCAGGTGATCGACTATTAACCCGCTCAGAACGACACAGGGGGTTTGGGCTTTCTTTGTGTTCTTTGTGTCTTTGTGGTGAGAGGTGGCTAGTTGCTTTTCGCTTTGGGGGTGAACTCGGCTGGCAGGTGGGCGACATCTATGGCGGCTTCGTCGCAGAAGAGCATGGCGCGCTCGACTACATTGCGCAGCTCGCGGATGTTGCCCGGCCAGTCGTGGGCGACCAGGGCGTCCATCGCCTTGGGGGTCACGTCCAGAATGTTGCGGCCCATGCGCATATTGAAGTGGCGCACGAAGAAGCCCACCAATTCGGGGATGTCTGGCTTGCGCTCGCGCAGCGGCGGCACGTTCAGCTCCAGCACATTGAGGCGGTAGAACAGGTCTTCGCGGAAATCGCCTTTTTCGATCAACGCCTGCAGGTTGCGATTGGAGGCGGCCAGCACCTGCACATCGACTTTGATGAGGGTGGTGCCGCCCATGCGGTGGAAACTGCGCTCTTCAAGGGCGCGCAACAGCTTGGCCTGCATATCCAGCGGCATCGAAGCGATCTCGTCGAGGAACAGCACGCCATCGTTGGCCAGCTCAAACAGGCCCAGCTTGCGCTTCTCGGCGCCGGTGTAGGCGCCGGCTTCGTGCCCGAACAATTCGGATTCGATCATGGTGCTTTGAAAGGCGGCACAGTTGATCGCCATGAAGGGCTTGTCTTTGCGCGCCCCCAGCTCGTGGATCGCCTTGGCCACCACTTCCTTGCCGGTGCCGGTCTCGCCGCTGATCAGTACCGAGACCGAAGTCTGTGCGGCGCGTTCCGCCTGGGCCAGCAGCGTATTCATCGCCTCGCTCTGGCCCAGCACGAAGTCGGTTTGCGACTGCGCCTGGCGCAAGTGGTTCAGCTCGCGGCGCATGGCCACGACCTGCCCGGCGCGTTGGATGGACTGCTCCAGGCGGTCGAATTTGATCGGTTTCTGCAGGAAGTCGTGCGCGCCGTTCTTCATTGCTTCCACGGCCATCTCGATGTCGCCATGGGCGGTGATCATGATGATCGGCGGGCGGCTGGGGTTGCCGGCGGTCTCTTCGAGCAGCGAGGTGCCCAGGCCGTCGGGCAATTCCACGTCCAGCAACACCACATCGGCGCTGCCTTCCTGCAGCGCCTTGCGGGCGGTCTTGATGTTTTCGGCTTCGCTGACTTCGTAGTCGTTCTCGGCCAGGAACGCAGCGATGTTCTCGCGCGCGTTCTTCTCGTCGTCCACAACCAATACGCTCAAACTCATTCTGGGAGCATCCCTTCATACGCGTTGCGCGGGGCAACCGGCAGGCGGATTTTGAACAGTGTACCGCCGGGCACGCTTTCGAGCAGGATTTCGCCCTTGTGCATCAGCAGGATACGCCGGGTGATCGCCAGGCCGAGGCCGGTGCCCTCGGTGCGCTTGGTGGTGAAGAAAGGCTCGAAGACGCGCTCCTGCAGTTCCTTGGCGATGCCGGGGCCATTGTCCGAGAGCTGGATTTCGACCTGATTGGAGTCTTCGGCGTGCGGGCCGACCTTGATGGCGAGCATGCCGTCTTCCTGGCCTTCCAGGGCGTGGATGGCGTTGGTGATCAGGTTGGTGAAGACCTGGTCCAGGGCGCGACTGTCGCCCATCACGGGTGGGGTGCCCTCAGCGACCTGCAGGAATTCCTTGATGTTCTTGCGCGCCATGCGCGGCCGCCAGCGTTCCAGCTGCAGGCGGCAGAATTCGCCGATGTCCAGCGGGGCGGGGCGGTGCTCCATGTTGCGCGAGAGGTTGAGGATGGACTTCATGCGATGGTCGAGGCGGTCGCAGTCCTCCTCCATGCGGCGCAGCAGTTCCTGCATGGGGTCTTCGGCGGGCAGGCCGCGGCGCATGCGCTGCAGGCCGGTGCTGATGTTGTTGATCGGGTTGCCCACTTCGTGGGCGAAATAGGCGGTCATCTCGCCAAGGAAGGCGCGCTGCTGCAATTGCTGGCTTTCCAGGTGGAAGGCTTCGTGGGCGCTGAGGTCGCTGAAGAGCACGGCCAGCGCGGCGGCCTGGCCTTCGCCGCCGGGGATGGCAGCCACGCGCAGGGCGGCGAGGAACTCGCTGCCGTCGCGGCGGTGCAGTTTGCGCTCGCCGAGTTCGATGGCCTTGCCCTCGGCGAGGGCCAGCTCCATTGCCGGCGTGAGCGATTGGCTGCTGACCAGCACATCGTTGGCCGGGCGGCCGCGCACTTCAGCGGTGGCGTAGCCCAGCATGTTCTCGGCGGCAGGGTTGATCTCCAGCACGCGCAGTTCGCCATCGGCGAAGAGGATGCCATCTTGCGTCTGCGCCTGCAGCAAGCTGCTCACTGCTTCGCTTTGGGCGAAGCGGTCGAGTTGGCCGCGCAGTTCCTGTTGGGCTTGGTAGCCCAGCAGGGCAGTGGCCGCGCTGGCGGCGACGATCTGCAGTTGGGCCAATAATTCCTCACCGGGCGGCGCCTGCGGGTCGCCTTCGCTGGTGCAAGCCAGCAGGCCGCTTTCGGGGTTGCTCAGGTCCAGCGGGGTGCTGGCCAGATAGGCCAGCTTGGCGGCGTGAGCGGCTTTATGCAGCGCGGAGTCCAGCGGGCGGCCGGGCTGCCAGATTTTGGGAATGCGCAAATGGCCCAGGTCACCGGCGGCCAGGGCCACCGGGAAGCCGGCGGGGCTGCCCGAGGCGCTGTGCAACTGCAGATTGCCCTCTTCGCCCGGCAGGTAGAGCGCCAGGCCGGCGGCGCCGGTGAGCAGCGCGCCAGCCTGCAGGGTCTGGCGCAGGCAGCCGGCCAGGTCTCCCTGCTGCTGGGCCAGGCTCAGCATGTGCAAGGCTTCCCAGCGTTGCTGCTGGACGGCCTGCGGGTCTTGCTCGGATTTTTGCGGGGGCAGCAGGCTGATCGCCACCCAATGGTCGGGGCCGCCCAGGCTGTCCACCTTGACGCTGACCTGGGTTTCGCGGCTGCTGCGGGTGACCAGCTTTTGCGGCCGCGGGCGGGCGCCGTCCGCGGGCTGCAGGTCGGCGGCAGTCAGTTCAGGCAGCAGGGTGGGCAGCTCCAGCTCGGCCAGCTCGCGGCGGGTGTACGCGCTGATCTGGGTGACCGGCGCATTGGCGAAGAGCACCCGCCCGCTGCGCGCTTCGGCGATCAGGGTCGGGTGAGGCAGCAGGTCGAGCAGGGCTTCAAGCTCCTCGATGGAGGAGCTGTTGCTGCGCCGCTTGAACAGCGGCAGTTCACCGATGCCGGAAATTGTCATGGTCAGGCAGCCTGCGCCTTGCGCATGTGCGCGGGCAGGATGCCTTCCATCATACGATATTTGGCCACGGTACGCCGGGCAATGGCGAAACCTTGTTGTTCCAGCAGGCGGGCCAGCTTGGTATCACTGAGCGGTTTGGCTTCGTCGCGGATGATCTTTTTCAGTGCGGTGCGTACATGCAAGCTGCGGTCGAAGAACTGCGCCAGGGGCACGATCTTGCCCGAGGGCAGCTGTACCGCCTTGCCGGCCACGGCGCGGGAGATGGTCGACTCGTGCACACCGAGCTCCTCGGCGATGGCAGCGCGGGTGAGCGGCTTGAGGTGCGCGTCGCCACCGGTGATGAACTGGCGCTGCAGCACGGCCAGGATCTGCATCAGACGCACGATGGTGTGGTTGCGCTGGGCCAGGCACTTGATCAGCAGGTTGGCCTGTTCCATATCCAGCTTCCACTGCTCGGCCTTGTCTTCCGGCGCCTCGCGTAGCGCCTGCTGGAAGAGAGGGTTGACGCGCAGCAGCCCGCGCAGCGGCCACATCACTTCGACGACCAGGCGGCCGTCCTCTTGCAGACGGATGGCGATGTCGGGCTGCGAATAGGTGCTCGGACTCTCGGCGTTGGGCGTGCGCAGGCTACCCCAGTGCGCCCGGGCCGGGTAAGGGCTGAGGTTGTGGGTGATGAAATCGGCGATCTGCTCGGCCTTGGCCTTGCTCACGCCGAGCAGGCTGCCCAGTTCGGCGTATTGGCGCTTGCCCAGCATGCCCATGCCTTCGCGGATGGCCTTGGCGCATAGCTCGGCGTTGGGCGCCTGGTTCTCCAGGGCGACCAGCTGCACCAACAGCGCCTCGCTGGGGCTGCTCGACCCCACACCCAGCGGGTCGGCCTGCTGGATGCGCTGGGCGACTTCTTCGACCACGACCAGCGGCACGTGGTGGAAGCGAGCCACCTCCAACAGGGGCACGGTGAGCAGGCCGTCTTCGTCCAGGCTGGTGAGGATATGGGCGGCGATCTCCTGCTCGGAAGCGTCGAGGTCAGTGGCGATCTGGCGCATCACGTAGCTGGCCAGCGTTTCGGGCTGGGCGCCGCTGTAATCTTCGGGCAGTTCCTCGCCGCTGCGGCCGTTCAGGCCGTAGCCGGTGTCCGTGGGGGCGACGAAGACCAGCGGCTGGTCACCTTCGGCGGCCAGCTTGGCGCTGCAGGGGCCGCAGCTGGCACCGGAGCGCAGCTTGCGCCCACAGTTGGGGCAGTGGCGGCCTTCGAGTAGTTCCAGCGCCGGGTTGGCGGCCAGTGCAGCCTCGATTTGGGCGTTGAGCTCCTGGGAATTCAAGCCCAGCAGGCTCATCGTCTGGGCCAGGTGCGCGGTGGTCTGCGGTCGTTGGCGAGCGCCTTGGTAGAGGAATTGAGAGGGCAGGGCCATGTGGTTCGCTCCTGAAGTGCGGATTATAGGGAAGTACTCCCTTAGATGCAAGTTCTGTGCCAAAGCAATTTGATAGAATCAGCATTAATGTCCAAGAAACGTGCCGATTTAATCGTGGTGGGCGGCGGCCTGGCGGGCAGCGAAGCCGCCTGGCAGGCCGCCGAGCAGGGGTTGAGCGTAGAGCTCTACGAGATGCGCCCGGCGCAGCCCACCGACGCGCACGTCTCCGACTGGCTGGCCGAGCTGGTTTGCTCCAACTCGCTGGGCTCCGATCTGCCCGACCGGGCTTCCGGTCTGCTGAAGAACGAGCTGCGCCGCCTGGGTTCGATGCTGATGGAAGCCGCGGCGGCCACGGCGCTGCCCGCCGGCGGTGCGCTGGCGGTGGATCGCGAGGGTTTCGCCGCCGAGGTCACCCGGCGCATCGAGGCGCATCCCCGCATCCAGCTGCGCCGCGAAGAGATGCCGGAAGTGCCAGATGGCCCGACCGTCATCGCCTCTGGGCCGCTGACTTCTTCGCGGCTTTCGCAGTCCATCGCGGGGTTGAGCGGCGAAGGCCATCTGTATTTCTACGACGCCATCTCACCCATCGTCAGCCTGGATTCGATCAACTTCGACATCGCCTTCCGCGCCTCGCGCTACGACCGCGGTCAGGTCGAGGAGGGCGATTACATCAATTGTCCCTTCAGCAAAGAGGAATACGAGGCCTTTGTGGCCGCGCTGGCCGGTGCCGAGCGTATCGAGCTGCGTGACTTCGAGCAGGACATCCAGCAGGGCGTGCGCGCCGGGATGCACGAATATTTCGAGGGCTGCCTGCCGGTGGAAGTCATCGCCGGGCGCGGCGAGCGCGCCCTGGCCTTCGGCCCGATGCGCCCCGTGGGCCTGGATGACCCGCGCACCGGCCGCCGGCCGTACGCCGTGCTGCAGCTACGCCAGGACAACCTGGCGGGCACGCTGTACAACCTGGTCGGCTTCCAAACCAACCTGACTTTCCCCGAGCAGCGCCGCGTCTTTCGTATGGTGCCTGGGCTGGAGAACGCCCGCTTCGAGCGTTACGGGCAGATGCACCGCAACACCTTCATCAATTCGCCGGAACTACTGCGGCCCAGCCTGCAGTTCCACAGCCGCGAGGATTTGTTTTTCGCCGGGCAGATCACCGGCGTGGAAGGCTACGTGGGCAACATCGCCACTGGCCTGCTGGCCGGGCTGAACGCCGCCCGCCAGGCCAGCGGCGAGACGCCGCTTGTGTTGCCGCCCACAACGATGCTGGGCGCGCTGTGCCACTACGTGACCCACGCCAGCCCGGCCGACTTCCAGCCGATGAAGGCCAACTTCGGCATTCTGCCGCCGCTGACCCTGGAGGGCAAGAGCGGCCGCCGGCAGCGCGCCGCGGCTTACGCCGAGCGCGCCCTGGCGGATTTGGATGCCTACCTGGCCGGCGCGGAGCTGGCCGCGGCCTGATGCGTAGGCAAGTCGCCTTCGCTGTTGGGCTGGTCGCCTTGGCGCTGGTTGCCCAGAGCCTGTTCGCCATGCTGCAACCCCGTCCGCAGCCCGCCTTCGACGGACGCCGCGCCCTGGCCGACATTGAAACCCAGCTGGCCCTGGGGCCGCGCACGCCTGGCTCGGCGGCGCACGCCGCGGCGGTGGACTGGATGCTGGAGACCTTGCGGGCTGCCGGCTGGCACGCCGAAGTACAGGAGGCCGAGCGCCTGGGCCAGCCCGTGCGCAACGTGGTGGCCAAGCGCGGCGCGGGCGCGCCCTGGCTGCTATTAGGGGCGCACTACGATAGCCGCCTGCACGCCGATATGGATTCTGACTCCGCTGCGCATAGCCAACCGGTGCCCGGCGCCAACGACGGCGCCTCCGGCGTAGCGGTGCTGCTGGAGTTGGCCCGGGTCTTGCCGCAGGACTTGCCTGGCGAGGTGTGGCTGGTCTTCTTCGACGCCGAAGACAGTGGGCGCATTGAGGGCTGGGACTGGATCATGGGCTCGCGCGCCTTCGCTGAGTCGCTGGATGCGCATCCGGACGCTGTGGTGATCGTGGACATGATCGGCGATGCGGATTTGCAAATCTACTACGAAGCCAATTCAGACTCGACGTTGCGCGAGGAAATCTGGACCCAGGCCGCCGAGCTGGGCTACGGCGATGTCTTTATCCCCACGGTGCGGCACAGCATGCTCGACGACCATACGCCGTTCATCGAACTGGGCATCCCAGCCGTGCTGCTGATCGACTTCAATTATCCCTATTGGCACACGCTAGAAGACACGCTGGACAAGGTTTCGGCGGGCAGCTTACAGGCCGTGGGGGATACGCTGCTGGCCTGGCTGCTGGGGCAAAGCGATTAGCCGTGCAAGTCTTTGTTAGCGCCAAAGCGGCGTACACTGAGCAAGTTGACCTGCTGGACCTGATTGAAGCCCGACTCGAGGCCGCTGGTAGGCCATGTTTCATTGCCACGCGTGAATTGGAACGCCGCGGATTAGCGCCAGGCTTCATGGACGCGATCCGCGTCGAATTACAGCGCAGCGACCTGTTGATTGTGCTCTATGCCCCCGAATTGCGCGGCGGCCTGGTAGAACTGGGCATAGCCTACGCTCTGGATATCCCTATTTGGCTGCTCTGCCAGGCGGGCGAAAAAGTCTCTCGGACTGCTTTGGAGTGCGCTTCGAAAGTAATTAGTTATGGCGATCTCGAAGATTTGCGCACTAAATTACAGATCGAAAGTACGGACTAGATTCCTGCAAACAGTATCAGCAGATTAACCAAACCCTTGTACTGTGCTTAATCGCTCCGCTCCCTTGGCTTGCGGCCCACCAGCGCGATGACCAAGGCGATTATCGCCAGGAAGAGCGCCACAATAATAGCAAGCACAATGGCAAAGTCTGTTCCCAGGCCCCTGTTCGAACCGCCGTCTTGCTGCTCTTCACCGCCGACGCCGATGATGTCAATCGTGCCCTGACCGGTTTCCGGATCGATATCTACATCCACCCGTGCGCCTCCGGCGCAACCGGCCAGCAATGAGCTGCCCAATAGCAAGCCGATTAGTGCAATTGCGATTAATTTCTTACTAAGCATGTTGAACCTCCTGGTCAGTGTTAGGAAGGTGCAACAAGGGCGAACGGGGTGGTGTGCCTGGCGTTATTGGGTTGATCTCAGGCTAATCTATGTCTAAGCTGCCACCCTATCATTGTGAGCTTCGCTTGACAAATTGGTTTGCAGACCGAGATTGCTTCGTCGCACTTGCTATGCAAGTACTCCTCGCAATGACGGGTGCTTCGGTGGTCTGGCGGCGTAGGGCGCACGGCCGTGCGCCCTACGGGTGTTATTGCTTCGTCAGGCTTGGCGAGGTCAAGCAATACTCCCGATTCGGAGGTGAGGTGGCGCAGTACGTTGGTCAGCTTAGAGCTTACGGCTTATGGCTTAAAGCTATCTTTTGTCTTTTGTGGTTAATTTTCCAGCTGCTCCGCAATCAGCTGCAGCGGATGCGCAGCATCCACGCCGGCGCCGCCGGCGATTTGGGCCCGGCAGGAGAGGCCGGCGGCGGCCACCTGGCGGCCACTAGCAGCGCGCACGGCGGGGAACAGGGCCAGCTCGCCGATCTGCATTGACAGGTCATAGTGCTCGGCTTCGTAGCCGAAGGAGCCCGCCATCCCGCAGCAACCGGACTCGATCAGCTCCACCTGGTAGCCCAGGGCGCCCAGCAGCGCCGCGGTGGCGGCCTGCCCGCTGGGCAAGCCGTCGTCTGCTGGCGGCTGGGTTTTTTGGTAGCAGTGGCCGTGCAGCAGCACGGCCTCACCCTCTGTGGGGCGCAGCGCGGCCCGCAGGGTCTCCAGCGGAGCGGGGCCGTAGTCCGGCCGGCGCAGCAGGAACTCGTCCAGCATGAATGCCCGCTTCGCCAAAGCGCTCACGCCCTGCTCGGCGGGCAGCAAGTCCAGGTATTCGTCGCGCAGCGTGTAGATCTCTGAAGGCTCGAAGCCGACCACCGGCAGGCGGCCCGCCGGGTCAGCCTTGCGCACGGCGGCCAGCACCTTCTGCGCGTGGCGGCGCGCCTGCGGCAGGAAGCCTTTGGAGATCAGCGGCCGCCCGGCGCCGGAGACCGGCAGCAGGTGAGGCCGCAAGCCAGCGGCGCGCAGCACGCGCATCGCCGCATCCGTGATTTCGGGATGAAACAAATCGCAGAAAGGGTCGCTGAGCAGCAGCGCGTCCGCTTCGGCGGCCGGGGTGGAAGCTGCCCGGCTCCGCCGCCAGGTGAAGGCGGGCAGGCTGCGCCCGGCGGCCAGGCCCAGCAGGCTCTCGGCCAGCGCCTTGCCCACCTCGCTTTGCGTGACCAGGTTGGCCAGCGGAGCGAAAGGCCGCGCCAGGCGGCCCAGCTCGGCGATGTAGGCGAAGAGGTAATCGCGCAGCGGGCGGTGGTGGCTCTGGTAATAGTCGTGCAAAAAGTCGTACTTCAGCTTGGCCATGTCCACGCCCGAAGGGCATTCGGCCTTGCAGCCCTTGCACTCCAGGCAGAGGTCCAGCGCGGCGTGCACGGCGCGCGCCGCGTCGGCGTTCTCCGGCAGGCCGGTGCTGATCAGGGCGCGCAGCAGGTTGCCGCGGCCGCGGGTGCTGTGCATCTCCTCGCGGGTCGCCTGGAAGGAAGGGCACATCACGCCGCCGTCTTTGCGGCACACGCCGGCCCCGTTGCACATCTCGATGGCCCCGGCCAGCCCGCCCTGGGCGCCAAAGTCCAGCACCGGCAGCCAGGGGTCGGCCTGGTAGCCCGGCCCCATGCGCAGGTTCTCGTGCATCGGCTGGGGGTTGATCGCCTTACCGGGGTTCAGACGGCCCTCGGGGTCGGCGGCCATTTTCAAGTCGTCGAACAGGCGGATGATTTCCGGCTCGAAAGTGTCCTTGAGCCATTCGCCGTGCGAGAGGCCGTCGCCGTGCTCGCCGCTCATCGCCCCGCCGTAGCGCTTGGCCGCGGCCATCACCGCCTGGGTGATGGCGCGCATCTGCTCGAGCCCTTGCAATGTCTTGACGTTGATCAGCGGGCGGACGTGCAGGCAGCCCGCCGAGGCGTGGGCGTAGAAGTCGCCGCCGGTGCCGTTGGCGGCCAGCACCGCCTGGAACTCGCGCACGAACTCGCCGAGGTGCTCCACGGGCACGGCCACGTCTTCGATGAAAGGCAGCGGCTTGGCGTCGCCGGGTCGCGACATGAGCAGGCCCAGGCCCACCTTGCGCACCGCCCAGACCTGCTCCTGCTCGGCCGGGGTCAGGGCGCGCACTGCGTCCGCTCCCAGCCGGTCCAGCTTGGCTTCGGCCTCGGCTTGGGTGTCGCCGGAGAATTCGATGATCAATATCGCTTCGGGGTCGCCTTTGACGAAGGAGAGCCGCTTGGCGTAGGCCGGCACGGAGCGCGCCAGGCGGATCATCGCCTGCGGGATGAGCTCGATGGCCGAGGGCTCCAGCGCCAGCAGGCCGGGCGCAGCGTCGCAGGCCTCGGCGATGCCGGGATAGGAAACCACGCCCAGCACGGTGAAGGCCGGCTTGGGTACCAGTCGGACCTGGATGCGCTTGAAGACCGCCAGCGTGCCCTCGGAGCCAACCAGCAGCGGGGCCAGGTTGAGCTGGCCTTCAGGGATGGGCGGATAGGCGTCGCCGGCCCCGGCGCGTTTCCACAGCGGCGGCTGGCTGGCCGACCAGGGCAGTAGATAATTCAGGCTGTAGCCTGAGGCGCGCCGCCAGGTGCGCGGCCAGCCTTGGCGGATGGCTTCGGCGCCCTCGTCGCGGATGTGCAGCGCCTGGCGGTACAGGGCCGCTTCCAGCGTGTCGCCGCCAGCGCGGGCCAGCGCATCGGCCAGAGGCAGGCTCTCCAGCCGGGCGCCGCTACTGTCGGCTAGCAAGGCATCCACCGCCAGGGCGTTGTCGGCGGTCATGCCATAGCTGATCGAGTGCGCCCCGGTGGAGTTGTTGCCCAGCATGCCGCCGAAGGTGGCCCGGTCGGCCGAGGCCGGGTCGGGACCGAACATCAGCCCGTGGCGAGCGGCGGCCCGGTTAAAAGTATTGAGCACTAGGCCAGGTTGCACCCAGGCGCTGCGCGCTTCAGGGTTGATTTCCAAGATCTGGTTGAGGTGGCGGGTGAAGTCAATCACCAGCGCCGGGCCAATGCTCTGCCCGGCCAGGCTGGTGCCGGAGCCGCGCGGCAGCACCGGCACGCCCTGGCCCGCGGCCAGCTCCAGCAGGCCGGAGAGCTCATCTTCGTGGCGAGGGAAAGCGACACCCAGCGGGCTGAGCTGGTAGATGGACGCGTCGGTGCTGTACAGTTGGCGCGTGGCCGCGTCCAGCCGCAGCTCGCCCAGGCTTTGCTGGCGCGCCAGCGCAGCAAACTGGGCCAGCTGCTCGGACATTATTCGGCCTCGGCAGGGATGCCGGACGCGGCGAAGGGGCTGTAGCGGGCCAGCAGGCGGCCGGGGATGCGGCCCTGGATGTGCACTCCGTGGCGGGTGTGCTCGATGCGGTCCACCTTGCCCTGCTCGTGGAACAGGGCGATCAGCGCGCCTTCCTGGTAGGGCAGCAATACCTCGACGGGGGTCAGCGTTTCGTACAGCTTGCGGTTGACCGCGTCGAGCAGTTCATCCAGGCCCTGACTACGCAGCGCAGAGACGGCCACGGCGCCCTCGAAATCCTGCAAAGCTTCCTGCGCCGCGGCGGGGTTATCCAGCCGGTCGATCTTGTTCAGCACGGTAAGCACGGGAATGTGGTCGGCGTCGATGTCTTCCAGTGTGGTCAGCACCGCCTCGGCCTGCTCGTGCACGTTGGGGTGGGTGACGTCGACCACGTGGAGCAGCAGGTCGGCTTCCTGGATCTCTTCCAGCGTGGCCTTGAACGCCTCGATCAGCGTGGTGGGCAGCTTTTGGATGAAGCCGACGGTGTCGGTGAAGAGCGCCTCGCGCCCGCCGGGCAGGTCGACCTTGCGCGTGGTGGGGTCCAGCGTGGCGAAGAGTTGGTCGGCCACGTAGACCTCCGCGCCGGCCAGGGCGTTGAGCAGCGTGGACTTGCCCGCATTGGTGTAGCCCACCAAGGCGATGATGGGGATACGGGCGCGCTTGCGCTGGGCGCGGTAGCGCCCGCGGCGGGCGCTGACCTTGCCGAGCTCGTCCTTCAGCTTGGTGATCTTGCGGCCGATCTCGCGGCGGTCGACCTCCAGCTGCGTTTCGCCGGGGCCGCGCAGGCCCACGCCGCCGGAGCCGCTGCGCCCGCCGCCACCGCCCGCCTGGCGAGCCAGGTGGGTCCAGGCGCGGGTCAACCGCGGCAGGCGATACTCGTACTGCGCCAGCTCCACCTGCAGCGCGCCTTCGTGCGTGCTGGCATGCTGGGCGAAGATGTCCAGGATCAGCGCGGTGCGGTCCACCACGCGGCGCTTCTCCCCGAAGACCTTCTCCAGCTCGCGCTGGTGGCGCGGCGAAAGCTCATCATCGAAAAGGATGACGCTGACGTCCAGTTCATCGGCCAGGGCTTTGACTTCTTCGACCTTGCCTTTGCCGATCAGCGTTTTCGGATTTGGGCTGGCCAACTGCTGTGAGGTGCCGCCGACCACCTCTAGGCCGGCGGTGCGCGCCAAAACGGACAACTCCTCGAGCGAGTCGTCCAGCGAGAGCAGCGCGGGCTGGCCGGCGATCTGCACGCCGACGATCAGGGTGCGCTCCAACTCAGGAAGGTTGGACTGGGTACGTCCTTTGGGCATGGCTCTATTCTACTTGTGCAGCCAACCGGCGATGCGCTGCGCGCCCTCGCGGATTCGCTCGATGTCGGTGACCAGCGAAATACGGAAGTAGCCCTCGCCGTGCTCGCCGAAGACCGCGCCGGGCGTGGCGCTGACGCCGGTCTGTTCCAGCATGCGGGCGCAGAAGTCCATGCTCGGCTCGCCACCCGGCACCGGCGCCCAAACGTACAGGGCGGCTTGGGGCGGGGCGACCTGGATGCCGGCGCGGTGCAGGCCGTCGACCACGGCGTCGCGGCGCTCCTGGTAGATGCGGTTGCGCTCGGCCAGCCAACCCTGGTCGCCCAGCATGGCCACCTCACCGGCGGCCATCAGCGGGGCGAACATGGCCGAGTCTTGCTGGCTCTTGTAGGTCTCGATGAACTTGAGCGCATCGGGCTGGCCCACCGCCATCCCCACCCGCCAGCCAGCCATGTTGTAGGTCTTGGAGAGCGAGTTGAACTCCACGACCACGTCTTTGGCGCCGGGCACCTGCAGCAGGCTGGGGGCACGGTAGCCGTCGTAGCCCACGTCGCAATAAGGGTTGTCGTGCGCCACCACCAGGTCGTGCTGGCGGGCGAAGGCGACAGTGCGCTCAAAGAAGGCAATATCGGCGATGGCGCCGGTGGGGTTGTTGGGATAGTTCAGCCAGAGGATTTTGGCTTTCTTGAGCATCTCGGCGGGGATGGCGGCGTAGTCGGGCAGAAACGCGTTTTCGGCCAGCAGCGGCAGCTTATGCACCTCGCCACCGGCGATCTTCGTGCTCATCGCATAGACCGCATAGGCCGGGTCCGGCACCAGCGAAACATCGCCGGGGTTGAGCAGCGCCTGACTGAGGATGAACAGGCCCTCTTTGGAGCCGATCAGGTCGATGACTTCGGTTTTCGGGTCGAGATCGACGTCGAAGCGCTTTTTGTAATAGTCCGCCACCGCGCTGCGGAAGGGCGCGGTAAGTCCCAGCGTGTAGCCGTGCGTGTTGGCCTTGCTGGCGGCATCGAACATCGCTTCGAGGATGAAGCCGGGTGGAGGCAGATCGGGGCTGCCAATGTCCAAGCGCACCACGTCCACACCCTGGGCGCGCATGGCGGTGATGCGCTTGCCCAGGTCGGCGAAGAAGTACGGCTTGATGTGTGCGATGCGATGGGCGGGTCGTAGGGGCATGGGGCAGAGTGTACCAAAGGAAGGGATGGGGGATGAGGGCGGAGGGATGAATCCCAGTCAGGGCTATGCAATGGAGGCCATGGTTGACCGTTGTCTGAGGTCTTCATACTGTGCCCACAAGCAGCTGTGGATTTCTTGCGCTTCCTGAGGGTCCAGTCTGGCCAAGGCGGATGCATCGGCCTGGGGGTCAATGCGTATCTCGCCGGCAACCACATTGCGCAGCCCCTTGCCTGGCTGGTTCGGCGTATCCTGATAGGTTTGCCATTCGCGGCGGGGGTTCAGGCCAGCCAGATCCGCCAAGCGCGCGATCACCTCATTGGGGTTGGCGATCAGTTCATCAAATGTGAGGATGGTTAGTCGCCCGGCAAAGGCCGGGCTGTCCTCAATAAATTTGGCGTGCACATTTGCCCAAAAATCACAATTTTCAGGGAGGCTGGCTTCTCTGTATAAGGACCATTTTCGACGCAGCCCCTCAATGCTGGTTATTGGGTTGCGTACGATCAGGAGAAAATACGCCGAAGGAAAAGCCTGCGCCAGCAGCCCCGCTCGCACTAAATGCGTATTAGGTGCCTTATCCAGCACTGTTTTGCCGCGTTTGGGCGGCTGCACCGCGTCGCGGTATAGCCGCAAACTATCCATGCGCACACGGTCTGAGGTGATATCGGGACCAAAAAACATGGCCTGCCAATATGCCGCCAAGGTGGAGTAGTGACCGGTTGGTTCAATGCGCAAACAGGATGTGGCATCGGCAGCCAATGCGCTCTCTGGCAGGTACGCTGCAATTTGGTAGCGCTGGTTCAGTAGAGCAGTAACCAGTGTGGTACCACTGCCAGCTACACCACAAATGAACAAGGGCTTGAAGGAGCTATCCCAAGGTTTGACGAGCCGGTATAACGCAGTGCTGCTTAGACGTTCCAGACGGGCAAATGCACGAGCAGGTAGTGAGGCGCGCATGGGCAGAGTGTACCAAAGGAAGGGATGACGGCGTGTTCTTATCGTGTAGGGGGCGAAGCATGCTTCGCCCCCTACAAAGTATGTGCGGTCTTAGACTTTTGTGGCTATTTCTTTGGCTGCAAATGCCGCAGCCCGCCGGCTCCGGCGACGAAGACGTCCGTGGCCAAGCCGAGGAACAGGCCATGTTCCAGGATGCCGCTGCGGGCTTCGAGCGCGGCGGCCAAGGCCGCCGGGTCGGCGATGGGGCCGAAGTCGCAGTCCAGCAAATAACTGCCCTGGTCGCTGAGCGCCGGTTCGCCGCCGGCGGCGAGCCGCAGGGTCGCTTGCCCGCCCAGGTTAGCGATGAAGTCGGCCTGGCGCGCCCAGCCGAAGGGCAGTACCTCAACTGGCAGCCGGAAGCGGCCCCCGACGCGTTCGGAGAGCTTGCCCTCGTCGACGATGATGGACAGGCGGCGGCTGTTCTGCGCCAGGATCTTCTCGCGCAGCAGCGCGCCGCCGCCGCCCTTGATCAGGTTGAACTGCGCATCCACCTCGTCGGCGCCGTCAATGGTCAGGTCGAGATGGGCGTGCTCGTTTAGCTCGGCCAGGGGGATGCCCAGGCGCTGGCACTCGGCCTGCGTGGCCCGCGAGGCGGGCACGGCGACGACCTCGGCCAGCTCGCCGGCCGCCAGGCGGGCAGCCAGCGACACCAAGGCAAACTGTACTGTGCTGCCGTGGCCCAGGCCCAGCGCCATGCCGGGCTGAACCAGCGCCACGGCCGCCTCGGCGGCTTGTTGTTTGTAGGCGTCAGTGCTCATGGCAGCAGGCTCTTCAAGGCGGTGTCTATCTCGCCTTCGATATGGAAGGATAGCACGCGGCGGCCGGCGGCGCGCAATGCCGCCGCATCGCCTGCTGCCTGCGCCGTCAGTAGCGTCCCGAAGCCGAGGCCGCTGCCTGGTTTGCCTGCCTCGTCGGGGATGGCCAGGTCAGGCTGGGGCGCGGCGTTGAGCAGTTGCACGAATAAGCCGTTGCCGGCGTCGCCCTTGTGCAGTTGCCCGGTGGAGTGTAGGAAGCGCGGCCCATAGCCCAGCGTGGTTGCTAAGCCGGTTTCCTCGCTCAATTGGCGGCGCAGCGCAGCCAGCGCTCCGTCCGCCCCAGGGGTCTGCGCCAGGTAGGCCTGAATAGCGATGTAGTCGCCGGGCTTGGCTCGGGCGAGGAAATCTTGTAAAGCCGCCTGGCTTGGAGGGGCACTTTCGCCCTGGGGCAGCGCGCCGGTTTGTTCATACTCGCGCAGAAATTCGCGTGCCCCCACTTTGGCGGCTTCTACATCCGGTTGGTCGAAGGGGTTGACGCCCAACAGCCAGCCGGCGACGGCGGTGGCGAACTGCCAGACGAAGAATTGTGCGCCCAGGTCGGCGTTGCTACCCCAGTCGAGATGAAGGCCGACATGTTCTCCATTCGAGGTCCCGTCGCCGAAATAGACGAAAGCACGGTCCGCGCCGTAGCGCTCGGCGGGCAGGGCGGCTTCGCGTACTACGGGCAATATGCCGTGCCCAGCCTTGCCGGTGCTCTCGGCGATGAGCTGTTCGGCCCAGTCGGCGAAGCCGCCGCGCCGCTCGTCGAGGCTGATGGTCAGCTTGTCGCGTCCGGCCAGGGCCAGCGCGCCCATCGCCAGCCCCAGCTGCGTGCCGGGGTTGTCCGCCGGGTCGGCGGCCTTGCAGCGTTCGGCCATCGCCGCCGCCGAGGCCAACAGGGCGGGCAGGTCCGCGCCGAGCAGCGCCGCCGGGACCAGGCCGAAGTGAGACAGCGCCGAGTAGCGCCCGCCGATGTCGGGGTCGGCCAGGAAGGCCCGCCGGAAGCCGTAGCGCTCGGCGGTCCCCGCCAAGCCGCTGCCCGGGTCGGTGATGGCGATGAAGTGCCCGCCGACCCGCCCCGGCCCCAGGGCGTCCAGCGCCCCGTTGTAGAAATACTTGAAGAAGGAGAGCGTCTCCACTGTGCCGCCGGACTTGCTCGAGATGATGTACAGCGTCTCCTCCGGCGGGTGGGCGACGGCTGCCGCCAGCACGGCCGTCGGGTCGGTGCTATCCAGGATGCTCAAGGCCAAGCCGTCGTCGCTGCCGAACAGCGCGGCGTACAGTTCGGGCGCCAGGCTGGAGCCACCCATGCCCAGCAGCAGCGCTTTGCGGAAGCCGGCCGCGCGCGCTTCGGCAGCGAAAGTCTCCAGCGCTGGGATTTCGGCCTGCATGCGCTCGGCAATGTCTAGCCAGCCCAGCCGGTTGCTGATCTCGGCGGCCAGCGGCGCCCAGAGGGTGTGGTCACGGGCCCAAATACGTTCAATGACGCGTTCAGCGCGGGCTTTTTCGAGCGCTTGCTCGTAGGCGGCCTGGTATTTGTTGAGGTGCAGACTGATGTTGACCGTCATCGGTCAGAGTAAACCACAAAGACACAAAGAGCACAAAGCAAATAACTATAAGGCACAAAGGATATCGAGGGACAGTTGCAGTTGTTCCTCACAATGGTTAGAAGGAGGACGCAAAAAGCAATTGCACTCCTTGCGCACTGACGCAAAGATCTTGTCAGCCAGCATACTCTTTTGCAACCAGGTATTGGAAGCTCTTCACTTCGCTCAGAGCGACACGCTGGTTTAAGGTGGGAGCTCCTGCGATCCGTTGGTTCTATTCGTCCTTGTGAGCGCTGGTCGCTAAAAGCAGTTCCCGGCCCTGCCAGCCGCATTCTTCCAGCAGGCCCATCTTGCGCAGGCAGTAGCTGATGCGCGTGCTTTGGCGTACCGTGGCGCCCAGCGCTTCGGCCAGCTGCTTGTGGGTGAAAGGCGTGCCCAGCCCAGGCGGCAACAGGCGCAGGTAATCGCCCACATCGGTGAAATCATGTTCGGCGACCACCTCGAGCAGGCGGCGCTCGGTGATGCTCCAGTGCTTGCGCCGCCAGGAGCCGGCGCCGTCGTCGCGCCAGACCTCCTCCTGCTCGGTCAGCACGGCCTTGAAGGCGAAGTTGGGGTGCGCGGTGATGGCGGGGATGTAGAGCAACTGCTCGAAGATGTCTTCCACGCGGCCGCGCTTGGGCGATTTGCGCCGGGCCACCTGGCGGCCATCGTTGTCCTGCCGCAAAATCCACTTGCTTTGCGCGATGGGGTAGACCAGCAGCACGTGGTGCTCTTCCAGCAGGGCGGCCAGCTTGCGGCGCAGCGCTGAAAAATTGCCAGTCTGGATCTCGATGAGCAGGTCGCCGCGCAGAATATCCACCTGGTAGCCATCCACTTCCTGCTCGAAGCGGTCGCCGGCCTGCGCCAGGTGCTGCTTGAGCGCGGCGTGCAGCCCCTGCTCGCGCAGCGTGCCAATGTGGTTGCTCACCCTTCGGCCTTGAGCTCGCCGGCCCGGCGGATGGCGCTCTCGCCGTACTCGGCCTGCAGGGCGCGCACGGCCTTGTCCAGGCGTTCTTGTTTGTCGGCGGCCTGGGGGTTCCAGTCCCACAGATTGAGCTGCTTGCTGGGCAGTCCCAGCTTGCTGACGCCCACGCCCAGCAGGCGCAGCTTGCGGCCCGGCTTCCAGTTCTGGTGGAAGAGCTGCAACGCGGCGGCCTCGATCTTGACGGCGTCGTCGCTGGGCTCCGCCAGAGTGCTCTGGCGAGTGATGGTGCTGAAGTCCGGCCAGCGCAGCTTGATCTTCACCGTCCCCCCGTACAGCTCCAGCCGGCGCAGCCGGTTGGCGATGCTCTCGGATTGCGACCGGATCAGGCTTTCCAGCAGGCGCTGGTCATCGGTGTCGCGGGCGAAGGTTTCCTCCTGGCTGATCGATTTCGTCTCGCCCGAGGCGTGCACCGGGCTGTTGTCGATGCCTTGGGCGCGGCGCTGCAGGTCGATGCCGCCCTGCGGGCCGAATTGGCGCTGCAGCTCGCGCAGCGGGTGCGCAGCGATCTGGCCAATGGTGTGCAGGCCCAGCTCGGCCAGGCGTTCTGCCGTCTTCGGTCCCACGCCCCACAGCGCATCGCAGGGCAGCGGCGCCAGGAAGGCGGCTTCCTCGCCCGGCGGGACGCGCTGGATGGCGTTGGGGTACTCGCCGGTGCGCACAGAGCCTTTGCCCACCTCGGTGGCGATCTTGGCCACTAGCTTGTTGCTGGCGATGCCCAGCGAGGCGTAGAGCTGCAGGTGGTCGCGGATTTCCGTCTGGATGCTGCGGCCGATTTCCACCGAGTCGCCGGGCAGCTTGCTGATGTCGATAAAGGCTTCGTCAATCGAAATCGGCTGGATGCTTTCCGAATAGCGCTGGATAAGCTCCATCACTTTGTGCGACATCTCCACATAGTCGCGGAAGTGATGGCGGACGATGATCAGCTCGGGGCAAAGGCGCAGGGCGCGAGCCATGGGCATCGCCGAACGGATGCCGGACTTGCGGGCGGGGTAGGAGCAGGAAGCGACCACGCCGCGACCCTCGGGGCTGCCGCCCACGGCGAAGGGCTTGCCGCGCAGCGAGGCGTCGCGCAGTTCCTCCACAGCGCAGAAGAAGGCATCCAGGTCCAGGTGGATGATGGAGCGCTGTTCAGGGCTGCTGCCGGCTTGTTCGTTCACTGCGCATAGCCAATAGGTGTAGTTAAATGATGTTCTCGAATTTCAGCGCGGCGATTTCATCTTCGCCTTTGCCGAGCAGCTCCGCGAGCACGTCTTCGCTGTGCTGGCCCAGCAGCGGCGGGGGCAGGCGCACCTGCGCTGGCTGAGTGGGGATTTGCAGCGGCGAGCCCAGCATTTGGATGGTTTCGCCGTCTGCCAGGGTCGCCTGGGTCAGCATGCCGCGGGCCGCCACCTGCTCGTGGGCCAGCGCCTGGTCCACGCCCAGGATCGGTGCCGCGGGCACGGTAGCCCGCTCGCAGACCGCCAGCCAGTGGGCTATGGGCTGCGCGGCGAACAGCTCGTCCAGCAGGGCGATGAGCGCCTCGCGGTGCGCCGCCCGCTGCGGATTGCTGGCGAAGCGCTGGTCCTGCGTCCACTCTTCACGGCCGATTTCCTTGCAGAAGCGGCTCCACTGCAAATCATTGCCCGCGGCGAAAGCGAAATAGCCATCTTTGGCTTTGAAAGCCTGGTAGGGCACTATGTTGGGATGGGCGTTGCCGTAGCGCTTGGGCGGCTGGCCGGAGATGAGGTAGTTGCTGGCCACATAGGACAGCGTGGCGATCTGCGAGTCCAGCAGCGAAATGTCGATGCGCTGGCCGGTTTTTTGGCGCTCGCGGGCGAAAAGCGCGGCCATGATGGCGTTGCTGGCATGGATACCGGCCAGCAGGTCCACAATGGCCACGCCGACCCGAATCGGCTCGCCTTCCACCTCACCGGTGATGCTCATCATGCCGCCCATGGCCTGGCTGATGAAATCGTAACCGGGGCGGTCTTTCAGCGGGCCGCTGTAGCCAAAGCCGGTGATGGTGCAGTAAATGATGTCTGGGCGCAGCTTTTTGAGCTCTTCATAGCCCAGGCCCATCTTCTGCAGCGTGCCGGTTTTGAAGTTCTCGGCCAGCACATCGCTTTGGGTGATGAGCTGGCGCAGGATTTGGCGGCCCGCTTCGCTGCGCAGGTTCAGTGTCAGGCTGCGTTTGTTGCGGTTGGCGGAGATGAAATAGGCGGAAAGCCCGCTTTGCGTGTAGGGTGGCCCCCATTGGCGGGTATCGTCGCCTTTGCCGGGTTGCTCGACCTTGATCACTTCGGCGCCCAGGTCGCCCAGCAGCATGGTGCAGTAGGGGCCGGCGAGGATACGGGTGAGATCCAGCACGCGCACGCCATCCAGCAGGCCTTTCGATTCGGTCATGTATGACACCTCTCCTCGGATTATAGCTCAAATATTCTATACGCCCAGGCGACTGAGGAACTGGCCAAAAGTGCCCGGTGTGCGGGTGAGCACAGCCTGCAAATCCGCGCTGTGTCCGCCGAAGCCGTGCCGGTCGTAGTAGGTGAACATCTTCTGCAGGGCATCCAGCGCGTAGCTTTCCAGGCCGTTCTGGCGGGCCGCTGCCTCCCAGTCCGCCAAAGCCTGGACCTCGGCGCGCACCGGCCGGCCCAGATGTGCGGCCATCTCGGCGGCCATTTGGGCGGAGGTCAGCGCTTCCGGGCCGCAGAGCTGCAGCGTCCGGCCCGCATGGGCTGCCGGGTCGGCGAGCACAATGGCGGCCGCTTCGGCGACATCGTCCAGGTCCACCGGGGTGAAGGCCGCCTGGATGGAGTAGGGCACGCGATAAACACCGTTTTTGATCGCCGGCCAATACGGCAGCACGTTTTGCATATAGCTGGCGGGCTGCAGGATGGTGTAGCTCAGCCCGCACGCCGCCAGGGCTTGCTCGACGAGATGCTTTTGCCAGTGGTGTGGCATGGCCGGCTCGGCGGGCAGTAGAACGGAGTGGTAGACGAAATGTCCCACGCCGGCCGCTTGCGCGGCCAGGATGGCCGCCTGGCCCATCTCGGTTTCCTGCGGGTGCATGTTGGGGCAGATGAGGTAGACCGCACCAGCGCCCTGCATGGCGGCGTAGAGCGCCCCCGGGTCCAGCAGGTCGCCGGCAGTGACCTGCTCCGCGCCCGCTGCGCGAACAGCGTCCGCCTGTTCGGCGCGGCGCACCAAGGCGCGGGCGGCCAGGCCGCGGTGGGCGAGGGCGCGCAGGGCGGCCTGGCCGGTTTTGCCCGCGGCGCCGGTCACCAACACGTCGACGGAGTGGTTGGGCATGGCGCTATTGTATTCAGGGCCGATACTCTGGCTGCCCGGCTGGCGGCTCAAATCCTCCTGGAAGCGTCGGTGTATACTGCCGCCTGGGACAGGTACGATGTGGCTCTCTTTGTTTGGCGAACAACCCAAGTGGCACCTCCAGCGCCTGGCTGCTGTGCTCAGCCTGCTTCTGGCTTTCATCCTGCGGCTGTGGGGCACTGAACGCTGGGTGGACTTGTTCCCGGTCGGCCTGATCGGCTTGCTGGTGGCCGTTTGGCTGAAGCCGCTGGTCTATTCCCGACTGGAAGGCTTTGTACAAAAACAAACTCGGCAGACCGCAGGCTGGTTCGCCGCAGTCGCCGGCACGGCGTTGCTCGCCACCTTGCTTTCTGTTCTCGTTACGCTGCTGGTCAGCCAGGTGACGTATAGCGAAGACCTGCCACTTTCCATCTGGCTGATGGACGCGCTTTTCAGTACCGCTTTGGTCGGCCTGGTCTATTACTTTCTCCCCAACAAGGAAACCAGGCGCCCGTCCACCTGGCAGCCCTGGTTGGCCTTTAGCATTTTCTTCCTGGCAGGGATGGGCCTGGTGTGGAAAGCGCTCGCTTATCCAATGACCTGGGATGACCTGCACCTCATCCGCTTCTTCTACGCCGAGCATTTGCTCGAGGCTTTTCGCGGGAACTGGGAACCGGACCAAATCGAGACTCCCGGCTATCGCCCCCTGACGATGGCCTTCAACCATTTCCGTTATGTGCTCTTCCGGGAGGATGTGGTTGCGCACCGCGTCTTCCTCGTGGGCCTGTACGCCGCTTTCCTGACCCGGGTGGCGGGGATTGCCCAGCGCTTTGGCCTCGCCTGGTCGTTCGCCGTGTTTGGCGGTCTGCTGGCTTTGGCCGCGCGGCACAGCGTTTACCACTACGTCTGGCTGGCGGATGGCATCCATCTCTTTCAAGGTCTGCTCGCCGTGGCAACCTTGCATCTCATGCTGCGCGGCATTGAGTCGCGGCAGATCGCCTTCTTCCTCTATGCGCTTTTCTTTGGAATGGCTTCGTTGCTGGTTCGCGAAGACAACCTGGTGCTGATTCCCCTGGCGGTACTGCTTACGGTGGTTTACATGCGTGGCACTGGTGCATCGCCCGCCACGCGCCGAATGGCCTATGCTTTCACTGCGGCGCTGGCTTTGATGGGAGCGTTCATCCTTGTTGTGCGCGGGCAGTGGGTGGAAAGCGACCCAATCATCCTTGATCTCAATGGGTTGGTGAAGGCAATCGATCTTTCGATGTTCGGCTTTGTGGGCCGCCTCGGATTTGATGCGATCTCCAGCTTTTTGATCAGCGGCTGGTCGCTGGTCTTGGTGCTCTGCGTGCTGCTGCTGGTGAAGCTGCGCTCGAGGCAGGAGGTGCTGCTGTGGCTGGCTGCTGCCGGGGCGGCCTGTCTGGTGGGCCTGAAGAATGACCGCGTCAATCTGCTTTTGTTGACTGTCACCTTCTTTTCTTTTGCGCTGGCGGCTTTGTTCGCCGCGTATGCCGCAATCAGCCGGCCCTGGCGCGCGGCTGTGACGTTGCTGGCAGCCACGTTGCTATTGGGCGCGGCTTATGTGAGCCACACCGCGATGGAAGCTTTCCACCCCTCAGCTTCCAACGTGGTGTATTGGAATACCGAGTTCATCTACGGCCGCTTCGCGCACAAAGCGACCATCCCCGAAGAGCGCGCCCAGGCCACCATCGGCCGGCTGGCTGTGTTTGGCATCCACCAGGACGATATCCCGGATGTGTACCAGTCTTCCTATCTCGATGCGGATGCGGCGGATCTCTTCTCGCAGATGGTGCGCGAAGCCCTGGCGCGCTTTGAGCGGCGCCCAAATGCCGATGGCCGCTTTTTTGTGCCGCTCGTGGAACCGTTCACTCCTTAAAGGGAGCAGAGGCGAGCCGTGAAAGCGCAGGAGTTGCTGCAAAGATTTTCCGGCCAGGGGGACAGGTTGGTGATCGGCTCAACCTTGCTGTATTTTGCCATTCCATTGGCGATCTTCTGCCTGGCTTGGTTGCGAAGCGTTTGGGCAATCGCCTGCCTGGCACTGCTTTTGTTCGGCCTGGTTTTGGTGTTACGCGGTTTCAGCTACCGGCATGCCGATTACTTGACAAGCAGGTTCCTGCTGCTGGCCCTGTTGGCTGCGCTGGCCTGGGTGGCCCTTTCGGGAATAGGTGGGTTTGGGCACCAGAACTATGATTTCCATGCCCGCAGTGCCCTGTTCCACGACCTGATCGAACGCTCGTGGCCGGTGCGCTACGATTACTCCGCGGATGCGCAAATGCAGGGGTTGGTGGGGGACCAGGGCATCCTGGTGTATTACTTTGCTTTCTGGCTTCCAGCGGCCGCGGTTGGCAAGTTCTTGGGTTGGGAATGGGCCAACCGGGCGCTTTTCTTGTGGAGCGTTGCCGGGGTGTTCTTGACCTTTGTGTTGACCGCGCGCTATCTGCGGCGCGGCGCCTGGTTGATTGTCCCCGCCCTGGTTCTGGCCAGCGGCATGGATGCGGTGGGAGAAGTATTTGTGCGTTTGCTGGGGGATGGCGGCTTTGCCAGACTCGGCGAGCACCTGCAAACCGCCGTGGGGGGCACGCACCACCTGGAGGCCTGGCCGGGTTTTCTGCTGCAGTATTCCTCGTTCACTACGCAGCTCTTCTACGTATTCAACCAGGCGATCCCCGCCTGGCTGGCGACTTTGCTGATACTGGATGCCGGCGGGCGCAAGCACCTGCTCTTCGTTTGGGCGCTGGCGCTGCCCTTCGCCCCGTTGCCGGCGCTCGGCCTGCTGCCGCTTGTGGCCTATCGTCTCTTTGTCTCCGAGGATGGGAGGGTGAGCGTGCTTGCCGGATTACGCGGAGCCGTTTCCATCCAGAACCTGGTTTGCGCAGGCGGCTTGGCGTTAATCACAGCAGCGTTTTTTGCGACCACCACCGGGCAGCATGCGCACGGCTGGCTGTGGCAGGCAACTCATCTGCCGGCTGGCTGGCTCTGGATATTGGGCGCGTTCTATCTGTTGGAGTTCCTGCTGCTGGGCGCGATAGTAGCGGCCAACCACCGCGAGCCGCGCGGATTGCTGATCATCGTGCTCATGGTTTTGGCCGCCCTCCCGCTGTACACCTATGGCCGTTCGAACGACTTTGTGATGCGGGCCAGTATCCCGGCCTTGCTGGTGCTTTTCCTCTTGACTTTGCAAACCTATATGAATTTGGCTGATACAGCAGCCTTGAAGGGGTGGTTTGGGCGCGCCTTGCTGCTGGTGCTGTTTCTGGTTGGCAGCCTCACACCATGGCACGAGATGCGGCGTTCGCTGGATGAAATCGCCCAGGCCGGTGGCGCGCCTGGCATGAAAGACAAATGGCGCACGTTTGGCTCCGTGGAAGATGACGAGGTTATTCCCTACCTTGAGAATTTTGTGGTGGGTGACCCTGAAGAAGGGTTTTTCTACCGCTTTTTGATGCGCCAGCGGTAACTCGCTGGCATCATTTCACCGTTTGGCGAAATCAGCATCTCTGCTATACTGTGCCATCGTTCGGAAACCAACCCGGGCGATGCATATCGTGAGGAGGAACCATGTTTAAGCAGCGACGCTCTTTGTTGGTGGTATCCATTTTGCTGGCTATCCTCGTTTCGGCCTGTGGAGGCGCTGGTGCGAGCACCCAGTCTCAGGACCTGGCGGCGACCCAGCAGGCGCTGGAGGCCACCCAGCAAGCCATCGAGCAGCAGCAACAACAGCAGCAACCGCAGCGGGGCCAACCTCAGCGGGAGCAGCCAGAGGAAGAAGAGGACGAGGATATTGATCCCGGCAGAGGCCCCGGCCAGGAGGCCAGCCTGGAAGGTGAGCCTTACTACGTGGAAGAGTTCAGCGAGGCTCCGCAAAGCTGGAGCTATTTCTTGCTGAGCGGTGATGAACGGGACTTTGACCTATACACCCGCAGCGACCGCCTGGTGTTCGACATCACCGGTGACTACGTTTGGGCGTACATGACCTACGACAGCTACTACTACACCGATGTGCGTGTCGATTTCCGCGCGGAGAATCTGGGCAACAATAACAACAACGTCAGTCTGATCTGTCGTTACAACGAGCGCGGTTGGTACGAGTTCAATGTATCCAACAACGGCTTGTATTGGATTTACCGCTACACGATTTCGAACGACACCTTCCATCAGCTCTACAATGGCGGTGTTTCCAACCTGCGCACCGGCAAGGACACGAACACCTACACGGTGATCTGCGACGGCAACCGGCTGACCCTGGGCGTCAACGGTGTGGAAGTGCGCACCGTCCAGGACAACATGTTTGACGAAGGTCTGGTGGGTATTGGCGTCTCTTCGTTCGATCTGACCCCCGTATTGGTTGAAGTGGACTACGTGGAGATATCCCAGCCTTAGCTCTGCTACACCTCGCATAAAAAGGACGGGCCTGCGCCCGTCCTTTTTTTGTTGGCGGTCAGCCTGCCAGGCCGCCGGCCAGTTCGCCGGCCAGCCCGGGGCCGCGGTAGACCAGGCCGGTGTAGACCTGCACCAGACCGGCACCGGCGTCCAACGCGGCCCGGGCATCACTCGGGTTGAAGATGCCGCCGCAAGCGATGATGGGCAGCCGCCCCTGCGTACGGGCGGCGATACGCGTCACCATGTGCAGGGCGGCGGACGCCAACGGGCGGCCGCTAAGGCCGCCCGCTTCGCCAGCCGACGCGGCGCGCAGCCCGGCTGGGCGAGCCAGCGTGGTGTTGGCGGCGATCACGCCGTCTATGTTGTTGTCCATGATGGCGGCCAGGGCGTCGTCCAGCTGGGCTGCGTCCAGGTCTGGGGAGAGCTTGACCAGCAGCGGCTTTGCCCGCAGTGGGGCCAGCGCTTTGAGCAGCCCGTTCAGGTACTCGCGGCCTTGCAGCTGGCGCAGGCCCGGGGTGTTGGGCGAGCTGATGTTAATGGTCAGGTAATCAGCCAGGGGATTGAAAATGGCCATCAGGCGCTGATAATCGGCCGCGGCTTGCTCCAATGGCGTGTCTTTGTTAATGCCCAGGTTGACGCCCAACACCAGCCCCGGCGGCCGCGGCCCGGCCAGCCGCCGCGCCAAAAAGGCGGCACCGCGGCCGGGGAAGCCCAGGCGGTTGACCAGCGCTTCATCTTCCGGCAGGCGAAACAGCCGCGGCCGCGGGTTGCCCAGCTGCGGGCGCGGCGTGACCGTGCCCAGCTCGATGTGCCCGAAGCCCAGGCAAGCCAGGCCGCGCCAGGCCAGGCCGTCTTTGTCGTAGCCGGCGGCGAGACCGACGCGGTTGGCGAACTGCAGGCCTAAAAGCTCCACGGGCTGCGCCGGGGCGGCGTAGCGGCGGCGCAGCCAGGCCGCGGCGGGCGATAGCCCGCCGGCCAGCTGCAGCAGGCGCAAGCTGGCGGAGTGAGCCAACTCGGGGTCGAGGCGGAAAAGCCAGGGACGCAGGCGGGCGTACATCAGCCCGCCTGCAGGTAGGCGATGGTCTCTTGGTACTGCGCGGCGCTCAACGCGCCGGAATCCCGCCAATAGGCCAGCAAATCCGGCAGATGGAGCACAGAATGCAACGTTAAACCGCGCCCGCTGAAGGCATCCTGGCCTTTCGCCTGTCGGTCTACCAGCACGACAATGTCCCGCACCTTCAGGCCGGCGGCTTGCAATTTCTCGATGCCTTCGAATTTGCTCTCGCCGGTGGTCACAAGGTCGTCGATGACCACGACGGTTTCACCGGCTTCGTAGGGCCCTTCCACCGCGGAGCGCGTGCCGTAATCCTTGACCTCTTTGCGCGGGTAGACCAGCGACCAGCCGCCCTGCACGGCGATTGCCGCGCCGATGGGTAGCGCCGCATAGGGCAGGGCGGCCAGGCGGTCGAAGCGCAGGCCGCGCAGCCGCGCGACGTAAGCCGCCGCGGCGCGGGCCAGGGCGGCCGGGTCGCCGACCAGGCGGCGCAGGTCGAGGTAAATGGGCGAGAGTTGCCCGGATTTGAGCTTGAACTCGCCGAATTGCACGCAGCCCAGGCGCAGCAGGTCGTCGGCCAGCTGGGCATGATCGAAGCGCGGCGCTGCCGCCGGTTGGCCCTGCCACGCGGCGTTCAGCGCGGCCTGCAATTCGGCGGCCGCCGCCGCCGGGGACGCCGCCTGGCTGATGGCTCGCGAAGCGGGCACCAGCAGGCCCAAGCCGTCAGTGCGCAGGCCGGCGAGCACCGCGGCGCCCGGGTCGGCGCCTTGTGCGCCAACACCGGGCGCCAATATCCACAATTCCGGCGCGGCGGCACGTACTGCAGCCAGTTCAGCAGGATAGGTAGCGCCGACCACCAGGCCGACATTGCCGCCCTGGTTCCATTCACGGGCCAGGCGAGCCACCTGGAGATACAACGGCGCGCCGCCGGCTTCCAGGTCTTGCAGGTCGCCGGCGCCGGGGTTGGATGTCTTGCACAGCAGGAAGACGCCTTTGGCGGGGTCTTCCAGGAAGGGCGCGACCGCGTCGTGGCCCAAATAGGGATTGACGGTCAACGCGCCGGCGCCCAGTTCGCCGAAGGCGGCGCGGGCGTAGGCCGCCGAGGTGCTGCCGATGTCACCGCGCTTGGCGTCCAGCAGAACGGGGATGCCGGCGGGGACCGCGGCGATAACGTCTTTGAGCGCCTGTATCCCCTCGGGGCCGAAGGCTTCGAAGAACGCCGAGTTGGGCTTGAAAGCCGCGGCGTACGGCGCGGTGGCTTCGATGAGCCGCAGGCAAAAATCCCTGGCCGCCGCAGCGCTGGGCGCGGGCAGATCGTCTGGATGCGGGTCCAGACCCACGCAGAGCAGGCTGTCAATCTGGCGACAGCGCGCTTCCAGTTGCGCGAAGAAGCTCATTGGCTAAGCCTTGCCCAGCACCATGGCCAGCAGGGCCATGCGCGTGTACAGGCCGTACTCCATCTGGCGGAAGTAGGCCGCCCGCGGGTCGGCGTCCACCTCCATGCTGATCTCGCCGACGCGCGGCAGTGGGTGCATCACGATCATCTTCTCCTTGGCCTGCTTCATGGTGTCAGGAGTGATGACATACAAGTCTTTGACCGCATCGTAGGCCTCCTGGCTTTCAAAGCGCTCCTTCTGGATGCGGGTGACGTAAAGCACGTCGGTCTCGGGCAGGATGGGGTCGAGCTCCGTGAAGGCTTGCTGACTGATGCCTTTGCCGTTTAGCTCGGCGACGATCTCATCCGGCATCTTCAGCACGTCCGGCGAGACGTAATTGAGCTTGACATTGAAGAGAGCCAGCAAGCGAGCCAGCGAGTGCACCGTGCGCCCGTTCCACAGGTCGCCCAGCATGGTCACGCTCAGCCCGTCGGAGGTGCCTAGTTCCTCGAAGATGGTGAAGAGGTCCAGCAGCGCCTGGGTGGGGTGCTCGCCGATGCCGTCGCCGGCGTTGATCACTGGCTTGCTGGCGTATTGCGCCGCCAGGGCGCAGGAGCCCACCTCCGGGTGGCGCAATACGATCACATCGGCGTAGCACTCCAATGTCCGCACGGTGTCTGGCAGCGATTCGCCCTTGGAGACCGAGGAGTACTGCACATTGTTGATCGGGATCACCGAGCCACCCAGGCGCTCCATGGCAGCGGTGAACGAGGCCGACGTGCGCGTGGAAGGTTCGTAGAACAGGTTGGCCAGAATTTTGCCTTTGAGCAAGTCAAAAGTGCCGATGCGCGCCACCATGCCGCGCATTTCGTGCGCTACTGTGTAGATGTGGGTTAGATCCTCGCGGCTGAACTGGTGCACCGAGAGGATGTCTTTGCCGTAGAGCGGCCCATTGCGCTGCTCGCCGAAAGGCAGGCTGAAGGAATTGGCGGTTGGGGTTTCAAGCGTCATTTTGTCCTCCGGTGTGATTGCGAATGTTGCGCCCGCTCCCCGGCGCGGCCAGCAGGCGGCCGTCCCGGTAGGCGGGCTGGCCGCGCAACACCACGTTGATCACGCGGCCGCGCACTTGCCAGCCCTCGAAAGGCGTCCAGCCGCAGCGGGTCTGCCCTTCGGCGGCGCGGATTTCGTATTTGGCGTTTAGGTCCACTTCGGTGTAGGTCTCCGACTGCGGCGGCAGGCGAAAGATGCGCGTTGGGTTGGTGTGCAGGCGGGCAATGATGTCGTCCAGCATGAGGCGGCCTTCGGCCGCGGCGGTGAGCAGCAGCGGCAGCATGGTCTCCAGCCCCGGGTAGCCGGGCGGCGGGTTTTGGCCGTCTTTCTCCTCCAGCGTATGAGGCGCGTGGTCGCTGGCGAAGCAGTCGATGATGTCCAGGTTGTCCCACAGCGCTTGCTGGTCTGCCTTGCTGGCCAGGCGCGGGCGCACTTCGGCGCGGCCGGCCCCTAGGCTGGGGATGTCGTCCTCGCAGAGGAAGAGATGATGCGGGCAAACCTCGCAGGTGATCTTGAGGCCGCGTTCCTTGGCCGCCCGGATCAGGGCGATCTCCTCGGCGGTGGAGACGTGGCAGATGTGCAGCGGGCGGTCGTGTAGTGCGGACAGAAGGATGGCCGCCGCCATGGTCTTGCCCTCGGCGTGGGCGCACAGCGGCCATGCATGCGGCCAGGCGGCGAAGTGGGGTTGCCAGTCGCGCATATCGTCCAGCTTCAGGTCGCCGTAGGTCTGGTCGAGGTAGAGCTTGAGCCCGGCCGCGTCCTGGGCAGCTGCCGCCGCGCCGGCGGCATTGGCGGCTCCGCCGCCGAGGAAGAGCGCGTAGTCGCAGCGCGACTTGGCTGCGGCCAGCGCCAGGCCCTCGGTCAGGGCGGCAGAGCTGTTGATGGCCGGGTTGGTGTTGGGCATCGCCAGCACGGTGGTGATGCCGCCGGCCAGGGCGGCGGCGGTGCCGCTGCCCCAGTCCTCCTTGTGCGTGGCCCCTGGCTCGCGCAGATGCACGTGCACGTCGGTCAGCGCGGGCAGGCGGGTCAGCATGGCACTCCAGACACAAAAAAAGCGCCCAAGAGAGCGTTCTCTTGGGCGCTGGCGGGTCTTTGGATACAGTGAGGCGTCGCTTGCATACTCAGCCTATTGTACAAAATTCGGGCTTGGCGTCAAGCGGGAGAGTAAGCAGCGGTTTTGCTGTTCAGGGTGACACTGGTCTTTGTGCCTTTGTGGTTACCTGACTCAACTGTATACTGTCAACTGTAGACCATCTATCAGTCTGAGGAGGATACGATGAGTGCACAGGTCAGTGGGTATTTACCTAACGAAAGACCGCCATTGGGCCAAATGGTGTTGTTGGGCTTTCAACATGTGCTGGCCATGTTCCCTGCGGCCGTGTTCGTGGCCGCTTTTTGCGGCTTTCATGTCGGCACCGTCTTGCTGGCTTCGGGCGTCTCCAGCATTGTCGCCTTGCTGCTTTCCCGGCGGTCTATAGGAACCTACATCCCGCTATTCTACGGCTCGAGCTTCAGCTACATCGCTGCCTATCTGGCGATCATCACCCAGATGACCGGCAGCCTGCCTGAGTTCGGCGTGCCCGTGGCCGACGAAGTGCTCAGCACCTTGCAAGGCGGTATCGTGGTTACCGGTATCCTGAACATCCTGGTGGGTTTGCTCATCCGTCGCATGGGCAAAGACCTGCTGGATAGGATCCTGCCGCCGGTGGTCACCGGCTCCGTGGCGGCGACGATCGGTTTTGGCCTCGCTTTTGCCGCCCTGGGCCTGGCTGCCAACAACTGGGCGGTGGCTTTCGTCACGTTGCTGCTCACCATTCTGTTCTCGGTTTATCTGCAGAACCGCGGTTTCATCGGCATGCTGCCGGTGCTGCTTGGCGCGCTGGGCGGCGTGTTCTTTTCAGGTATTGCCTACCCCGGTTCGGTGGACTTGTCCGGAGCGGCGGCGGCCAACTTGTTCGTGATGCCCCATTTCACTTTTCCGTCATTCAGCGGAGCCTTTGCCAGCGCGGCGATTTTTAGCATCGCCATCATGGCCATCGCCACCATCCCGGAATCCACCGCGCATCTGTATCAGATGAGCCTGTACATTGACCGCTATGCGGCCAAACGCAAAACCAAACCCTATCAGCTGGACAGGCACGTGGGTTTCAACCTGATCCTCGATGGGATTGGCGACTTTCTGGGCGGTTTGGTGGGTTCCACTGCCGGCACCAACTATGGCGAGAACAATTCGCTGATGGCGATTACGCGCAACTACTCCGGCCCGGTGCTGATCGCTGCCGGGGCGATATCCATCCTGCTGGGCTTCTTTGGGCCGCTGCAGTCTTTGGTTGCCGCGGTGCCTGCCGCAGTCACCGGCGGGCTGGCCGTTTATCTGTTCGGCGTGGTGGGCATGCAAGGCATCGCGCTGATGCAAGAGCACAAGGTGGATATGTTTACCCCGCGCAACCTGGCGATTGGCGCGGTGATCATCGTGATCGGCATTGGCGGCAACATTGGCTATGACGGGTCTTTGCCCATTCCATTATTCGGCTCCGTGTTCCCCTTTGGACTGCCCGCCATCGCCACCGCCTCAGTGGTGGGTATTTTGCTGAACCTGATCTTTGTGCTCTTTGAGCCGCAGACCACGAAGGAGTAGCCTCAGCGCCCTCACCCGCTCGCTACGCTCGACGCGCGATGAGGACGCAAGCCCAACGAGTGAGGGTGGTTGAGGGCGGAGATTGCTTCGTCCGTTTCCAGCGCTGGCGCGCTGGAATACTCCTCGCAATGACGAATCAAAATAGGGGCGCACGGCCGTGCGCCCCTAACAAGATACATCTTCGTGTCTTCGTGCTCTTTGTGGTTGGGTTTTACTCCGTACGCACTGCCTCGCCTTGAATGAACTCCTCGATGGCTTTGCGGGCCAGATCGTCGGGGATTTGCTGCGGCGGTGTCTTCATCAGGTAGGCGGAGGGGGCGATCAGCGGGCCGCCGATGCCGCGGTCCAACGCTAATTTGACACAGCGCACCGCATCAATGACCACGCCGGCAGAGTTGGGCGAATCCCACACTTCCAGCTTGAGCTCGATGTTCAGCGGCACGTCGCCAAACGAGCGGCCCTCCAGGCGCATGTGCGCCCATTTGCGGTCGGTGAGCCAAGGCACATAGTCGCTGGGGCCGACGTGAACGTCGCCGGCGTCCATCTCGTAGGGGAGCATGCTGGTCACCGCGCCGGTCTTGGAGATCTTCTTCGACTCGAGGCGCTCGCGCTCGAGCATGTTGTAGAAGTCCATGTTGCCGCCGAAGTTCAGCTGGTAAGTGCGGTCCAGGTGCACGCCGCGCTCCACGAACAGGCGGGCGAGCTCGCGGTGGGTGATGGTGGCGCCCACCTGGCTCTTGATGTCGTCGCCGATGATCGGCAGGCCGCGCTCGGCGAAGCGCTGCGCCCAATAGTCCTGGCTGGCGATGAACACGGGGATGCAGTTGATGAAGCCGACGCCGGCTTCGAGGATCTGCTCCACGTACCACTTGGTGGCCATCTCGGAACCCACCGGCAGGTAGCTGACCACCACGTCGGTGCCGGTCTCTTTGAGGATCTGGGCAATGTCCGCGGTGGGGCCCGGGGCTTTCTCCACCACTTCGCGCAGGTACTTGCCCAGGCCGTCGTGGGTCATGCCGCGCTGCACCTCCACGCCCAAGTGGGGCACATCGGCGAACTTGATCGTGTTGTTGGGGTAGGCCCAGATGGCCTCGCTGAGGTCTTTGCCCACCTTGGTGGAGACCACGTCGAACGCGGCGCTGAACTCGATATCGCGAATGTGATAGCCGCCCAGGCTCACATGCATCAGGCCGGGGACGTCGTCTGTCTCTGAAGCGTTCTTGTAATACTCCACGCCCTGGACAAGCGAATTGGCACAATTGCCGACGCCGATGATGGCGACGCGTACTTTTGAAGAATTGTTGGTCATGGGTCTCCTTTGTCGTAAACCCCGTGATTATAAACCTTTGAACAATGGCTTGCTGGCTTCTCGTTGGATGGTTATGATTACCCCTATGCAACCCTATTTGCTGGCCGAAATTCAGACGGAGATGCAGCGCGTGAACCGCCTGGTGGGCGAGTACTTCGCTGCCATTCCCGTTGATGTCTTCTTCGCCGTGCAGCCCGGCGTCTGGTCGCCGGGAGAGAACCTGGCCCACCTGTGCAAGACGGTGCGACCAGTCACCTTGGTGCTGCGTGCGCCACGCCGCCTTCCGACCCTGATTTGGGGCGGGGCGGACAGCAGCCGGCGCTTCGCCGAGCTGGTGGCGGACTACAAGGCGGCGCTGGCTGCCGGCGGCGAGTCTCCCGCGCAGTTCGTCAATGAGCTGGAAGCGCCGGAGAACCCCGCGGCGGCTCGCGAGGAATGGCTGGGCCGCTGGAGCGGGGAGGCCGCCAAGCTGGAAGCCGCGCTGGCCGGCTGGAAAGATGAAGACCTGGACAAGGCCAATGTGCCGCACCCGCTGCTGGGCAAGCTGACCCTGCGCGAACTGCTCTTGTTCACCCTCTACCATAATTTGCACCATGTCAATGATGTGCGCGCCTTGCTGGGCCAACCCGCGCTGGAGGTTTGACCCCGGGATGAACGTCCGCAAAACCATCTCCGAAGAGTTGGAGGATCTCCTCTCTAGTTGCACGCCCGAGGTGCGCTACATGGCGTTGGCGCTGCGCGATCTGATCTTTGAGATAGAGCCGCGCGCCAAGGAGCAAATTGAAATTAAAGCTGGTGTGTTAGGTTACGGCATAGACGTAACTTACACTAACATCATCTGTGTGGTTGTTTTACACGCCGACCACGTCAACTTGAGTTTCCCGCGCGGGGTGGACTCTCGGCAAGTGAAAATCCGCGAGCGATCCCAGGTTCACTCGGCTGAGATTGCCGCGCTTTTGAAAGATGCGGTGGAGTTGACGCACCGACTCCGCTGATAGCGCCAACAAAGGCAGCCCGCCCTGGAGGTCTAATTCGCATGAACATCCGCAAAACCATCTCCGAAGAGCTAGAGGACTTCCTCTCCAATTACACGCCGGAGGTGCGCAACCTGGCGCTGGCGTTGCGCGACCTGGTTTTCGAGATCGAACCGCGGGTCAAAGAGCAGATCGATTTCAAAGCCAGCCTGCTCGGCTATGGTTATCGTGAGACCTACAAGCACATCATCTGCGTCATCATCCTGTACAGCGAGTATGTCAACCTGGGCTTCCCGCGCGGCGTGGACCTGGCCGACCCGGAGGGCCTGCTGGAGGGAACGGGCAAATACGCTCGCCATGTGAAGATGCGTGAGCTGGCACAGATCGAGTCCGCAGAAGTGGCCGCGCTGCTGCAAGGCGCCGTGGAGATCACGCCATACCCCGGCGACGAGGGCGAATAAAAAAAAGAGGCCAGCTACAAGCTGGCCTCTTTTTTTTGTGGCATTGTTTTTACGGTACTTTGATCACAACCGAGAGGTAACCGAAACCCTGACCGGAGGCGTTGGCGATGACCCACCAGCCGGTGTAATCGCCCGCGGTCGCCGGGGCGGTGAGCGCAATGGAGACCTCGGTGGTGCCGCCCACCGGCACCGCGGCAGCCAGCGGCTGGCCGCTGGCGCCGCCCATCTGCTCGCCGCTGCTGTAGATCAGCGTATACGCCGTGCTCCACTCACAACTGCCGTCGTTGCGCACGCGCCAGGTCTTGGTGAATGGCGTGTTGGCGGTGATTTCCTCGCCGTCGGACACGGTCACATCGGCGACGAAACCCATCACATCACAACCGCTGCCCCCGCCCGTTCCGGCGCCACCGCCAAAAGAGATGGTGGCGGTGACCTCAGGGGTCGCCGTGGCATCCGGTGTGCTGGTGGGCGGCTCGGTGTTGGTGGGGCTGGGAGTGAGCAGGGCGATCTCGGTGTATTGGGCGTGGACTGCGTTCACCGCGTCGCCCACTGCGTAGGTGACGGTGGCTTCCACGTCGGCCTGCGACAGGCCGCAGGCGCTGAGCAGCAGGGCGCTGAGGGATAATAGCGTGAGGAGCAAGGTTCGTTTCATCGGGCCTCCTTGACGGTTGGGAACGGGCGCATTGTACCCACCTAAACCCGAATGGTGACTTCGTTAATTTGGCACTTAAGAAACTGATCGGCAGCCGGAGATGGGAAGCGAACAGGGCGAGGCATTGCGCCTCGCCCTGTATTTAGAGGGATCTGGTTTGGGTTAAAGCTTGTACAGTTCCCCGTATTTGGTCTTGAGATAGCCGATATACGGTTCGATGCGCAGCGGCCCCCCGGTGATGCGCTCGATGAGCTCGTTGGGCGTGAACTTCGACCCGTGGCGGTAGAGGTTCTCTTTCAGCCAGCCGTGCAGCGCAACGAACTTACCCTGGCTGGTCTGCTGCGGGATATCGGGGTGGGCTTTGAGCGCCGCCTCATAGAACAGCGCGCTGATGATGTTGCCCAGGGTATAGCCCTGGAAGGCGCCGCCGATGAGCCCGGCGTACCAGTGCACATCTTGCAGCACACCGTCCACGTCGCTGGGGGCGCGGATGCCCAGGTCGGCTTCGTAGCGGGCATGCCAGGCTTCGGGCAGGTCTTTGATTTCCAGCTTGCCCTCCAGCATCTCCAGCTCCAACTCGAAGCGCAGCATCACGTGCAGGTTGTAAGTCACCTCGTCGGCGTCGGTGCGGATCAGCGAACGCGAGACCTTGTTGATGGCGCGGTAGAAATCATCCAGCGAGACTGCCGCGAGCTGCCCCGGGAACTGCTTTTGCAGGCTAGGGTAATAATGCTCCCAGAACCCGCGGCTGCGGCCGACGATGTTCTCCCAGGTGCGCGATTGGCTCTCGTGTATGCCGGAGGAAGTGCCCCCGGCCAGCGGAGTGCCCTCCAGCGCCGGGTCGATGCCCAGCTCGTAGAGCGCGTGGCCGACTTCGTGCAAGGTGCTGAACAGCGCGTCGGAAAGGTCGCCCTCCTGTACGCGGGTGGTGATACGCACATCGTCGATGGCGAAGCTGGTCATGAACGGGTGCGGGCTCTTGTCCTGGCGGCCGCGGTTGAAATCGAAGCCGTAGTCTTTGGCGATGGTCATGCCGAAGGCGAGCTGCTCATCTTCCGGATAGCCGGCGCGCAGCGGTGAGTCGTCCGCCGGATCCTGCTCGGTGATGGTCTTGACGATGGGCACCAGCTGCTCGCGCAGTTCGCCGAAGACACGGCGGATGTCGGAGGCTTTCATGCCCGGGTCGGGGCCGTCGATCAGCGGGTCGGCGATGTGCTCGTAGCCCGGGAAGAAGTCGGCGTACTCGCGGCTGAGGTCCAGAGTGGTCTTGAGCAGGTCGGCCACCGACTTGAAGTCGTTGGCCGGGCGGGCTTGCGCCCAGGCTTGGTAGCTGACCGTGCTGTGCGCGCTGTATTTGGCCACCCAGGCCGGCGGCACTTTGACGGCTTTGGCGTAGTCCTTGCGCGTCTTGCGGATCAGCGCCGCATCGTCTGAGTCGTAGGGCAGGCTTTCGCCATAAGGCTGCAGCTCATCCAGCAGCTTGCCCACCGCCGGGTCGGTGAATTTTTGCTGGCTCAGCGTGGCCAGGGTGGCCAACTGGCGGCCGCGGCTGGCCGCGCTGCCCGGCGGCATGTAGGTGGCCTGGTCCCAGCCCAGCAGGGCGGCGGCGGAGTTGAGGTTGTAGACTTCTTGCAGGCGGGTCTTCAGTTCGGCGAGTTTGTTTTCCATGAGTTCCTGGGTTCCTTTACGCAAAGTGGTGATGCAGGCGGAGGTGGTGATGGAAGAGGGCTGATGGTGTGCGCCCGGCCACGGCGCGGCGGGCATCGGCCTGGCTGGGCAGGTAGGCCTGGAGATTGGCGGTGAGCAGCGGCAACACCTGGCGCACCAGCTCATCCAGCGACTGGCGCTTGCCTTGCTGGCTCCACTGGAAGGCAGCGCCGTAGATCGCCCAGGCGGTGACCATGGCGGTTTGCTGGGCGCTGGCCGCCTGCCGTCGGCTGCCCCCGGCGCTCTCGAGCCGCTGGAGCAGCACGGTGTAGATCTCGTCCTTGATCTGTTTCTCGGCCAGGGCTTGCATCTGCCCGCGCGGTGGGGGGCAGTGCTTTTCGTTGCCTTCCACCATCTCGCAGACCACGCGCAGCAGTGTTTCGATCATCTCGGCCAGGCTGGAGTTGGCGCCCAATTCGGCGTGCAAACGGCTGCGCACCAGGTTGCGCATGGAGTATTCCAGCAAAGCGAACTTGTCCTGGAAGTGCGCGTAGAAAGTGGCCCGGTTCAGGGTGGCGCGTTCGGCGATTTCACTGACGGTGATGGCTTCGAAGCTCTTTTCGCCCATGAGCTCATTAAGCGCATCAATCAAGAGTTTGCGAGTGCGCGTAATGCGCGGGTCCTCTCGTTCGGAAAGCGGGGATTCTTTAATCAACATTTTCGGCCTTTTGTTGTTTAGCGCACAAATCTACTTAATTGTGGGTTGACGCATCTCGTGAGATAGCTATCATCTGTAGGATACACTACATCTGTTGTTTAGACAAGGACTGTTATGAATATTGCTTTGTGGATCGTTCAGGTGCTTTTGGGGATTGTTTTTGCCGGAGCCGGTTACGGCAAGGTCTTTCGTCAGGAGCAGGCCGCAGCCCAGAGTCCCATGATGGCCTGGGTGGGTGACGTGCCAAAGCAACTACTCACTTTCATCGGCTTGTCTGAAATGGCAGGGGCTTTGGGCTTGATCGTACCCGCGCTCAGTGGCGTGCTGCCCTGGCTGACGCCCCTGGCGGCGGCTTTGCTGGCTCTGGTCATGATCCTGGCGTTCGGCTTTCATCTCGTACGCAAGGAATATCAAAACCTGGTCGCTAATCTGTTCCTGTTTTTATTGGCCGCTTTCGTAGCTTGGGGGCGCTGGGGGCTTTTTGGCGGCTGATCCAATGTAAGTGGATGGCGATTGCCATTGCTAAAAATCTTTCTTTTTTTCCAAGGAGCAAACATGTTCGATTTCTTAACACCATATGCTGATTGGGGGCTTTTGATTCTGCGGCTGGGCGTGGCCTGGGTGTTCCTGGCGCACGGCCTGCCGAAGATCAAGGATGTGGGTAAGTTTGCCGGTTTCCTGCAGCAGCTCAAGGTGCCGGCGGCCAGCCTGATGGGCTGGGTGGTTTCTTTGTGGGAAACCCTCGGAGCCGTTCTGTTGGCTTTGGGTATCTTTACTCCTCTAGTGGCCCTTGGTTTTGTTGCCGTCATGCTGGTGGCGATCCGCGGTGTCAAGATCGGCATGGCAAAAGCGGACTTCGTCGGTGGGTGGGAGTTGGAATTCAGCCTGCTGGTGGCTGCCCTGGCGCTGGTCTTCACCGGGGCCGGCGCGCTCTCGCTGGACGCCTTCCTGGGCTTGTAGCCCGAAGCTGCTAACAACAAAAGCGCGGCCCGCAAGGCCGCGCTTTTGTTTGTTGTGGCGGTTCGGGTTTAGCGGGTAAACCAACCAACCACGTTGCGGGCGACGATGCCGATGACCGCGAAGCCCAGGAAGAAGCTCAACGCGTTGGCCATGCCGGCGAGGTAGTTGCCCAGTTGGGGCACGCTGCCCAGCGCGCTGCTGGAGAACGCCAGGCCGACGGCCAGTAGGATGAACGAGTTCTCTTCCGACTTGGTGATGAAGAGCACGCCGCCCACCAGGCCGAGCAGCATCAGCAGGTAGACCACCCACTGGGTCACCTCGGAGTTGAGCACGCCAGGCGGGATGATACCCAAGAGGATGGCCAGGCCAACGCCCACCAAAAAGCTCCACTTGCCCACTGCGGCGATATCAATGCTTTGTTCGCTCTTTTTGGCCGTCTTGCGCGGGGTGGTCGCCCTTTTGGTGGCGGCTTTGGCGGACGGTTTTCTGCTGCTTGTCTTCTGAATGGTCATGATGACTCCTTTGTCGTCCGAGGCGTTCGGCCTCGGCGTATGGACCACTATACTCCAGCTTGAGAGGCTGCGCTGGGATTAGGCGGCAGGGTAATGTTCGGTGAGCAGGGCGTTCAGCTTTTCGCGCTGCGCGGCATCCAAACGGGATTGACTGTCGCCTTTTTGCAGGGCCTGCTTGAGCTTTTTGATCGACGCAGTGGGGATGGGCGCAGCGGAAACCCCCTCGACCTCGGCGCTCTCGTCCATGAAGACCAGCGCGGCCTGGATGCGCAGTTGCGCATCGGGCCAGTGCTTTTGCAGGAAACGATCGATGGCTTCGGCTTCCAGGGAGGCCTCGACCACCGGGCGGCCAACGGGCTCCTGGCCGAAGCGGGCCAGCAAGCCGGGGGGCTTCACCGCCCAGCGCTTGCGGCGGACATCGTAGCGCACCTGCCCGCGGGTGTGGCGCGGCATCAGTATCCAGGCGCCAGTCGGCCCAACCAGCAGGTGGGCGACCGGCGAGCGGTGGTGGTACAGGCTGTAGTTGTTGTCCAGCGAGCTGAGCGCCTTGGTCAGCGCCAAGTCGGCGCGGCGGCTCCAGCGGCTGAACCAGGAACCCACTTGGACGAGCACGATACCCAGTATCAGGAAAAGCAGGTAGAGGCCGAACTGGCCCTCGCCGAAGAGTACGTACACCGAGCCCACCAGCGTGAACATCCCCAGCAAGCTGGCGATGAACGAAAGGCGAATATTGCGCTTGTACAGCTTTTCGTTGGCGTGGACGCGCATGGGCTATCCGGTGGCGGGGGACTTGATTTGACTGAGGCCCTGTTCGATGCGCGTGCGCAGCGAAGCGAGCAAGCCTACATCCACCGAGCGCTGGGCCAGTTTGACCGCGCTGATGATCGCGCGGGCATCTGAGCGGCCGTGGCCGATGAAGACCAGCCCGTTCACGCCCAACAGCGTGGCCGCGCCGACTTCAGCCGGGTCCAGGTCTTTGCGCAGGCTGCGGAAAGCAGGCCGCGAGAGCAGGCCGCCCAGCTTGGTCAGCGGCGAAGCCATCAGTTCCTCGCGCAGGCGGTCGGTGATCAGCTTGGCCACCGCTTCGGCGGTCTTCATCAGCACGTTGCCGGTGAAGCCGTCGGTCACGGCCACGTCGGCATGGCCGCCGAAGAGCTCCTTGCTCTCCATGTTGCCCACAAAGTTCAGCCCACTGGCGGCCAGCAGCGGGTACGCCGCCTTGACCAGGTCGCTGCCTTTGCCTTCTTCCTCGCCGTTGGAGATCAGCCCAACGCGCGGGGTGCCCACGCCGAGGATCTGCTCGGCGTACACCGCGCCCATCAGGCCGAACTGGAGCAGGTACTCGGGTTTGCACTCGGCGTTGGCGCCGATGTCCAGCGCCACGCACTTGCCACCCCTGACCGGGTACATCACCGTGAGGGCGGGACGCAGCACGCCCTGCAGGCGGCCCAGCCGGGCCAGGGCGATGGCCAGCGCGCCGGCGGTGTTGCCAGCGGTGACGAACGCGCCGGCTTCGCCGCTCTTCACCAGGTCCAGGCCGATGCCCATGGAGTTCTGTGAACGCCGCAGGGCGCCTGGCCCGATGTGGTCGCTCATTTCGAAGACGTCCGGCGCATTGACCACTTCCACCTTGGGCGCGCGTGAGCCCAGCATGTCTTTGAGGCGGGCGGCATCGCCGACCAGGATGAGGTTCTCGCCCATGCTGCCGGCCAGTTCTATGGCGGCTTCAACTTCGGGGCCGGGATGGTTGTCGCTGCCCATCGCGTCCAGCACTATGCGCATCTATCCTCCGAATGGGGCCAGCGGGCCGCGAAATGGCGCCGCTGCTTGACACTAAGAATGCGGGCATTATAATGCTTCTGTTCGCGCTGGTGCTGGAACTGGTAGACAGGCATGGTTGAGGGCCATGTGCCGCAAGGCGTGTGGGTTCGATTCCCACCCAGCGCACCAAAACCGATAACCAACCTAAAATCAAAAGCGGCTCACAGAGCCGCTTTTGATTTTAAACCCTCATGCAGGCTGCCGCTTTGCAGCCTGCAGCGCTTTAAGCCTATAATCATCGCATGGCCAAGTTGGTCACTGTCAGCGAAATGGTTGCCATCGAGCAGGCCGCGGATGCCGCCGGCTGGTCCTACGCGCATATGATGGAAGCCGCCGGCGCCTCGCTGGCGGAATCTGTAACTGCGCATAGCCACTCGCCTGAAAAGAGCGTGGTTGCCCTGGTGGGGCCGGGGAACAACGGTGGCGATGCACTGGTGGCCTTGCGCTTGTTGGCCGCAGAGGGCTGCAAAGCGCAAGCCTTGCTGGTGGGCGAGCGGCCGGCGGGCGACAAGCTGGCGCAACAGGCTAAGAAGGCAGGCGTGACAGTGAAGCCGTTCACGCTGCGCTCGGCGCGGGCTGCTTTGGCTCGCAGCACGGTGGTGCTGGATGCGCTGCTGGGCACCGGGGCGCGGCTGCCGCTGCGCGAGCCTTTCGCTCAGGCCCTGGAACTGGCTGCACAAGTTTTGGCTGCCCGGGAGCAGCCCCCCTTGTTGGTGGCGGTGGATTGCCCCTCGGGTATGGATTGCCAGAACGGGGAAGTTGCCCCGCAAACCCTGGCGGCTGACCTGACCGTGTGCATGGCCGCCATCAAACAGGGCATGCTCACGGTGAGCGCTTTCCCTTATTTGGGGCAACTGGAAGTCGGCGATATTGGCCTGCCGGCAGACTTGCCCGCGTGGGGCGCCATCCGCCGAGAAGTCATCGACAGTTCCATGGCGCAGGCGGCGCTGCCGCGGCGCCCGTTGGATGCTCACAAGGGCACATTCGGCACGGCGATGATCGTGGCCGGCTCGCAGAAGTTCCCCGGCGCGGCGCTGCTGGCCGCCGAAGCAGCCTACCGCAGCGGCGCTGGCCTGGTCAGCGTCGCCGCGTCCGCAGGCGTGCAAGCCGCCCTTGCTGGGCACTTGCCTGAGGCCACCTGGCAGCTGCTGCCCCAGGCAGATGGTGGTATCGCCGCCGAAGCGGCGCCCCAGTTGGCCGAAGCCTTGTCGCGCAGCACCGCAATGCTGCTCGGCCCCGGCCTGGGGCGGGCGGCCGCCACAGGCGCATTCGTGCGCGCCGCGCTGGATTTGACTTTGCCGCCGCTGGTGGTGGATGCTGACGGGCTGCGCTGGCTGGTTGAGATTGAAGACTGGCCGCAGCACCTGCCGCCCGGCACGGTGCTCACGCCGCATCCGGGCGAGATGGAAGCCCTCAGCGGGCTGAGCAGCGACCAGATCCAAGCCAACCGGCTTGAATTGGCCGAGCAATACGCCCAGATGTGGGGCCATGTGCTGGTGCTCAAAGGCGCCTTCACCGTCGTGGCGGCTTCCGACGGACGCAGCGCGCTGCTCCCGTTGGCTACGCCCGCGTTGGCGCGGGCGGGCAGCGGCGACGTGCTGGCAGGCATCATCACCGGGCTGCGCGCCCAGGGCGTGCCGGCCTACGAGGCGGCCTGCGCGGGAGCATGGCTGCACGGCCAGGCTGCGCTGCGGGCGGCCGCCCGCCTGGGCGGGATCGGCGGCGTGCTGGCCGGCGACCTGGCTGCCGAGCTGCCGGCTTTGATGGGCGGGTAAGCCATGTTGCCTGAGGGGTTCATTCGCCCTTCGGCTTTGCTGCTCGTCCTGGCGGCGATATTCATTATGGGCCACTATCGCCGCCGGGCGGATAGGGCGGACAAAGTGGTTGCCGGCCACTCGGAGAGTGGATGGGCGCAATCCCTGCGCAGTCTCAGCGGCGCCATCTTCTATTTGGGGCTATTGACCTATTTGGTCCACCCGCCTGCGCTCAATTGGAGTGCGATCGCGGATTGGCCAGTTTCCGCTCGTTGGGCCGGTGTGGTCTTGATGGCCGCTAACCTGCCGCTGGTCGTGTGGACGTTGCGCAGTCTGGGGCACAACTTCACATCGACTGTGGAGACCCGCGACAATCACACTCTGGTCACTTCCGGCCCGTATGCTCATATCCGCCACCCGTTCTATACGTTTGGCGCCGTTTTCTTTCTAGGCGCAGTGCTGGTGGCTGGCAACTGGTTTCTGCTGATCTGCGCGATCGTGGGCCTCTGGGGGCTGTTCAGCCGCACGCCGCTCGAGGAGCAAATGCTGCTCAAGCGCTTCGGCAGCCAATACGAAGCCTACATGCACAGCACCGGGCGTTATCTGCCGCGCCTGCTGAAATAGCCCCGATTAAGCAGAAAGGACTGGCACCAGCCAGTCCTTTTGCGTTTGAGGGGAAAAAAGGGCTTTAGCCCTTCTTGCCGCCGCGCGGGCTCTTGGCGGCCTCAACGGCAGCCTCGCCACGCAGGCGGATGTCCTCGATGGCCGCTTCGCCGCGGTGGCGCACTTCACCGGCGCGCTCGCGCAGCTCTCCGGCCTGCTCGCGTGCCAGGCGGGTGAGCTCGTCGGCGCGCTGGCGGGCCTCGGCGGCGGCGCGCTCCAGCGCATCGCTGCTCATGTCGCGCAGCTCAATGCCGCGCTCGCGCAGCAGCTTGCGGGTCTCCTCACCGGACTGGGGGGCCATCAGCAGGGCGCTGACCGCCCCGATAATGCTGCCCATCAGCAGGCCGGAGAAGAAAGAAGCAAAATCACCGTTTCTGTCAGACATTACATACTCCTTTTTATGTATGGGTAACCCTTTTTATTTGTTGACCCAAAGTCTCAGCAAATCCAGCGCCCGGCGCAGCGCGGCGGCGCTACTATTCACCTTAACGATGGGGGCGACCAGTTTATCACTTATGAATCGGGTTGTGCCGCGCATGGTTTCCGCGGCTTCAGTGGCCGATTCCAAAATGGGCCGCACTTCGTTGTTCAGCAGGTTCACCAGGCGGGCCAGCTGCACGACCAGCAGCAGCATGGCAAACCCGATGATGAGGAACTCGAAAGCGACCAGGATGATCAGGATGTCGCGCAGCGATTCGGTGGGCGCGCCGGGCTGCATCAGGAAGTACACCGCGGCGATCAGGCCAGCCAGCAACAGCACAGCCAGCACCACCAGACCGATGGTCAGGTTGCGGGTAGTGCTATCTGCGGATGTGTCTTCTGGGTGAACGGGCAGTTCCGGATACGAGTCGTAGCTCACGAATGAATCCCTTTCAACTGATTATACCAATCGGGACATGCAATTGGTTATCGCCCGGTTATCGTTCCCAGGCGTCCAGCTGGTCTTGTATCTGCTGCAGCGTGCTTTGGTTGCCTTGCACGGTGCGGGTGCCGGCGCCGACGATGGTGCAGGCCGCGTCGAGGCAATAGCGATATTCCAGAGGCTGGGCGAAATTGGTGGGGCTGTTGAGCCGGTAGGCCCAGTGCCCTTCACCGAGCGGCCACATGGGCAGCGGTGTGGACCAGTCGCCCAGCTTGAATTGGATGTAAGCCAGCAGGTCTTCGGGCGGGGCGTTCAGTTCGAACCAAATCGGCGCGCTGGAGCCCGCCGACCAGGAGACCACCTGGTCGTGGATTTCCAGCTCGGTCGTGCCGGGCTGGATGACCAACTGGCGCAAGTGGAAGTTGCCATCCGCCAGGTGCTCGGCATTCCACAGACCGTCGCCTAGGGTGTATTTGTAGCGGATGTCCACGCCTGTGGGCAGCTCCAGGATGAGGCCGTAGCGCCCATCGGCTTGGGCCAGCATTAACGGGCGGCTGGCCAAGGCCTGTAGATTGCCGGTCAGGAAGACGGGTATGCCGGCGGTGTGCTCCGCCGGCGGGGTGAGCCAGAAGGTGACCGCCGCCGTGCCGCTGGGCGTCAGGCGGATATTCGCCGGGGTGTCGTTGTTGGCGGCCACCAGGGCGCCCTGTTGGAAGGTGTGGATGCTTCCATCTGGCGCGTAGATGAGCACATTGTGCAGGCCCTGCGGCAGGCCGGGGATGACGAAGCGCCCCGCATCGTCCGAGCGGGTTTGCAGGCCGGCGGCGGCCACGGCCAGGCTGGCCAGCGGGTTGCCGTCCGCGTCGTGCAAGCTGCCGCTCACCTGCCCGGTTTCCTGCTGCAGCGGCAAATCGCTCCAGGCGGCTATCAGGTCGTGGGCGATGTGGCCGGGACCGTCCACGTAATAGGTGCGGAATTCGATCGGCTGGCCCTCGGCCGAGACCTCAACCGCGCTGCCGGCCGGCCCCTGGCGCATGTAGCGGTATTTGAGCAGGCTGCCCTGGGGCAGGCTGAGGCTCAAGCTGACGCTCTGCTCGCCGCTGGCCTGCATAACCAGCGGATGTGTGTTCAGGTCCAGCCCGGTGACTTCATCGAGCAGGACGAAGAAGACCTGTTCGCCGGCAGGGGTGTTCGCCGGGAGCAGCGCGCTGAAGGTGACCTCGACGCTGCGCGGCAGTTGGTAGTCGGTGAGGCTGGCCGGAGCCTGCCCGCTGCAGCCTACCAGGAGTATTGCGGCCACCAGAGCCAAAAATCGCTTCACATCAGCCTCCGCGGGTGCGTTGGCCCAGCGCGGCGGTGCCCACGCTGAGGAAATAAATCAGGGTCAATGGTATCCACACCAGCATCATATTGATCGGGTCCACCGTGGGGGTGATGGCGGCGGCCAACACGGCCAGCACCACCACGGCGATGCGCCAATTTTGCCCCAACCAGCGGGCGCGCAGCAAACCCATCGCCGCCAGTGTATAGGAAACCAGCGGAAATTCAAAGGATAGGCCCACCCAGAACATGAGCCCGGTGGCAAAGCCGACGTAGGAAGACGGGCGCACGATGGTAGGGACATCCATGAAATTGAGCAGGAAGTTCACCGCAGGAGGCAGCAGGTAGTAATAAGTGAAGGCAACCCCGGCGACGAACAGGGCGAAAACCAGCGGGATGGACAGAAAGCCGATCAGGCGGGCGCGCCGCGGGATGCCGGGGGCGATGAAGAGCAGCAGCTCGAAAGCCAAATAGGGCAGGGTGATGGTGAAGCCGGCCAGCAAGGTGACGCGCATCACCACGCTGATCGGCTCGGTCACATCCACCGCCTGCAGGGCTTGCAGACCACCGATGGGGGCGGCCAGCCAGTCCAGCAGCACGGGCGCGTATTCAAACAAGACTACGGAGAGGACGAGCAGTACCAGTGTGGAGCGCAGCACGTGGCCGCGCAAGGCGGCCAGGTGGGCGAGCACATCGCGCGGGTGAGCCACGGCTTTCTGCACCGTGTCGCTGAGCGGCGTTTCCCCAGGCTCTTCGCCGAAGAAGCGCCGCGGCCCGGCGGTGAGGCGGCCGAGCAGTGCGCCAAGCCAGCGGAACGGCGCCCCCAGGCCGCGCCACAGCGTCTGCAAGGCAGCGCGCATCAGCCTTCCTCCGGGTCGCCGCCTTCGGCGGGGGGCTCCTCGGGCGGCCTGGATTTCTGCGAGAGGGGTTCCGGCGCGCGCGTCCAGGCGCTGAACTGGCCCTCGAGGTCCTTGATCGCCTTGCCCTGCTGGCGCAGCTCGCTTTTCATTTCTTCCACGCCAGCTTGTTCTGCGAGGGTCTCCGGCAGCTGGCGCAGCCGCCGCCCGAGATCCAGCGCAGCGCGCACTGTTTCGGACTCGCGCAGGTTGTGCAACGTGCGGCCCAGGCTGCGGCCGACCTTGACCAGGTCGCGCGGCCCCAGCACCAGAAAGGCGATTAACAGGATGGCAATTAGCTCGGTGATGCCGATGCCCAGGAATTCCATGGCGGCTAGTTTTCTTTGTTGCTCAGCGCCAGGGCGTTGAGGGTTTGGCCGATTTCCTCGCGGCGGTCGGCCAGGCTGCCGAGCACACCGTTGACGAAGCGCGAAGAGCTATCCGAGCCGAAGCGCTTGGCCAGCTCCACCGCTTCGTTGATGGCCACTTTGACCGGGGTCTCGCCAAACACGGCGAACTCCCACACGGCCATGCGGATCAGGTTGCGGTCGATGACCGAGACCTGGTCGATGGGCCACTCGGGGGCGTGTTCGGCGATGTAGGCATCCAGCTGCTGGCGCAGCGGCAGCACGCCTAGAACCAGGTTGCGGGCGAACCCGGCCAAGTCGGCATCCAGCTGGTGTTCGCTAAAGCGAACCTGCAAGACCGCTTCGGGCAGGTGCTCCGTCAAATCGATTTCGTAGAGCGCTTGCAGCGCCAGGCTGCGTGCCCGAGTGCGCGGTTTCATCTAGCTGGTTTCGGGATAGTGGATGTCTTCGATGTGGATGTTGATGCGCCCCGGGCGCATGCCGACCATTTCGGCGATGGCGCGGGTTACCGCGGCCTGCACCTCGCGGCTCACCTGGCGCAGGTTGACGTCTTTGTCGAGCACAAGGTAGAGGTCCATCTCCACCAGCAGGCCGTCGATCTTGACGCGCACACCCTGGTCGCTGCGGCGGCCTACGCCGTGCGCCACCAGGGCGTACACGCCCGGCACCTGCAGTGCGGTGAGGCGGGCGATGGACTGGAGCACATCGGGGGCGACGGTGGTGCTGTCTGCGTTGCGCATCGTTGTCCTAGAACATGGCCATGCCGCCATCCACGGCCAGCACCTGGCCGGTGATGTAGGCGGCTTCGTCTGAGGCGAGGAAAGCGACCGAATAAGCGATGTCTTCCGGGGTGCCTTTGCGGCCCAGCGGGATCATGTTGACCATGGTTTCCTGCATATCCGCGGGGACGCTTTCCCAGATTTTGGTATCGATGTAACCGGCGGCGATGGCGTTGACGGTGACATTGCGGGCGGCCACCTCGCGGGCGAGCGCCTTGGTGAAGCCGATCTGGCCGGCCTTGGAGGCCGAGTAGTTGGTTTGGCCAGCGTTGCCGATTTGGCCGGAAATGGAAGAGATGTTGATGATGCGGCCGCGGCGAGCCTTCATCATGTGGCGGGCGGCGGCTTTGGAGCAGTTGAAGGTGCCTTTGAGGTTGGTGTCCATCACCGCATCCCAGGATTCCTCGGACATCATCATGATCAGCATGTCGCGGGTGATGCCGGCGTTGTTGACCAAAATATCGATGCGCCCCCATTTCTCGATGGCGGCCTTGATCAGCGCGTTGGCGTCTTCGACCTTGGCCACATCGCCGATCAGCGCGGCGGCGTCGCCGCCCGCTTTGACAATTTCCATAACCACATCCTGGGCCGCTTTGCCGTTGCTGTTGTAGTTGACGATCACATTGGCGCCGCGGGCGGCCAGCTCAATGGCAATGGCGCGGCCGATGCCGCGCGAACCGCCGGTGACTACGGCAACCTGGTCGGCGAGGGGAGTGGGATTTAGGGGCATGATAAGGTCCTTTGCGACGAGGGGATTATACCAACCGGCCCGGTTAGCCAGTTTCGGCGGTCAGTTTGTCGAAGTCGGCCGGCTCGCCCAGGGCGATGCCCCCGGCTTCGGCGTCGATGCGTTTGAGCAAGCCGGTCAGCACGCTGCCGGTGCCCAACTCGATGAAGGTTTGCACACCGGCGGCTCGCATGGCCTGGATGCTCTCGGTCCAGCGCACGCGGGCGGTGAGCTGGGCTTCCAGGTCGGCGCTCAGGGCGGCCGCATCCGCCAGCGGGGCGGCGTCTACATTGCCAATCATGGGTACTCCCGGGTCGGCGGGGTTCGCCTCGGCGATGGCGGCGGCGAATTCCGCCTGGACGCTGGCCATCAGCGGCGAGTGGGCGGCGATGCTCACCGCCAAAGGCAGGGCGCGCTTGGCGCCGGCGGCTTTGGTGGCCTCCATGGCGCGTTCCACGGCGGCGGAATGACCGGAGATGACCACCTGGCCGGGACAGTTGTCGTTGGCCACCTGGGCCACCTCATCGGCCGTGCTGGCCGCGGCGCAGGCGGTCTCCACGGCGGGGATGTCCAGCCCGAGGATGGCGGCCATGCCGCCCGGCGAGCGCTCGCCGGCCTGCTTCATCAGCTCGCCGCGGCGGCGCACCAGGCGCAGCCCGGCGGCGAAATCCAGCGCGCCGGCGGCCACGGCGGCGCTGAGCTCGCCCAGGCTGTGCCCGGCCACGAAGGCGGGCCGGAAGCCGGGCTGCAGCTTCTCGAAGACGCGCAGGGCGGCGACGCTGTGCACGAACAGGGCGGGCTGGGTGTTGACCGTATCGTTGAGTTCGGCTTCGGGGCCGTCCCAGCACAGTGCCGAAAAGGCGAAGCCGAGCGTCTCGTCAGCTTGCTGGAAAATGGCTGCGGCTTCGGGATGGGCAGCGGCCAATTCCTTGCCCATGCCGACTTTCTGCGAGCCTTGGCCGGGGAAAATGAATGCGGTGGATAGGGGGTCTGGGGTCATGGGTGGATTGTAAGCGGAAATGGGTATGGAGACTGGAGAATGAAGATTGCAATACAAATCAGCCAAATTCGCAAAAAAAGTCGAGTTGCGATGCCCCCAGAGTGCTATAGTGACGGAGTGTTAAGTCCGGTTCGTTCAGCCACAACCAGCAAATACAAGGAGAGCCTGCTGCCCGTATTGGTCCACATTGAGGAGCACCTGGACGAGCCGCTGCCGCTGGACCGCTTGGCTGCGTTGGCGGGCTTCTCGCCGCACCATTTCCACCGCGTCTTCCAGCATGTGACCGGCGAGGCCCCAAAAGAATACCTGCGCCGGCTGCGTTTGGAGCGCGCCGTCTATCGGCTCAAGGTGAGCCCCGACAGCGTCTTGCAGATCGCCCTAGAGGCGGGGTTCAAGACCCACGAGACGTTCACGCGGGCGTTTGTGCGCCAGTTCGAGATCCATCCATCCCAATTTCGAAATGTGCTGAAAGAGTACCGGGCCTGTGTGGACGAACTCATGACGGACCACACCTACGAGGGCTTTACTCACGAGACCCCGCTGACTCTGCGCTTCAACATGCAAAAAGAAACGTTGAACGTGGAACGGATGCCATCCCAGCACCTGATTTTCATTCGCTACAAAGGCTACGAGAGCCTGCTTTCAGGGTCGCAAACTTTTCTTGACCTGTGGACGCCTCTGTTTGAGTTCGCAGAGAGGCGTGGTCTTGCTTATTCACAGGAAAGTCTGATCGGCATCACTCACGACGATCCGTACGTCAGCAGCGAGAACCACATCCGTTTCGACGCCTGCCTGCCGATCCGCGAACCGGTAGCCGCCAGCCATCCCATCGGGTACCGGCTGCTGCAGCCCGGTCTGTGTGTGGCGCGGCGCCATTTTGGCGGGATGGAAGAGATTGCCAAGACCTTCGCTTACATAGGGGTTGAATGGCTGCCGGGGGATGATTTCTGCCTGCGCGCCGCCGCCCCGTTTGAGGTCTATGCCTGCCGGCAAATCGGCGGACAGCTGGAGCGGCTGTATACGGACGCGTATGTTCCGCTCGAACCAATCAAACGAAAACCAAGAGGACAAACAAATGAACGGATTTGAATTCAGTGAGCATATTGCCAGGCAGCCTAAAGAGGTTTTTGACTTGATCTCGAATCCGGCGAACGGCAGCCAGTTTGTGGACAACATTAAGGAAAGCAAAAAGCTTACCGATGGGCCGATCGGCGTGGGGACCAAATTTCGGGAGATACGCCTGATGAACGGCAAGGAGGCCAGCGCTGATTTGCTGGTTACGGTCTACGAGCCGCATAGCCACTTCGGCATCAGCTCCGAGGTGGAGGGCATCAAGGTGGAGTATCACTACCATCTTTCTGCTGAGGACGGCGGCACTCGGGTCCGTTGGGTGTGTGAGCTGGAAGCCAGCGGCTTGCGCAAAATGATGCTGCCCATGGTGGCGGGCATCATGAAGAAGGAAGACGGCGACCACTTGCAGAAGCTGAAAGCGCACCTGGAGGCAAAGTAAACCCTCAGCAGAAGGCGCAGCTTGCCCGTGCAAAAAAAAGACCCGCCATTTGGCGGGTTTTTTTATTCTTACTCTTGTTCGATCTTCACGACCTCGCGGCCGCGGTAGTGGCCGCAGTTGGGGCAAGCCCGGTGCGGCAGGCGGGTCTGCCCGCAGTTGGCGCAGACCACGGAGTTGCGCGCTTGCAAACCATCATGGGCACGGCGGCGGTCCCGGCGGCCCTTGGAAACTTTTCGTTTAGGAAGTGGTGTCATTTCTTTACCTTATAAGTCCTTAGTTCGACAGCGGCTCATTATACCCAACAAGACTTTATGTGCAAGCCCGGTTGTAGTTTATTTCCTATCCAGCCCCACATCATCCCAACTTGCCGCGTCTTCCAGCGCCTCCAGGTGCGTGAACACGGTGACGTTGTCCAGCGCGGCGCGGATTTCGGCTTCTAGGCGCTCCAGCAGGCGGTGGCCGCGGGCCACGCTCCAGTCGCCGGGCACCAGTACATGCATGGAGACGAAGCGACGGGCGCCGGACTGCCGCGTGCGCAAGGCATGGAAGCGCACCGCGTCCTGCGTAAAGCTGTCCAGGATGGCCTGGATGCGGGCCAGTTCCTCGGCGGGCAGGGCGGCGTCCATCAGCCCCTGCGCCGAGCCGCGCAGGATGCGGTAGCCGGCCCAGGTGATGTTGAGCGCCACAGCCAGCGCGATCACCGGGTCCAGCCAGGCCCAGCCGCTGGCGGCTACCAGGCCAACGGCCAGCAGCACCCCGGCGGAGGTCCACACATCGGTGAACAGGTGCTGGCTGTTGGCCTGCAGGGCAGGGGAGTTGTGCCGCCGGCCAGCCTGGCGGATGACCAGCGCTACGCCGAGGTTGATTAGCGAGGCGGCTACTGAAACGGCCAAGCCGAGGCCGATGGCTTGCAGAGGCTGAGGGTTGAGCAGGCGTTGGATGGCCGCCCAGGCGATGCTGACCGCCGCCAGCAGGATCAGGCCACCCTCGACTCCGCTGGAGAAGTATTCCGCCTTGCTGTGCCCGTAGGCGTGCTCCTCGTCCGGCGGCTGGGCGGCTATGTGCAGCACAACCAGCGCCAGCACCCCGCCGGCCAGGTTGACCAGCGATTCGACGGCGTCCGAAAGCAGACCGACGGAGCCGGTCAGCCAGTAGGCTGTGGCCTTGAGCGCGATGGTGACCGCCGCGGCGGCGATGGACAGCCAGGCGTAGCGGGTTAGGTTCGGAGGCTGCATAATTGAGATGTCTCTATATCGAGATTAGAGATTGGGGAATGGAGATTTAATCTTTAGTCTCCAATCTCCATTCTCTAATCCCCGATTTTAGAACGCAAATACGCCTCAATAAACTCGTCCAAGTCGCCGTCCAACACGCCCTGGGTGTTGCCGCTCTCGTATTCGGTGCGGTGGTCTTTGACCATCTGGTAGGGATGCAGTACGTAGGAGCGGATTTGGCTGCCCCATTCAGCTTTTTGGTAATCCCCGCGCAGTTGGGCCAGCTCTTTCTCTTTCTCGGCCTGTTTCAGTTCCAGCAGGCGCGCCTTCAGCACGCGCATGGCATTGTCGCGGTTCTGGGTCTGCGAGCGCTCGTTCTGGCAGCTGGCCACGATGCCGCTGGGGATATGCGTAATGCGCACGGCGGTGTCGTTCTTCTGCACGTTCTGCCCGCCGGCCCCGCCGGAGCGGAAGGTCTCGATTTTCAAGTCGTTGGGGTTGATTTCCACATCCGCATCTTCCACTTGAGGCAGCACTTCCACCTGGGCGAAGGAGGTGTGCCGCCGCTTGGCCGAGTCGAAGGGCGAGAGGCGCACCAGGCGGTGCACGCCTTTCTCGGCGCGCAGGTAGCCGTAGGCGTACTGGCCGCCGATGGCGATGGTCACGCTCTTGATGCCGGCTTCTTCGCCGGGGGTCTGGTCGAGGATTTCGGTCTTGTAGCCGGACTCCTCCGCCCAGCGCAGGTACATGCGCTGCAGCATGGCGGCCCAGTCTTGCGAGTCGGTGCCGCCGGCGCCGGCGTTGATGCTGAGCAGGGCGTCGCCGCTGTCGTAGTCGCCGGAGAGCAGGGTGCGCAGCTCGCGCTGCTCGGTCTCGCGCTCCAGGGCGGCGGCTTCGGCCTCCAGTTCGGCGGCCAGGCTTTCGTCGCCCAGTTCGGCCAACTCCAGGGCGTCGGCGATGCGGGTCTGCAGCCTGCGCCAGGCTTCGATGTCCTCGCGCAGGTTGGCGACGCGCTTCATCAACTGCTGGGCCGCCTGCGGGTTATCCCACAGGTCCGGCGCAGCGGCTTGCTCTTCCAGTTGGGTCAGTTCAGTTTCGCGTTGGGCTAAGTCAAAGACGCTCCAGCAGAGCGTGGATGCGTTCCTGGGATTGGGTCAGGCGGTCAATGATTTCTTGCATGCCACAATCATATCAAAGCCGGCGGGGCTTCGTTGCTATAATCGGCGTATGTCTGCGAAGTTGAGCCATGTAGATGAAAGCGGCCGCGCCCGCATGGTGGACGTGGGGGCCAAAGAAGCCAGCCAACGGGTTGCCGTGGCCGAGGGCCGGGTGCGCATGCAGCCCGAGACCGTGGCCTTGCTGCGCGCCAACGCGCTGGACAAGGGCGATGCGCTCGCCGTGGCCCAGGTGGCCGGCGTGCAGGCCGCCAAACGCACCGCCGAGCTGATCCCCTTCTGCCACACCTTGCCGCTGGAACACGTCGCCGTGGACTTCGAGTTGGACGATGCGCTGCCCGGCGTGCGCATCCGCGCCACGGTGCGCACTACCAGCAAGACCGGCGTGGAGATGGAAGCGCTCACCGCTGTCTCGGTGGCGGCGCTGGCGCTGTACGACATGGCCAAGTCCGCTGAAAAAGGCATGCGCATCGAGGACATCCGCCTAGTCAGCAAGACCGGCGGCAAAAGCAGGGACTATCAGGCGGAGGAGTAGCGTGCCTACAACTCCCGTCCACAGCAAATGGCAGCGTCGAGAGAAGAAATTGCTGAAGAAGAAGCAAGCCATGCGCATAAGCGGGCGCAGCGTATTCACCTTGCAGGAAATCGCCCGGCGGAAAGCTGCTGAAGCGCGTACCGAAGAGAAGAAGCCCAAGGGCCGCAAGCGCCATGCATAAGGTGCAAGTGTTGTTCTTCGCCACGCTGAAAGAGAAGGCCGGGGTCAGCGAAGCTGAACTGGAGCTGCCCGCCGGCAGCCGGGTGGCTGATTTGAAGCGCCTACTGCTCTCGCAGTACCCTGGGCTGCCTGAAGCGCGCTCGGCGATGCTGGTGGCGGTCAACCAGGAGTACGCCTTCGACGAAGACCCGGTGCCCGACGGCGCCCAGGTGGCCGTGTTCCCACCAGTGAGCGGGGGCAGCGGCGCGCCGGAGGTGTTTGCGGTCACCGAGGGTGAAATCGACCTCAACGACTTGCTGGCTCAAATCACCACGCCTAGTAGCGGGGCGACCTGCCTCTTCAGCGGGATGGTCCGTGCGGAGACACTACGTGGCGAGCCGCGCAAAACTCTGCGCCTGGAATACGAGGCCTACAAGCCGATGGCTGAAGCCAAGATGCGCCAGGTGGCGGAGGAGATCCGCGAGCGCTGGCCTCAGGTGGAGGGCATCGCCATCGTGCAGCGCATAGGCATCCTGCAGCCCGGCACGCCCACCGTGCTGATCGCCTGCAGCGGCGGCCACCGCGACAGCGGCGTGTTCGAGGCGGCCCGCTACGGCATCGACCGGCTCAAGGAAATCGTGCCAGTGTGGAAGAAGGAAATCGGCCCGCAAGGGGAGGAGTGGGTCGAAGGAGAGTACATCCCCGAGGCGGGCGATTAGCCATGGCCCAGTTCCAGTGCAACAATTGCAAACGGCCGTATCCAGACGAAGGCCTGCCATATCGCTGCCAGTGCGGCGGCGTATTCGGTCTGGCAGGGTCGCTTGCGTATAGCCAACCGGTGTCTAGCGCCTATGGGATTTGGCGTTACTGGGAGACCTTTGGCCTGCCCGAAGGCGCCGCGGACATCAGTTTGGGCGAGGGCGGCACGCCTTTGATCCCCGGGCAGGGCTTCGGCAAGCAGCTGGCTTTCAAGTTGGAATCGCTCAACCCGACCGGCTCGTTCAAGGACCGCGGCAGTGCGCCGCTGGCCAGTTGGCTGCGGGCGCGCGGCGTCTCCGAGGCGGTGGAAGACTCCTCCGGCAATGCAGGCGCTTCGTTCGCCGCCTACGCGGCCCGCGCCGGCGTAAAAGCGCGCGTGTTCGTGCCCAGCTACGCCTCCGGCCCCAAGCGGGCGCAAATCGAGGCCTATGGTGCGCAGCTGGAGCCAGTGGAGGGGCCGCGTTCGGCCGCCGCCGAGGCAGTGCAGCGCGCCGCGGCGGACGGCGCGGCCTACGCCAGCCACGCCTATCTGCCCTTTGGCCTGCCGGGCATCGCCACTATTGCCTACGAGCTGTACGAGCAGCTGGGCCGCGCCCCCGGCACGGTGCTGGCCCCGGCGGGGCACGGCAGCCTGCTGCTGGGCATCGCCCTGGGGTTTGAGGCGCTGCAGGCGGCCGGGCACAGCGCCGAATTGCCCCGCCTGGTGGGCGTGCAAGCGCGGGCCTGCGCGCCGCTGTGGGCACTTTTGACGCAGGGCGCAGCCGGTCTGGCCTGGGTCACCGAGGGCGAAACCCTGGCCGAGGGCGTGCGCGTGCGCCAGCCGCTGCGCGGCGATGCCTTGTTGGCCGCCGTGGAGCGCAGCGGCGGCCAGTTCCTCGCCGTGGAAGAGAAGGAGATATTGCCCGCCCGCGACGCTCTGGCGTCTGCAGGGTTATTTGTAGAGCCAACCTCTGCGATTGTTTGGGCGGCCTTGCAGCAGGTGGCGGATGCACTGCCCGAGCCGATTGTGCTGATATTGACCGGCTCGGGTCTTAAGGCGCTTTAAGAGGAGTGATATGGCCGAGAAAATCGTAATCACCGGAATGGGCACCGTAAACGCCATTGGCAAATCGGTGGATGAAAGCTGGCAAAACGCAGTCAATGGGGTATCTGGCCTGGGGCCGATTACCTTGTTCGATGCCAGCGACCACCTGGTCAAGGTGGCCTGCGAAATCAAGGATTTCGACCCCACGGAGTATGTGGACCCGCGCGAAACCCGCCGCCGTGACCGCTATGAGTTGTTCGCTGCTGCGGCCGCTGCGCAGGCCATCAAACAATCCGGTCTGGAAATCACCGAAAAGAACGCCGCCCGTATCGGCACGGTCATCTCGGCGGCGATTGGCGGCCTGACTTCGATGGAAGAAGGCGTGCTGGCCGCTTTCCAGCAAGGCCCGCGCCGGGTGAGCCCGTTCATGATCCCGATGCTGATGCCCAACGGCGCGGCGGGCCTGGTGGGCATTGACCACGGCCCCAAGGGGCCGGCGCTCTCCGTGGCCTCGGCCTGCGCCTCGGGTCAGGACGGCATCGGCACGGCCTGGATGATGCTCAAATCGGGCATGGTGGACGCGGTCATCGCCGGCGCGGCCGAGGCCGTGGTCACCAAAACGGCCGTCTCCGCCTTTGACCGCATGCAGGCCATGTCTCGCCGCACCGAGGGGACGCCCAGCCCGTTTGACAAACACCGCGACGGCCTGGTCATCGGCGAAGGCGCCGCAGTGATGGTGCTGGAAACCGAGAGCCACGCCAAGGCGCGCGGCGCCAATATCCTGGCCGAACTGGCTGGCTACTCGTCCTCGGCGGATGCGTATCACATTACCGCGCCCCATGCCGAGGGCGTGGGCGGCGCGCAAGCCATCCGCTTCGCACTGGATGCGGCCGGCGTCAACAACGACGAAGTGCAGTACATCAACGCTCATGGCACCGGTACGGTGTTAAACGACCTTTCGGAAACCCGGGCGATCAAAGCTGTGTTCGGCGAACAGGCCTACAAGCTGGCGGTATCGTCCACCAAGGCCGTAACCGGCCACATGATGGGCGCCACCGGCGCGTTGGAGGCCATCTTCTGCGTACAGGCCATCCGCAACGGCCTGATCCCGCCGACGATGAACTACGTGGAAGCCGACCCGGACTGCGATCTGGACTACGTGCCCAACAAGGCGCGTGAAACCAAAGTGGACGTGGCCCTGACCAACGCTTTTGGCTTCGGTGGGCACAACGCGGTGCTGGTGCTGCGCAACTACGAATAAGCAGATTACAATTGAGTCAGGAACTAGCGGACCGCTAGCCACCTCTCCGGCCCGGAGGGTGGCTGTCGTTCCTTGAGTTCCGGGAGGCAGAATGTCGAATGCAGACACCCCGGGCCTGGAATCTCCCCAGAGCTTTGCCAGTCGTTTAGGGTTGAGCGTCAGCGATATGCGCTTGTTGTCCAGAGCGCTGACGCATCGTTCGTTCCTGAACGAGAACGCCGACGCCCTGGAAGACAATGAGCGTCTGGAATTCCTCGGCGACGCCGTGCTCGATTTTGTGGTCGGCGCCTGGCTGTATCGCCACTTCCCCTACATGTCCGAGGGGCAAATGACCCGGCTGCGCGCCGCGCTGGTCAGCACGGAGCAGCTGGGCAAGTTCGGGGCGCAAATTGAAATTGGCCGGGCTTTGCGCATTGGTCACGGCGAAGAAGAGGGCGGAGGGCGCTCCCGCCCGGCGATGCTGTGCAACGCCTTCGAGGCGCTGGTGGGCGCGCTGTATTTGGACGGCGGCATTGAGGCGGCGCGTGAATTTGTACACCCCATGCTGGCCGTTGCCGAGACCGAAATCAGCAGCCAGGGTGACCGCGATCCAAAGAGCATGCTGCAGGAGGCGGTGCAGGCTCAGGGCGGCGCGGCGCCGTTCTACCGCATCGCCGCCGAGTCCGGCCCGGACCACAACAAGCACTTCGTCGTCGAAGTGCTTGTGGAGGGGCAGGTGCTCGGGAGCGGCGAAGGTTCCAGCAAGCAGGCGGCGAGCAAAGAAGCTGCCCGGGATGCATTGCAGAAATTGGAAAGGATGTAGCGGTTGGCGCGGGGCTTACGTTCCCTATGCGACGACTTGAGCGAGAACGACTGTGCGGCTTAAATCTCTGGAACTGAACGGGTACAAAACCTTTGCCAGCCGGACGCTGTTCGAGTTCGCCGGCGACATCACCGCGGTGGTGGGGCCGAACGGCTCGGGCAAATCCAACATTGCTGACGCGCTGCGTTGGGTGCTGGGCGAGCAATCCTATGGCGTGCTGCGCGGGCGCAAGACGGAGGACATGATTTTCTCCGGCTCGGAGACGCGCCCGCGTTCCGGCATGGCCGCGGTGACCATCACCTTTGACAACAGCGACGGCTGGCTGCCGGTCGATTTCTCCGAAGTCGCCATCACCCGCCGAGCCTATCGCGACGGGCAGAACGAATACCTGATTAACCAGCAGAAAGTGCGCCTGAAAGATGTGAGCGAACTGCTGGCGCAATCCGGGCTTTCCGAGCGCACCTACACTGTGATTGGCCAGGGCCTGGTGGACACTGCCTTGACGTTGAAGTCTGACGAACGCCGCCGCCTGTTTGAAGAAGCGGCCGGCATCGGCCTCTACCGGGCGCGCAAAGACCAGTCGCTGCGTCGCCTGGAGACCACCCTGCGCAACCTGGAACGCGTCGAAGACATTCTGGCTGAGCTGCGCCCGCGCGTGCGCAGCCTGGAACGGCAGGCCGCCCGGGCTGAGGAACACGCCCGCCTGCGCGCCGACCTGCGCGCCACGCTGCGCCAGTGGTACGGCTACCATTGGAACCGGGCGCAAAACGAACTGCGCGAGCGGCGCCAGGAAGCCGAGGAGCGCGAGAGCAGCCTGGATGCGGCCCGTGAGCAGCAACGGCTGCTCAACGAAGAAGTCAACCAGCTGCGCGCCCAAACCCAGGAACTGCGCAACCAGCTCAATGAATGGCACCGCCGCTTGGCGGAGCTGCACGCTAACCGTGAGAACGCCACCAAGGGCCTGGCCGTGGCCGATGAGCGCCAGCGGGCGTTGGCCGAACGGCGCGAGGCGCTGGGCGAGGAACGCCAGCGCATTGAGAGCGAGCTGCAAGCGCTGTCTGATCGCTCGAAAGAAGCCGAGCAAGATGCGGGGCACTACCAAACGGAAGTGGACGAGGCCGAGAAGCAACTGGTCGAAGCTCGCCAGGAGCTGGCCCAGCGCCAGGCGGCTCAGGAGGAGAACGAAGGCAAAGTGCAGGCGGCGCGTGACCGCCTGACGCAGTTGGAACGCCAGCAGTTGGGCTTTGCCGCCCAGCGCGAGCAACTGGCCGCCAAGCAGACCCGCTTGCAGACCGAGGCGGCCGAACTGCAGCGCAACCTGGAGAACCTGGATGGCGACCTGGTCGAATTGCAGGCGCAGGCAGGCCACGCGGGTGGGGCCGCCGAGCAGGCTGAAAAAGCAGCGCAGGACGCGCAGGCTGAATTGCAGCGCGCCGAGGCTGAAGTGGAGGCCGGGCGCGCGGCGCTCGACGAACAGGAAGCCAGGCACCGGGACCTGCTGGCCCGCCAGGCTGGCTTGCAGGCTGAGTTGAATGCTTTGGAGCAAGCCGAATTGGCCGCCTCGGGCTTCGCTCAAGGCGCGCGGCTGCTATTAGAGGCCGCACAGCAGAAGCGCCTGGGGCTGCGCAAAGGCAGTCTGGGCCGTGAACTGCAGGTCTCCGCTGAGTTGGAGACCGCCATCGCTGCTGCGCTGGGCAACTATTTAGATGCCGTGGTGCTGGCCGGCGGCGGCGATGCCGAAGCCGCGCTGGATATTTTGGAGGCGCAGTCCGCCGCCGGCGCGCTGCTGCCCAACGGCGCGGGTGGAGGGCGGCTGCAGGCGCCGGCTTCCGGCGGCCTGCTGGGTGTGGCGGCTGACCTGGTGGGGGCGCCGGAGGAATTGCGCAGCACCGTGGATTTGCTGCTGGGCCGCGTGCTGGTCGTCAGAGCCCGCGGCGATGCGCGGCGGGCTCTGGAAGCGCACCCGGACGCAACCAGCGCGGTGACGTTGCGCGGCGAAGTCTTCCACCGGGATGGGCAGATTGAAGTGCGCCCGGCGAAGACCGCCGCCGGGCTGGCCCGCCCGCGGCAGGAACGCGAACTGCGCGCTGAGCTTGACAAACTGCAGACCGACCTGGAAACCAACGAGTCGGGCATTGCCGAGCTCAACCGGCAACTCTCGGAACGTTTGGAAGCGGTGAAGCAGGCTCAAAGCGGGGTTGAGCAACGGCGGATTGATTTGGAGGCTGCCCGCCGCACTGCCCAGGAACGTAGCCTGGAAGTAGAGCAGTTGGAGCGACAGGTGGAATGGTTCCGCACCCAACTGCGCGGCCTGGAGGCCGAGATTGCCGGCGCCCAGAACGAACTTGAGAGCCTGAGCGCCAACGAAACTGGGGCGAACGATCAGCAGGCGGCAGCCCGGCAGGAGCTGGAAACCCAGCTCGGCTCCGTGGTTGATGTGCCAATGGACGAGCAGCACGCCCAGGTGGCTCACTGGGAGATGCGCCTGGCGGTGGCTCAGCGAGCCTTACAGGAGGCGCAGCGCCGCGTACAGGAGCGCCAGCAGGCGCTGCAGCGCACCGAGGCGCAGTTGACCGCCCAGCAGGAGCGCAGCGCTGAAATGGAAGCGCAAGCGGTGACCATTGCCGCGGAAATTGAACAGCTCGGCGGCCAGGGCGACGACATGGGCGGGGAAATCACGCAAATTCAAGCGGAGATTGCCCCGGCGGAAACCAGGCTGGCGGGGGCCGATGCCCAGTTGGCCGAGCAGCAAGCCGCCGAGGCCCGCGCGATGCAGTCGCTGAGCAGCGCCGAGCGCGCTCACACGGCAGCGCAGATTGCCATGGGCCGCCAGCAAGAAGCGCTGGAAGGGCTGCGCTCCCGAGTGGAAGACGACTTCGGCCTGGTGGCCTTCCAGTATGAGGAAGGCGTCTCCGGTCCTACTCCGCTGCCGCTGGGCAACCTGGTGGAGCAGCTGCCCGTGATCACCGAGCTCGATCCTGAACTGGAAGAAGTGCTCAAAGCGCAGCGCGCCCAAATCCGCCGCCTTGGCTCGGTGAACCCTGAGGCGCAGCAGGAATACGTAGAAATCAAAGAGCGCGTCGAGAGCATGGAGACGCAGGTGAGCGACTTGCGCTCTGCCGAAAGCGACCTGAAGCAAGTGATCGCTGAATTGGATACGCTGATGGAGAGCGAGTTCCGCACCACCTTTGACCGTGTGGCCGCGGAGTTCAAGGTCATCTTTGGCCGCTTGTTCAACGGCGGCTCAGCCCGGCTGGTGCTGACCGAAGAGGCCGATATGACCGCCACGGGCATCGACATCGAGGCGCGCTTGCCCGGCAAGCGCGCCCAGCGGCTGGCGCTGCTCTCCGGCGGAGAGCGCAGCCTGACCGCCGCGGCGTTGATCTTCGCGCTGCTCAAGGCTTCGCCCACGCCGTTCTGCGTGATGGATGAGGTAGACGCCATGCTGGATGAGGCCAACGTAGGCCGCTTCACCGAGCTGCTGCGCGAGTTGAGCAAGGCCACCCAGTTTGTGGTGATTACGCACAACCGCAACACGGTGCAAATTGCGGATGTGATCTATGGCGTTACAATGGGCCGAGATACCGCCAGCCAGGTGATCAGCCTGAAACTGGACGAGGTTGGCGAAGAATACACTCGCTAATTACTCGGCGAGTTATTAGGAGAACGAGATGGCAGGTAAGTTGCGCAGGTCTCGACGAGACCGGGTCCTCGCCGGCGTGTGCGGCGGGTTGGGCGAATTCTTTGGCATCAACCCGTTATGGTTTCGGCTGGCCTTCATCCTGGCGGCCATGCCCGGCGGAATACCCGGCATTTTCAGCTACATGATCTGTTGGCTGATCATCCCTAGAGAATAAAAAAGACGGGGCGCACAGCGCCCCGCCTTTTTGTTTGCCTTGGGCTAGCCGCCCAGCACGCTGCCTTGCAGCCGCGGCCGGTCGGGGGTCATGTCCCGCCAGCTCTCATCGATGTGCCATTCGTACCTTTGACGCAACTGCTCGATGTAATCGGCCACGGTCTGTTCACGCAGCTGTTCGTACTCGTTTTCGCCCATGGCGCGGTCTTCATGCCCGAGCACCTGAATGATGTGCCAGCCGAACTGGGACTCGACCGGGTCGCTGATCTCGCCGATGCCCAATTCAAAGGCCGCGTTGGAGAACGGCTCCACCATCACACCCCGGGCAAACCAGCCCAAATCGCCGCCCTGGATGGCGCTGCCGGTATCGATGGAAAGCTCCGCGGCCAGGTCGGTCCAGTCCTCGCCATCCGCCAGGCGGGCCAATGCGGCTTCCGCGTCCTGCAGGCTGGGGGTCAGGATGTGCCGCGCCCAGACCTGCTCCTGGGTGCGAGGCAGGTCCGCGGTGATGTGGTCCCGAATGGCATTGCGCAGCAGGATGGAATGCAGCACGGCTTCGAGGTCGGCCTGGCTGATATCCAGCTCTTCCCAACTGCTGTAATAGAGGGCCAGGTTTTCCTGATAGCTTTCACGCGTATAGGTCGTCGCGGTGGGGAAGGGCGTCAGGCTCGGCCCTTCGGTGGGCGTGGGCAGATCGGTTGGGTTGGCGGTGGCGCTGGGCGTTACTTCGGGGTCCAGCTCCCCGTCCTCGCCTTCCAGCTGGATCGTTGGCACTGGGGTCACCAACGACTGCTGCAAGGCCGATAGGGTAGAGGTGGGCTGCAGCGTGGGGATTGTTGGAGGCGTGGGCGTGCCGTCCGGGTAAAAACCGAACAGTTCTTCCAGGCCTTTGTCGAAAGCCGCCCCATCAATCTCGATGCCCAGTTCCACGGCTGCTAGCTTGAGCAATTCTTCGTTGACCAGTTGGTTGATGCTGTATTCGCCCATATATTCGACATCCAACTGCTGCTCGATCTGTAGCAGCGAGGTGAAGTACTGCTGCTGGACCATCGGGTTATCCCCGAAGAACTGCGCCATTTGCAGGTATTCGTTGTAGGTCTGGTAATACGAGTTGATGAATTGCTGGCGGTTGAGGCGGGTGCGGGTGATGAACTGGCTGCCTTTGATCTCGACGCCTTCCACTACGGCGACCACACGGCCCGGGTGGATGACCGCATCCAGCAACCAGGTCCAGCCGACCAAGAGCAACACCAAGCCGACCAGCACGCCGGTGCCGATGAGGATCAGGCGATTGAGGTCGCGTTCCTTGCTCAGGCCGCTGAGTTGTTTGCGCGATAAGACAGGAGTTTTTTGTGCTTTGGGCATGGAGGAAAGGTCTCTTTCGTTCGGCTAAAAGGGAAATTCTTCTTCGTCGTTCTCAGGGTAGTGCTCGTCGCCCGCCGGCTCGCCATCCTTCTCCGGCTTCTGGGAGAGCATGATCATCTCTCGCGCCACGATTTCAGTGGCGGTGCGTTTGTTGCCTTCTTCGTCTTCCCAGCGGCGGGTTTGCAGGCGGCCTTCTATGTAGACTTGCTGGCCTTTTTTGAGGTATTGATTGCAAATCTCGGCCAGGCTGCCCCAGGCGACGACGTTGAACCATTCGGTTTCGGTGCGGCGCTCGCCTTCGGCCGTAGTCCAGTTGCGGCTGGTGGCCACGCTGAAGCTGGTTACCGAGCGACCAGAGGGGGTGTGGCGCATTTCCGGATCCCGGCCGAGGTGGCCGATGATCATGACTTTGTTCAACCCTCTGCTCATACTGCCTCCTACTGGTGCGGTGCAGTCTTAGGCCGCGGCGGCCTCGGCTTCCTCTTCCACGGCGACGATCAGAAAGCGCAGCACGGGTTCCTGCAAGCGGAATTGCTGCTCCAAGGCCGCACAGGCGGCCGGCTCCATCTGGGTGTGCAGCAGAACGTACTGACCGTCGCTTTGTTTCTTGATCTGGTAGGCCATTCTGCGCTTGCCCCACACGTCGGTTTTGGTGATTTTGCCGCCGGCTTCTTTGACCCAGCCTTCGACCTGCTTGTTGAGCTGCTTGAAAGCGTCGCTTTCCAGATCGGGATGGGCGATGTAGATCACTTCGTAGTTGCGCATTGGGTGTGGCTCCTTTTCCACGGGGTTGCCCTGGCTTTGCGCGGGCCAGAGCGGAAACTCCAAAGGGTCTTTCGAGCGAGCGATTTTAGCACGCGGGGGATTATTTGGCTAGGACGACGCCCAGGAAGCCAGCCAGCGCATCGGCGCCGGAGCTGTGCCCCGTCGGCAAGATGCGCATAGCCACATCGCCCCAGGCAACGGCGTCTTTCTCAGTCAATGCGGCCAGCAACGCGTGCCAAAGCTGCGGCGCTTCCCCGGCGGCGCCGGCAGCCAGCCAGGCCGCCGAAAGCTGGTGGGTGCGGGGGATGGCCGCTGCGGCCATGGCGCTTGATAGCTCGGTGGCGGCCCCTTCCGACAGCCGTGTCCAGCAGCCGAACATGGCGCCCAGCAGCAGGTCATCGCCGGCAGGGGTGAGGCCCGGCCCCAAGCCGGCGAGACCTTTGGCGGCTGCGGCGGCCCGGGCAGCGTCCCGCTGGGCGATGGCGCTGAAGAGCAGCGGGATGTGCTGTTCGGCTGCCTGCTGAATGCGGGCCGGCAGTGGGGTGGGAGCCAGCGGGTCGACCACCAAATGAGCCAGGCTCTCGGCTATGGCGTGTTCGCGCAGCAATTCACTCAGCGCATCTGCCGCCCAGGTGAGATCGGGCTGCGCTCGTACCGCAGCCCAGTCGGGCGCCGGCTGCCAAAGCTGGGCCTCTTCGGCGTCGATCAGCCAATCGCCCAGCCAGAGCCCGTTCTCGAAGACCAGCAACTTGGCAGTGATTTCAATGTCTGTCGGGAAGTTGCCTTCTTCGAGCAACAACGTGAACGGGCCATTGCCCAAGGCCGCATCGGCGATGGTCAGCACATCGCCTTCCTGGTTGACCAAGTTGATGGCGCGTTCAAAGGCGTGCAGCACGTACGCCTGCTCGGTGACCGCCAGCCAAGCCTTGGCCCGCGGGGCGATACTGACCGCCCGCAGCCTGGGGCTGGCTGGCGTGCTCATTCCTGTGGGCGGGTCAGCTCCCAAAGGCGGTTGGGGCTGAGGGGGATCTCGCGCAGTTCCAGGCCCGCGCCCAGAGCGTCTTCAATGGCCTGGGCGAACAACGGCCCAACGGGGATGGCGCCGGCCTCGCCGGCGCCCTTGACACCCAGCGGGTTCAGCGGCGAGGTGGTCACCTGGTGGCCGATCTCCACCCGCGGGATGTCCAACGAGCCGGGGAGCAGATAGTCCATGAACGAAGCGTTCAGTATTTGGCCCATCTCGTCGAAGATGAGTTCTTCGTAGAACGCGTTGCCAATGCCCTGAGCCACGCCGCCCTGGATCTGGCCGTCGAGGATCAGCGGGTTGATCACGTTGCCGCAGTCGTGCACAGTGACGTATTTTTTGATGTCCAACAGCATCGTCTCAGGGTCCACTTCGACGATCATGGCGTGCACGCCCGCGGCGGTGGCGCCCATCTCCGGCCCGAAGTAGTCGGTGGCCTCCAGGCCCGGCTCCGTGCCGGGCTTGACCGCGCCGCGCATCGGGTTGGCCTTCTGCGCCAACACCCCCAGCGGGATGGCCGTCTCCGGCGCGCCCATGATCTGCACTACACCGTTGACCAGCTCCAGCTTGTCCGGCGTTACCTCGCCTTCGAACTCCTCGACGGCTTTGGCCAAAATCTTCTCGCGCACCCGCACCGCGGCGGCATGGATGGCGTTGCCCGCCACCACCGCGCCGCGGCTGGCGAAGGTGCCCACGCCCCAGTGGAACTGGTCCGTGTCTCCGGTGACCAGATCGATCTGGTCAATAGGCACGCCCAGTTGTTCGGCGACGATCTGCGCATAGCTGGTGTAGTGGCCCTGGCCCTGGGTGCCGATGCCGGTGGCCACGCTGACCCGGCCGTTGGCCTGCACCTGGATGCGGGCGCCTTCGTAAGGGCCAATGCCAGTGCCCTCCACATAGCAGACGAAGCCCAGGCCCAGCTTGCGGCCTTCTTTCTCGGCTTGAGGCTTCAGCTTCTTATAGAACTCCTCGTAGCCGATCATCTCCATGGCGGTTTCGATCAGCGGGGCGTAGTTGCCGCTGTCGTAGGTCAGTTCGGTAAAGTCCTGGTAGATGATGCCGTGGCGGAGGGGGAACTGGTCGGGTGGGATGAGGTTTTTCTGTCGCAGGGCGATTTTGTCCATCCCCAGCTCTTTGGCCGCAGCGTCCAGCAGGCGCTCCATCACGAAGACGCCGTGTTGGCGGCCGGCGCCGCGATAGGGGCTGGTCATCGGCTTGTTGGTGAAGACGGCGGTGAACTCGCTATAGTAGTTGGGCACCAGGTACATATTGAGCAGAGTGCACTGCGTGTTGATCGGGATGGTCAGTCCGTAGGGGTCGTAGGCCCCGTTGTCGTGCAGGAAGACGTCTTTCACACCCAGGATGGTGCCGTCCTTCTTGAGGGCGATCTCCGCCTGATGGAACTGGCCGCGCTCCTGCGTGGTGGCGTAGAAGTTCTCGGAGCGGTCCTCGATCCACTTGACCGGGCGTTCCAGTTGCATGCTCACCCAGGGCAGCAGCATTTCCTCGGGATAGAACATGAGGATCTTCGGGCCGAAGCCGCCACCGATGAACGGTGCCACCAGGCGCACCTGATGTTCGGAGAGGCCCAGCATGCCCGCCAGGCCATTGCGGATGATCACCGGGGCCTGGGTGGTATCCCAAATGGTCAGCTTACTCGCCTTGGCGTCCCAGGCGGCCACGATGCCGCGGTTCTCCATGGCGGCGGCGGTGCCGCGGTCGTAGTAGAACTCGCGCTGGATAACCACGTCAGCCCCTGCTTTGGCCTTCTCGTAGTCGCCTTTGGTTTGCACGACGTGCGCGGCGGTGTTGTCCGCCAGGTCGTCGTGGATCAGAGCGGCGTCCTTATCCAGGCTCTTGCGGATGTCGGTGATGACCGGCAGCGACTCGTAGTCCACCATGACCAGGTTGGCGGCGTCTTCGGCGACGTAGCGGCTCTCGGCCACGATGCAGGCCACCGCTTCACCCACGTGGCGCACCTTGTCTTTGGCGATGATCGGGTGCAGGCGTTCGTTGAACTCCGCGCCCTCAATGGGTGGCACGCCCACGTTAAGCACGCCCGTGCGCCAGTAGTCTCCCAAGTCCGCGGCGGTGTAGACGGCCACCACGCCGGACAGCGCCCTGGCCGCAGAGGTGTCAATCGATTTGATACGCGCGTGCGCGTAAGGGCTGCGCACGAAGGCGATATGCGCCATGTTCGGCAGATCGACGTCGTCCACGAAGAGCGCCCGCCCGGTGAGCAGGCGGGGGTCCTCGTTGCGTTTGATGCGTTCGCCGAAGTAGCGCGTGGTCATTGCCTAGTCCTCGGTGAAGGCGACGGCGCGGCAGAAAGCCGCCTCGCCGCCCTTGAAGTTCCAGGGGAAGGCGCCGAGAGTGATGCGCTTGTTGTGCAGCGCCGGGTTGCCCATCTCGCCGCCCATATTCTCGACATGGAAGCAGTCGTGGGGGAAGAGCGCATTGTGGGTCAGCTGATAAGCCTCAGCCGGGAACATCTCGTCGACCTTCTTCGTGCCGCCGAACTTCTTCTCGACGATGGCGCGCACTCGCGCCCAATGCTCCAGACCGCCTTTGCCGAGGAAGCGCCCGATCGGCAGGTTCATGGGATGGTCGGTAGAGATCATATCCACGCCCCAGAGGTGGATCTTCTTGTCCAGCAGCCAGTCGCAGATGCTGTGGTGTGGGCCGGGATGGCGCTGGATGTAGCGCTCTTCGTCGGCGTCGTCACTGAAGAAGGAGTACTTGTGCCAGCCGGTGTGGATGAAGAGGATGTCGCCGTTCTTGATATCGGCCTTGGCTTCCAGCATCTCCGGGGTAAACACGTCCAGGTCGTCCAGCTGGTCGCTGAGGTCCACGATGACGCCTTCGCCGTAGAGCCAGTCCAGCGGCAGTTGGTCAATCGTCTTGCCGTTGGTCACGAAGTGACGTGGGGCGTCCAGGTGCGTGCCCATGTGGTTGGAGGTCTGGATGTATTGCGCGTTGACACCGTGTTCGGCCTTGCGCTTGATGTACTTGACCTCGAAAGGCGGGTAAAAGGGCCAGAACGAGGCATCCTGGTTGAGCGGTTGGGAAAGGTCGTGGATTTTCATAAGGCTCCTTATAACTTGTATTGTTTCGCGTAAGCGCGAATCGCATCTTCGAATATTTTCATCGGCGGACGCACCAGGCCGGCGCCCACCTGGCCTGCGCCGGCGTCTTTGTGGGCGATGCCGGTGTTCACTCGCGGGGTGATGCCCAACTCGACTACCTTGCGGATGTCGATGCCGGTGGGCGTGCCGCGAAATTCCAGCTGCGGGATGGTGAAGTGGCTGTGCTCCGCGGCGGTGATCTCGTACATCTCCAGCGTGGCGTTCAGCGCGTCCTGCGGCGTGCCGCTGACGAAGGTGACGATGGCGGGAGCGGCGGCCATGGCGAAAGCGCCGATGCCGGCCGTCTCGGTGATCGTGCTGTCGCCGATGTCCGGGTTGGCGTCTTTGCTGCTGAAGCTGGGGAAATATAGCCCGTCCGGTACCTCGGCGGGGGCGTTGAACCACTGGTCGCCAAGGCCGCTGACCCGCAGGCCGAAGTCGGTGCCGTTGCGCGCCATGGCGCTAACCAGCGTGCTGCCCTCGATGCCGTGGGCCGCATCGGCCATTGCCTTGCAGGCGGCCATCACCGGGTTGAGCACGCTGAGCGCGTTCTCACCCAGGAACTTGAGAATTTCGGCTTTGAGCGCGCTGTCGCTGGTCACCTGCGCAATCCAGGGAGCCAGCTTGGTGGTGTAGAGGATCGATCCCGCCTTATTTCGGTTGTGCCCTTCGTCGCCCATGTGCAGGGCTTCGGCCAGCAGGGCGCGGATGTCCAGGCCGCCGCTGGCTTCGATGGCCTTGGCCAGGGCAGGCCCCATGGCATCGTTCATCCATTTGAGCTTGGCGATGACTTCCTTGCTGTAAGCGCCGTAGCGCAGCACCTTGCCGTAGCCTTCGTTGAGGTTGGAGTAGGCCGTGTTTCCGTGGGTCTCGTTCTCGATGATGTAGACCATCATCGAGGCGGAGGTCACCCCGGCCATGGGGCCGACGGTGGCGTGGTGGTGGCAAGGGGCGAAGTCTACCTCGCCCTTCTTGACCAGGGCTTCGGCGTCCCTTTCATTTTTGGCCAGCCCTTCAAAGATGAGCGCGCCGATCACCGCGCCGCGCAGCGGGCCGGACATGCGTGCCCATTCGATGGGCGGGCCGGCGTGTAGCAGCAGGTTTGGGCGCATGCCGGGGATGACTTCGCTGGCTGGAGCAACGCCCTTCAGGATGGGGCGGGCGGACATCATGCGGGAGACGGCGGTTTGGTTGGCTTTCTCGATATCAATCATTCTTACTTAATCTCCACAGGCGAGATTAGAGAATAGAGATTCGGAATCTCCTGTCTCTAATCTCTATCTGCCTTTCATTTTCTCCAAAATCCCCATCAACTCTTCGTCGCCGGAGGCGGGCGGTCGCCAGTCTACATGTACAGCTTCGGCGTCTTGGGCGACAAGGCTGTCGTAGAAGCTTTCCACGCCCACGTTGATCACCGCCAACGGCTCGGCAAAAGGCTGCGGAGTGGTTTCGGTCACCGGCGCCCGCGTCAGGCGGCCGATGATGTGCTCCAAAGTCGGTGTAATTTCGCGGAAGACGGTCGCGCCGGCCTTGCTCAGCTGCTTGCTTTGCTGCTCAATATCCTGCGGGTCTTCGTCTGTACCCACCAGCAGCACGACGAACTCCAGGTCTTTGCGCGCTTTGCGGGCGGCGGCGATGGCCGGAGCCAGCTCGGAGGCTGGGTCGGCGTGCGCGCCTTCGCCCAGCACCACGTCCAGCAATATCAGGCTGGCCTGTGGGTCGGCGGCTTCTTGTTTGAGCCTGCGCAGGCGTAAGTCGTTGTCCATCATTGGATGCAGGCGGCCCACGGTGAACTCGTCTTCGCCCAGATCGAGAATGGTGTGCCCTTGGCTGTGATGCACATCGGTCAACTTCTCCTCACTACGCATAGCCACGTTAGAGAATAAAGGAGTAAGAAATAAATTCAGCCCCAAGAAAACCTCAGAGGCCAGCGTACCGCCGCTGAACAGGCCGCGCAAATGGCCGCTCAACGGTTTGGCCTTCTTGGATGGGGCGGCGCTTTGATTACCCAGGCTCAGCTCTACGGCCAGCCTGGCGGCGTGGTCCAGCCCCGAGGCGAAGTGCAGGTTGTGCAGGCGCTGCGCAGGAGCAGGAAAGCCCAGGAAGCAGACCACCACCGGCTTGCCAGCCCCCAGGGCGGCGGCCAGCAAGCGGCCTGCGACGGCCGCATCGGGCGGCTTGGAGACCAGGACAATCACGCGAGTATCAGCATCCGCGGCCAGGTAGGCCAGCCCCTGCTGCGTGCTGGCCCCGCCTACATCTGCTTTCAGGTCGCGGCCGCCAGTGCCGATGGCCTGCGACACCCCGCCGCCCAGGTTGTGGATGGCGGCGGTGACGCTCTGTAAGCCTGTGCCAGAGGCGGCCACGAGGCCAATCGGGCCGCGGCGCACGCGGTTGGCAAAGCCGAGGCCGATGCCGTTGACAATCGCTGTGCCGCAGTCTGGCCCCATCACCAGCAGCCCCGCCTCAGCAGCTTTTTGCTTGAGCTTAATCTCATCTTCGACGGAGACGTTGTCACTGTACAGGAAGACGTGCTTGCCCAGCTCCAGCGCTTCTTCGGCCACGCCGGCTGCATAGCGACCCGGCACGGACACGGAGACCCACTCGGCGGCAGGCAAGGCCTTGGCTGCGCCCGCCAGGCTGCGCGGGCGGAAGCTGCCCGCCACCGCGGCGCTGCTGCGGCGCTTGAGCAGTTCATCCACCTGGGCCAGCGCACCGGCGGCTTTGGCCGCGCTGGCCGCCTTGACCACGATGAGCAAGTCTTCCGGCTTGGCCGCTTTGCCGTCGGCGGTCAGCAGCTGGCTGTCGGCGAGCAGTTCCAGGTTGGCGGGGGTGGCCATGACCACGCCGGCATCTTCCACGCCGGGCAGCGCCAGCAGGTTGCGCTGCAGCTGCATCAGCACCACCGAGTCGTAATAGGCGCCGGAGCGGATTTCGCTCTGGGTGACGCTCATGCCGGCTCCGCCAGGGCGGCTTCGATGTCGGCGCCCCAGGCCAGCAGGCTCTCGTCGCCGCCGAAGTCGGCGACCAGCTGGATGCCCAGCGGCAGCCCGGCGGCGTTCTTGCCCGCCGGCAAGCCTAGGCTGGGCAGGCCTGCTTGCGTCCAGGGCAGGCTCATGATCGGGTCGCCGGTGTTGAGCAGGCCGGCAGGCGCCGCGCCAGGCGCGCCGGGGGTCAGCCACAGGTCAATGGCGTGGATGCGCATTTGCGTGCTCAGCGTGTGGCGCAGGTTGAGCGCGGCGGCGCGCGCATTCTCCAACGCACGGTGCGCAATGGCCCGGCCTTCGCGGATTAGCGCCACGGTGCGGGGATGGTAGAGGTGGCTGTGTTCGCGGAACCAACCTGCGTGCGTCGCCGTGGCTTCGGCGGCCAGCACGAGTTGGTGGCGTTGGCGAATGGCGCCCAAGTCGCCGAAGGGATCCAGGCGGCGCACCCAATAGCCAGCGCGTTGCAGTTTGGCGACCTCCTCTTCGAAACGGGCCAGCATTTCCTCGTCCGCCTGGCGCAAATATTCACCGTTGGCTACGGCCAGCACGGGTTTCTGATCACTGGCGGATGCATTGGCCCAGTCGCTGCACAGCAGCGCGGCCGCCGGCGTGATCGCCGCCGCGCTGCGTCCGAACAGCCCCACATGGTCGAAGCTGGGCGCCAGTGGGATGACGCCATCGGCGGGGATGCGGCCATGGCTGGGCTTGAAACCGGCCACCCCACAGAACGACGCCGGGCGGAGGATGGAGCCAATAGTCTGTGTGCCCAGGGCCAGGTCGGCGAGGCCGGCGGCCACCGCAGCGGCGGAACCGCTGCTGGAGCCGCCCGGCGTGTGCGCCGGGTTGTGCGGGTTGCGCGCCGGCCCGGGGGCGAAATAGGCGAACTCGGTGGTCACGCTTTTGCCCACCACCAGCATGCCGGCTTCTTTCAGCTTGGTCACACTGCTGGCCTCGCGGCCGGCCAGCTCACGGATGGGCAGGCGGCTGCCGGCGCGGGTCGGCAGGCCGTCCACGTGAAAAATGTCTTTGACCGCCAGCAACTGCCCGCGCAGCGGGCCAGGCTCGCCAGCGTCAATGCCGGCTGCAGCACGGCGCAAGCGCTCGAAGCGCTCCGGCTCTTCCAGATAGGCATGCAGCCGGGCGTTCTTCTGGGGGAAATCCGCTTCGAGGGCGGCCAGGTGCATGGAGAGGGTGGCTTCGCGTTCGGGCATATCAGGCCCCGTTGTGCATCTTCTTGGCGGCCAGCAAGGCGGCGTCCACAATGTGCTGGTATCCGGTGCAGCGGCACAGGTTGCCAGAGATGGCTTCGCGCACCTCGTGTTCCGTGGGGTTGGGGTGCTCTTGCAAGTAGGGGAGTAGGGTCATCAGGATGCCCGGCGTGCAAAAGCCGCATTGCAGGCCGTGCGCCTCCCAGAAGGCCTCCTGCAGCGGGTGCAGGTTCTTTTCGTCGGAAGCGAGGCCCTCGACGGTGGTCAATTCGTGGCCATCTGCCTGCACGGCGAGCATGATGCAGGAACGTACCGGCTGGCCATCCAGGAGGATGGTGCACGCGCCGCAAACGCCATGCTCGCAGCCCACGTGCGTGCCGCTGAGCCCGGCCACCTGGCGGATGTAATCCGCCAGCAGCAGGCGCGGCTCCACCTCGCTCTGGTAAGACTTGCCGTTGATGCTCAGCGTGATGGAATAGGTGTCGCTCATTTCGCTTTGGCGGCTTTCTTGGGGATGCGACTCAGCGCCAGGTTCAGGGCGCGCTGGGTAAGCACGCCGGAGAGATGGCGCTGGAAATCGGGAGTGGCGTGCAAGTTGCCGAAGGGCTGCATGTCGACCTGACTGGCAATTTGAGCGGCTTCGGCAAAAGCTTCCTCACTGGGCTTTTTGCCTACCAGGCTGGCGACGGCTTGCGTCGCCTCCAAGGGGCCGTCGCCCACGTTCAGGTAGACCAGCCGCGCTTCGCTGCAGGCGCCGTTTTCGTCCAAGGCGAGCACCGCGGCCAGGCCGGCCATGGCGTAGTCGCCGTGGCGGCGGGCCACTTCCAGGAAGGCGTATCCGGTGCGCTCCCTGGCCAGCGGAAACTCCACCGCGGTGAGCAGTTCGTCGGCGGAGAGCGCCGTGGTGAATAAGCCGGCGAAGAACTGCTGCGCCTCTATCCAACGTTGGCCCGATTGGCTCTGAGCCAGCATGCGGGCGCGCAGCGCCAAGCAGACCACGGGCAACTCAGCAGCGGGGTCGGCGTGGGCCACGCTGCCGCCGATGGTGCCGCGGTTGCGGATTTGCGGGTGGGCGATGTTGGGGATCGCTTCGTGCAGTAGAGGCGTGTGCTGCGCCACCAGCGCGTCTTTCTCGGCGGCGGACTGCGCGGTCATGCCACCGATGGTCAGCGCGCCGTTGGCGCGGATGCCGCGCAGTTCGGGGATGCGGTTCAGGTCAATCAGGATGCTCGGCTGGGCTACGCGGAAGTTCATCGCCGGGATCAGGCTTTGGCCACCGGCCAGCGGCTTGGCTTCGTCACCATGCTGAGCTTTCAATTCCAGCGCGGCTTCCAGGCTGTCGGGTGCAAAGTATTTGAACGGAGCAGGTTTCATGGTGGCCCGCCCATTGTAGTCCGGTGGGGGAGTGCGGGCAAGCTAATTGCTTGCGCCTTCGCCGCGATACACGGCGACCACTTCGGCCATGATGGCCAGGGCAATCTCTTCGGGAGTCTTGGCGCCGATGCTCAGCCCGATGGGGGCGTGCAGCCGCTCCAGGGCCGTCTCGCTGACGCCGGCATCCAGCAGGCGCTGGCGGCGCTTGGCCTGGTTCTTCCGGCTGCCCAGCGCGCCCACGTAGAAACAATCACTGTTCAAGGCGGCGATCAACGCCGGGTCATCTATCTTGGGGTCGTGTCCCAGGGCGGCCACGGCGGTGGATGGGTTCAGCTCGATTTGCTCGAAGGCTTTGCCCGGCCAGAGCTGCAGCAGTGTATCGGCGTGGGCGAAGCGCTCCGGCGAGGCGAACATCCGCCGGGGGTCGATCACCACGCTGCGATAGCTGAGCGTATTGGCCAGATGGGCCAGGGCGACGGCCACATGCCCGCCGCCGATCATCACCACGGTGGGTGCGGGCGGCAGGGGATGGCTGAAGACTTCGTTCTCGCCGTGGGTCAGGATCTCGGGCAGCCGCCCCGCAAGCGGAGCCTGCACACCCAAGGGACCGTTGGTGCTGGCGATGACCTTGCCTTGCTCGTCGAGCAGCTCCTGGTGGCCGAGCTTGTCGGCCTCTCCGGTGAGCAGCGTGTTCAGCTGGCTGTGTTGCTGGTTTTGCAGCCGGGGCAGCAGCGCGGAGAAGATCTGCGGATCAGCACGCTCGACGAAGATATCGATCTCGCCGCCGCAGGCCAGGCCCACGCCCCAGGCGGTGTCGTCGTCCACACTGTAGTGCAGGCGCTGCGGCGCGCCGGTTTGGATGACTTGCTTGGCCGCGTCGATCACGGCGCCTTCCACACAGCCGCCGCTCACCGAGCCCACCAGACTGCCTTGCTCGTTGATCGCCATGGTGGAGCCGGGGCCGCGCGGAGCCGAGCCCCAGGTGGAAATCACGGTGGCGATGGCCACACGTTCGCCGGCATCCAGCCAGGTGGCCAGGTCCGGCAACAGTTCACGCATGCCTTATTTTACGCCTCGATGCGCTGTTTGACGCAGTCGAAGAATTCCCCGCTCATCTTTTGGGTGACGCTGCCCATCATGCGCGAAGCCAGGCTGGCAATGGTGCCGAGTACGTTTACCTCAGCGGTCCAGTCCAGCGTGGTGCCGCCATCCGGCGCGTCGCTTAACTTCATCTCGGCGCTGACTTCGGCGGCGCTGCCTGGGGCCGAACCGCGGCCCTTGAGCACGGCGCGGTCGGGCGGCTCCAGGGTGACGAACTCGATGTCGCCAGTGAAAGATACCTTGAGGTTACCCAAGCCCACCGAGCCGACCGCGCGGAACTTCTTGTCAGCTTCGACGACTTCCATGCTCTCCAGCCCGGGCGCGCAGGCGGCCACGAACTCGGCGTCGGTGAGGCTTTCCCAGACTTTTTGGCGGGAGGCGTTAATTGTCGTAGTACCGTTGACCTGCATGCTTTTATTCTCCTAAAACACATTTAATGCGCATAGCCATTCCCATTCAAAAGAAAAAATCAAACTATCCACCTGGAACAAGCAGCTCCGCTACGCGGGGATGGTCTTTGTATACCCCGCGGTAGCGCTCGGGCAGCAGGGCGGCGATGCGCGACATCATCTCGTCGGTGCACTGGCGGAAATATTCATCCCGGCCGCTTTTGGGCATCGGCGGTAGGGTGAAAGGCTCGCCAACGACGATGCGCACAAGGGGGCGGCGGAAGCGGCGCAGCTGCTCTTTGACCACGCGGTCTTCGCTGCCGGTAACCGCAGCCGGGATCACCGTGGCCCCGGAGCGGGCCGCCAGGAAGGCGGCGCCCGGCTTGCCCTCCAGCAGGGCTTCCGTGGTGCTGCGGGTGCCCTCGGGGGCCACCAGCAGCATGCCGCCGCGCTCCAGCCGGCGTAGCACCTCTTTCAGCGTGCCGAAATCGGCCTCGTGGCGTTCGAGGAAGAGCATGTCCAGCGTCTTGACCATCCAGCGGTAGAAGGCGTATTCGCGGTACTTTTCAGCCACCATGATGATCAGATCGTCTCGTTTGACCAGCGCCAGGCTGAGCGCGGCATCGAAGCGCCCCAGATGGTTGCTCACGCCGATGGTGGGGCCTTTGGCGTTCTGCAGCTTCTCAATGCCCTCCACCTCAATGCGCATCAGCGAGTGCACGACCAGGCTGATGACCACGCGAAAGATGCGCCGTTTTATTGTCAACCACATAAGCCGCTAAGCCTTTTTCTTCCGTGACACGTAGCGCCGGCGCAGCGTGACCGGTTCGGTTTTGTTGCGCAGGCGCAGGTTGAGGAACTCGACGAAGACCGAAAAGCCCATCGCGAAGTAGATATAGCCTTTGGGGATGTGCTGGTGCATACCCTCGACGACCAGCGAAAAGCCGATGAGCAGCAGGAAGGCAAGGGCCAGCATCTTGATCGTGGGGTGTTTCTCCACGAATTCATTGATGCTGTTCACCGAAAGGATCATGATGATGATGGCGATGACGATGGCGGCGACCATCACTGGCACGCTGTCTACCATGCCGACGGCGGTAATCACCGAGTCGATCGAGAAGACCAGATCGAGCAGGATGATCTGAGTGATCACGCCGCTAAACGAGGCCACCACCTTGGCTTGGGCGTGCCCTTCCTTGCCTTCCAGCTTGTCGTGTATCTCGAAGGTGCTTTTGCCGATCAGGAAGAGACCGCCTACGACCAGGATGAGGTCCTTGCCCGAAACCGCCTGCTCAATCAGCGGCAGCACGAAAAGGGGCGTGGTGAGGCGGGTGATCCAGGCGATGGAGAGCAGCAGCAGGATGCGACTGATCAGGGCAAGGGCCAGGCCGATTTGGCTGGCCACTTTCTGCTGCTGCTGCGGCAGCTTGCCGGCCAGGATGGAGATGAAGACCAGGTTGTCGATGCCCAGCACGATCTCCAGCGAGGTCAGGGTGAGCAGGGCGATCCAGATTTCGGGGTTTGTGATCCAGTCCATGGGTTAGCGCTCCGGCGAAGTAGCTGGGGAGATTATATATCAGCCGCCCAAGCCCAACAGGCGGCCGATGAATTCGAAAGCGCCAAATAAGTACAGGGCGGAGAACGCCACGACGATGATCAGCACCCAACGCACCCAGGCAGCGCCTTTGGTCACCGCCAGGCGGGCGGCAGCCCAGCCTCCGGCCATGTTGCCCAGACCCAGCAGCAGGCCAGCGCCCCAGTCCACCTGGTTGTTGTTGGCGAAGATCAGCAGTGAGGAGATAGTGAACGCCAGCACGACGATGATCTTCACCGCGTTGGCGCGCACCAGGTCATAGCCCACCGAGAGCACAAGCGCGGCCAGCAGGAAGATGCCTACGCCAGCCTGGATGAAGCCGCCATAGACGCCAATGGCGAACAGGCTGGCGGCCTGCGGCCAGCTGAAACCGCCGTCCAGCGACTGCATGCTGCCCTGCAGCCAGCGCTGCGGGCGCAACAGGAGCACGAAAAGCATCAGCACCATTACGGCGCCGATGACCAGCTCCATCATCTCTTCGTCCAGGTTCACTGCAATCGAGGCGCCCAGGATGGAACCCAGCACCGCGGGGATGCTGAGCAACAGTGCACCGCGCAGGTCCAGTACCCGGCTGTGCTGGAAGCTCCAGCCGGCGGCCAGGTTCTGCAGCAGGATGCCGATGCGGTTGGTGCCGTTGGCCACCGGGGCCGGCAGGCCAAGGAAGATCAGCACCGGCAGCGAGATCAACGAGCCGCTGCCGGCCAGGGTGTTGATGACACCGCAAAGGAAGCCCGCGCCAACGACGAGGGCGTAGAGTGCCCAGGGGGTATCCAAGTTATTGTCCGGCGATGGTGCGCTGGAGTTGGGTCAGGATGTTGACCAGCACTTCCAGGTCGCTCAGGGCTGCCAGGCTGTCGTCTGCAGCGATATCGGTTTTGACCAGTTCCAGGCGGGCTTGCACGTCGGCCAATGTGTCCCCGTAGCGGTCACCCACCAGTTCAGTCAGCGCAGCCAGCGTGCGCTCAGAACTGAGTAGCGCCGCCGAGGCACTCTCGGGCCGGTTGCGCATTAGCTCGAAGCGGGCTGTGTTGGCATCTGCCAGCAGGCTGTAGACCGATTGCAATGGCTGAGCAGCCTGCAAGGTGGCGATCTGCTGGTTGGCTGCGTCCAGATCGGTAGTGAGCTGGGCTATACGGGCATTCTGGGGAGCGATGACCATGAACCACACTAGCAACCCCGCCGCGGCCACAAAGAGCAGGAAAAAGAGCAAACCACGCAGCCAGCCGGGGATCCGGGAGCCGCCGCCCTGGTCCGCCTCATCTGCAAACATCGCTTGTTTTTCTTGAATCGGGTCGTCTTGAGACATTTCTCCTCCGCAGATAACTGCGCTAACGTATCTCGCATCCCCATTGTACTGTAGCCCAGTGGGGGAGTGCGGACAATGAGATTGGCTGGCGAGTGGTTTCCACAATGGACTGCAACTTTTTCTCGGGCTTTGGCGATAGCCGTCCAGCGTTTCGATCACTAGCTATAGTGGGGGAGAAGCAGGATATGGGCAATTATACTTTATAGTTTCGATAACTATTATTATCGCAAACATATTAGGTCTGGGTAAATCCCTTTGTGGCCAGCAGCCAATGGGCCGGATTGGCACGGCTCATGCATCATGCTAAACGAACACAAAATTGAGGTGAGTAAAATGCAAACTGTCACGCGTGTAGCCCTGGGCGTCTTCATTGGGATGTGGGCCTTTATGCTGTCCATCGTTCTGATGCTGCGTATCTTTGGCACCGCCATCCTGGGGCTGGTTTTCTAAGTCCACTTACACCGGTTTTAGCTTGCGATAACTGTGGCCTGCCCTATATACTGGCCCTGTGCAAGCCGAAGCATCCGTCACCGTCCGCCAGGCCATGGCGCGCTATCTGGATAGCGTGAGTTTGGCGCGCTCCGAAAACACGGCGGTGACCTATCGCAAGGCCCTGGAAGCCTTCGCGGGCACGCTAGCCGACCATGGGCTGGACCCGGACAAGGCGGCCATCGGCGAACTGCAGGAGGACAGCGTGGGCTGGTTCGCCGCCGCCCAGAAAGACCTCTCGCCGGCCACTGAACGCTTACGCCTCACTGCGGTGGCCGGCTTCTTTGAATACCTGGCCGCAGAGAAGCTGGCCGAACCCAACCTGCCGCGTGTGCGCCTGCTGATCCGCCAACGCGGCCGCCGGCCCGGCCCCCGGCTGCCGCAGTTCCCTCGGGAGGCCATCGAGCAAACCGTAGAGTTTGCCGAGCAGCTGTCGGCATACCCCACCGAGACGGATGAAGACCATCTGCGCAACCTGCGCGACCGAGCCTTCATCATTACACTGGCGGACACCGGGCTGCGTGTCCACGAAGCTTGCAACCTGGCGCGGCGAGACCTGGACTTCAATGAAGGCCGGGCGATCATCATCGGCAAAGGCAACCGTCAGGCCGTGGTGCGTTTCTCGCAGCGTGCCTTGCGAGCCGTGAGGGAGTATTTGAACACACGCAGCCAGCTGGATGGCGCCTCAGGCAAGCAGCTGAGCACCCTGCCCATATTTGCCCGGCACGACAGAGGCAGCGGCAAGAAAGTGCAAAAGATGACCCCAAGCACTGGACGCAATATCGTTTCGCAGCGTGTGCGCCAGACGCTGGGTGACGACGCAGCCCGTACGATAACCCCCCACTCTTTCCGGCACTACTTCGTTACCACGGTACTGCGTGGCTCAGGCGGCAACCTCAAGCTCGCCCAGGAACTCGCCCGGCATCGCAATATTCAGGTCACCCAGCGATACGCTCACCTGAGCGACGATGAGCTGGATCGCGGGTACCACGAAATCTTTGCGGAGTAGTTTGTTAGTGATGTTGCTTTGTATTTTTTCTCTACAATGGGTATGGCTATGCGCATTATAGCTGCCGCTCTCCTGCGTACTTGATATAATCCGCTTGCCCACTAATGGCCCTCGAATTTCTACTCATCCTAATACTTGTACTCATCAATGGCTTCTTTGCGGCCCTTGAGTTGGCTTTGGTTACTTCGCGCCGGCATCGCTTACAAGGCATGCTGGACGAAGGCAAGGCTGTCGCCGGCGAAGTCATCCAGGTCAAAGAGAAACCCGGCCATTACCTGGCCACGGTCCAGGTGGGCATCACGCTGGTCGGGCATATGGCCGCGGCCTTCGGTGGCCAGTCCGCAGCGCCGGATGTGGCTGCCTGGCTGAGCCGGGTGCCCTGGCTGGCGCCTTATGCCAATCAACTGGCGCTGCTGCTCATTGTGCTGGGCATCACCTACCTCTCGCTGGTCCTCGGCGAACTGGTGCCCAAGCAGCTCGCCCTGCGCAACCCCGAGGGGCTGGCCATCGCCCTGGTGCGCCCGGTCAAGCTGCTTTCCAGGATCGCCGCACTGCCCATCCGTTTTCTCTCGTTTTCCGCCGACCTGATCCTGGGGCTGTTTGGCCCGCAAGCGGACGGCACGCCCAGCACCAGCGCCGAGGAGATCGAGCTGCTCATGCAGCAAGGCACCGCCGAAGGCATCTTCCAGATCAGCGAAGGCGCCTTCGTGCGCGGCGTGTTCGAATATGGCGACCGCAAGGCGCACGAAGTGATGACCGCCCGCCTTGAGATCAGCGCGCTGGATGCGGCGCTCAGTCCGCGCCAGGCCCTGGAACAAGCCGCCAAATCGGGTTACTCCCGTTTCCCCGTCTACGAAGACAGCCTGGACCAAATCGTGGGCTATGTCCATCTCAAGGACTTGATCTGGGCGGAGGAAAATACCTCATTGCGCGACATCGCCCGCCAGTTGGCTTACATCCCCGAGTCGCTCCCTCTGCCGCAGATATACAGCCTGCTCACCAAGCAGCGCACCCACATGGCCATCGTGCTCGACGAACACGGCGGCACCGCCGGCCTGCTCACGCTGGAAGACGTGCTCGAAGTCATCGTGGGCGAGATTGACGACGAGTATCAGCCCGCCCATGTGGACATCCGCAAGCTGGGCGACAAAGCCTGGCTGGTGTCCGGCGGCACTCTGCTGGACGATTTCAACACCATGATGGGCGTGGAGCTGCCCGCCTCCGACGTGTACACCACCATCGCCGGGTTGGTCATGGAGCAGCTGGGCCACTTGCCCAAAGTCGGTGAACAGTTCAGCTACCAGGGTTTCACCTTCACTGTGCGCGCCATGGACAAGATGCGCATTGATAGCATTCTAGTCCAGCAGGCCATCCGAGCCCAAGGCAAGTCCGCTCCGGCCTAGCGCCCCACCGGGGCTGCTTGACAAATATCAGCGTGGTAGTAGTATCATATGAGGATATGGGGAGCCAGACAGCCCATGAACCTATTCCGTTGCCGGTAGCAGCAGACCTACAGCTTATTGCTTCCCTGATGTGGGAAGTAAGAAATCAACCAAGGAGGCGCCTTTTACAAAGACCTCGTAAAGAAGCAAAGTCTGTCAACTATCCGAAGGAGAAAAGAATGAAGAACGTCAAAACATCCTGGCCCTTGCTGAGCGCGCTGGTCGTTTTCGCGCTCATCGTAGCGGCCTGCGCGGCCCCCACCACGACCACTCCGGGCACTGGTACCGGTGTGAACTGTGGTGGCGCCGAGGGCACTGAAGTCACCATGCTGTACATCTGGTCCGGCGCGGAGGAAGAAAGCTTCCACGCTGCTCTGGCCCCCGTGTTGGACGAGTGCAACATCACTCTGGTTGCCGAATCCTCCCGTGACCAGGCCCTGCTTGACACCCGCGTAGCTTCCGGCACTCCGTACGACATCGTCATCTGGTCCACCACCGCTCCGCTGGTTTCCTACCCTGCGGAACTGATCCCCCTGGATCAGGTGGGCGGCGATGCGGGCAACTACTCGGACGCTTGGCGTGCCAACGTTGCCGGTGACTGGCTGGCCGTCGGCGTGAAGGCCGACCCCAAGTCGCTGGTGTGGTACAGCCCGACCAACTTCGACGCGCTGGGCTACTCCGTTCCCAGCAGCTGGGCTGACTTCGTCGCCCTGGCAGACCAGATGGCCGCTGATGGCAACGTGCCTTTCTCCATGGGCTTCGAAAGCGGTGACGCCACCGGTTGGACCGCCAGCGACTTCATCCAGGACATCCTGCTCGCCACCCAAGGCCCGGACTACGTGTTCGGCCTGCTGGACGGCAGCATCTCCTATGACGACGCCGGCGTGGCCGCGGCCTACGACATCTACGCCACCTGGGCCACCGACCCGGCCTATGCCCTGGGCGGTGCGGATGGCAGCCTGAGCACTTCGTTCGCCGACGCCATCCTGCAGCCGTTCTCCGATCCCCCGGCGGCGATGATGGTGAAGCAGTCCGGCTTTGCCGGCAGCATCGTCAACGAGCAGTATCCGGAACTGGAATACGGCAGCGACTACGCCTTCTTCCCCTTCCCTGGGGCGCAGGGCGTGCAGAGCGGCGCTGACTGGCTGATGGTGTTCAACGACACCCCGGCCGTGCGCGCCATCGTCGGTTACCTGACCAGCGCTGCCGGTGGCGCCCACTGGGCTTCCATCGGCTTCGGTCTCTCGCCGAACAACGGCTCCGCCGGCAACTACGGGGATGCCACGTCGGCTGACCTGGCTGCCGTGCTGGCGAACGCCTCTGCGGCCACTCCTGACATCGGCGACTCCATCCAGCCCTCCTTTGGTGCGGCTGAATGGCGCGCCATCGTGGCAGTGGTTAGCGGGGCTTCCAGCATTGCAGACGCCCTGGGCGGCGCTGCGGCTGCCCAGCAGTCAGACCTCGGTCAATAGGCCAAGGAACCCTACACAGCAAACCCTGGGGCGGCGCACGCCGCCCCAGGGTTTCTTTCAACCGGAGGAGATGCGATGGCGGCGCCCAACACCCCCAACATCATGCGGCAAGGGCCGCTGGTTCCCTGGCTGTACATCCTGCCTGCCCTGCTCATCATCCTGGTCTTTATCGTCTACCCCACTTTCAATACCATCCTGCTCAGCCTGCAAAACGCCCGATCGACAGACTGGGCCAGCACCACCTGCGTGGCCGGGCAACCCTGTTGGGGCATCTTCGAGAACTATCGCCACGCCCTGCTGGATGAACTCAATACCAGCAGCTTTGCTGCGCTGTGGAGCAGCTTTTGGATCTCGTCGTTTGGCAACAACCTGAAATGGATCCTGTTGATGGTCAGCGGCTCAGTGGGCTTTGGCCTGCTGCTGGCGGTCATCGCCGACAAGGTGCGCTACGAGTCCCTGGCCAAGTCGATCATCTTTCTCCCCATGGCGATTTCATTTGTGGGCGCCGGCGTCATCTGGAAATTCGTCTATTATTTCGGCACCGAGAACACGCAAATTGGCTTGCTCAATGCAATCATTCGCGGGCTGGGCGGCGAACCCGTATCGTTCCTCACCCGCATCCCGCTCAACACGCTGATGCTGATCATCGTCGGCATTTGGATGTGGGCCGGCTTCTGCATGGTGATCCTCTCCGCGGCGATCAAGGGCGTGCCCAGCGAACTGCTCGAAGCTGCCCAGCTGGACGGCGCTTCGGACTGGACCGCGTTCTGGCGCATCACCATCCCCATCATCCTGCCCACCATTACGGTGGTGCTGACCACGATGACGATCAACACCTTGAAGGTATTCGACATCGTCTTCGTGATGACCGGCGGCAACTACAGCACAGACGTGATCGCCAACCGCATGTACCGCGCCATGTACATCAACCAGAACACCGGTGTGGGTACCGCCGTGGCCACCATCCTGGTCGTGGCGATCATCCCCTTCATGTACATGAACATCAAGCGCTTCCGTGAGCAGGAGGCGATGCGATGAACTGGCAGCGCCTGCGCACTTGGTTCTCGCAGCTGCCCACGCACGTCATCATCATCGGGCTCTCGCTGTTCTGGCTGATCCCCACGCTGGGCTTGCTGGTCACCTCGTTCCGCCCGGTGCAGGATGCCAACGTCTCCGGCTGGTGGACGGCGCTCTCTTCCGCGCCTGGCGGTGAGGTCTATCAGCAATATTGCGCCGACTGTCACGGCGCCGACGGCGCGGCCATCCTCGCCGCGGACTTGAGCGACCCCGACTTCGTGACCAACTACCGCCGCTCGCTGCAGATCCGCGTGACCCTGGACGATGAGTACAACGGCGTGGTGCACATGGCCGAGGAGACGCGACCCAGCGACCAGGAGTTGGCCGACATCCTCGCCTTCCTGCGGCGCAGCAGCGGCGTGGAAACCCGCCCGCGCTTTACGCTGAACAACTACGTGGATGCCATCGTGGGTTACCGCGGCACCAGCAGCTACCAGGCCTCCTGCGAAGAAGGCACGCAATCGCCCGACCTGACCTGCAACTTCATCGCCGACATCAACAACCCGCGCGGCATGTGGCAGGCCTTTCTCAATACGCTGATCGTGACCCTGCCGGCCACAATCCTGCCGCTGATCTTCGGTGCGCTGGCCGCCTATGCCTTCTCGTGGATCGAGTTCCGCGGCCGTATGGTGCTGTTCGCCCTGCTGGTCGGCCTGCAAATCGTGCCGCTGCAGATGACCCTGGTGCCCATCTCCCGCCTGTACAACCAGCTGGGGCTGAGCGCCACATTCACCGGCGTGTGGCTGTTCCACACCGGCTTCGGCCTACCCTACGCCATCTATCTGATGCGCAACTTCATCGGCGCACTGCCCAAGGACCTGTTCGAGTCCGCCTATCTGGATGGCGCCACGCACTGGACCGCGTTCTGGCGGCTGGCCCTGCCGCTCTCCATGCCGGCGCTGGCTTCGCTGGCCATCTTCCAGTTCCTCTGGGTGTGGAACGACTTGCTCGTGGCGCTGGTCTTCCTCACCGGGCGCAAACCAGTGCTCACCTATCAGATCAACAACCTGGTGCAGTCGCTCGGAGGTGGCTGGCACTTGCTCACCGCATCCGCCTTCCTCTCCATGCTGCTGCCCCTGATCGTCTTCTTCGCCTTCCAGCGATACTTCGTGCGCGGCCTGCTGGCCGGCTCGGTGAAGGGCTAACCCAGCAAAAAATACACCTTGACCAAAAAGCCTGACCCATCTACACTGCACCGCTGGGTCAGGCTTTTTTATAGTTGCGATGAACGGCAATCCCCTCTGGTACAAAGACGCGGTGTTCTACGAAGTCTACGTGCGCGCCTTCCGCGACAGCGACGGCGACGGCTACGGAGACCTGCGCGGCCTGATCGAAAAGCTCGACTATCTGCAAGACCTGGGCGTGGACTGCATCTGGCTGATGCCCATCTTCCCCTCCCCACTGTTCGACGATGGCTACGATGTGGCCGATTTCCGCGACATCCATCCCGACTACGGCAACCTGGACGATTTCAAAGAACTGGTCGCCGAAGCGCACAAGCGCTCCATTCGCATCATCACCGACCTGGTGCTCAACCACACCTCTAGCCACCACCCGTGGTTCCAGGCCGCCCGTAAGGACAAAACTTCCAAGTACCGCGACTACTACGTGTGGTCGGATACGGACCAGAAGTACAGCGAAGCGCGGATCATCTTTCTGGATACCGAAACCTCCAACTGGGCCTGGGATGAGGAAGCCGGCCAATATTATTGGCACCGCTTCTACTCCTCGCAGCCCGATTTGAACTACGAGAATCCCCAAGTCCAGCAGGAAATGCTGGATGTGATGAAATTCTGGTTGGATCTGGGCATAGACGGTTTCCGCGCCGATGCCATCCCCTACCTGTACGAGCGTGAAGGCACCAACTGCGAAAACCTGCCCGAGACGCATGCTTATTTGAAACAGGCCCGCGCTTTTTTCGACAAGCACGCGCCGGAAGGCATCTTGCTCTCCGAGGCCAACCAGTGGCCCGAGGACGTACGCGCCTATTTCGGCGACGGCGACGAAATGCACATGGCTTTCCATTTTCCGGTGATGCCGCGCATCTTTATGGCGCTCAAGCGCCAGGACAGCACGCCCATCCGCCAGATTCTGGAGCGCACGCCGGAAATCCCGGAGAACACCCAATGGTGCACCTTCCTGCGCAACCACGACGAGCTAACCCTGGAAATGGTCACCGAGGACGAGCGCCAGTGGATGTGGCAGCAATACGCCCCCGACCCGCGCATGCGCCTCAACCTGGGCATCCGCCGCCGCCTGGCTCCCCTGCTGGACAACGACAAGGCGACCATCCTGCTGGCCAATTCGCTGCTTTTCACCCTGCCAGGGTCGCCCATTTTGTACTACGGCGACGAAATCGGCATGGGCGACAACATCTGGCTGGATGACCGCAACGGCGTACGCACGCCGATGCAGTGGGACAGCAGCCAGCAGGCCGGCTTCTCAGAGGCGCAGGAGTTGTATGCCCCGGTGATTGCTGAGGTGCCCTATGCCCCGGCCCAGGTCAATGTGGCCAGCCAACAAGCTGACCCCGACTCGCTCTACCACCACATCAAAAGAATGATCGCGGCTCGCAAGAGCCAGCCCGCTTTCAGCTGCGGCGACCTGGCCTGGGCCGAGACGGACAAGCCCGAAGAGACCCTGGCCTACTACCGCCGGTCCAACGGCGAAACCCTTCTGGTGATCAACAACCTCAGTGCCGGCGCGCAAACCGTACGCGTCAAGCTGGCCCAGGGGGTCGGGCCGGCTTTCAGCGACTTGCTAAACGGCCAAAACTTTCAAGCAGATGGGGGATTTCTCGAAGCCAAGCTGCCGCCGCGCGGCTATCTGTGGCTCAAAGCGGGCTAAACGCCACGCTTGTGGCTATCCGAAACGACCGGTAATGTAATCCTCGGTGATCTTCTTCTCCGGGTTGGTGAAGATCTTCTTCGTCGCGCCGTATTCCATCAGCTGCCCGGTGCGCTTGCCATCGTCTGAGAGCGAAAAGAACGCCGTGAAGTCCGAGACCCGCGCCGCCTGCTGCATGTTGTGCGTAACGATGATGATGGTGTACTCCCTGGCCAGGTCGTGCATCAATTCCTCGATGCGCAGCGTGGCGATGGGGTCCAGCGCCGAGCAGGGTTCGTCCATCAGGATGATGTCCGGCTTCACCGCGATCGCCCGGGCGATGCACAGGCGCTGCTGCTGCCCGCCGGAGAGCGAGGTGCCGTTCTGGTCCAGCTTGTCGTGCACCTCGTCCCACAGCGCCGCCCCGCGCAAGGCCGATTCGACCAGTTCATCCATGTTGTCTTTGTATCCGTTGATGCGCGCCCCCCAGGCGATGTTTTCGTAGATCGATTTGGGGAACGGATTGGGTTTCTGGAAGACCATGCCAATGTGGCGGCGCACTTCCACAGGATCCACTTCGCGCTGATAGATGTTGCGCCCGTTAAAGAGCACTTCGCCCTTGGTGGCCACCTCGGGGATCAGCTCGTTCATGCGATTGAAGGCGCGCAGCACCGTGCTCTTACCGCAGCCTGAAGGCCCAATGATCGCAGTGATCTTGTGATGCTCGATCTGCAGATTCACATTGCCCACTGCCTGGAAGGAGCCGTAGTAGATGGCCAGGTCCTTGGTCTCAATGGCGAAGTTTCCGTTCTGCATTCTCTAGTAGCTCCTCCGGTAGCGATTGCGCAGCAGGATGGCAGTCGCATTCAAGGTGAGCAGCATCGCCAGCAAAACCAGGCTGGCAGCTGCGGCGAGGTGATGGTAAGCCCCTTGTGGGCGGGTGGTCCACTGGAAGATCTGGATCGGCAGCGTGGTGAACTTGGAAAACGGCCCGCTGGGATCCATTTGGATGAATGTGGCTGCACCCACCACGATCAGCGGAGCGGTTTCGCCAATCGCGCGTGAGACCGCCAGGATACTGCCGGTGAGGATGCCAGGCACCGCGTTGGGCAGTACGTGCGCCCAGATCGTCTCCCAGCGTGTTGCCCCGAGGCCGAAGCCGGCCTCACGCAGCGAATTGGGCACCGCCTTGATCGCCTCCTGCGCGTTGATGATAATCAGCGGCAGCACCAGCAGCCCCAGGGTCAGACCAGCCGAAAGGATGGTGCGCCCGTTGGATGTGGCCGGGTCCACCACGCCGAAGGCAATACCGCTGGTGAACAGCCCGAAGGCGCGCACGAAGATCGCCAGGCCAAGCATGCCGTAAATGATCGAGGGCACGCCAGCGAGGTTGTTGATGTTGGTCTGGATGATGCGGTTGATGAAGTTGTCCCGGGCGTATTCCTGCAGGTAGATGGCCGCAGCCACGCCCACCGGCAGCGCAAAGAGGATTGCGATGGCGATGGTCCACAGCGAGCCGAGGATGGCAGTGCGCACGCCGGCGATTTCCGGGTAGCTGGACTGCTGCGAGCGCACAAAGCGCAGGCTCAGCCAGCTGCGGAATTGCAACTCGGCATTGGGCAGGTCTGCGGCCATCGCTGCCTCGATCTCATCGCGGGCAAAGAGCGACTCGTACAGCGTCCAGTTTTCCTGGATGCGCGGCGAGATGACGAACTCCTGGATGAGTGCATACACATCCTCGGCGCTGCGTTCCTCAAAAGGCTGGTCGTGCACAAAGCGGGCAAAGAGGCCTGCAGACACATTGGCCTGCAGCGTTTGCGTCAATGTCTCTTTGTCTTGCTCTTCCAGCGGCACCCCATTGACGGCCAAAGCCCCCGGGTCGACCTTGTTTTCCACAGCAATATAGCCAAAGGAATCGTTGATGATGGTGAGCAGCAGCACAGTGAGCGCAACCACACCCACCAGAGTGGCGATCTGGAACACGGTCAGCCACAGCTTGCCTCGGCTGTGGCGCCGGCCGAGCTGGGCTGCGTTCTCAGTGGGCTGTGAAGCGCCCATCACCCCACTCATTCGTACACCTCGCGGAAGCGGCGCACGATACGCTGGCTGATGATGTTCAAAACCAGGGTCATCGCAAAGAGCATCAGGCCCACAGCGAAGATGCTGTTGTAATCCAGGGAGTCGTAGCTCAGGTCGCCGCCGCTGATGCGGGCGATATGCCCGGTCATCGTCTCGGCGGCCTTGAAGGGATTGAAGGTGAAATTGGGCCCGGCGCCCGCGGCGATGGCCACGACCATGGTTTCACCCACCGCACGCGAGGTGGCCAGGATGATGGCGGCCACCACGCCGGAGAATGCCGCCGGCAGCACAATGCGCACCGCCGTCTCCAGCCGGGTGGCGCCCAAGCCATAGGCGGCTTCACGCAGCGAGCGCGGCACCGCCGAGAGCGCGTCTTCGCTGACCGTGCTGACGAACGGCAGGATCAGGATGCCGACGACAATGCCGGCTGAGGCCATGTTGTAGATTTCGACCACGTTGTTGCCAAAGATGGAACGCAGCAAGGGCGTCATGAAGGTCAGCGCAAAGAAGCCATAGACTACCGTGGGCACGCCGGCCAACACTTCCAGGATGGGCTTGAGCGTGTTGCGTGCCCGCATGGTGGCATACTCGCTCAAATAAATGGCCGTTGCCAGACCTAGCGGCACGGCCACCAGAATCGCAATGCCCGAGACCATCAGCGTGGAATTGAGCAGCGGCAGAATGCCAAAGCGCCCGTTATGCGGCTCCCAGGCCGTTCCAGTGAAGAACTCCACCAGGTTGGGGTCCACGCCCTCAGACAAGGTCAACCCGGCACGGTGGGCGGTCGCTTCGCTTCCTTCGACGCCGCGCTGCACCTGCACTAGAGAGCCATCAATCGCCTCCAACAGGAGTACCTCGCTGCCAATGCGATAGAAGGCATCCGCTTTTAGCGGTGAGCCTATGGGGGCGACTTCAAAGACGGTTTGCTGCGGGTCAATATCGGCTGCCAGGGGCTTGTGTGTATCCATCCACTGCCGGTAGCCAAAGAAGAGATAGGCTTCTTTGCCCAGCTCATAAATAATTCCAGTGGTTACAAAAATGGAAATAAAGCCGCAAAGGAACAAGATGCCTTGAATGATGGTCTCATGAGTGCGGCTGCGCCGGCGCAGTTCGAGAGCGGGAGTGGTAGGAATATCCATGGCCGCGGCTTGTCGCTGGTTGTTTCGCGAGAAAGTGAATTTCATTATAACTGCGTCCGCCGGTGAGAAATCCTGGGGCGGGCGGCGCGGCCCGCCCCCCCCCCGGTGGGTGGTGCGGGGTTGGGGGGGG
>JAHCIH010000007.1 GCA_026129335.1 Anaerolineales bacterium
ACGAGCTCTCGTGGGGGGGCGCGGGCCCGCGCGAAGCGCTGGCCGTCCAGGCCCGCAGCCAGAGCGCCGCGCTGCGCTGGGCGCTGCGCCGTCATCCGCAAGCGTCCGGCGGGCAAGCCGCCCCGGCGCTGGCACTGGCCCCCGCCACCCAGGACCCGCCGGCCGAATTCGCCGCCTACCGCGGCCAGAGCTTCGCCTTGCAGGCAGAGCCTGCCTGGGAAGGCTGGCCGCCCAACCTCTTCGCCTGGCTCATCTTCCGCCAGGCCCCCATAGCAAGCGAGCACATCATCCTCTGGGCGCGCAGCGACCTGTTCCTGGACGGCGCCGGCCTGGACAACTTCCAAGAAGCCATTCCCTGACCCAATGAAAAAATCCCTCAGCATCGCGATAGACGGCCCGGCCGCGTCCGGCAAATCCACCCTGGCGGAGGCCCTGGCCGAGAAGCTGGGCTACTTGTACTTTGATACCGGGGCGATGTACCGCGCCGTGACCCTGGCCGCGCTGCGCCGCGGCACCAGCCTAAGCGACCACGCCGCCCTGGCCAAGCTGGCCCGCGAGGCGGAGATTGACCTGCGCCCCGCCAGCCGCAACGACGGGCGACTGAGCGACGTGTTCCTGGAGGGAGAAGACGTCACCTGGGACATCCGCACCAAAGAAGTCGACGTGAACGTTTCCGACGTGTCAGCGGTGCCCGAGGTGCGCGCCGCGCTCACCGAGCAGCAGCGGCGCATCGGTCTGCGCGGCGGCGTGGTCATGGCCGGGCGCGACATCGGCACGGTGGTGCTGCCAGGGGCCGACTTGAAGATTTACCTAGACGCCTCGCCCGAGGAGCGCGCCCGCCGCCGGCACAGCGAGCTGGTTGCCCAGGGCAAGAACCCTGAATACGAGAAGGTGCTCGCCGCGCTGGTCGAGCGCGACAAGATTGACTCCAGCCGGGCGGTGGCCCCGCTGAAGCCGGCCGACGACGCCATCATCCTCAAAACTGACGGCATGGAACGCGAAGAAGTGCTGGAGCATACGCTGGGGTTGGTGGCCGAACGGGGCGGCCCGGTGGCCGGGTCGGGGTACCGTGTGGGGCTGGCCAACTGGCTGTTCCGCTACACGTTCCGGCCGCTCTTTCGCCTGCTCTTCCGCCTGCTCTGCCGCATCCGCATCGAGGGGCTGGAGAACGTGCCGCCCAAGGGGCCGTACATCATCGCCTACAACCATGTCTCCAATTTCGAGCCGCCGTTCGTCATCGCCTTTTGGCCTTATTTTCCCGAGGCGGTGGCCGGGGCGGATGTGTTCCACCGCAAAGCGATCAACCTGTTCGTGCGTGGCTACGGCGCCATCCCAGTGCGCCGCGGCGAGTACGACCGCAAGGTCATCGAGACCATGCTGGAAGTGCTCGCCTCCGGCCGGGCGCTGGCCATTGCCCCCGAGGGCGGGCGCAGCCACGACCCCGGCCTGCGCCAGGCGCGGGCCGGGGTGGCCTGGCTGATGGACCGCGCCCGCGTGCCGGTGGTGCCGGTGGGCATCAGCGGCACCAGCGACGAGATGCTGCGCCAGGCGCTGCGCGGCAAACGCCCGCCGCTGACCCTGCGCATCGGGCCGGCCTTCAACCTGCCGCCGATCGAGGGCCGCGGCGAAGACCGCCGTGCCGCCCGCCAGGCCAACGCCGACCTGGTGATGAGGCACATCGCCGGTTTGGTAGCGCCGGAGCACTGGGGCGTGTATAAACCACTAGGAGAATGACGTACTTTCTGGCAGGCCTCCCCTTTCAGCGCTTGCTGCCGCCCAACAGTCCGGCTGCCTGGGCAGCCTGGCTGCTGCTGGGGGCGCTGCTGCTGCGCTGGCTGTGGAAGCAGCCGCGACCGGCGGCCTGGGGGCGGCGCCAGTGGCTGTGGGCGCTGGCGCTGCTGGCGCTGACCCCGGTCGCCATCCTGCTCTTCGGCCTGCGCCTGCCCAGCGCCGGCCTGCTACCCATCCCCGCCCTGGGACCGCCGCCAGTGGCCCCGCTGCTGCCCCTGCTCGCCGCGCTGCCCTGGGCGCTGGCCATCGCCCGCCTTGGCCCCGTTCCCGGCGTGCTGCTAGCTGGGCTCTCCGGCCTGCTGCTGGCGGTGTGGAATACGCGCAGCCCCTTCACCCCGCTCGAGCACGCCTGGCTGGCCGCGTTGTACGCCGCCGCGCTGGGCCAGGCGTACGGCACGCGCCTATTCGCCTGGCTGCGCCAACCGCTGGTGGCCGCGGCAGCGCTCAGCCTGCTCTACCCGCTTTTTTACGTATTGACCGCGTTCTTCTGGGCCGCTGGCGACCCGGTGGCGGCCCTGGACTTCGCCCTGGCCGGTCTCGTACCGGCAGCGCTGGCCGTCGCCGCGCCGCTGCTGCTGGCCGGCCTGGTCTTGCAAATCCTGCAGGCCCGCGGCCTGTTGGCCCGCCCGGCCGCTGCCGAGCAGGCCGCTCCCAACCAACGCAGCCTGGAGGGCCGCCTGCTCTTCACCCTGGGGCCGGTGGTGCTGCTCGCCTTCCTGGCGCTGGCTGCGCTGGCCTGGTGGTCGGCCAGCCGCGCCGCCGAGCGGCTGCTCAGCGAGCGCGTGCAGTCCGCGGTGGGCGTGGCCGCCGGCAGCGTGCCCTTCCTGCTGGAAACCGGGCAGACGCTGATCGCCCAGCTGGCCGCCGACCCGCGCCTGCCGGACGCCTCGCCCGGCGCAGCCCAGGACGTTTTGCAAACCCACCTGCGGGCGGTGCCGTACTTCGAGCAGCTCTTCTATTTGGACACCGGCGGCAACACCGTGGCCGGTCACCCCGTGCCTAATTTCACGCAGGTCTCGCCCAGCGTGGCCGAGGTGGAAGCCGTGGCGCTGGCCATACAGGGGCTGGGCTTCCAGACCCTCAGCGCCCCGCCGGCCGGGCCGGACGGCGAAGCCGCCCAACTGGCCTTCGTGGCCGCGGTGCGCAACACCAACGGCCAGGTGCGCGGCGTGTTGGTGGGGCGCACCAGCCTGGCCTCCAACCCCTTCGCCCAGCCGGCCGTGCAAAGCCTGCGCAGCCTGGCTTCGCTGGGCGGCCAGGGCTTTTTGCTGGACGGCGACGGGCGCATCGTGCTGGCCGGCGACCCGACCGCCATGCTGCAACCCTACAACGGGCAGCGCGGCCCGGCGCCACTGCACTACAGCGAAGCCGCCCCCGACGGCTCGCGGCGCTTCGTCAGCTACCTGCCGGTGACCGGCAGCAACTGGGCGGTGGCCGCTCAATGGCCTGCCCGGCTCAGCCAGCAGCTGGCCCTGGAACTGGTGCTGCCCATCGGCCTGGTGCTGCTGGCCCTGGCCGCGCTGGCGTTCCTATTGCTACGCATCAGCCTGCGCTCGGTGACTGCTTCGCTGCACACATTGATGACCGAGGCCCGGCGGCTCTCCACCGGCGACCTGCAGGCACCGCTGACGTTGAGCGGCGCCGACGAAGTCGGCCGGCTGGCTGCCGCCTTCGAGAGCATGCGCCAGGCGCTCAAAGCCCGCGTGGACGAAAGCCAGCGGCTGCTCTCGGTGAGCCAGGGGCTCAGCGCCAGCCTGGACGCCAGCGCCCACATTGACCCGATCCTCAACGCCGCATTGGCCAGCGGAGCCGCTGCCGCCCGCCTGGTGTTACGCGGCGGCGAAAAAGGCGAGCTGGCGGGCTACGGCCTGGGGCCGGCGGCCCGCAACGTGCAGGGGTTGGACGAGCAGGTGATGGAACTCTCTGCCAAGCAGAAGCGCATCCTGCTGACCAACCCGGCCCGCGCCCGGCTGAAGGCCGGAAGCGGGGCGGCGCTGCCGGAAGCCATCGCCGCTTTCAGTCTACGCCAAGGCGATGAACACCTCGGCGTGCTCTGGCTGGCTTTCGACCAGGCCCAGGAGTTCGAGAACAAGACGATCGATTACCTGGAAACCCTGGCGGAGGAAGCCGCCAAGGCGGCGATGAACGCGCGGCAATATTCCAGCGCCAGCCTGGGGCGCCGCCGCCTGGAAGCCGCCTGGAACGCGGTCCCCGACCCGGTGCTGCTGGTCGACGCGGTGCAGCAGATCCTCTTCGCCAACCCGGCGGCGCTGCAGGCGCTCGGCCGGCCGGCTGAGGCCGTGCTGGGCGCGCCGCTGCACACGCTGCTGGCCCTGCCGCAAGGCGAGGCTGCCGCGGGTGGCATCGAAATCGAGCTCGGCAACGCCGTTTACCAGGGCAGCATTGCCGAGTTGCAGGACGGCGGCGAAACCATCGGCAAGGTGGTCTACCTGCGCGATCTGAGCGCCCTGCGCCAGGCGGAGAACGCCCGCAGCGATTTTCTGGCCACCCTCAGCCACGACCTGCACGACCCGCTGGACCAGACCAAGGGCTACGTGCAAATGCTGGCCGCCCAGGGCGAGCTGAACGAGCAGCAGACCGGCTACCTGCGCAAGATCGAACACAACCTGGAGAACATCGCCCGGCTCTCCAGCAACCTCACCGATATCGAACGCGTCTCCGGCCTGAAGAGCCTGGAGCTGCAGGCCTTCTCGCTGGACGAGCTAATCAAGGACGTGCTCGAAGAACTGGCGCCGCGCGCCCGGCAAAAGAAGCTCGATTTCGCCCGGCACATCTCCGGCACAGCCCGCCCGCTGCGCGCCGACCGTACCCTGCTGCAACGCGCCCTCTACAATCTGCTGGACAACGCGGCGCGCTTCAGCCCGCGTGAAGGCATCGTGCAAATCAGCAGCAGCTTCACCGCGGATACCGTCACAGTGGCGATTAGTGACCAGGGCTCCGGCATCGCCCCGCTGGACCTGCCGCGCATCTTCGAGAGCAGGCAGGATGCGGAGCGCAAGTCATCCGGCCTGGTCATCGTGCGCTCGATCGCCGAGCGCCACGGCGGGCGCGTTTGGGCCGAGAGCGAGCTGGGCGCGGGCAGCACCTTCTTCCTGGAACTGCCGCTGGCGCCTTTCCAGACCTCCGGCTGACCCCGCCAGCACCTTGACAGGCTTGACAGCCGGGATATAATTTCTCCATCAACTGAATAATCCTGCTTGCAAAAGCGAGCGCTTGGGAAAAAGTAACTTCCTAAGTGCTTGTTTTGTTTGTCTGTTTGCTAGCACGTTTGTTCGAAAATCTTTGTTCTCGGTCTGGTGTGCATGCCATTTCACGGAAGCCAAACACGAACCATCGGGGGAAACCAGCTTCCCGCTGCGCGTGCACAACAGCTATCGTCTTTTCGTAATCATCATCAGGAGGCCGCCTAAATGGAAACCAAGGGACTGCGCGCCCTGCGCATCAGCCTGGCCTCGCCGGAGACCATCCGCAGTTGGTCTTACGGCGAAGTGCTCAAACCCGAAACGATCAACTACCGCCGTCTGCGCCCGGAGAAAGACGGCCTCTTCGACGAAGCCATCTTCGGCCCCACGCGTGACTGGCAGTGCTATTGCGGCAAGTACAAGAACATCCGCTATAAGGGCATCGTCTGCGACAAGTGCGGCGTAGAGGTAACCCGCTCCTCCGTGCGCCGTGAGCGCATGGGCCACATCTCGCTGGCCGCCCCGGTGGCCCATGTGTGGTACACCCGCCGGGTGCCCTCCTACCTGGGCCTGCTGCTGGACATCTCGCGGCGCAACCTGGACCGCGTGCTCTATTTCGCCCAATACGTGGTCACCTATGTGGACGTGGACGCCCGCGACAAGGCCCTGGCCCGCCTGGCCGAAGAGATCAGCGCCGCCGAGAAGGAACACGCCGGCTCGATCAACGCCCAGATCGTCGAGATCAAGCAGCAGCGCGACGAAAAGATGAGCGAGCTGGACCAGCGCACCAAGGATATTGAGACCCGCTACGACGAAGAGCTGGCTGCCAAGATCGACCCGATCATCAAAGAGGGCCAGAAGCTGGAAGCCAAACTCCAGGAGCAGATCGGCAAAGCCTCCCGCGCCGGCATCAAATTCAGTAGTGGTGCGGTCATCGTGCAGCCCGGCGAGACCGTGGCCAACAACCACATCGCCGCGGTGCAGGCCCAGGCCAAAGCCTTCCTGGAAGAGAGCGAAAAGGAAGCCGCCCAGAACAAGCAGAAGGAGCTGGAGCGCATCGCTGTGGAGCGCGCCAGCGCCAAGGCCGAAGCCGAAATGGCCATGAACCAGCTGCGCATGAACCTGGACGAGAAGACCGCTCCCGACCAGGACGAGCGCGTGCGCTCCCGCGAAGAGCTGGAGACGCTGCGCCCGCTGACCTTCATGGGCGAGAACCGCTACCGCGAACTGCGCGCCCGCTACGGCCAGGTCTTCCGCGCCGACATGGGCGCCGAAGCTTTCTACGACATCCTCGAGCGCCTCGATCTGGACAAACTGGCCGAGGAACTGTGGCATGAGCTGCGTACCTCGCGCAGCAAGCAGCGCCGCCGCAAGGCCACCAACCGCCTGCGCGTGGTGGAATCCTTCCGCCGCTCCGGCAACCGCCCGGAGTGGATGATCCTCACCGTGCTGCCGGTGATCCCGCCGGACCTGCGCCCGATGGTGCAGTTGGACGGCGGCCGCTTCGCCACCTCCGACCTGAATGACCTCTACCGCCGCGTGATCAACCGCAACAACCGCCTCAAGCGCCTGTTGGAGCTGGGCGCGCCCGACGTGATCGTGCGCAATGAGAAGCGCATGCTGCAGGAAGCCGTCGACTCGCTGATCGACAACTCGCAGCGCGGCAAGGCGCTCTCGCGCCGCGGCCGCCGCGAGCTCAAGTCGCTGAGCGACTTGCTCAAGGGCAAGAAGGGCCGCTTCCGCCGTAACCTGCTCGGCAAGCGTGTGGACTACTCCGGCCGCTCGGTGATCGTGGTCGGCCCGCAGCTCAAGCTGTACCAGTGCGGCCTGCCCAAGAGCATGGCCCTGGAGCTGTACAAGCCTTTCGTCATCTCGCAGTTGGTCGGCAAGGGTTACGCCGCCAACGTCAAAGGCGCCAAACGCATCATCGACCGCAACCGCCCCGAAGTCTACGAAGTCCTCGAGGAAGTGATCGGCGAGCGCCCTGTGCTGCTCAACCGTGCGCCCACCCTGCACCGCCTGGGCATTCAGGCCTTCGAACCGGTGCTCATCGAGGGCAGCGCCATCCAGCTGCACCCGCTGGTGACCACCGCTTTCAACGCTGACTTCGACGGCGACCAGATGGCGGTGCACGTGCCGCTTTCGCGCAAGTCGGTGTGGGAAGCCCGCGAGCTGATGCTCTCGACCAAGAACTTGCTCAAGCCTGCCGACGGCGAGCCGATCATTGGCCCCTCCAAGGACATGGTGCTGGGCGTGTATTACCTGACCATGGAACCGAGGGAACTGGGTGGGAACAAGCGCCCGCAGGTCTTCGGCGACATGGAAGAAGTGGACATGGCCTACCAGCTCGGCCTGGCCGGCTTGCACACCCCCATCCGCCTGCGTGCGGAGACCTGGTACGACGACCAGGGCGATCGACTGCCCGAAGCGGAGACCCGCTTGCTGGACACCACCGTGGGCCGCGTGCTCTTCAACATGGTGCTGGAGCCTGAGATCCGCTTCGTCAACGAGAAGATGGACAAAGGCACCATCAAAGACCTGATCGCCCAGATGCTCGAAGTGACCGGCGACGAGAAGCGCACCACCGAAGTGGCCGACCGGGTCAAGGACATCGGCTTCAAGTACGCCACCCGCTCCGGCACCACCATCGCCATTTCGGACATCACCATTCCGGAAGAGAAGCAGGAGATCGTGGCTGCCGCCATGGAGCGCGAAGCCACCGTGGAAGAGGACTTCCGCCGCGGCCTGCTCACCGAACAGGAGCAGAACGAGCGCGTCATCGAAATCTGGCAGGAGACCACCAACGAGATCGCCAAGAAGGTGCGCCAGCACATGGACCCGCTGGGCAACCTGGCGACGATGGCCAACTCCGGCGCCACCAAGGGCGGTTTCAGTTCCATCTCGCAGCTGGCTGGCATGCGCGGCATGATGGCCGACCCCTCCGGGCGGATCATCCCACTGCCGATCCGCTCCAACTTCCGCGAGGGCCTGACCACGCTGGAGTACTTCATCTCCACGCACGGCTCGCGCAAGGGCCTGGCGGACACCGCGCTGCGCACTGCGGACGCGGGCTACCTGACCCGCCGCCTGGTGGACGTGGCCCAGGATGTGATCACCATCGAAGACGACTGTGGCACCGAAGAAGGCATTTGGATGCGCAGCGCAGACAACATCGCCGACCAGGCGCTGGGCAGCCGCATCTTCGGCCGCGTGGCGGCCCACAACATTGTGGACCCCAAGACCGGCGAAGTGCTGGTCGAGAAAAACGAACTGCTCGGCCACGATGAGACCCGTAAGGTGGTCGCCGCGGCCGTGGAAGACGTCTACGTCTTCTCGCCGCTGACCTGCGAAGCCGACCAGGGCATCTGCATCAAGTGCTACGGCATGGACCTGGGCCGCGGCCGCCTGGTGGGTACGGGCGCCGCGGTGGGCATCGTCGCCGCCCAGTCCATCGGTGAGCCGGGTACCCAGCTCACCCTGCGTACCTTCCACACGGGCGGCGTCGCCGCCGAGTCGGACATCACCACCGGTCTGCCCCGCGTGGAGGAGCTCTTCGAAGCCCGCCGGGCGCCGAAGGGCGAAGCCGTGGTCGCCGAACTCGGCGGCACGGTGGAAATCTCGCAGTCCGAGCGCTTCAGCGACATGCGCATCATCCGCATCCTACACAGCGAGATGGTGCACGACGAGTACGAGCTGCCCAAGGGCTACCGCCTGGCCGTGAAAGACGGCGACAAGCTGGAAGCCGGTGCGGTGCTGGCCTCGCTGAAGGAAAACGAAGTCAAAGCCGAGAACGCTGGCAAGGTGCGCGTGGAAGACCGCACGGTGTACGTTTCCTACGAACAAAGCGAAACCGTGGAGTACGAAGTACCCAACACCACCCGCATGCTGATCAAGAACGGCGACAAGGTGGAAGCCGGCCAGGCGCTGACCGAAGGCTCCCTGAACCCGCACAACATCCTGCGTATCCAGGGCCGCGATGCCTGCTACATGTACCTGCTCTCCGAGGTGCAGCGGGTGTATCGCTCCCAGGGCCAGAACATTCACGACAAGCACTTCGAGGTGATCATCCGCAAGATGATGTCCAAGGTGCAAGTCACCCGCCCGGGCGACACCGGTTATCTGCCCGGCGACCATGTCAATCGCCTCGAGATCGGCAAGAAAAACGAGGCGCTGATCGCCGAAAGCCGTGAGCCGGGCAAGTTCGTGGAAGTGCTGCTGGGCATCACCAAGGCTTCGCTGACCACCGACTCCTTCCTTTCGGCGGCCTCCTTCCAGCACACCATCAAGGTGCTGGCCGGGGCGGCGATTGCCGGCCAGGAAGATGCGCTCACCGGCCTGAAGGAGAACGTGATCCTGGGCAAGCTGATCCCGGCGGGCACCGGCCACGAGGCCAATGCCCACCTGCTGCCCCCGCCGGAGCCGCGCCCTGAGGTGCTGGCCGAAGCGCCGCTGGTGGCCGGCGAGCTGGACCTGCTGCCGGATGGGCCACCCATCGAGCCGCTGCCCGAAGGCGAAGACTAAACACAAACCAAAAAGCCCCGCACAATGTGCGGGGCTTTTTTATTCCTTGAAAATATCCTCCAGCGGCGGCAGTTCGCCGCCGCAGTGCTGGCGGTACCAGGCCGCTTCGGCGGCGTGGTTCTCTCGGGCGAACTGCTGGGCAGCATCGCCGATCTGGGCGGTCTGCTCCAGGTTGAACACCGCGGCGGTGTCCCAGAAGCGCGGCAGCAGCAGCAGCGGCTCGCCGTAGCTGCGCTCTTCCTCGCCCTGAGGTATCCAATTGAACTGTATCGGACCGCGCGAATACACCGTGAAGCCCAGTTCGAACCCGGCCTCGCGGGCCACCTCCAGGCCAGCGCGGGTGTAGTTGCCGCCCGGCCAGATGTAGGCAACCGGGGCGTAGCCGAAATGCTCCACCAGCGGGGGAATCGAGTCGGCGATCTCCTCGCGCACTTCGTCGATGGGGATGCTGCTGTTCAGGTAAATGTGGCGCAGCCCGTGGGACTGCACGTCGAAGTAGCCGGTATCGTGCAGGCGCACGATCCAATCCCAGAGCTTCTCTCCCGGCAGGCGGCCGCTGCGCTGGGCGCTGTCCGGGTGGGCGATCCAGGCCAGGGTGGCCATCCAGCCATTCTCTTCGAGGACAGGGAGGAAGTGGTCTTCCGCAGTGCCCGGGCGGCGGTCGTCCAAAATCAGGATCATCGAGCGCGGCGGTATCTTGGCGTTGCTCTCGATGAAATCGAGCAGCTGTGGCACGGTGATCGTCTCGTAGCCCAGGCGCTGAGCCTGGCGCACCAACTGCTCGAACATCACTTCGTTGATCGCCGAGGGATCCGTGGGCGCGGTGTTGCCCGGCAGGATGCTGTGGAACATGATCGGCGCCACCACGCTGCCGGGCAGCGCGCCGCGCGGGTCCCAGCGCTGTGCCAGATACTCGCAGTGGTCGCTGATGTAGGCCACCGGCTGCACGCCGGCGTGCAGCCGGGTGCTAAAGGCGGGCGGGGGCGGCAGGGTGGCCGCCAGCGTGGGCAGGGCGGTTGGCGATGGCGTGGCGCTGGGTTGCGCAGTGGCCCAGGTCGGAGGGAACGGCGTAGCGCTGGCAGTGCCCGTGGGGCTGGGCGGCTCGGGTGGCGCCGCGGGCGCCGGGGCGCAGGCCGCCAGGGCGAGCACGGCGAGCAGCGGCAGGAGTTTTGGGCGCAGAGAAAGCATCAAGCGGCGATTATAGCCCCTGCGCCGCCGGCAGATTTCAGGATTTTTGCACCGTGAAGTAAGTGTAGTGGTAGGCGATGCGGTCGTCTTGCAGGCCGAGCGAGTCCTTGCCGTCCAGCACACGGCCGGCGGAGGACTGCGCAGTCCAGGTCAGCGTACGGATGTTGCCCTCATGCGACTGGCCGGTAATCTCGAGGCGGGCTTCGGGCAGCTTCTCGCGCAGCAGCGAGTTGTACCAGCGCAGGATGCCCTCGGCGCCCTGGCGGGTGTGGCTGGCGTTCACGTGCACCCCACTGGGAGAATACAGCGCGGCCACCTTGACCGGGTCGTTGGAGTTGATCGCATCCCGGTAACGGATGGCGATATCCGGCTTATGCTCCACCACCGGGGCTTTCCAGGGGTAGTTTTTCACCGCATCCCACAGCACCGAATTATCGCGGCGGGCGTAATACCATTCCCAGTAGTTCGCCCCGGGCATGTCGTATTCACGCGCCGCATCCATAAAATCGATGATCTGCTTCGGGGTCGGCTTCCAGGTGCCCTCCGGGTAGGCGCAGCCGGTGGGCAGAATCGGCCGCCAGACGCGCAGCGCCTGGTGCTCGCGCAGCGTGCGCAGCAACTGCTGGGCCGGGTTGGACGATTTAACCCAATAAACCTGCGGCATGTTGAAGTCGCTGTATTCCAGAAAAGTTTCGTAGGGAAACGGGCGGTGCATATTAGGGTAACGGAAAGTGCTCAGGGCGATGGGCGTGGTGGGCAGCCCGGCGCGCAGCTCTTCCATGTAGCGCCCGGCGACCACATCCATCTTGGGGGCCTTGAACTCGATCTCGGCATTGACCACGAAGCCTGGCAGGTCGAACTGGCGCACGCGCTTGACCGCCATGCGTGCCTCGGCCAGCGCGTTGCGCCCGTAGACGTACTGCCAGCCCCAGGGCTGCACGCCGCGCTGGCGCAGCGCGGCGACCAGCGCGGGCACGCGGTCGAATTGGGTATCCCGGTCGACGTTGTAGGTGTATTCGCCGTCGGCGATCTTGATCAGCACATGGCTCATGCCGGCGTTCTTGGCCAACTCGGCGATGGCTTCAGGGTCGCCCCGCTCCACCCGGCTGATGATCCACAGGTACATTCCTTTGCCTTGCAGCATTTGCATAGCCCCCTGGTAGCAAGTTTTGTGCCCAAAACCGGCTGGATGCCGGTGAGTTAGCCGTCCGGCTGGCCTTCCAAACCCAACTCGGCGGCGTTGGCCTGCATGGCCGCCAGCACGTTGGCGGCGTGTTCCCACAACTCCACGCCGAATTCGCCGGCGCCGTCTTCAATCTCCTGGCGGTTGGCCCCGGCGGCGAACGCCTTGTCTTTCCATTTGTTCTTGATCGATTTCACGGTCACATCGCCGATCGCTTTGGAGGGGCGCACCAGCGTCACGGCGATGATCAGCCCGGTGATCTCGTCGCAGGCATACAGCGCTTTTTCCATGCGGCTGCTGCGGGGTACGCCGGTGTGGTTGGCATGGCTGAGGATGGCCTGCACGACCACATCGGGCACCCCGCGTTCGCGCAGCATCGGCGCGCCGGACTGCGGGTGGTTCTCCAGCGTGGGATGGATCTCCCAGTCGAAGTCGTGCAGCAGGCCGGCGAGCCCCCAGGTCTCTTCGTCTTCGCCGTACAGGCGGGCGTAGTGGCGCATGGCGGTCTCCACGGCCAGCATGTGGCGCAGCAGGCCATCGTTCTTGACGAATTCACGCACGATATCGAGAGCTTCCTGGCGAGTAGTCATGGCGTATTCCTGTCGGTTGGCGATTCTAACATCCCGCCCCTTGCGGGGCGGGATGGTTGGGCACAGCGTCAAGTCCGGCGATGCTTAGGTGTAGCGTTCACGCACCACGGAACTGATATAGTCCAGCGTGGCCACGACCACGGCGATGGCGACCATCTGCGTGCTGGCTCCGCGGTAGTTGAGCAGGTTGATGTTCTGCTGCAGCAGGAAACCGATACCGCCGCCCCCCACAAAACCGATGATGGTGGACATGCGCACGTTGATATCCCAACGATACAGGGTGTAGGCGATGTACGGCGGGATGATCTGCGGCACCACTGCATAGACGATGGTCTGCAAGCTGTTGGCCCCGGTGGCCTGCAAGGCCTCCATCGGGCCGGAAGAAATGCTCTCCACCTGCTCAGAGTAGAGCTTGGCCAGGCTGACGATGGTGTGCAAGCCCAGGGCGAGCATGCCGGCGAAGGGGCCAATGCCCACAGCGATCACGAAGACGATGGCCATCACCAGCGCTTCAATCGAGCGCAGCGCATTGAGGATGGTGCGGATGACGTAGTAGAGCGCAATGCCGACCCCGAGCGTGGCCTTGGGTTGGGTCAGCACGGCCAGTAGGACACCCGCGGCGGCGCCGATGATCGCCGGCCACCACAGCGTAGCTACGGGGTTGCCGAACTGATAGACCCACTCTGCGAAGGCGCCGAAGAGCGCAGCCAGCACGGCGCCGGCCAGACCGGCGAGCACGATGTTCATCGTCTTCACCGCGGCCTCAGGCAGCCGTTCGGTGGCTTGCTGGCCCACCCGGGCGAGCAAGCCGCCCAACGCCCCGCCGCCCATCAGTGCGGCAATCGTGGGCACCAACAGATCCAGGATGCCGCCGAGGCGGAACAGGAAGTTGCCCATAAAGGCAACGCCGGAGAACTGCCTTGCGAGTTGCGGGCCGAGCGTACTCATCGCCCCGGCCAGGGCGTACAGAGCATAGATACCCAAGGCGGCGATGCCCAGCAGCACCAGGTTGCGCACAATCTGCAAGGCTCGCGTCGGCGGCTCGGCATCCTCCACCGGCACCGCCCAACGGAAAGCGAAGTTGGCGATGATCGGCACCACCACCACGCTAGCCAGGGCGATGGGCAGCACGCTGACATATTGTTGAGTGAAGCCGCCAATCCAGGCGGCCACCTGGTAGGCCAGGTAGATGCCGGCCAACCAGCCGATAACATTAAGGGCAATGCTGGCGATGGGGCTGCGCACCGGCTTCATCAGGTTACGCGCCGCGGTAAAGCTGATCGGCACAGCCAGCACGGTACCAATCGTGGTGGCTAGCAGAGCCATGAAGACGGTTTCAACGATCCGGTCCCAGGTGTCTTTGGCATTCTGGGTGAAGTAAGGTGCGCCCTCGTTCTGCCGCATGATTACACGAATGTACTGCACGTCCTCGCTCTCGCGGTTGGGCAGCGTGAAATCCATTGAAAAATTTCCCTGGGCGTCTGTGTTCGCAAAAAGCTGCCCAAGCCCAACTGGGTTCTCAGGGTCGCTGCCAGGGACGAAGCGCAGCGGGCCTTCGGCATTCGGCATAAAGTTAAAGCCCTCCACGCGCACCACATCACCGGGCGAGCCACACGCGGGCGTAACGGTGATGTAGCCGCCGCTTCGAGGATCGCCCAAGTCTTCAGGAACGCCCCCCGCCGGGCAGGGAACGTATATGGGCGTGACGCGCGGCTCCAAGACCTGATCGTATTCCAGCAGGTCGGGGCGGAACAGGGCGCGCAGCACGCGCACCATGCTTTCCTGGCGGCGTTCACTTTGCAATTCGCCCAGGTTCACCCGGGTCACTTCTGCGCCATAGGCGTAAACCACAATCCCGAGCAAAACGGCCAGGCCAAGGGTGAGAGATTTCCAGATGTTGGGTTTCCTGTTGTCCTTGTCCATGTCCTCAACCTACCCGCTCGGCATCTTTGCCGTAGATTTCCTTGAACTTGGCATCGTCGATCTTCTTGGGTTCGCCCTCGAAGACCAGCTTGCCCTGGTTAAGCGCCACAACATGGTCGGCATAACGGTGCACCAGGTCCAAAAAGTGCAGCGAGCAGATCACGGTGACTTTGTCTTCCTGATTGATCAATTCCAAATACTTCATAATGCTGTGGGCCAGCACGGGGTCCAGGCTGGCCACCGGTTCGTCAGCCAGCAGGATGCTGGGGTCCTGCATCAGCGCCCGGGCAATGCCCACGCGCTGCTGCTGCCCGCCGGAGAGCTCATCGGCGCGCACGTTGGCCTTGTCGGCAATGCCCACCCGCTCCAGCTGGCGAATTGCGTTTTCGACATCTTCTTTGGGGAAATGATTGATCAGGCTGAAAGCGGGGTTGATGTAGCCCAACCGTCCCGCCAATACATTGGTCAACACGCGGGAGCGATTGACCAGGTTGAAGTGTTGAAAGATCATCCCAATTTTGCGGCGCATGCGGCGCATTTCTTCGGGGGAGAGCGAAACCAAATCCACACCATCCCAAAGGATTTGCCCACTGGTTGGCTCGATCAGCCGGTTAATACAGCGCAATAAAGTCGATTTGCCGGAACCACTCAGGCCGATAACTGCCAGGAACTGGCCGTCCGGGATGTCAAAGCTCACGTCATCAAGGGCAACCACCCCACTGTCATACACCTTGGTCAGGTTTCGGATCTGTAGCATGATTCTCCTGTCCTCAGGGTCTGGCTTGGGCGTCCTGAGCGGGGGAATTATAAAGGGAAACGCTGCATTGATAAATAGACAAAAAAAGAGCAGGGCGTTTGCCCTGCTCTTTTGTTACAGCTTACCGGGGTCGACTTAGCGGAAATCGTCCAAGGTCTGGCCGGTCACAGCCAGCAGACCGCGGATGATATCGTACGTCGCATCGTTTGCCGGGAAGATGCCGGACCAGTCGTAGAAGTCGGGGTTCCCGATCGAGTCATGCCATTCCGGTGTAGCGGAGAAGGCGATCAGCGCAGCTTCGATCTGGGCACGCAGGTCGGCCGGGAATTCCGGACCGAAGGACAGCGTGTCGTTGGGGATCTCGTCCGACAGACCCAGGATACGCACCTGCTGAGCTACATCCGGGGCCTCGGTGCGGATGTTGGCGCGCGCATCCGTGATGCGCCAACCTTCGCACAGCAAGCGGCTACCATCTTCGCTGGGGCCGCAGGCATCGATCACATCGGCGGGAACGTCGTACATGTCAGGCGTCACCCGGCCGGCCTGCCAATCCTCGTAACTCCAGGCGGGTTCGCCATCCGGATTGAGGGGCACGGAGTAGAAAGTAGTGCCGAAGTCCACCGAGCCGTTGTACACGGCCTGAGCGGCTTGGTTGTGGCCGCCGGTCTCGGTCGCCTCACCCGCGCTGACGCCCAAGTTGTTCAGGGTCACGAGGGGGAACAGGTAGCCCGAGGTGGAGGACAGGGTGCCGTAGCCCCAGGAAGCGCCGTCCAGGTCTTCCAGGGTCTGGTATTCGCTGTCGCGCGCGACCAGGAACTGAGCCCAGTAGACCGGGAAGCCGAAGCGGACGGCCATAAAGGCTACGTCCACACCGCAGAGGTCATTGGCCAACACGTAGCCCAAGGCGGGGATGAAGCCCATAGTGTTGTCCGGAGAGGCGCACATCTCCTCGATGGTGGCCGCATAGGAGGTGGGCACATCCACCGTGAAGTGCAGGCCGGTGGCATCCGCCAAAGCCTGGGCCATCACCTCACCACCAGTGATGATCACCGTGGCGTCCGTGGAGGGCACAAACAGGACTTTGATGGGGTTCTCGGCGGTGCCGATGTTGTGGGAGGGCTCTTCAACTTCAGGTTCTTCTACGGGGGGAGCTTCAACTTCAGGTTCTTCTACGGGGGTCTCCGCGGCAGGCGGAGCACCGCAGGCGCTCAACAGGATGGCAGTGATGACCATCAAACTGAGCAAGAGGGTGAGGCGATTGCGCATGTTTCTCTCCTTAAGATTTTGGGGATGCTTGCTGCCCAATGATACTTTAGAAAAGGCTGCGAGTACCTTAAAAGTTATTTATAGGGCTCCACTTAACAACCCGACAGTTTTTTGAAGATGGCGGACAAGCTACAATCAGCCGATGCTGAACGAATACCTGGCCGCCTTGCCGGACCTGGGGGCACGTCACCAGGGCGGCATGCGCGCCGCCGATTTCAGCCTGGAACGTATCGCCACCCTGCTGGCGGCGCTGGGCGCCCCCCAGCAGGCCTACCCCGGCCTGCACATCGCCGGCACGCACGGCAAGGGCTCTGTGGCCGCTTTGAGCGCCGCGGCGCTCAAAGCGGCCGGCTATCGCGTGGGCAGCTTCACTTCGCCGCACCTCGAAGGGGCGCTGGCCGGCATCCGCCTGGACGGCGAGCCGGCTGACCCCGGTGCATTGGAAGCCAGTTTCGCCGAGATGCTGCCGCATTTGGTCGCCAGCGAAGACTGGACCCACTTCGAAGTGGTCACCGCCCTGGCCTTCCTGCACTTCGCCCGCGCCGCTGTAGGGGCCGCGGTCATCGAGGCCGGCCTCGGCGGCCGCGTGGATGCCACCAACGCCTGGACGCCCAGCGTCAGCGTAATCACCCCGGTGGATTTCGACCACACCAGCATCCTCGGCGACAGCTTGGCGCAGATTGCCGCCGAGAAGGCGGGCATCATCAAGCCCGGCGTGCCGCTGGTGATCGCGCCGCAAGCCCCCGAAGCCCGCCAGATCATCCTGCAGGCCGCCGCGGAGCACAACGCGGCGGTGAGCGAAGTGGGCACAGACCTGCTCTTTGACCTCGAGGGTTTTGACCTCAGCGGCCAGCAGATACGCGTCTGGTCTCCGGCGGATCCGCCAGGGACCGTGTCGCTGCGCATCGGCATGCTGGGCCGCCACCAGGCGGCGAATGCCGCCACGGCCTACGCCGCGCTGGGGGCGCAGGCCGCAACCGGCCTGCCTGTGCCCGGCGAAGCCATTCGAAATGGCTTCGCCGCGGCGCGCTGGCCGGGCCGCTTCGAACTGCTGCAAAGCGACCCGCCGCTCCTGCTGGATGCAGCCCACTCCCCCGGGGCGGCCCGGGCGCTGCGCGGAGCGCTGGACGATTATTTCCCCGGCCGCAGAGTGGTGCTGGTGCTGGGCGTTTCGGCGGACAAGGACCTGGGCGGGCTGCTGGAGCCGCTGCGAGACCTGGTGGAGGGGGCCATCGCCACCCAGTCGGAGCACCCACGCGCCATGCCCGCCGGGGAGCTGCAGGCCCACCTGGCTCAGGCGGGCCTGGCCGCCCGTGCCGAAGCCGATGCCGGGGCGGCGCTGCGCGCCGCCTTGGGGGCGGTTGGCCCGGGGCAGTTGGTGCTGGTCTGCGGCTCGGTCTTCCTGGTGGATCAGGCCCGCGAGCTGCACCCGGCCCCAAAATAGCCGCCAATTTCCGGCTGGATGGGCCATAATTTGCCCATGACCAAAGCGCCTATTTTCTCTGCCTTGCTGCTCGTGTTGCTGGCTGCTTGCACTCCCGCCCCGGCAGCCACAGCCACCAGCACCGACTTTGCCCTCCCCCCGCTGCCCACCGCCGAGCCGAACCTGCCGCCACCGCAACCCAGCGCGATGCCCACCAGCCCGGAGAGTAGTCTGGAGGCGATTCTCATTTCGCTGCCGGGCTTCGGCTCGCGGCTGGTCTCCCCGGTCACGGTGCAGGGGCAATCCCGCCCCACCTTCGAGCAGAACCTGGTGGTCGCCATCTACGGCGAGGAAGGCGAGGTGCTTGCCCTGCAGCCCACTACGATCCAGTCGCCGATGGGCGAGCCGGGCAACTTCAGCGCCCAGTTGGTCTTCACGGTGAGCCGTGAGCAGCCTGGCCGCGTTTCGGTCTACGAGACCAGCGCCATGGACGGCGGCATTGTGCACCTGGCCAGCGTGGAGGTCACCCTGCTGACCGGCGGCGAGGCGGCCATCCTGCCGGCGGCGTTCCACTTCGAGGTGATCAACATCACTGCCCCGGCCGCGTTGGGCCAGGTCTCCGGCGGGCAGATCGAGATCAGCGGCTTTTCAGATTATTTCTTCGAATCCAGCCTTGGGTTGGCGCTGTGCGGCCCCGGCGGCGAGGGCGAGTCCGACGAGTTGTGCGGCACGCACGACAACATCCTCGCCCTCGGTGCGGCGATGATCAATTCGCCGGACATCGGGCAGCCCGGCCCGTTCAGCGGCCAGCTGAGCTACTCGGTCAGCGAGCCGACCCCGGCCCGTATCGTGGTCTTCGCCCAGTCCATGCGTGACGGCGGGCTGCTACACCTCAGCAGCATTCCTGTGACTCTGGTTCCATAAACCCCTGCCACACTGGTCTCTGGCGGCTGCGCACTTGCCTTTATAATTCGCCGCAACGTCTGAGGCCAGGAGGTGGCAATGAACCCGACGATAGGCGACCGTTTCCGCTACCATTTCGACAACTTGATGGCCCGCGGCACGCCGGCGATGATCGGCATGCTGTTTGTGGCTTCCATGGTCATTGTGCTGCTGGCCGCCGCAATCATCTCCTTCGCTGGAATCGTCCAGGACAGCGAGGCGGGCCAGCTCACCTTCGCTGAGGCCAGTTGGGACAGCCTGATACGCACCCTGGGCCTGGATGCGGACACGGTGGGCAGGCACAGCGGCGCCGGCTATCGCACCGTGATGCTACTGGTCAGCTTGGGCGGCGTGTTCATCGTCAGCGCCCTGGTTGGCGTGCTCAGCAGCGGCCTGGATGCGCGCATCGAAGCGCTGCGCAAGGGGCGTTCCCGCGTGCTGGAGAACAACCACACGCTGATCCTCGGCTGGTCTCCGCAGATTTTTGCCATCCTCAGCCAATTGCTGCTGGCCAATCAGAACCAGAGGAACGCAGCCATTGTTGTGCTGGCAGACAAAGACAAAGCGGAGATGGAGGATGAGATCCGCGAACGCGTGGACCTGGGCCAAAGCCGTACGAAGATCATCTGTCGCAATGGCAGGCCGATAGACCCTTCGGACATCGACATTGTCAACCCGCACGGCGCCAAGTCGATCATCATCCTGCCGCCCGAAGACGAAGACCCGGATGCAAAGATCATCAAAGTGGTGCTGGCGATCACCAACACGTCCCGCCGCCATTCCGAAGCCTATTGCATCAGCACACAGGTGCGTGAGGAAAAGAACCTCAGCGCGCTTCAGATGGCCTGCGCCAACGACCGCCTACAGGTGGTGCTGACCGGCGATTTGATCTCCCGCCTGGTGGCCCAGACCTCTTACCAATCCGGCCTCTATGTGGTCTACACAGAACTGATGGACTACGAGGGCGATGAGATTTACTTCAAAGAAGAACCCGCCCTAGTGGGCAAAACCTACGGCGAAGCTTTGCTGGCTTACGAAGACTCCTGCGTGATGGGCCTGCACAAGGCCGAGAACTCCGCCATCCTGCTCAACCCGCCCATGGATACTCCCATCCAGCCGGGCGACCGCATCTTTGCCCTCTCGGAGGACGATGACACCATCCGCCTGGCAGAGCCTTCCAGCCTCGCACTGCAAACCGAGCTGATCCGCAGCGAGGCGCCGCGGGCTACCCGCCCACCGGCGAATTACCTGTTCCTGGGCTGGAACGACAATGGCGCCAGCATTTTACGCGAGCTGGACTACTACATCGCGCCCGGCTCGCGCGTCACCGTGGTGGCGGACCTGGACGAAGAGACCCTGCAATCCATTCGCGAACAAGGCGCCGGCCTCAGCAATCAGACCCTGCTGGTTCAGCAGGGCGACACCACAGACCGCGCCGTGTTGGACGAACTGGCGGTTAACAGTTACAACCACGCCGTCGTACTGGCCTACGCCCACCTGGGGGCCCAGGAAGCGGATGCGGCCACTCTGGTCACCCTGCTGCACCTGCGGGACATTGTGGAAAAGACGCAAGCCCAGATAAGCATCGTGAGCGAGTTCCTCGACCTGCGCAACCGGGAGCTGGCTCGCTCCGTGAGGGTGGACGACTTCATCGTCAGCGAGCAGCTGATCAGCCTGATGATGGCCCAATACTCGGAAAACCCGGAGTTGTATGAGGTCTTCACGGACATCTTCGACGCCGATGGGTCCGAGATTTACCTGAAGCCGGCCGCGGACTACGTGCAAGCCGGGGCGGCGGTGAACTTCTATACGGTGGTGGAGGCGGCGCGCCGCCGGGGTGAAACCGCGATCGGCTACCGCATCCTGGCGGAAACCGCGGACGCCGAAAAGAACTTCGGCGTTTACACCAACCCCAAGAAATCGGCTGCAATCACCTTCGGCGAGGCGGACAAGGTGATTGTGTTGGCGGAAGACTAGCCGGGCAGGCTTTCCGTCGTTGCGAGGAGTAGCCAGTGCAGAGCGCTGGCAGCGACGAAGCAATTCGGTGGCAAACAAGCGAAAGCTAACAATACAGGTGGCAGGCAAACGAGATTGCCGCGCACGCAGGCCGTAAGCCGCCTGCGGCTTCGCAATGACACGGCTCATAAAAGGGCAACAAAAAGCGGCGGGCATGAGCCCGCCGCTTTTTTCTGTGCTTTTGAGGGGGAATTTTTATCCCGAAGGGTCTTGCCTTTCCGGGGTGGCGCCATCTTCCGGCAGCGCGGCTGTCTGGCCGCGCTTCTCTTCCTGCTGCTGGATCACGGCGCGGATGCCGTTGCGCACCTGGTTGAGCACACGCTCCAGTTCCATCTCCAGGTTGGTCAGCACCTGCACCACGTAGTCGTCGGCCTCCTGGCGGGTGGCTTCGGCGTCCAGCTCGGCCTGGTGCAAGACCTCGCGGGCACGGCTCTCCGCCGAGGCCACAATGGAGTCGCGTTCCACTAGGCCCTGGCTCTTCTCCTTGGCCAGGTCCAGGGTGCGGCGGGCCTCCTCGGTGGCCTGGGCCAGCGTGCGGTCACGCTCGGCGATCAGCTTCTGAGCCTTCTTGACCTCATCGGGGATGGCCACGCGCATCTGGTCGATCAGGTCGAGCATCTTGTCCTCATCCACGACCACGTTGTTGGTCAGCGGGATGGGACGGCTCTGGTTGAAGAGCTCTTCAAGGCGGTCTATTAATTGAAGGATGTCCATAGTTTCACTATTAAACGGCCGGAGCCGCTGTTTGTTTCAGGTGCAAGAACAATACCAGCCTGGCGGATTCCGGAAGTTACAAAGCTTATACACAAACCGCCCTACAGTCAACCGGCTGGGCCGGGCAATCTAATCGCGCGGCGGACTGGCCACGTACTCCGCTTCCCCGTTCTTTTTAATGTCTGCAAAGCGCTTGTCCAGAGCCTTTTTGACATGCGGCGGTACCATGCCGCTCACATCGCCGCCCAGCGAGGCGACTTCGCGCACCGTGGTGGACGACAGAAAGGAGTGCTCTTTGCTGGTGATCAGCGAGACGGTCTCGATGTCGGGGGCCAGCTGGCGGTTGGCCAGCGCCATGCGGAATTCGTACTCGAAGTCCGAAAGCACGCGCAGGCCGCGCACGATCACCCCGACGCTGATCTCGCGGGCGAACTCCACCGTGAGGCCCTGGTAAGTAACCACCTTGATCTTGGGCTCCTGTTTGAAGGCTACCTGGACCAGTTCCAGGCGGGTCTCGGTAGGGAAGAGCAGCGATTTTTGCGGCATGGCGTAGACGGCCACGACCACCTCATCGAAAATATGCGCCGCCCGCAAAGCGATGTCGATGTGGCCGTTGTGGATCGGGTCGAAAGTGGCCGGGAACAGGGCACGGATCATTAGCTAAGGTCTCCCTTGCCGTCGCTGAGGTATTGTTTGACCGCCGCGGCCAGCGCCGCGTGCGCGGGCTGGCTGAGGTCGGGGTCACCCGCCAGCAGGTCTTCGGCGTGACGGCGGGCTTTGTCGATCAGCCTGGCATCGGTCAGCGAGGCCAGGCGGAAATCCAGGAAGCCGGACTGCTGCTTGCCCAGGAATTGCCCCGGGCCGCGCTGCTCCAAATCCTTCTGTGCAAGCATAAAGCCGTCGTTGCTTTCCAGCAAGGCTTTCAGGCGCTCATTTTCGGCGCTGTGCCCCCCCGTGGGCACCAGGATGCAATAGGATTGCTCGCCGCCGCGCCCCACCCGGCCGCGCAGCTGGTGCAGCTGCGCCAGGCCGAAGTGGTCGGCGCCCTCGATGAGCATCACCGTGGCATTGGGCACGTCCACGCCCACTTCGACCACGGTGGTGCAGACCAGGACCTGCACCTTGCCATCCCGCAGGGCGGCCATGGCCTTTTCCTTCTCGTCGGCGGCCATGCGCCCGTGCAGCAAGCCCAGCTTCAAGTCCGGGAAGACCTCGGCTTTGAGGCGCTTCTCCTCCACCACGGCGGCCTTGCGCTCGTCGGGCTCGCTGTCGACGTCTTCTTCGCCTTCAATCAACGGATAGACGATGAAGGCCTGCCGCCCGGCGGCTACTTCGCGGCGGATGAGATCGTAAGCGCGCCCGCGCTCGCCGGGCAGCATGAGCTGCGTATCCACCTCACGGCGGCCCGGCGGTAGTTCGGCAATCACGCTGAGGTCCAGGTCGCCATACAGCGTCAGCGAGAGCGAGCGCGGGATGGGCGTGGCGGTCATCACCAGCAGGTGCGGGTTGTCGCCCTTGGCGCGCAGCTTGGCGCGCTGGCCCACGCCGAAGCGGTGTTGCTCGTCGATGACGATGAGTTCGAGTTGGTCGAAGAGGATCGGGTCCTGGATCAGCGCCTGCGTGCCGACGACGACCTTGATGCTGCCATCTCCGAGGCCCTGGCGGATCTCTTGTTTCTCCGCCTCGGGCGTGGCGCCGATGATCAGGCGCAGTTCGCCCGGCTGCAGGCCGCCGGGGCTAACCAGCAGGCGGGTGAGCGTGGCGTAGTGCTGCTCGGCGAGGATGCTGGTGGGCGCCATCAGGGCGGCCTGGGCGCCTTGGGCGGCCACCAGCGCCATGCACAGCGCGGCGACCACCGTCTTGCCCGAGCCGACATCGCCCTGCAGCAGACGGTTCATCGGCCGCCCTGAGTCCAGGTCTCGCAGCAAATCGTCCAGCGCAGCCGCCTGGGCGGCGGTGAGCGCAAAAGGCAGGGCGACCTTTTGCGCTTCCAGCCAGCCATCCGCTGCGGCGAAACGCCGGGCGGTCTGGCCCTGCCAGGCCGCTTTTTGCAGCAACACGGCGAGCTGCATGAGCAGCAGTTCGTCAAAGGCCAGGCGGGTGCGGGCAGCCCGCAGGCTCTCGGGGTTGTCCGGGAAGTGCACCTGCAGCAGCGCCTCGGGCAGCGGGCGCACTTCGGCGGTTGCCACCAGGGCCGCCGGCAGCGGGTCGGGCACCCTCGGCGCCCAATAGCTCACCACGCGCTTCATTACCCCGCGCAGCCAACGTTGGCCCAGGTCGGCGGCCAGTGGGTATACCGGTACGATGCGGTTGGTGTGCAATTGCTCCTTATCGGCCAGCTCCCACTCGGGGCTGCTCATCGTCAGCCGACCCATGTATTGGTCCACTTGCCCGGAGAGCACCACCTGCGCGCCCACGCTGAGGTTGCGGGCCATCCAGGGCTGGTTGAACCAGCTCACCCGCAGGGCGGCGGTGCCGTCGTCCACCAGGGCTTCGACGATGCTGCGCCGCCCGCCCTTGACCGGGCGGTTGCTCAGCGATTTCACCGTGCCCATCACGGTGACGTGCTGGCCGTAGAGCAGGCTGACGATATCGCTGAGTTGACTGTAGTCTTCGTAACGCCGCGGGAAATGGTAGAGCATGTCGCCCAAAGTGGCGATGCCCAGCTTCTCGAGGCGGGTGGCGTTCACATCGCCCACGCCGTAGAGCACCGTGGCCGGCGCGTCCAGCGCGGCCGGCTCGCCCTCCACCCGCGGGCGGGCGGGGGCCGCCCGGCGGCGGGTCGTTGCCGGTTTGGCTTTGGCTTCCGGTTCGGGCGGGGGCGGCGCCTTGGGCACCGCGGCGGGCCGCCGCGGCGCGGCGGGTTTGCCATTGTTGGGGAAGGGCCCCAACTCGGCTTCCACCCGCCGCCACACTTCAATGAGCGCTTTCTGGCGTTCGACGGGGGTCAGTTGGGCATAGTTGTGCAGGCGGGTCTGGATGGCGGTGAGCAGCTCGTCGCCCACGCCCTCGGCGCGGGCCTCGGCCTGCCAATTCTGCAGAGCCTTGGGCAGGCCGCCCACCACGGCGCGGTTGTCGTAACTGCGCTCCGCTTCAAGCCGGAAGAACTTCTTCAGCTTGAGGATGGAAGCCTTCATCGCGTTATTGTATCAATAGGGTCAGGCTAACGTTCCAGGGCGAAGATGCCCAGGCTGTGCGGGCCGATGAAGCTGGCCACTGGCGCGTTGATGGTCTGCTCGCTGATCGGCAGCTGGCCGCGCTCCTCCAACAGGCGTTCGCGCAGGGCTCGGGTCTCCTGCTCGAAGGCGGGTACACCCTGCATCAAGGCGACATGCTCCAGGTCTTCGAATTCGGAGAGGAACTCATGGAGCACATCCACCAGGTGGCGGGGGTTGCGCGCTTTTTGCGAGGGCACCAACTCGCCTTCTTCGAGCGTGTAGATTTGGGTGACGCGCAAGTATTCGCCCACCAGCGCCTGCGAGGGGTTGATCTCACCGCTGCGCTGCAGATAGCTCAGGCCGGGGATGCACAGCAGGCCATAGATGCGCGGGGCCATGTTGCGGGCGTGCAGGTCCAGTTCCGCCAGGCCGAGGCCGGCCTCGGCGGCCTCGGCGGCGGCCTGCACCACCAGGCCGAGGCCCAGCGCCAGCGTGCCGCTGTCGATCACACGCACCGCCAGGCTGCCGTGCAGGTTGGCGGCGGCTTCGGCAGCCGCGGTTGCCAGCGGGCTGAAGCGCTCAGCGTGCAGGATGGCCAGCACGCCATCGTAATGAGAACCCAGCTTGCGGAAGAAGGCTTCGAAGTCCGCCGTGCTGGCCGCGGCCAGCTGCGGAGCCGGCGCGCCTTTCAGCGAGGCGGGGAAGTCGGCGGCTTTGAGCCGCTCCGCCCCCGGCTCACCCTGCCAGGCCGCGGGTAGCAGGTGCACCCGTTCCCGGCCGGTGAAGACAGGGTTGGGGAACAGCGTGCTGCTGTCGCTGACAATGCCGATCGAGGCCATTTATTCGAGTGAAAAGATGAATTGATAATGCGGCTGGCCGCCGGGCTGCACTTCGACTTCCAGGTCGCTGAAGGTCGCGCGGATCTTGTCGGCCATGTTCGCTGCATCGGCAGGGCTGATGTCTTCGCCGTGGAAAAGCACCAAAATCTCGGACTTGTCAGCGCCCATCTTGGAGAGCAGCTCCAGGCAGGCGTTATCCAGGTCGCCGTTCGAGACGGTCAACTTGCCGTTGTGCAGGCCGATGATCTCGCCGATCTTGACCTTCACGCCGTCGATCTCGGCGTTGCGGCTGGCGGTGGTGATCTCGCCGGTTTGCACCTCGGCCATGGCCTCTTCCATCTGCCTGGCCACCGCCTCTACATCGCCGTCCGGGTTGTGGCGCAGCACGGCGGCGAGGCCCTCAGGCAGGCTGCGGCTGGGCACCACCACCGCCTTCTTGACGGTCACTTCGGTGGCCGCCTTGGCCGCCATGAGGATGTTCTTGTTGTTGGGCAGAATGATGACTTTGTCGGTGGGCAGGTTCTCGAACGCGGCCAACAGGTCGGCGGTGCTGGGGTTCATCGTTTGGCCGCCTTCCACAATGGCCGCCGCGCCCAGTTCGGCGAACTGGCGGGCGAAGCCGGCGCCGGGGGCCACCACCACCAGGGCGATCTGGCCGGGTTCCACCGGGTTGAGCTTGATCGCCGCCTCGGCGGCCTTGCCGGTGATCTCGTCCATCTGGGCCATCAGGTTCTCGATGGCCACATTGGTCACCGTGCCGAGGCCCATGGTGTAGTTGATCGGGTCATAGAGCTTGTCTGTGGGCACGTGGATGTGCATGCGGTACATGCCATCGCCCTCACCCACCTGGATGGACGTGCCCATCGTCTCCAGCTCGCCGTAGAACGCCTGCAGGTCCAGGTCGCCGCTGGGGCGGAAGTCCACCACCACTTCGTAATCCTGGCCTTCTTCCACCGCGTCCAGGCTGCTCTCCAGGTTCATCGCCGAGATGGGGGTGGCCTGGGTCTCGGCGGTATGCAGCTGCTGGCCTTCCACCCAGCGCAGCATGCCTTCCATCAGCAGGCTGATGCCTTTGCCGCCCGAGTCGACCACGCCGGCTTCTTTGAGGATCGGCAGCAAGTCGGGCGTGCGCTGCACGGAATCCTTGGAGGCTTGCAGCACGCGGCGCAGCAGCATGATCGGGTCGTCGCCCGCCGCGGCGCCTTCCTCGGCGGCGGCGGCCATGTCCTTGACCACGGTGAGAATGGTGCCTTCCACGGGACGGACCACGCCTTTGTAGGCGGTGTCACGCGCCGAGACGAACGCAGCAGCCAAATCCTGCGAGGTCAGTGAGGATTTGCCCTGCACCGAGACAGCGAAGCCGCGCCACACCTGCGAAAGGATCACGCCGGAGTTGCCGCGGGCGCCCATCAGTGCGCCCTGCGCCAGGGCGCCGAGCATCTCATCGGCTTTGTCTTCGGAGACCTTTTCCATTTCTTCCACGGCGGATTTCATCGTCAGCGTCATGTTGGTGCCGGTGTCGCCGTCGGGCACGGGGAAGACGTTCAGCGCGTTGACGGTCTGCTTGTTGGCCTCCAGCCAGGAATAGCCCGCCTGGGCCAGGCGCTTGACCGCTTTGCCGTTCACCGGGAACTGCTGCAAAGCGAAGATGCGGGTCTCGCGCAGGGGGGACTTGTCGACCTCTGTCATGATGGCTCCGAAAATCAGGGATTGGGTTCGCTGATGCGCAGCCCGCGGACGTGCACATTCACCTCGCGGATAGGAAGGCCCAGGGCGCGCTCAACGTGGAAGCGCACCGTCTTGGCCACGCTGTCGGCCACCACTTTGACGTTGGTGCCGTATTCCACAACGACGTAAATATCAATCAGGATGGCTTCGTTCTGATAGTGGACCTCCACGCCGTGCGTGGGGTCTTTGACGATCAGGTTGCTGAGGCCATCGAAAAAGTTCTTGGAAGCCAGGCCAACCACGCCGTAGGATTCGACCGCCGCCTGGCAAGCAATGGTGGCGATGGCGCGGGGGGCGATATGGATGCTGCCGTGAGGAGTATCTTTGGTCTTTGGCATGGTCGGTTTAGGGGCTGACGGGCTGAGCGGCGGCCTGCTGCAGCGCAGCTACGCCGGCGGCGACGCCGCCCGGGTGCTGATAGATGGCATTCCCGGCCACGAACACGCCCACGCCGGCCGCCTGGGCGGCGGGCAGCGTGCCGGCATCTATGCCGCCGTCGATTTCGATGAGCGCCCGGCCGCCAGCCGCGTCGAGCATCTCACGGATGGTGGTCGCCTTGGGCAGCGCTGCGGGGATAAAAGCCTGGCCGGAGTAGCCGGGGTTCACCGACATGACCAGCACAATGTCGAGCAGCGGGAGTAGCTCGCCGACGGCCGCAGCGGGCGTGGCGGGGTTGAGCGCCAGGCCGGCCTTGCAGCCCAGGTCACGGATGGCCTGCAGGCTGCGCTCGACCGGGCTGCTCGCTTCGAAGTGGATGTGGATATGGTCGGCCCCAGCTTCGGCGAAGGAGGCCAGCATGCCCTCGGGCTCCTGCACCATCAGGTGCACGTCCAGCGGCAGCCGGGTGGCCCGGCGACAGGCGGCCACCAGCACCTGGCCGAAGCTGATCGGCGGCACAAAGCGGCCGTCCATCACGTCGATGTGGATCCAGTCGGCGCCGGCGGCTTCGACCTCGGCGATTTGTTCGCCAAGGCGGGCCAGGTCGGCGCTGAGGATGGAGGGGGCGATCAATGGCTGAGCAGCCATCTGAGGATTATAACGGATGTAGGGGGAGGGCCTATGACCTTCAGATTGCTTCGTCGGCCCTGGCTACGCCGGGCCTCCTTGCAATGACTGGTAATTAGTAAGCGGTAATTACCAATTACTGCTTACTGCTTCACCTCAACGGCGGATTGAACACCAGATACACCCACATCCAGAAAGGCAGCAGCCCGCCCACCAGCAGGGCAGCCAGCAGACCCAGAGCCACCGCGGCCCAATCCAGCTCGCCGGTAGCGGCGCTGCGTGGAGTCGCGGGCGGCTGGGCCACCGGCGCGGCCCGCGGCGCGGCGGGCGGGGACGCCGGCGGCAGTGGTTCGGCCTCCAACGCTTCGGGCGGCGCGGCGAAAGTGAGCAGCACGCGGCCCAACTGGTCGGCGGTGCGGTAGCGGGCCGAAGGCTCTTTGGAGAGCACCTTGAGCATGATTTCGTTCAATGTCGGGGGGATCTGCGGGTTGAGCTGCATGGGCGGCTGGGCGGGCCTGGTCTGGTGCTCGCGGGCCAGCTCGGCGGCGTCTTTAGCGGTGAAGGGCAGCCGGCCGGTGAACATCTGGTACATGATCACGCCGAGCGAATAGACGTCCGACGCCGGGGAAGGCGCGCCGCCGCCGGCCTGCTCGGGGGCGAAATACTGCGGCGAACCCCAAACCACCTCGGCTTCCTCGTCGGGATGGATGGAGGCCAGGGCGCGGGCGATGCCAAAGTCGGTCACCTTCAGCCGGCCCTGCGGGGTGACCAGGAAGTTGTGCGGCTTGATGTCACAGTGCACCAGGCCGGCGCGGTGGGCGTAGCCGATGCCCTTGCAAGCCTGGATGACCAGCGGGATGCCTTCTTCCAGGCTGTAGCGGCCGCGCTGCTTGATCAGGCTGTTCAGGTCGGTGCCGGGCACATACTCCATCACGATGAAGAGGTGGTCTTCATCGAAGCCGAAGTCGTGCACGGTGACGATGTTGGTGTGGGAGAGGTTGGCCGCCGCCTTGGCCTCCTGGCGGAAGCGCTCGCGGAAGGCCGGATCTTTGGAATAGTCCTCGCGCAGCAGCTTGATGGCCACATCGCGCTCCAGCATCAGGTCGCGACCACGGTACACCGTGGCCATACCGCCTTTGCCCAGGTCGTTTTCCAATTGATAGCGCTTGTTGAGCAGCAATTTCTCGCCGGATTGGGCCATGCGCAGATTGTACCTGAGCGGCTTATCTACGGGTTGCGCTTGCGGATGCGTTTCATCTCGAACTGGGCGATTTCCAGCAGCTGGCGGCGCTCCTCATCGTCGCGCGCCTGACTGAAGATATGCTGCCATTCCAGGGCCTGGCTGCCTGCCTCTTCACGAATGGGCGGCAGAAGGCCGGCTTTGCGCAAAACAAGCTCCGGCGGCAGTTCAAAGGCTCTGGCAATCCCCTTGCAAAAGGTTATTTGGGGCTGCCGCCGGCCAAAGAATACGTGAGAGATGTGTGACTCGGATATCTTGGAGCGGCGCGCCAATTCAGCTTGCGACCAAGACCGTTTTTCCAACTCCCTGAGAACCCAATCCACAAACGCGCTTTCCATAAGGAAAGAAAAGCTTAACAACCCGAAAGAATACAGTGGTAAAGCCATTCTGTTCCATTGGCAAGTTCAGGTTACCTATACTGCCTCTAAAGTAAATCAACCAGGAGGAACAAAAATGCCACTTTCAAAAAACGCCAAACTGCTATCCATACTACTCATTCTTGTTTTGGCCAGTTTGGCTTGCGGCAGCGGATCCAGCGTTCAAGTTAATCAACCCGAAAGCGGCGCCTCTGCCCCGGAACAGGCACAGGCGCAACAAGTTGAGCCAACCGCTGCACCGTTGGGAACAACCCGCAGCAATCCCGCCCCCGCAGGGTCGGAAATCGTTACGGACAATATGGCATTTAAAGTAATCGGTACTGTGCGTCCAGCCACCGACATTGTGATGTCAGGGAATATGTTCAACAAAGAGCCTGAGGCTGGACAGGAATACATCTTTATCGAGGTTCAGGTTACTTGCCAGAAGACGGGTGACGAGCAATGCAGTTTCTACACCAGTAATTTCTCGGTGCTTGGTGAAACAGGCATCAAAATAGATGGCACCTTCTTCCTGGCTGGCGTCAATGGTTTGCTTGAAAGCACGGACTTTTACGGTGGCGCCACAATTTCCGGCCATTTGCCATTCATTGTCAATCAGGGTGACAACGGCCTATTGCTGGTATACGATCCATTTTTAGGTAACGCGTTTTACCTGGCCGTCGAATAACTTCACACAGTTCACCGGATTATGAGCATGCCCGCGAATTTCAATACGCGGGTATGCTTAATCCCGTGAAATTGTCCAACCTGCGCCGCTACGCCACCCGCGGCGTGATCCTCAGCGCGCTGATCCTCGGCGCGCTGCTGACCACCGCGGCGGCCGCGGCCCTGTTTTGGTACCTGCCGCCCAGCGTCAGCGAGCCGCCGCTGGCCGCTTTCACCTGGGTGCCTGGCCCCACCAACACGCCGCGCCCGCCCACGGCCACGCCGCCACCCACCTCCACGCCCACCGCCACCTATGCACCGCTGGCCGCCGGCGAGATGGGCATTGGCAGCTACGTGCAGGTGGACACCGGCGGCAGCAGCCTGAACATCCGCAGCGGCCCGGGGCTGAACGCCAGCATCGAGTTCCAGGGCTTCGATGCCGAAGTCTTCGAAATCCGCGACGGCCCGCACGAGGCGGATGGCTACACCTGGTGGTATCTGGTCACGCCGGTGGACTCCAGCCGGGCCGGCTGGGCGGCGGCGGCATTCCTGGACCTGGTGGCCAACCCCTGAGGAACCATTGTGAGCGAAATCATCCCCAAGAGCATCACCGCCAACCGCAAGCAAGCCCGCCTGTTCATTGAATGGAACGACGGGACGCAAAGCGCCCTGCCCTTCGATCTGCTGCGCAACGCCTGCCCCTGCGCCCAGTGCCGCGGCGGCCACGAGAACATGAAGCCGGACCCCGACCCGAGCATGTTCATCATCCCGCTGATGGCGGCCAACGCCGCCCGCCTCAAGGGTCTGGAGATGGTGGGCAACTACGCCCTGAACATCGAATGGGAAGACGGCCACAAATACGGCATTTATAATTGGGGTTACCTGCGCGCCCTGCACGAGGAGCTGCAATCCCGGAGCGCCTGAGGAGGAGACCAGATGGATATTTTCGGAGATATGTCGCTGATGGAGTGCCTGTGTTGGTCACCCCTCTTCATCCTCGGGTTGGTCGCCGCGCTGACCAAGTAGCGCACGACGCATCGCCCCCAAGCCTACAAACAACAAGAACCCGCTGTATAGGCGGGCTCTTTTGAATATACCGGCAATGAAATGGTGCATAGAAGGACCGTAATGACCTACTTAGCAGACTAATAAGTCCAGGTGTCTAGTCCGCTTGCAAAGGCCTCAGGGATTCTTCGCTGGCGTTGGCCCGGCTGCGCCGGGCCGACTTGCTCGAATGACACGGTGGTCATAAAATCGGGCTTTTCTTCGTGTTCTTTGTGTCTTTGTGGTTAAAAGCTACTTCTTCCTGGCCTTCTTTGGCTTCTCCGGCTCGGCTTCCTGCTCGCGCTTGTAATCCACAAACCGATAACCCACCCCACGCTCGGTGAGGATGTACTTGGGGTTCGAGGGGTCTTCTTCCAGCTTCTCGCGCAGGTAATTCACGTACAGGCGCACATAGTGCGGCTCGTCGCGGTATTCGTAGCCCCACACCTTGGCCAGAATCTGGTCATGGGTCACCACCCAGCCGGCGTTCTGCACCAAATGGTAGAGCAGGCGATACTCGGTAGGGCGCAGCTTGACCAGCTTGCCATTCAGCCACACCTCCCGGCGGTCGAAGTCTATCTTCAGGCGGTCATCCACCTGGATGACGCCCTGCGCCTCACGGCCCTCGGTGCGGCGCAGCACGGCGCGTACCCGGCTGACCAGCTCGCGGGGGCTGAACGGCTTGGTCACATAGTCGTCGGCGCCCAATTCCAGGCCGCGCACGCGGTCGTCCTCCTCGGTCTTGGCGGTGAGCATGATGATCGGCACGTCGTGGTTCTCGCGCACCATGCGCAGCACCTCAAAGCCGTCCAGGTCGGGCAGCATCACATCCAGCAGCACCAGGTCGGGCAGCGCCTGGCGCAGCTGGTCCAGAGCCTGACGGCCGGTGTTGGCCTCCACCACCTGGAAGCCATCTTGCTCCAGGTTCAGGCGGATGAAGCGCACAATGCGCTCTTCGTCATCCACCACCAGGATGCGTTTGTTGGCAAACTGGGCTTCGCTCATGCTCACTCGCGCACAAAGCCGATGATTTCGTCCTCACCGCCGCTGGGCAGTATCTCGACAAAGTTAATCCGGTTCCACGGGTAGATAACCGTGGTCACGTCGCCCTGCAGATACGGCAAATCCTTGCCGTCTCGCTTGCGCGGGTTCTGGATGCGCAGCAGGCTGTCCATCGCGCTGGGCATCTCTTCCACCTCGCCCACGAACGGTTCTTCATTAAGGATGTGCACCAATATCGTGTAGGCCATTCGCTCAGTCCTGTCCAATCAGCGCCTGGAAGCTCAGATGCCCCAGCGAAATAATGTCTTTGTCCTGCAAAGTGTGCTCACGGTGCGCGGGCAGCTTTTGCTCATTGACCACCGTGCCATTCGAGGAGCCCAAATCAGTGATCGAGACCGCCTCGCGAGAGACCTTGATGCGGGCGTGCAGCCGGGAGACGCCCGCCTCGTAGGCGTGGAACGGCTCCAAATCGATGTCGGGCAGCACGGACTGCCCGCTGCTCACCCGGCCCACAATGTACTCGCCCTCGCCGCCCACCGGCAATATCTCGCCGCTGCGGATGATGTGCAGCGCCAGGCGGCCGGGCCGCTCGGCAGGTGCGGTGGGGTTGCCTGTTTGCGGCGGCTGGGCCGCTTCTTGAATGAGCTGGGTGGGTACGCCATTGGGCAGCTGCGCGCCGCAGCGGCTGCAGGTCAGGCTGCCGGCTTCCACAGTTGCGGCGCAGTTCGGGCAGGTGCTGGTCACAGGGCTTCCTATTCCGCGGCCGGTTGCGTGTCAAAGCTGCCAACCAGGGCACGCGTGCCGTATTTTATCTGTTTTCCGGTTTTCTCACTCAGGCTGCCGCCATCCTTTATCTCTTTGGCGGCGGAGAGCACTTTGCGCGCCAGGCCGCGCTCGCCGGAGGAGAGCAGCCGGGTGGCCAGCATGCGCAGCCGCTTGGCGGCCGCCGGGCCGTCGCCGGCTTCGAGTTCCTCGCGGGCGCGCTCCTGCATGCGATATAGCGAGAGCCTGCCGATGGCGTTGACCAGCGCCCGCGGCGGCGGTTCCGGCGCAGACATGGCCAGCACGGGGCGGCTCAACTCAAAACGCGCCGTGGTAGCGGGGATGACCCTGTGCAGCATGTCCAGGCGCAGCTCGCCCTGCGCCAGGGTCAGATTGCCCTGCTGTAGGCTGCTGGCATCCACGCTGAACTCCAGCAGCACGCTCAGGCTACCCTCCAGCGGGATGTCGCCGAGAAACACCGGCGAATCCACCTGCAGAATGCCGCTGTCCGGCGCCAGGCGGAACACGTAGTCCAGCCGGCAGCCCGGTCCCGGTTGGTAATGCAGCTTCACATTGCCGGCATAGGTCTGGTTTAGCCCGGTGAGCTTGCGCTGCAGCAGCTTGGTGATTTGGGTGTTCTTGTCGGCATACAGGCTCACGCCGCCGGCTTTGGCAGCCAATTGGTCGGCAAAGGTCTCGTTCCACTCCTCACCGATGCCAATCACCGAGATGGACACGCCCACCGCGGCGGCTTGTGCGGCCAGGCGCAGGCAGCCGGCTTCGTCGCCGTAGGTGCGACCGTCGGTCACCAGCACCAGGTGGTTCACCGCGCCCGGGCTCATGTGGCGGTGCAGCTCGGCCAGGCCGCCCTGCAGGCCCTGCAATATCTCGGTGCCGCCGCGGGCCTGCAGGGCGGCGAGTCGGGCGCGCAGGTGCTGCGGGTCTTGCACCGCCTGCGCCGGCAGCACCACCTCGGCGCGGTCGTTGAACGCAACCACGGAGAGCGTATCTTGCGGCTTGAGTTGCTCCAGGAACTGGCCGGCGGACCTGAGCACCTCGCCCAGCCGCCCCCCGGCCATGGAGGTGGAAGCATCCAGCACCAGCGAGACGTTTAGCGGCGGGCGCCGCGCGGCTCCGCTTTCGGCGGCCATCAAATCGAGCAGCACGTAGACGACTTGCTCCGGCTCGCCCGGGGTGACCTGCCCCCGGCTGTACAGCGCATTGACCATCAGGTCGGGCGGGGTTTCCACATCCGGCGGCAGGCTGGCATCGTAGCTGCGCCGGCGTGTGGGGTCGGAAAGCACGTTGTAGGCTTCCTGCACCAGCAAAAAGAGTTCCTTGGCCCCGGGGTGTGGGTTGGCGTCCGGGTGGTACTTGCGCGCCGCGGCGCGGTAGGCGTGCTGCACGTCTTCCAGCGAAGCCGTCCGGCGTACCCCCAGGCGGGCGTAATAATTGTCCAGATAGCTGGTGGACATGAGCCCTTAAACGGCGCGCACCAACACCACGGAGATATTGTCGGGGCCGCCGTTGGCATTGGCCGCCTCGACGAGTTGCTGGCAGGCCAGGTACGGGCTGGGAGTGGCATGGACGATGCGCCGGATTTCGTCTTCCGGCACGGCGCCCCACAAGCCATCCGAACACAATAACAGCGCGCCATGGGCGGGCAGGCTGCTGATCAGGATATCCGGCTCGGCCTGGTCGATTTGACCCAGGGCGCGATAGAGCACCGACTTTTGCGGATGGTTGGCGACATCTTCCTCACTGAGCTGGCCCATCTCCTGCAGGCGGTGCACCAGCGTGTGGTCGCTGGTGAGCAGCTCCATACGCCCGTCGCGATGCACTGCATAGGCCCGGCTGTCGCCCAGGTGGGCGAGCACCAGCTGGCTGCCCACCACCAGGGCGGCGGTCAGCGTGCAGCCGCCGCCAGGAGCGGCTTTCTTCACCGCGCGGTGGGCTTCGCGGACGGCGTCTTCCATCATTTCGCGCAGGGATTCCTCGGCGGGCTGCGGGTTGGGGCCGAAGAGCAGTTTGTACAGCCTGCTCACCAGGGTCTCGCCCAGCGTGCGCAAAGCGGCCTCGCTGGCCAGTTCGCCGTTGCGGTGGCCGCCCATGCCGTCGGCAATCGCGTACAAGCCCATCGGCTGGGCCGCATCGCCCGCCCCCAAAGCGATGTTGATGCACAGCAAGGCATCTTCGTTGTTGTCACGCCGCCGGCCGGCGTCCAACCCGCTGCCCGAGACCAACTGCGGGAAGCCGCCCGCGGTCAAATGCCAGTCTTCGGACTGGTTCAGCGGCTGAGTTTTTCCTTTGCGTGGGCGCGCCCCTTTTTTGCGTTTGAACACACTTTCGAAGAAACGTTTCACAAAGCGTCCTTAAGCAGGGAATGCGTAAATATTCTTGTCCGTGGAGCCAATAAAGACCATATCTTCAAGCACGGCGGGTGTGCCGGTGATCGGGCCGTCCGTCTTGTAGCGCCAGCGCAGCTGGCCCGTGGTGGCGTCGAGGCAGTAGAAGTAGCCGTCCACCGAGCCACAATACAGCGCGCCGCGGTGCAGCACCGGCGAACCGGTAACCTGGTGCTCGGTGGCGAAGCGCCACACTTCCTTCCCGGAGCGCGTATCGATACAGTAGATGTTGTGGTCCGCCGCGCCGGTGTACAAAAAATGCTCCGAAAGGGCAGGGGTGGATATGCTGCCCTTGCCCAGGCGGAAGCGCCACACCGCCCAACCCGAACTGGCGTCCAGGGCGTACAGCGTGCTGTCCATCGAGCCGAAGTAGACCACGCCATCGGCCACCGCCGGGGACGAGGTAACCGCCCGCTTGGCCTTGAAGCGCCAGCGAGTATCGCCGCGGAAATCGACGCAGCTGAAGTCGCCGGCCTCTGAGCCGAAGTAGACGAATTCGCTGCTGACGAAAGGCGTGGAGCGCACCGCCGAGCCGGCCTCCGCCCGCCAGGCCAGGCGGCCGCTGGCCGTGTTGACTGCGTGCAAAAAGCCGTCGTCCGAGCCGATGAAGGCATGGCCTTCGGCGATGCGCGGCGAGGAGCGCACCGGCCCTTCGGTGTAATGGCTCCAGACCACCGTGCCGGAGCGGGCCGAAATGACGTGCAGCCGTTTGTCTTCGGAACCGAAGTAGACGTTGCCCTCAAACACGGCTGGTTTCCCGGGGATGCCGCCATCGGTGGCGTACTTCCATTTGAACTCGCCCTTGGCCGCGTCCAGCGCGTAGAGATTGTTGTCGTAGCAGCCGGCATACAGCGTGCCTTCGTGGCAAGTGGGCGAGCCGCGCACCTCGTCCTCGCAGGCGAAGGTCCACAGCGGCTTGACCCCGGCCACGCGGGTGATCGCCGCCGCGGCCGGGATGTTGAGGTTGAGCAGGGTGCCGGTGTTGCGCGCCGCGTTGACCAGCGCTTCTTTCATCTCGGAGGCGCCCGCGTAGCGGTCTTCGGGCTTGTATTCCAGGGCGCGCTCCACCACCGCGGCGAACTCCTGGCTGACTGCGGGGTTGATTTCGGTGATGGGGCGCTCGCCGAACGAGAACGGCGCCTCCAGCTGCGGGTCGCGCAGGGTGAGCAGGTGGTGCAGGGTGGCGCCTAGCGCGTAGATGTCCACCTGCGGCGTGGCCTCGCCGCGGTACTGGTCCGGCGGCGAATAGCCTTGGGTGCCCACCATGGTGTTCTTCTGGTTGGATTCGAAGACCTTGGCGATGCCGAAGTCCACCAGGGCGATGTGGTTCTGCAGCGTGCTCATAATGTTGGAGGGTTTGATGTCGCGGAAAATCACCGGCTCGGGTTTGTGAGCGTGCAAGTATTCCATCACGTCGCACAGTTCCACCGCCCAGCTGAGCACCTGGTCTTCGGGGAAGAAGCCCTGCGCCTCGGCGATGAGCTGCTCCAGGTTTTTGCCGTGGATGAATTCGAGAACCAGATAAGCGCGGTCTTTGATAGTGAAATAATCGTAAATACGCGGGATGGCCGGATGGCGCAGCGTGGCGAGGATATTGGCTTCGCGCTCGAAGATCTTGAAGATGTTCTTGCGCACCGCGGTGTCCGTCACCCGGCTGATCATTTCCTTGACCGCCACCAGGCGCACGGCTTTGAAGTTTTTGTCGCGGGCGCGATATACCGAGCCCATGCCACCCATGCCGACGATCTCCTGAATCTCGTAACGATCCTGGAGGACATCGCCGGATTTCAGCTGGTCGTATTGGACTTCGTTTTCCTTGAAATCCAGTTTACGGGTGGAATTGTCCTCGGTCAGCGCGCGCTCCTAAAGAAAAGGCCTGAGAGATGATTATAGCTCTCAGGCCTTTGCTGCGCAGAAACGGCGTTCGGTCGATTTTGCAGGCAGGCTCTAGCGGCTCTCTTCGGCGATGCGCACGTATTCGCGCGCTTCGGTTTCACCGGTGGAGACGCCCAGCGCCTGGGCCAATTCCACCACCAGGGTGGATTTGCGCTCGGCGTCCTTGCGGCTCCAGGTGCGGCTCTTGACTTCCAGATAGGTGCCCAAATCGGGGCGGTCGACAAAGTCCAGGTTCACGTAGAACTCGGTCTCACGGAAGCGCACCAGCCAGCGGCGGCGTTCCTTGACCACCTGGATCTCCCGGTTGGGCCTGAAGTATTCGCGGTAGAAACGCAAGCTTTGATCCGCCGGGGCGATAAAACGGCTGCGCGAGAGCACCACATCGCTGGGGAACTCGCGCTCGTGCGGTTCGCCCATCAGGGTCAGGCGGTAGCGCACATGGTCCACCTTGCCCTCATCGTTGAGGAACTCGTCCTCACGGTAGCGCAGCACACTGTCTTCGCCATCGAACTTGAAATAGGTGTCGAACTCGCGGTAATGGCGGGAGTAGATGACCTCGATCTCGGGATTTTCCAGGAGAGCGGCCTGGATCGCCGCCGGCTCGTCGGCCTTGACCTTGACCTGCACCTCGAAGCTCTCTTCCTGCTTGGCGCCGCCGATGGCGACCAGCTTGGAGAGCACTGAGGATTCGCGCTCGATGAGGAACTGGTCAATGTCCTTGGCCAGTTCGGCGGCCTCGGCGAGCAGTTCAGCCTCGTCCAGTGTGAGCAGCTGGTGCTCGCGCATCAGCCATTTACCATTGACCATCACATCGCTCACGTCGGTGGATTTGCTGGCATAGACCAGCTGCGCGTACACGCCGTTGGGGTCGCGGCTGAAATGCGGCGAGTTGTGCAGCTTGTGGATGTCCACCAAAATCAGGTCGGCGCGCTTGCCCGGCGTCAGTGAGCCGGTAAGGTGGCCGATGTGCATGGCCTGCGCGCCGAGGCGCGTGGCCATCAACAGCGCGGTGATCGCCGGCAGCGAGGTTGGGTCGTTGGTGCGGTACTTGGAGAGGAAGGCCGCCAGGCGGACTTCCTCGAACATGTCCAGGTCGTTGTTGGACGCCGGGCCGTCCGTGCCGATGCCCACGTTGAGCCCGGCCTTGAGCATCTCCGCCACCGGGGCAGCGCCGGAGGCCAGCTTGAGGTTGGAGGAGGGGTTGTGCGCCACGCCGGCGTGATGGTGCGACAGGGTGTTGATCTCGCCGCTATCGATGTGCACGCAGTGGGCGGCGAGCACTTTGGCGTCGAACAGGTTTTGCTTCTTCACATAGGGCACCACCGGCATGCCCCAATCGCGGCGGGCGTTCTCCACTTCAAAGGAAGTCTCGGCGATGTGGGTGTGCAGCGGCACGTCGAATTCCACCGCCAGGGCGGCGCAGGCTTGCAAGATTTCTTCCGTGCAGCTGTAGGGCGCGTGCGGCGAAACGGCCGGAACGATCAGCGGATGGCCGAGCCACTCCTGGATGAATTCACGGGTCAGCGCCAGCGAATCTTCGTAGGACTGGGCATCGGGGGATGGGAAGCGCATCACCGTCTGCCCGCACACGGCGCGCAGCCCGGCCGCCGCGGTGGCTTCGGCCACCGCCGATTCGAAATAGTACATGTCGGCGAAACAGGTGATGCCAGAGCGGATGAACTCGGCACTGCCAATCGAGGTGCCCAGCTTGACGAATTCCGGGTTCACGAACTGGCGCTCCACTGGCATGATGTAACCTAGCAGCCAGACGTCGAGGCGGGTGTCGTCGGAGAGGCCGCGCAGCAGCGTCATCGGCACGTGGGTATGGGCATTGACCAGGCCGGGCATCAGCACCTTACCGCCGCAGTCCACCGTTTCGGCGGCGCTGTACTGCCTGGTGATCTCGGCCTGCGGGCCGACTGCCAGAATGCTGTCGCCCTTCACGGCCACCGCGCCCTGCTCATACTGGTTCAAGCCGCCGTCCATGGTGAGCACCAGGGCATTGGTCAACAGAATGTCCGCTTTTTCGGTCACAAAAATTCCTTCCTGGGGCAAGTGTACCTAGGATTCGTCCGGGTCTTCAAGGGCCGTCCCGCTTTTCAATAGCTGGCTGCGCAGCAGGCTGAGCGCCAGGTTGGTCGCCCACAAGGGAGCCTGGGCGATATGTCCACCGTAAGAGAATTTCAGGTCGCGCGGCCGGCCCAGGCCACGCAGGGAGATGCGCAGATGGGAAGCGCCGTCCCCGTTACCCAGTTCCACGCCCAGCACCACTTCGGCACGCACTTCCTTGGCGTATTGGTCGGTGAGTTCGGGTAGGGGCTTGCTGGCCATCTGCGCCCCCTGGATCTCGCCGCCCACGAAGGCATTGCCCTGCCCCGTCAAGCTGCGGATGATGGCGCCGTCCAGCCCTTTTTCGATGACCGCCAGGCGCTTGTCCGCCGCGGCCAGCAGGCCTAGCACCACGCGGGCCAGCGGCTCGCCGTTGGCGCCGTAGACCCAGTCGCCCAGCCGCTCGCGAGCCTGCGCCTCCACCTCGGCGAGCATCTGCTCAGCCTCGTCGGCGCTGTCCGCCTTGGCGGTCAGGCGCACGTCCACCGCGCCGGCGTGGGCCGCCAGGCCCACGGTGGGGTTGGCCTGGCGCTCCAGGTCGTCCAGCTTCTCGTCGATCTGCGATTCAGGCACGCCGGCAGTATGCAGGATGCGCGTGCGGATCACTGCGCCCTTGCCATAGCGCTGCTCGAAATAGGGGAGCACGCCGTACTCCATGATGTAGTGCATTTCACCCGGCACGCCCGGCATGGATATGATCACCTGCCCGCCATGCTCGATGAGGAAGCCGGGGGCGGTGCCCACGGCGTTCTCCAGCGCCTGCGCTCCGGCAGGCAAATACGCCTGGCGTTTGTTGTTCTCGGTGGGCTTGCGTTTGAAGCGCGCAAAGCGCTCCTGCAGCATGGCCCACAGTTCCTCGCGGAACTCCATCTCCACCCCCAGGGCCTCGGCGATGCCCTCGCGGGTCACATCGTCCACCGTCGGCCCCAGGCCGCCGGTGCACAGCAGCACGTCGCAGCGGGTCAGCGCGTGCTGCACCGCGGCGGCGATGCGTGCTTCGTTGTCGCCCACTGTGCCGGTCCAATACAGGTCCACGCCCGCCTCGCGCAGGATGCGCGCCAGGGCCTGCGTGTTGGTATCCACGATCTCGCCGAGCAGCAGCTCGGTGCCAATGGTGAGGATCTCAGCCTTGGGCATCAGACCACATTGTATTCCACCGCCTGGCTGCTGCCGGCGAAGCGGTCCAGGCCCAGCATGGAGATATCCACCGTGCTGGCCGCGCCGTCCAGGATGATCTCGCTGACCAGCTTGCCGGCGATGGGGCCGTGCATGAAGCCGTGGCCGGAGAAGCCGGCCACCACGAAGAAGCCGTCCACTGGCGTGGCCCCGAAGATCGGATGCGCGTCGGGCGTGTCCTCGTACAAACCGGCCCAGCGGGAGACCACGCCGGCGCGCTCCAGTTGCGGCAGGCGCCCGATGGCGTGTTCCAGGTGGATCAGCTCCCAGTCCGGGTCCACGTTCTGGTCAAAGCCGGGCAGCTGATCTGTGTTGGACATACCCGTCAGCAGGCCTTCGCCTTCGCGGTGGAAATACAGTGATTTGGCGAAATCGATCACAAAGGGGAAATCCGCCGGCAGTTCGGGCAGCGGCGTAGTGGTCAATATCTGGCGGCGCAACGGCGTGATCGGCAGCGGCACGCCGGCCATCTCGCCGATCAGCCCGGCCCACGGGCCGGCGGCGTTGACCACCAGCGGGGTCTGGATGTCGCCCTGGCTTGTGCGTACGCCGTGGACTGCGCCGTCACGCACATCCAGGCCGGTCACCTCGACGCCCGAAATGCACTGGGCGCCCAATCGGGTTGCCGCATTGATGTAGCCCATCACCACGCCGTTCGGGTCGCACAGGCCGTCTTTGGCGTGGAAGGTAGCCGCCAGCACATCGTCCAGGCGCATATCCGGCAGCCGGCGGCGCACTTCGTCGCCGTCCAACCACTCGGTGGCCACGCCCAGCTTGTGCTGCAGTTCCACATTGCGCTGGAAGGCGGTGATGTCCTGCTCGTTGTTCAACAGGAAAAGGTAGCCGCACTGGCGGTAATCCACTTCCTGGCCGATCTCCTCAGGGAAGCGTTCCAGCATGGGCAGGCTGGCCAGCGAGAGGCGGATGTTGACCTCGGTGGCGAACTGGTAGCGCACGCCGCCGGCGCAGCGGCCGGTGGCGCCTTGCCCGTAGAATTCTTCCTTCTCGAGCAGCACCACATCGGCCACGCCGCGTTGGGCCAGGTGGTAAGCGGTGGAGGCGCCCATCACGCCGCCGCCGATCACGACAATTGAAGCGTTCTTCGGAAAACTCATGCCTTCTTCCTTTGGGTGACCTGGCTGCCGGCGACCAGGTCGTGCAGCCCGCGCCGGTCGGCGCGCAGCAGGATCAGGGCGATGTTCAAGCCGCCCAGCAGGCCGACCAGCGCAAAGCCGGGGCGGAAGCCGGGCTGCGGGTCGTACCACAGCGGCATGGGGAAATTGTTACTGATGTGGGCCAGTTCCCAGGGCAGCAAGAGCACCAGGCTGCGCACAAAGGCTTGCCCGGCGCCCACGGGTCCCGGGCCGCGCAGGTTGCTCACCCCCAGACCCAGGGCGCGCATCCCCAAAGTGGCCTGGGCTGCCGAGGCTTGCGTGACAGTGAAATAGGCCCACACGGGCAGCGAGGCGGTCAGCAGAGTGTACAGCTGTGTATTCCAGCCGGAATGGAACCAATCGTCCGCGATGCCCAGCGCGCCGCGCAGCGGCACGAAGAGGGCGAACTGCAGCAGGGCGAAGCCGGCGAAGCAGATCGCCACATCCAGCAGGTAGGCGGCCGCCCGGCGCAGGATCACCAGGCCACCTCGGTGCCCAGGCCCAGCGCCCGGGCATTGCGCAGCGCCAGCTGCGCCGCCATGGCATCCTGCACGGCCACGCCCACGGATTTGAAGAAGGTGATTTGCTCGCCATCCTGGCGGCCGGGCCGCTCACCGGCGATGATCTCGCCGATTTCGGCGATGTCCGCTTCGCGCAACGCCCCACTGGCCAGCGGGCGCTGCAGGTCGCCGCACTCGGCCAGCGCGGCGCTGCGGCTGTCCACCGCGGTCAGGCCGGCGGTCACCGTCTCGGCAGGGATTTCCTGCATCTCGGGCGTGTACGAGCCGGCGCCGTTCACGTGCGTTCCCGGCCGCAGGTCGGCGTGGGCGAATACGGGCGTGCTGCTGGTGGTCGCCGCGCTGACGACGTCCGCTGCGGCCAGCGCCTCGGCCGGGCTGGCTGCAGCGCGCAGGTCGGCGGGTACATCGCCCTGCCCGGCCATTTCTTCAATAAAGGCTTGCACGCCCGCCGCATCCGGCGCGTAGACCCAGGCCGTCTCAATGCGGCGCACGGCGCAGACCGCGGCCAGCTGGGTGCGCGCCTGCACGCCGGCGCCGAAGATGGCGACAGTGCTGGCATCCGGCCGGGCCAGCACATCCGTGGCCGCCCCGCAACCCGCGCCGGTGCGGATGGCGGTCAGGCTGCCGCCTTCCAGCAGGGCTTCCACCGCGCCGGTCTCCGGGTTCAGCGCCAGCACCGCGGCGTGGATCAGCGGCAGGCCGCGGCTGGGGTTGCGATTGAACAGGGAAACGATCTTCACCGCCAAAGCCTGGCCGGACGCCTCGTCCACAAAAGCGGGCATGAACAGGCTGAGGCCGTCGTTGGCGGCCACCGGCAGGCGCAGGCGCAGCGGCGCTTCGGCCTTGCCGGTCGAGAGCGCCGCGTAAGCCGCCTTCATCGCCGCCACGCACTCGGCCATCGGCAGGGCCTGGCGGACTTCGTCGGCGTTGAGCAGCAGCATGGATGAATTCTAATCCCTTTGGCCTTGTTGGCAGCACATCAAAGATCGTAGGGGCGAGGCCCTGTCCTGAGCGAAGCGAGGGATGCCTCGCCCCTACAGAGTAACGTTTTACAAAAAGAGCGCAGCTGTTGGCTGCGCTCTTGGGGTGCCGATTGGCTTAGTCTACGCCCAAGTAGGCTTTTTGCACCATCTTGTTGTTGGAGAGCTTTTTGGCCGTGTCGCTCAGTACGATCTCGCCGGTCTGCAGCACATAGCCGCGGTCGGCGATGGAAAGCGCCATCAGCGCGTTTTGCTCCACCAGCAGCACCGTGGTGCCTTCTTTATTGATGTTCTGGATGGTGTCGAAGATGCCTTCCACCAGGATCGGCGCCAGGCCCATCGAGGGCTCGTCGAGCAGCAGCAATTTGGGGCGGGCCATCATCGCCCGGCCGGTGGCGAGCATCTGCTGCTCGCCGCCGGAGAGCGTGCCGGCCACCTGGCGGCGGCGCTCCTGCAGGCGGGGGAACAGCGTATAGATGTTTTCAATATCATCGCGCACCCGGTTGTCGTTGCGGCTGTAGGCGCCCATCTCCAGGTTTTCTTCCACAGTCAGCTGGGCGAACACGCCGCGGCCTTCGGGCACCATGGAGATGCCTTTGTAGACCAGTTCGTGCGTCTCATAATCGGCCAGGTCTTCCCCATTGAGCTTGACCTGCCCGGCTGTGGGCCGGATCAGCCCGCTGATGGTGCGCAGCGTGGTGGTTTTGCCCGCGCCGTTGGCCCCGATCAGGGTGACGATCTCGCCTTCGTTCACTTCCAGCGAGACGCCCTTGAGCGCGTGGATGTTGTCGTAGTAAGTATGAATATCTTTGACTTCAAGCATTGCCATCGAGTACCTCGCCTATTTGGCCTTGGCCTTCTTGAGGCCGGATGCCGCGCCGCGACCCAGATAGGCTTCGATGACCCGCGGGTCATTTTGAATGTCCTTGGGTTTGCCCTCGGCGATCTTCGAGCCGTAATCCAGCACGGTGATCTGTTCGCTGATCGTCATCACCACGCGCATGTCGTGCTCGATCAGCAGCACGGTGATATCCAGTTCATCGCGTATGTGCTGCACGAACTTGATCACCTCGGCGGTTTCCTGGGGGTTCATGCCCGCGGTGGGTTCGTCCAGCAGCAGCAGCTTGGGCTGGCTGGCCAGCGCGCGGGCAATCTCCAGGCGGCGCTGCGCGCCGTAGGGCAGGTTGCGCGCCAGGGTGTCGCCCACGCCGCGCAAGCCCACGAAGTGCAGCAGGCGGCGAGCCTCGGCCAGGGCGTGCTCTTCCTCATCCTTGAAGCGCCGGTTGCGGAAGATGGCTTCGACCCAAAACGTCTTCAGCCGCGGGTGTTGGCCCACCAGCACGTTCTCGATCGCGGTCATGTTCGAGAACAGGCGGATGTTCTGGTAAGTGCGGGCAATGCCCAGAGTGGTCACCTGGTGCGGCCCCAGGCCCTGGATCTCGTTGCCGTCAAAAATGATCTCGCCTTCTTCCGGGTTGTAGAAGCCGCTGATGCAGTTGAAGAAGGTGGTCTTCCCGGCGCCATTCGGGCCGATTACGCTCGAAATGGAGTTCCTGGGAATGCCGATCGTCAGGTCGTTGACGGCCACCAGGCCGCCGAACCGTTTGGTTACGCTTTTTGCGCTAAGTATGTCTGCCACGGCCCTAGCCTCCCGCGCTCACGGGGTTGTTCATGCCTTCGTCGCCTTCTTCCAGCGATTCCAGCTCACGTTTGAATGTATCCGTCGGCAGCAGGCCGGCCGGGCGGGTGAGCATCATCACCACCAGCAAAATACCGTAGATCAGGAAGCGGTACTCGTTGAACTCGCGCAGCAGCTCCGGCAACCCGACCAGCACCGCCGCGCCGACGATCACACCGGGGATGCTGCCGAAGCCGCCGATGATGATGGCGCTGAGCACGGTGATGGAAATAATCAGGCTGAACGAGTGGGGGAAAATGCCACCCAACCTGGCGGCGAAAATCGCTCCGGCAAAGCCGGCGGACGCCGAACCGATGGCGAAGGCCAGCAGCTTGGTTTGCACCAGGTCGATACCCATGGACTGGGCCACATCTTCATCTTCACGCATCGCCATCCACTGGCGGCCCAGGCGGGAGTCACGCAGGCGCACGGCGAGGAACGCGGTCAGTGCCACGCCGATCAGCACCAGGTAGTAGTAGCGTTCCGGCGAGTTGATGTCGAAGCCGGCAATCGAAGGGCTGGGGATGCGCACGATGCCCTGCGCGCCGCCCACCAGCGGAGACAGCCAGTCGGAGAGGGCCAGCAAGCGGATGATCTCGCCGAAGCCCAGAGTGACGATGGCCAGGTAGTCGCCGCGCATGCGCAGTACTGGGATGCCCAACAGAGCGCCGAAGACCACGCCGACGATCACCGCGATGGGCAAGGCCACCCAAAAGCTGAGCCCGAAGGTGCCGATCGCCGCCTGGGTGGTGAGGATGCCAATGGTGTAGGCACCAAAGGCAAAGATGGCCACATAGCCCAGGTCCAGCAGGCCCGCAAAACCGACCTCAATGTTGAGGCCCAAGCCCATCATCACGTACAGACCGATGAACATCATCACATGGGCCAGCACGCGGTCTGTCTGCGGCAAAACGAGCAGGAAAGCGATCACCAAAGCCCAGCTGAGCACTTGGTTGATCGGGTAACGGCCGAGGATGAGCCGCTCCGGTTTCTTGCTCTCACCCACCTTCTTTTTCGCCGCTCGCAGGGAGCCGAAGTAGCTCAGGCCGACGGTCAGCAAGCTCAGCACAACGGCAGATAAGGGCAGCAAAGCGTTGCCCTGGAAGATGGCCCGCGCCACCCGGGCGGAAAAGTATTTCTCGATCACCCGGATGGGGATGTCCGAGAACAAGGCCACTGTCACGATGACCAGTAGCGCCAGGTTGACCGCATTGCGCGCTTGCTGGCTGAGGAAAGTGTAGGCGGCGCCCAGCAAGCCCAGCAAACCAAAGACGCCGACCAGTAGGGGCAGGCCATCCGGCAGGCCACGGCCAAAAGTGAGGATGTTGATCAGCGGGGAAGACAGGCTGACGAAGACCGCACCGATGTTGACTTGCTGGCTGAAGAGCATGATCAGGATGGAAGGCAGCGCGGCCACCGCGCCGGCCAGCAGGCCGAACAACAGTCTTTGCCAGGCGGTTCGGTCGGCCAGCGCTCTGGCCGTGCTCAAGCCGGCCAAGAAGGGGCCTACGTAGAGCACCAGGTCGCCCAAGGTGAGCTGCCCGGCGACCAGGAAGCGCTGGTCAAAAGCGGCCACCATGCCGACCATGCAGAAGTATAAGGCAATCGCTCCGCCCACCAGGCCGAAGCGCAAAACCGATTTCCAGACGCTGGATGGGGCCGTGTTGTTGCGAGCTTCGCTCATACCTTTTTCTCCCGAAGTCGTTCGCCAAAGATGCCCTGCGGCCTAAAGATCAGGATCAGCACAAGGAATGTGAAGGCGATCACGTCTTTCAATTGATTGGCGCCGGGGATGCCCAGGCCTTCCAGGATGGCGTTTGGCCCCAGCGATTCCAGCATGCCCAAAACCAGGCCGCCGACCATCGCGCCGGGGATGTTGCCGATGCCGCCCAACACCGCGGCGGTGAACGCCTTGACGCCGGGGAAGAAGCCCATGAAGTAGTACACACCTTGCGGACGATACAAGCCATTAAACACCCCGGCCGCGCCGGCCAAAGCGCCGCCGATCAAAAAGGTGGTCACGATGACCTTATCGATGTCAATGCCCATCAGGCGGGCCACCGCCTTGTCTTCCGAAACCGCTCGCATCGCCTTGCCCGCCTTGGTGCGCTCCACGTACCAATACAACACGAACATCAGCACGACCGCCGCGGCCAGCACGACCAACTGCACAATCGGGATGCTGTAGCCGAACAGCGACACTGTGCCGCGCAATGCGGTCACTTCCGGGTAAGAGCGGAACTGCGTGCCGTAAAACCCGCGGAAAGTATATTGAAGGGTGAATGAAGCGCCGATGGCGGTGATCAACGGGATCAGGCGCGGGGCATTGCGCAGCGGCCGATAGGCAATCCGCTCCAGCAAAAAGGCCACCGCCATCGAAACCAGGGCCGCAAAAAGGATCAGGACGGTGATTGCCAAAACGGGCTGCGCATTCAGGAAACCGTTGCTGGCAAAGTGCTGCGCCAAGAAGACGGTGGAGAAAGCCCCGGCCATATACACCTCGCCGTGGGCGAAGTTGATCATGCGCAAAATGCCGTAGACCATGGTGTAGCCCAAGGCGATCAGGGCGTAAATACTGCCCTGCGCCAGACCGGCGAAGATCAGCGACACCCAATGGCGGGAGGTGTAGCGGCCGGTAGTGATGGTGTTGTACAGCGCAACGACAACAATCACAAGGACGACAACCTGTAATAGCTGAACTACAAGGTCGCCAAAATTAATGCGCCTGCCAAAAAATCTGCCCATACAGCCCTCTCTAAATTCAATAAAGCATTTGCTTTAGTTTTTTGACCGTTTGGAACAGGCCAGAGAACTAACCGAGGATTTTACTACAACTTCCATTTCGCACAGAACATACTCATTTTTTGACGCAGAAAGTTAAAAAAGTGGGAGCCGGAGGGCATGCCCTCCGGCTCCACTTTTACCGGTCAAGTGTTGCCAGACCGGCTGATTGCGTCAAGCAAACCCTACGGCTGGTACACAACCGGCGGAGGCCAGTTGCCGTCGAGTTCGGCTTGGGTGATCTCAAAGACCGCCAAAGCCTCGCCCGTGGCGCAGTCGCCGTACTCGTTGCAGGTCAGGTTGCCCGTCAGGCCGGCGAAGCCGGAGGTGGCGGACATGGCATCACGCAGGGCCTGGCGGCCAATCAGCAGAGTGCCATCAGCGCCTACCTGGGCCACCGACTGGATGGCGGTGAGCACCATGTTGGTGCAGTCGTACGCATGCGCATGGAAACCGGAGGGCGGCACGCCGCCGATCTGGTCAGCCCACTTGCCCAGGAAGTCATCGTAAGCGCTGCCAGCCGCAACATACGGGCCGGAGAGGTACATACCCACGGAGTTCGGGCCGGAGCGGCCGGGGAAGCCATCGGCGAACAGGCCATCAGCGCCCATCAGCACGGTGTCTTCCAGACCAGAGATCTCGGAGGACTGGGCGGTGATGAAGTTGCCAGCCGGCTCAAAGATCGGGTAGTACAGCGCATCCGGGCTGTCCGCAGCAATGCTGGTCAGGATGGCGCGCATGTCGGTGTCGTTCTCGTTCACGGCGCCCTGGAAGGTCACCGTGCCACCCAGTTCAGCAAAGACCGAAGCGAACACGGCCTGCAGCTGCTCAGCATACGGGGAACCATCGTGGATGGTGGCCGCTGTGCGAGCGCCCAGCTCGTTGTAGGCAAATTCAGCAGCCACACGACCCTGGAACAGGTCGTTGTGGGCGGTGCGGAAGTAGCCAGGAGCCCAGTTCTCATTCGGGTCGGTCAGGCCGGGGGCGGTGTTGGACGGGGAGCACATCAGCAGGCCGGCTTCACTGATCGCCGGCAGGCCGCCAACCGCTTCACTGGAGCAGTTGGTGCCGATCACGGCCAGCAGGTTGGGCTGGGCCGCGAGGCGCACGCCGGCAGCCTGGCCGCCTTCAATGTTGCAACCCGTGTCCTCACCGGACAGAGCGATGGCATGGCCATGGATCTCGCCCCACTCGGCGACGGCGATCTCGATCGCGCCGCGAGAGTCCTCACCCAGGAAGGCGGTGGCGCCGGAAACAGTCAGCGCGTAGGCGATTTCCAGGGATTCACCGGGGCCAACTTCCACACAACCGATGGCGTCGCTACAACCGGCTTCAGCGCTGGGAGCCTCGCCCGGGGTGGTGGGGCTGGACGGAGCGCCACAAGCCACCAACACCAGGCTGGTGATCACTAGCAGAGCCAGTGTCGTAAATGCTTTCTTAGACATTCTTACTCCTCCAAAACTTCAAGTTTAGGTTTCTATCCTGGGAATTGAGTTTGGCTGTCGTGCTTTAAGCATCCACCTCCTCTCGGGTTGGCTTATAGAAGCAATGCCTCTAGGCTTCATTTCCAATATCCCTGCGCTCAACGCAGTTTGTGTTAAAGCCCAATTCTACAGCACGGAGCCGCTTACGGTCAAGTAACGCGCCAGCCGCCCGGCATCCAGGCCGCCGATATGGTAAAATAGAACATCTACTCGAATTTAGGCAATGCGCTGGAAGCAGACGTTCGGTTCCCCAGCAAGCAACCATTCAATTCATATAAAATCGCTTGGGCTTAGGCCCATCTTTAGCCTGTAACAACACGGAGGCTTTTGGCGTGGCAAAAGAGCAACCCCGATCGTATCAAGCCGAAAACATCCAGGTCCTTGAAGGCTTGGAAGCCGTGCGCCGCCGTCCCGGCATGTATGTGGGCGGCACGGATATCAAAGCGCTGCACCACCTGGTCAACGAGGTGGTGGATAACTCCATAGACGAAGCGCTGGCCGGCGCCTGTGACCGCATCGAGATCACCATCCACAAAGACAGCAGCGTCAGCGTGCAGGATAACGGCCGCGGCATCCCCGTGGACGAACACCCCGGCGCCAAGAAGTCTGCGTTGGAAGTGGTCATGACCATGCTGCACGCCGGCGGCAAGTTCGACGGCGGCAGCTACAAGGTCTCCGGCGGCCTGCACGGCGTGGGCGTTTCGGCGGTCAACGCGCTCTCCGAATGGTGCGAGGTGGAAGTGAGCCGCGAGGGCCAGGTCTACGGCCAGCGCTACAAGCGTGGCGTGCCCAGCGGCCCGGTGAAAGTGCTGCGCAAGATGGTCAAAGGCCAATCCACCGGCACGCGCACCACTTTCAAATACGACAAAGAGATTTTTAAAGAAGATATCGACTATCGCTTCGAGACACTGGCGCAGCGTTTCCGCGAGCTGGCTTTCGTGACCCGCAAGGTCACCATCCAGCTGGTGGATGAGCGCGACCAGCGCGAGATCACTTTTTATTTTGAAGGCGGGATCTCGTCCTTCGTGCGTTACCTGAACCGCAACCGCCAGGCGCTGCACCCCATCTTCCATCGCGAAGGCGAGATGGACAACATCGTGGTCGACGTGGCCGTGCAGTTCACCGATGCTTACTCCGAATCGGTGCTGGCCTTCGCCAACACGATCAATACGCTCGACGGCGGCACGCACCTCACCGGTCTGCGCTCCGCGCTGACCCGCACGATCAACGACTACGCCCGCAAGGCCAGCCTGCTCAAGGATTCCGACCCGAACTTCACCGGTGACGACACCCGCGAGGGCCTCACCGCGATTGTCAGCGTGAAGGTGCCCGACCCGCAGTTCGAGAGCCAGACCAAGGTCAAGCTGATGAACCCCGAGGTGCAGACCCACGTGCAGCAGGTGGTCAACGAGCATTTCGCCATCTTCCTGGAAGAGAACCCCGCCGCCGGCCGCGCCATCGTGGCCAAATGCCTCACCTCCGCCCGGGCGCGTGATGCGGCCCGCAAGGCGCGCGACCTGGTCATCCGCAAGTCGGCGTTGGAGAGCCTCACCCTGCCGGGCAAGCTGGCCGACTGCTCCGACCGCGATGCTTCTCGCAGCGAGCTGTACATCGTGGAGGGCGACTCGGCGGGCGGCTCCGCCAAGCAGGGGCGCGACCGCCACTTCCAGGCGATCCTGCCGCTGCGCGGCAAGATCCTCAACACCGAGCGCGCCCGGCTGGACAAGATCCTCTCCAACAACGAGGTCAAGGCGCTCATCTCGGCGCTGGGCACCGGCATCGGCGACAATTTCGACATCAGCGGGCTGCGCTACAAGCACATCATCATCATGACCGACGCCGACGTGGACGGCAGCCACATCCGCACCCTGCTGCTCACCTTCTTCTTCCGCTATATGCCCGAGCTGATCGAGGGCGGCTTCCTCTACATCGCCCAGCCGCCGCTGTACAGCGTGACCAAGGGCAAAACGGTGGAGTGGGCCTATTCCGACGCCGAGCGCGACCAGGTGGTCAAGCGCATGGGCAAGAGCGACAAGCTGAACATCCAGCGCTACAAGGGTTTGGGCGAAATGAACCCGGACCAGCTCTGGGAAACCACGATGGACCCCGAGCGCCGCGTGCTGCTGCAGGTGAACATCGAAGACGCCGCCGAAGCCGATCGCACCTTCGACATGCTGATGGGCGACTCGGTGCCGCCGCGTCGCAAGTTCATTCAGACCCACGCCAAAGAAGTGCAAAACCTGGACGTATAGCGATTGGCTGTAAGCCAAACCTATAGCCCAGATGAAAAACGCCGCTCACGCGGCGTTTTTTCATCCGTCGTGTCATGGTCTAAACCGCTTGCCTATGTTCTTACTGCCCGGCCCGTTTGCGCTTATACTTACATTCATGCAAGGGGTCCTGCGTAAATTCCTGCCCATTCTCGTCTTGCTGGCTGCGCTTTTCATCGCCCTGCCCATGGCGGTGAAAGCCGCGCCTCTGCTGGCTCCCGTGCTGAACGTGGTGGATGGCCCGGGTGTGGGCTCATATTCTTCAACGGCCGTGAATGCCTCCGGCAACCCGGTGATCAGCTATTACGATTCAGTCAACGGCACCCTCAGGCTGGCAGCCTGCAACGACCCCAACTGCAACAGCGCCGCCATCAGAATACTGGACAACGCCGGCGATGTGGGCGGTTACACCTCCATCGTGCTGGATTCTGGGGGCAGGCCGGTGGTCAGCTACTATAGCTGGGAGATTGGCGACCTTTCACTGAAGCTGGCGCGCTGCGGGGACCCGACCTGCAACACAGTGACCGTAACCACTGTGGAGGCGGGCGGCGCCGGGAACGTGGGCCAGCACACTTCGATCGCCCTGGATGCGCTGGGCAACCCGGTGATCGCCTACCACGACGAAGACAACGGCACCCTCAAGCTGGTGCACTGCGCCAATCCGACCTGCGCCACTCCCCATTCTTCGATGAACGTGGTCGACAGCACCGGAGCCAATGTGGGCCCGGGGGTCTCCCTGGTGCTGAACGCCTCCGGCATCCCGGTGATCAGCTACCGCGCCAACAACGACGCGCTCCGGCTGGCAACCTGCAACGCTTTGGATTGCGACACGCCCACCATAGTGACTCTCGATGGCCCGCCGGCGTCTGCCATAGCGGTGATGCCCAGTTCCACCTCGCTGGCGCTGAATGCCGCCGGCCATCCGGTGATCAGCTATCACGGCAACGGCGAGCTCAGGCTGGCGCGCTGCAGCAACCCAACCTGCGCCGGCTTCGACCCCATAGCCCAGGTAACCATCGTGGACCCGGTGGGCGCGCAATACAATGAAATGGCGCTGGACTCGAGCGGCAACCCGGTGATCGCTTATTTCGATACATTTGCTTTCTCCGTCAAGCTGGCCCACTGTGTGGATCCAGATTGCGCCAGCGTTACCCCGCTCACCGTCGACACCGGCGGGGGCACGTTCATCTCGATGGCGCTGGGCTGCAATGACAACGCGGTCATGGCCTACCAGCACCTCGGCGGTCTCAAAGTGGCCAGCGACGATGCCTGCAGCCTGCCGCCCAGCAGCCCCACGGGCTCGGCAGGACCTCCCTCAGCCAGCAAGCCGATCGCGCCCAGCGGCATCACCTCGCTCGGTCTGGGCCGCCGCATCATCGTCTATGTGCCAGCCGAGGCCATCCCCACGGGGCAGACCAACTGCACCCTGACCATCCGCGAAGATGGCGAATCCGGCCGCTTTGGCTTTGCGCTGGACGACACCGTTTGGGATGTGAAGATCACCTGCGACAGCAGTGAGCTCAAAATCTTCATGGCCCCGCTGACCACTTGCATCCTGCCGCTGGATAACACCAGTTCGGACAAGAATGTCTACCACCGCCACAACCTCGCGGCCGGTTTCCAGGCCATCGCGGGCGGCAGCGGCTTGCCCGGTTGGGTCTGCGGCCAAACCCGCGTCCTCTCGCTGTTCACTCTGGGCCAGCTGAGCCTGCCGGCCACCGGCTTCGCTCCGGGGGTGGTCACCAACCTGGGCGCACAACCCGCCGAGCTGGCCTACGCTGCCAGCAGCCTGACCCTGAGCATCCCCAAGCTGGGCGTACACATGGATATCCTCGGCGTGCCGCAAGGGCCGAACGGATGGGATGTCACCTGGCTGTCCGCCAACCAGGCCGGCTACCTGTACGGCACCGCCTTCCCCACCTGGAAGGGCAACAGCGTGCTGACCGCTCATGTTTGGAATGCGGACAATATGCCAGGCCCCTTCCACGACCTGAAAATCCTGCAGCACGGCGACCGCTTCAGCATCTCGGCTTACGGCTACACCTACACCTACGAGGTGCGCAGCAACCGCCTAGTCAGCGAGAGCAACCTGAACGTGTTGACCTCAAACAGCGACTATTCGCAGATCACGCTGATTACTTGCGAGAGTTACAGCGAGCGCAGCGGGGGTTATCTTCACCGCCGGGCGGTGCAGGCAGTGCTCGTTTCAGTCGACAGCTAACAGTTCACAGCAAACTGCAGTCCTGATCACTGACTAATCACTCTTTACCAATTACTATTACCCAATCTCGAATCTCTCTACTCTCCATCACTAATGATTCTGCCCAAGAAACGCGACCCCAGGTTCATCACTGTGCGCCGCGGCGGCACCCTGCAAGATGCCGATCATCAGATGCTGGCGATATGGGCAGCGGCTTGCGCGGAACATGTGTTGCACCTCTTCGAGGAAATTCAGCCCCATGACGAACGCCCCCGGCAGGCGATTCAGTTGGCGCAGGCCTGGGCGAGCAGTGAAGCCACGATGACCCAAGCGCGCACAGCGGCGGGCCATGCCAACGCGGCCGCCCGAGACCTGAGTGGGGCCGCCCGCTTCGCAGCCTTCGCAGCGGCTCAGGCCGCTGCGGTCGCACACGTAGCGGCGCATGAGCTGGGTGCGGCCGCCTATGCGATTAAGGCCGCCCGCGCCACCGTGCCGGAGAACCAGGCCGGGGCAGCCGGCCTCCTGGAATGCGAATGGCAGCGCGCCCAACTTCCCGGCCAGATACGGGAGCTTGTGCTTGACGATCAGAAATTGCGTAATGAGATCTGTTGGTTCGTATTCGACTGCTAATCAGTCTCTGACTTCTACCCGACAGGTATTCTTCCGAACCCTCTTATAATTCTTCACATGACCGCCAAAATTCTGGATGGCAAGGCCCAGGCCGCTGAACTCCGCGGCGTCTTGGCGCAGCGTGTGGCTGCCCGCGCCGCGGCCGGCAAGCCCGCCCCCGGCCTGGCCACGGTGCTGGTCGGCGACGACCCTGCCTCGCAGGTCTACGTACGCGGCAAGCACAAGGCTTGCCGCGAAGTGGGCATCACCCCGATTGGCTACGAATTGCCCGCCGGCACGCCACAAGCCGAGCTGCTCGCCCTGATCACCGAGCTGAACGGCCGTGCCGATGTGCACGGCATTCTGGTGCAGCTGCCGTTGCCCGCGCACCTGGATGCGGCCGCTGTGCAAAGCGCCGTGGCCCTGGAAAAAGACGTCGACTGCCTGCACCCGGCCAACCTGGGCCTGCTGGCCCAGCGCGACCGCCAGCCGCGCTTCACCCCCTGCACGCCAACTGGGGTGATGCGCCTGGTCAAGCTGGCAGGCCTGGCATTGCCGGGCGCCAACGCTGTGGTGCTGGGCCGCTCCAACATCGTCGGCATGCCGCTGGCGCTGCTGCTCACCAAAGCCGACGCCACCGTGACTATCGCCCACTCGCATACCCGCGACCTGCCCGAGCTGTGCCGCCGGGCAGACCTGCTGGTCGCCGCCGTCGGCCGGCCGGAACTGGTGCGCGGCGACTGGGTGAAGCCCGGCGCGGTGGTCATCGACGTGGGCGTCAACGAAGTGCCCGACAAGGCCGCCCACCGCGGCCGGCGCCTGGTGGGCGATGTGGCCTTCGACGAGGCCGCCGCCGTGGCCGCGGCGATCACGCCGGTGCCCGGCGGCGTGGGCCCAATGACCATCGCCATGCTACTGGAGAACACCCTGCACGCCGCCGAGCTGGCCGAGGCTTAAAAGCAAAACGAGGACGGTTTCCCGGCCTCGTTTTTGTTATCTGCCTATTTTTTTGCGCTTTTTGGACCTGGATGACCCATCCATCGGCATCTCATTGATGGTCAGGTCGAGGTGATCGACAGAGCTTGATGCGCGCAGTGCCGCGCGTGCAATCGCCGTGGTGGCGATCGGCCCGGTGATGAAGAAAAGCAGCACAAGTACGATCATGCGTACCAGATATTCGGGGTAGTACACTCCGGCAGCCAAAATGAGGCAACTGATCCCCATAGTGGAAGCCTTCCCAAAAGCGTGCATACGCATGAACACATCAGGGAAACGAAGCACCCCATAACTGCTTATCAGCATGATTAGCGTGCCAATGGTGGCCAGGATTACTGTGGCCGCTTCTGCCGTTGTTACCATTTCTGCCCTGCCCTATCGATCATTATCGTCCGCCTCTTCCAGATAACGCGCCAACAGCATAGTGCCCAGGAAGCCAAGTACGGCAGCCACCAGGGCAATGTCCAGAAGCATGGGCGCATCGTGGCGGATGGCGATCAGCGCCACCATGCCCACGGCGTGGAATGCAATCAAATCAAAGGCCACTGTGCGGTTGGGCACATCTGGGCCCAGGTTAAGACGAATAAAACCCAAGGCCAAGGAGACGGTTAACACAGCCAGCAAGAGGTCGATCAGGGCGTCAAACGAAGTCATTCCCAACCTCCACGCGTCACCAGGGCCAGGCGGCGCTCAAAGGTTTCCCTGATCTCGTGGCGAAAGGCATCCGGGTCTTCCACAAAAAAGCCGTGTATATAGACCACATTGCGGCCCTTCTCATCCTGGCGCAGGTCAATACTTACCGTCCCCGGCGTCAGGGTGATGATCGTCACAAGCACAATGATCTCGAAATCGCTGTCCAGTGTAAGCGGAACCGCCACTACCCCTGGTTTGAACTCCAGCTCAGGGTGCAGGATCCACCAGGCAAGTTTGGCATTGCTCAGCACAATTTCCCAGACAACGAACCCAAAAAAGGAGAGCAGCCACCAGATGCGCCGGCCGTATCCCCGCTCGTAGATCGACAGCGCCAAAGCGCCAACCACGAAGCCCACGAACAGGTCGGCGGTGCCATAGATCGGTAAAAAGATGTACCAAAAAATGGACAGGAAGCTGTTGATCAGCAGCAGGGTCAACATGCGCTCGTTCTCAACCTTTTTGGGCATCGCGTCCACCCAACCGCTAGGGGTTGGCCTCCAGACTGATCGGGGCGATCTCATCCGTGGGGTTCACCGCCCTGATGTAGCCGGCGCGGTCCAGCGCCTGGCTGGCGGCCACGCGGGACCATTGGAAGAACGGTCCGCTGAAGATGCCGATGCTCAGGCTCACCGCCACCAGCACGGCGATCGGCGCGATCGCCAGCCGCTGGTTGGGCCGCCGCGGGGGCGGCACCACATCCTCCATGGGGCCGGCGAAGCCCTTCTGCCACAGGCGCACCATGCTCATCAGGGTCAGCAGGCTCACCACCAGGCTGACCGCGGCGATCCACCACTGCTGCGCATCCAGCGCGGTCTGCAGCAAGCCCAGCTTGCTAATGAAGCCGCTTGAGGGCGGGATGCCGGCCAGCGAAAAAGCGGCCAGGAAGAAGACCACGGCCAGCGCCGGCGAACGTTTGACCAGCCCGCCCAGGTAACCCGTCTCCAGCCGCCCGGTGCCCATGGTCAGTTCCGCAGCGCCGCCGGCCATCAACAAGGCGGTCTTCACGATCATGTGGTGCACCACGTAGAAGATACCCGCCGCCATGCCAAAGCCGACCATCAGCTGATTGCCGGAAGCCGCCAGCCCCAGGCCCATGACCATATAGCCGACCTGGCTGATTACGTGGAAGCTGAGCACGCGGCGGATGGTGTTGACCGCCATCGCCCCGAAGACGCCGACCAGCATGGTCAGCGCGGCGATGGTCAGGATCAGCGGCTGCCAGGCGACCAGCAGGTCGGGGAAGAGCAGCGGATAGATGCGGAAGAGCGCGTAGATGCCCACCTTGGTCAGCAGGCCGCCGAAGATGGCGGTGACCGCCGGGTGCGGCGTGTGGTAGCTGGCCGGCAGCCAGAAGAACAACGGGAACAAGCCCGCCTTGCTGCCATAAGCCACCAGCAGCATGCCCGCCAGTAGCACCCGCAGCGAATCCGGGGCAGCGTCGATGCGTGCAGCCAGGTGCGCCAGGTTTAGTGTGCCCAGCACGCCGTAGACCACGCCGGTGGTCGCCAGGAACACGGTGGAGGCCAGCAGGTTGAGCAGCACGTAGCGCAAGCCGCCATTCACCTGCCCCGGCCGGCCGCCCAGGCTGAGCAACACGAAGCTGGCCATCAGCAGCACTTCGAAGAAGACATACAGATTGAAAAGGTCACCGGCCACAAAGGCCCCGTTGACGCCCATCAGGAGGAAGAGTAGCAGGGGGTAGAAGTTCAGGCCCTCGCGCTCGTCCAGCGTGCCCATGGCGTAGAACACCAGGCAGACCATCAGCAGCGCGGTCAGGGTCAGCATGATCGCGCTGAGCCCGTCCGCGAACAGGGTAATGCCGAACGGCGCCGGCCACAGGCCGACCTGCAGCGTCATGCGTTGTTCGCCGATGGCGGTCACGCTGAGCAGGAAGATCGCCACGCCCAGGTTGATCAGGCTGAACAGCGCGGCGATGATGCGCTGGGTGCGCGTTTGCCTGCGGGTCACCCGGGTGGATGCCAACAGCGAGAGCGCTGCGCCAATCAGTGGAAAGGCGATCGGCGCCGCCAGCCAGTTCGCGTTCACATCCATCAGTCGTCTTCCTTCGCTTCCAGGCGGCGCTTTAGCACCAAATCTTCCAGCCACTCATAGTCTTCGTCCACCGGCTGCAGCTCGGAGGGCGCCTCGAGGGCGAACGGATCATCTATGCGGTCGGTGCAGTTGTCGCCGGCATTGTCCAGCGAGTGGCGGCGGTGGAGCAGCGCCATAATGAAGGCGACGATGCCGAAGCTGATCACGATGGCGGTGAGGATCAGCGCCTGCGGCAAGGGGTCGACGAACTGGCTGATGTCGCCCGCGTAGCTGGCCTTGTCCACCACCACCGGGGGCTGGCCGCGGTGGTTCACGCTGGTGCCGAAGACCAGCAAATTGACCGCATGGGTGAACAGTCCCAGGCCCAAGACCATGCGCACCGGGCTGCGCTGCAGCAGCAAATAAGCGGCGCAGCCCATCAGCACGGCGACCAGGATGGCGAAAACGATTGCGATCATCGCCGCTTCCCCGTCGCCGGTCGACTGAGTTCGAGCAAGTACGAAGTCACGAAGGCGCTGACCACCAGGAAGACACCGATGTCGAACAGCGTCGGCGAGCCGATTTCCAGCACGAAGTCGCCGCCCAATGGGATCTTCCACCACACCCCGTAGAGGAAACCGCCCTCCGGCAGCGAGAGCACCGCGGAGAAGATGGCGATGATCAGGCCGGCGCCCATGGTGGGCTGCAAGTAAATGCCGATCAGCTTGCGCACAAAATCGTCGCCGCGCGCCAATATCTGCATCAGGAACGCGGTGGCCACCACGAGGCCGGCGATGAAGCCGCCGCCCGGCTCGTTGTGGCCCACGATCAGGAACACCACCGCCAGCACGAAGAGGATCGGCGTAAGGATGCGGTCGAGCAGCGCCAGATACAGTTCAGGCATCAGGCTGCTCCCCGAGTCTTGCGCGCCGGGCGCTTGCCGGTACGCTTGGCGGTATTGGTATTGTTGCGCCGCCCCAACGGCTGCAGGCGGGAGGCGCGCATCAGGGCATAACCGCCCAGAGCAGCCACCACCATCACACTGATTTCGCCCATCGTGTCCACGGCGCGGAAGTCCACCAGGATGACGTTGACGATGTTGCCGCCGTGAGCGGCGAGGACATTGAGCGAAAAGTAGTCGCTGATCGTGGCAAACAGCGGCTCCCCGGCGGCCAGCAGCGCCATGCCGAAGCCCCACAAGGCTACGGTGGCGCTGATTAGAAGATGCCGGAACGAGATGCGTTTGGGCAGCGGGTGGTGCTCCTGGTGTGGAATGCGATAGAACACCAGCACCAGCAGCACCAGGGTAAGCACTTCGACCAGGAATTGGGTCAGCGCCAGGTCCGGTGCCGAGAAGAAGACGTAGATCAGCGTGACCACCACGCCCACCATACCCAAACTGATGATCGCGCTCAAACGGCTGTGGGTGCGCACGATGACGAAAGCGGCCAACACCGCCAGCGCGGCCAGCACCACCTCGTAGAAAGTGGCCTTGGCCGACCAGTCCAGGTTCAAGTCGCCGATGAAGTTGTGCTTAAAGATCGAGTACAGCAGGAAACCAACCGCGGCCAGCAGGGTTACGCTGACCTGTGTGGGCAGCGAAGCGCCCTGCACCGCCCGCGTGCTCCAGCCGGCGATGGCGTACAGGCCATCGATGGCCCGGTCAAAGAGCCCCGCGCCGTTGAGCCACTTGGGCGCCGGGGCCAGCGCGGCTCGCACGCGCTCACGCCCGAGGAAGAGGACCACGCCGACCGCGATGGCCAGCAGGCTGGTCAGGAAGGCTGGCGTCCAGCCATGCCACAACGCCAAATGCACTTCCACCGGCGCGCCCAGCACGGCACCTGCTGGCGCGGCGAACAGGTCGTGCTCCAGCGCCCCCAGAGCGAACGGGATCACGGCACCCATCAGGGTCAGCGCCAGTACCGGCAGCACAAAGGGCGTGGAAGGCGCGTGATGCACATGGGCTTCTTTGCCGGGCGCGCTGCGGCGGAAGAACGGTTCCCACAGCAGGATCAGGCTGTAGGCCACGAACAGCGCCCCGGCCAGCGCCGCGGCGGCCAGCCCGGCCGCCCCGATCACGGTTTCGCCGGCTGCGAGCAGGCTGTAGAACGTCTCCAGCAGCAGCTCCTTGGCGAGGAAGCCGAAGGTGGGGATCAGGCCGGCCATCGAGAGACTCGCCAGCACCGCGGCCAGCCCCAGCAGGGGTATGGCCCGCGCCAGCCCGGCCAGCCGGCGGATGTCCCGCGTGCCGGTGGCGTGGTCGATGATGCCGGCCACCAGGAACAGCGGGCCTTTGTACAAAGCATGGGCCAGGATTCCCAGCACCACCGCCACCGCCGCGACCTCGTGGTTGAAGGCCAGCAGCATCACCAGCACCCCCAGCTGGCTCACCGTGGCATAGGCCAGGATCGCCTTGAGGTCATAGTGGCGCAGCGCGGTGATCGCCCCCAGCAGCATGGTCACCCCGCCCACGATGAAAAGCGCCCAGAACCACAGCTCGCTCTCGGCAAAAGCCGGGTGCAGCCTGGCCAGCAAATACACCCCGGCCTTGACCATCGTCGCCGAGTGTAGGTAGGCGCTGGCCGGCGTGGGCGCTGCCATGGCGCCGGGCAGCCAGAAGTGGAAGGGGAACTGCGCCGACTTGGTGAACGCGCCCAGCAGGATCAATATCAGCATCGGCGTGAACAGCGGGTGCTGGATGAAAGTCGCCGGCGGCTGGGCCAGCAGCGCGCTGAGGCTGTACGTGCCGCCGATCTGCCCCAGCAGCACCAGGCCGCCCAACATGCCCAGCGCGCCCATCCCGGTGACCACCAGCGCCCGGCGGGCGCCTTCCAGCGCGTTCTGGTCGCTGAGCTTGAACGAGATCAGCAGGTAGCTGATGATGCTGGTGCCTTCCCAAAAGACGAACAGCGCCAGCAGGTTGTCGGCCCATACCAGCCCCATCATGCTGGTCATGAAAAGGAAGAGCAGCGCATAGAAGTAACCCAGGCCGCGGTTCTTCTCGAAGTAATAGCCGGCGTACACGGCGATCGCCGTGCCGATGCCGGCGATGACCAGGCCGAAGAGCAGCGCCAGACCGTCCAGATTCAAATCCAGCGCCAGGCCAAAAGCCTCGGACCAGGCGAACTGCTCGCGCAGCACCACCCCTCCGCCCACCCGGGGCAGCTGCGCCAACAGCCAACCGGTCACCACCGCCGGGGAAAGCGCCGCCAGCCAACCGGCATGGCGCCAACGATGCGGCTTGAGCAGCCACAGGGCGGGGCCGGTGAGAGCCAGGAGGGCAAGCAGGGTAGTCAACATGTTCTTCTATTTTACGTGTATAGCGTGGCGGATGTCACCAGAAACCAGCGTGACCAGCCAGAACTGCAGCGGCCGGCGCTCAGAGGCAAGCGCTGCCAAAAACAAAAGCCGCCCGGCGATACTTGGCGAATGTGCCCATTGTAGGGTGAGCACCTTACGTCAGTAGAACGCCGCGGCGGCCTTGCCAAGTGTCGGATCGGATGTTAAGCCATAACCTGAGTTGCCTGATGCTGTGCAACTCGTCTGCGGCAGGGATGGTAACAAACTCTATAATTATTGTCAACAAACTCTTCAAAATTCGGCGCCACCCGCTGGAAAGTTGCCGCCAATTGTCTTATGATTACTGCCCTATGAGCACCCTACTCGTCCGTAACGCCCACCTCATCGCCACCTTCGACGACGAGCGCCGCGAACTGAACGACGCCGGCCTCTTCGTGCGCGACGGCTTCATCGAGCAGATCGGCCCCAGCGCCGAATTGCCCCAGACCGCCGACGAGGTGCTCGACCTCAGCGGCCACATCGTGCTGCCCGGCCTGGTTAACACGCACCACCACTTCTTCCAAAGCCTCACCCGAGCAGTGCCTGCCGCGCAGAATGCCAATCTGTTCAATTGGCTGACCACGCTCTACCCCATCTGGGCGAACATCACCCCGCAAGACATCCGCATCTCCACCCAGACCGCCCTGGCCGAGCTGGCCCTCTCGGGCTGCACCACCGCCTCCGACCATCTGTACATGTTCCCCAACGGCTCCCGGCTGGACGACGAAATCGAAGCCGCCCTGGAAATCGGGGTGCGCCTGCAGGCCTCGCGCGGCTCGATGACCGTGGGCGAAAGCCAGGGCGGCCTGCCGCCCGACCGCGTGGTGGAGACGGACGCCAACGCCCTGGCCGAGAGCCGGCGCCTGGTCGAGGCTTACCATGACGCCAACCCCGGCGCCATGACCCAGCTGGTGCTGGCGCCCTGCTCGCCCTTCAACGTCTCCGCCGATCTGATGCGCGAGACGGCTAAAATGGCCCGCCACTACAAAGTACAGATGCACACCCACCTGGCTGAGACACAGGATGAAGAGCAGTACACCCAGGAGCACTACGGAATGCGCCCAGTGGCCTGGATGGAAACGTTGGATTGGCTGGGGGACGATGTGTGGTACGCCCACTCGGTGCACGTCAACGACGCCGAAATCGCCCAATACGCCAGCACGGGCTGCGGCGTGGCCCACTGCCCGTCATCCAACATGCGCCTGGCCTCCGGCATCCCGCCTATCGCCAAAATGCTCACCGCCGGCGTCAAAGTCGGCCTGGGCGTGGACGGCTCGGCCAGCAACGACTCGGGGCACCTGCTGGCCGAGGCGCGCCAGGCCATGCTGCTGGCCCGCCTGCACGCCGGCCTCCACGGCGCTTCGCTCTCCGGAGACGAAGCCCCGCCGCTGATGGAAGCCCGCCAGGCGCTGGAGCTGGCCACCCGCGGCGGGGCCGCCGTGCTCGGCCGCGGCGACATCGGCTCGCTGGAGGTGGGCAAGTGCGCCGATTTCTTCGCCGTCAACCTGCAGCAGCTGGCCTTCGCCGGCGGCCTGCACGACCCGCTGGCCGCGCTGGTCTTCTGCGCCCCGGCGCGGGCCGACTACACGGTGGTCGGCGGCAAGTTCGTGGTCAAAGAGGGCCAGCTGGTCACGCTGGACCTGCCCGCCCTGGTGGAAAAGCACAACCAGGCCGCCCGCCGCCTGGCCGAAGCCGCCTGAGCGCGGCCTTGCGGGTCGATTGGCTCAGGATTACACTTAAGCTGTTGCGCCCTTGGGCGCAATTCCCCACAATCCCCCTTCCATAACCGAGGTTCCATGCCCGAGCAACTATGCCGCCCAGAGAGAAGTGTCGCTGTTTGCCGGTTCGAGGCCGGCCTCCGTGGCTAAGCGCCTCGCCGTGGTCGCCGTGGGCGGCAACGCCCTGATCAAAAGCAACGGCAAGCAAAGCAGCGCCGACCAATACGCCGCGGCCAGTGAGACGATGGACTTCGTGGCCGAACTGGTCGCCCTGGGCTGGGAGGTGGTCGTCACCCACGGCAACGGCCCGCAGGTGGGCTTCGCCCTGCGCCGCTCCGAGCTGGCCGCCGCCGAGTTGCCGCCGACCCCACTGGACGTGTGCGGTGCGGAGACGCAAGGCTCCATCGGCTACATGCTGCAGCAATCCCTGCGCAACGCCTTCCGGGAGCGCGGCATGCCCAAAGATGTGGTCACCGTGGTCACCCAGTGCCTGGTGGAGCGGAACGACCCCGCCTTCGCCCACCCCACCAAGCCGGTGGGCTCCTTTCTGGATGAAGCCACCGCCCGGGCGCGCCAGGCGGAGGGCAAACATGTGATGGAGGATGCCGGGCGCGGCTGGCGCGAAGTGGTCGCCTCGCCGCAGCCCAGCCGCATCATCGAAGCCGCGGCGATCAAACGCCTGCTGGAAAGCGGCCAGACCGTGGTCGGCGTGGGCGGCGGCGGCATCCCGGTGGTCGAAGACGACCAGGGGAACCTGCAGGGCATCGCTGCGGTGATCGACAAAGACTTCGCCTCCAGCCTGCTGGCCCGCGAGATCGGCGCCGAACTGCTGCTCATCTCCACCGCGGTGGAAAAGGTGGCGCTGCATTTCAACACGCCGCAGCAGGTGGATGTAGACCGCATGACCGTGACCGAAGCGCAGGTATATATAGAAGAGGGCCACTTCGCCAAGGGCAGCATGCTGCCCAAGATACAGGCGGCCGTCGAGTTTCTGCAGAGTGGTGGCAAACAAGCCCTGATCACCGACCCGGCCAACATCAGCCGGGCGCTGGCCGGCGAAACCGGCACCTGGCTGCTGCCCTGAGCTGGGCAAATCGGCCCGGCGCAAAACGCGGGAATGCGGTTTAATCCAACTATGGCGAAGGCAGTCAGCGTACCCCCTGTTTTTTCGATTGTTGTGCCAGTGTTCAACGAAGCCGAGGCCCTGCAGGAGTTCATCCAGCGGGTCAGCGCGGTGATGAACAACCTCGGGGAAAGTTGGGAACTGGTGCTGGTGGATGACGGCTCGCGCGACGCCTCGGCGGACCTGATCCTCAAGGCAGCCGAGAAAGACGCACACGTCCGCCCAGTGCTGTTCGCCCGCAACTTCGGCCACCAGATCGCGGTCACTGCCGGCATGGATTACGCCCGCGGGCAGGCCATCGTGATCATCGACGCCGACCTGCAAGACCCGCCGGAGGTCATCCCCGAGTTGATCGCCAAGTGGCGCGAGGGCTACGAAGTGGTCTATGCGGTGCGCCGCCAGCGCGAGGGTGAGTCCTTCTTCAAACGTTTCACCGCCTCGGCCTTTTACCGCCTGATCAACCGCATCACCGCCATCGAGATTCCGCTGGACACCGGCGACTTTCGCCTGATCGATCGCCGCGTGGTGGATGTGCTCAACCAGATGCGCGAGCATCATCGCTTTCTGCGCGGCATGTCGGCCTGGGTCGGTTTCCGCCAGGTGGGCGTGCCCTATGACCGGGCGGCGCGCTTCGCCGGGGAAACCAACTACACCCTGGGCCGCATGATCCGCCTGGCGCTCACCGCCATCACCGGCTTCTCCTTCTTCCCGCTCCAGTTGGCCACCTATCTTGGCTTCATCGCCGCCGGTTTGGCCATCCTGGCCATCCCCGTGGTGGTTGCCCTGCGCCTGATGGGCAGCGCGGCTTTCTTCGGCCAGGCCAGCACGCTGATTGCGGTGCTCTTTTTTGGCGGGGCGCAGCTCATTTCGCTGGGTATCCTCGGCGAATACATTGGCCGCTTGTACGACGAAGTGCGCGGCCGCCCACTGTACATCGTGCGCCAGGGGCCGGACGATGCGCCCGTCCGGCGCCGCAAAGCGGCCAAATAGCCCGCAACGCCCAGGCAGTACAATAAAGCGGCTCCGCGAGCCCGCCTATGTCCACACTCCCGCAGCCCCATGACCTGGTGCTGGTCGCTTTTCTGCCCGACCCGCGCGACCTGGAAATCGCCCGCCTGCTGGGTTGGTATCGTATTCCGCTGCGCACCGCGCCGCGAGTGGTCGCGGTGGATTGGCTGGCCTTCTACCAGCCGGGGAGCTTCCCGGAGGGGCAACGCTGGCAGGTGCAGTACTGCGCGGCGGTGCAGGGCCATGAACTGGTCACCCGCGAACAATTGTTCAAAGACGAAGCGGGCGGGCCAAAAGCTGGCCACGAATATTTCAAAATTTCGTTGGGTCCGCTGCACGCCCTGCCCCAAGCCATCCCTGCGGGCACATGGAAACGGCTGACCTTCCTGTACACCACCGGCGACCGGCTGCTGGCTGCCGCGCATCTCGGAGACCTCGGCGTGCACGACGAAGAACGCCAGGTGCTCTTCCAGGCCCTGCGCGAGCGCGCCAAAGAGAAGCAGCAGTACTCGGCAGTCCATCAGCCTGAATTCCCCTTTGACCCCGAATTGTTGGCCTACATCAGCATGCAGGGTGGCGGCTCGGCCTACTTCAGGGAGAGCGGCTCCTGATGCTCTTTTTGCCGCTGGGCTTCCTTCTGCTTACTTTGCTGGCGTTGGCCGCCAGCAATATCCAGCGCGGCTTCCGCTCCAACTGGCTGCTGGCGTTGGGCGGCGCTTCGCTGGCCTGGCTCAGCCTGCTCTTCCTGCGCTTTCAACTCCCGCTGGAACTGAGCCGGCGCTTCTGGTGGGCCGGCCGGGGTCTGGAATACAACGCCAGTTTTGCGCTCAATGAAGTCTCCTGGCCGCTGGCCTTCCTGGTCTGCGGCCTGCTGGTCATCAGCCTGCTGATGCAGGTGCAGGATGCGATGCGCTCCCGCTGGTACACCTGGGCCTCGCCGCTGGCCGCCGGTTCGGCGGCCCTGCTGGCTTGCCTGGCCGCCGAACCGCTGACGCTGTTCCTGGGCTGGACACTGCTGGACCTGGCCACCTTCGCCCCCTTGATGTTCGCAGCGCGCGGGCCGGAGCAGAGGCTGGAGGCACTGCGGCCACTGCCGCTGCATCTGCTCGGCGGCGGCTTGCTGCTTGCAGCCTGGACGCTCTCGTTTTACGGCGCGGAACTGCAAAGCTGGCTGCTGGTGCTGGCTGGCGGACTGCGCCTGGGGCTGTGGACGCCGGGAAGCGGGCGCCCCGCCCCGGCGCAGCTGCGCGGCGACCTGGGGGCGATGCTGCTGCACGCCCCGCTGGTCGCCGGTCTGGCCGCCTTCGGCCTGGCGGGCGCGCTGGGCGCGGCCGGCGGCCTGGCGCTGCTGTTGATCCTCCTGCCCAGCCTATACGCCGCCTTCCGCTGGCTGTGGCCCTCGCCGGTTTCCTCGCAGCACTGGCTGCTGGCCTGCGGCGGCCTGGCGGCGGCTGCAGCGGTGGCCGGCCAGCCGCGCGCCCTGGTGGCCTATGCGGTGCTGCTCTTTTTTGGGCTGAACCTGCTGGCCGCGGTGCAATACTCCGGCCGCTTGCGCCGTTGGTTGGCGCTATTGGGCGCGCTGCTTTGCGGCCTGCCGTTCACCGCCAGCCAGGGGTCGGCCAGCCTCTTCGCCGCTTCTGCATTCACTTACCCATTCCTCCTGGTGCACGCGGCGCTGGTCGCGGGCTGGCTGCGTTTGGCGCAGCAAGCCCCTGCCGAGGCGCCGCCCGCCGAGCCCTGGATGCAGACCACCCAGCGCATCGGCCATACGCTGACCCCGGTGGTTTTGCTGGCCTTTGGCCTCGGCTTGCTGCCCATCTTCGAGGCGCAATCCATCGCCTGGTGGCCGGGCGGCGCAGTGGCCGCCCTGGGAGCGGCGCTGCTCTTCGTGTGCAGCCAGCTCACCTGGCGGCCATCCACCCGCGCCCAGGTCAGGCTGCGTTGGCTGGAATGGCTGCTCTCCCTGGGCTGGCTGGCCGCGCTGGGCAGGGCGGCCCAAAGCGCCTTGGGCCGCCTGCTGGGCGCGGCGGCCGGCCTGCTCGAAGGCCGCGCCGGCGTGCTCTGGGCGCTGCTGGTGATGACCTTGCTGGCTTCGCTGCTCACTCAATTGGGCGCGGGTGGCTGAGATGGATGCCTGGCTGCTGAATGTCGTGCTGGCGCTGCTGGCCCTCACCGGACTGGGGCTGCTGCTCAGCCGCGACTGGCGCTGGCGGCTCGGCTGCCTGGGCGCGGCCTATCTGCTCACCTTCCTGCTGGTCAGCCAATCCTGGCCGTTGGAGCTGGCCGCGGTCAAACTGGTGGGCGGCTGGATGGCCACCGCCGTGTTGGGGCTTACCCGGCTCAACCTGCCGGAGCGCCCCGCCGACCCGCCCGACTTCCCGCGCAGCCCGTTCTTCCTCGGCCTGGCCGCCGGCCTGGTCATCGTCATCGTCAGCGGCAGCGCCCCAGCCCTGGCCGCCTGGAGCCGCCAGTTCGACGCCGGCATCGTTTGGGGCGGCCTGTTCCTCATCGGCATGGGCCTGCTTCAGGTGGGCCTCAGCGGCAGCATCTTCGGCAACGGCCTGGGGCTGCTCACCCTGCTGGCGGGCTTTGAAATCCTCTACGCCGAGGTGGAGACCTCCATCCTGGTGGCTGGCCTGCTCGCCCTGCTGACCCTGGGTGTGGCGCTGGCCTCCGCCTATCTGATGCAGGCGCCTACGTTGGAGCCGCGCGAATGAGCTCGACCCTGCTGTGGATATTGCTGCCGCTGGCAGTGGGCGTGGCTTTACTCGCTTACCGGGGCAAGGCCACCTGGCTCCCCGCGCTGCTGGGCGGCGCCTTGTGCCTCTTCCTGGCCTGGGTGGCGGCCGAACTGCCGCTGGGCGTGGTGATGCAGCTGGGGCCGTTCACCACGGAGATTGCCCCCACCATGGTGTTGTTCGGGCGAAGTTTCACGTTGGACAACGCCCATACGCCCATACTGACCCTGTTGTATTTGTTGCAAGCCTTGTGGCTCTTTGGCGTGCACCTGGCCAAACCGGGGCGGCTGTTCGTGCCGCTCAGCCTGATTTGCCTGGCGCTGCTGGTTGGGGCGCTGGCCGTGCAGCCCTTCTTGTATGCCGCGCTGCTGCTGGCCATGGCCGCCCTGCTGCTGGTGCCGCTGCTCTCCCCGCCGGGCTCGCACCCCGGGCTGGGCGTGCAGCGCTATCTGCAGTTCCAGGTCTTCGCAGTGCCTTTCATCTTATTCACCGGCTGGATCCTCTCCGGCGTGGAGGCCAACCCAAACAACCTCACTCTGGTGCTGCGCGCCGGCCTGCTGCTGGCGCTGGGCTTCGGTTTCCTGCTGGCATTGTTTCCCTTTCATGGCTGGGTGCCTGTTTTGGCCGGCCAAAGCCACCCTTACGTCTTTGGTTTCCTCATCTTGTTCCTGCCCTCGGTGGCGATGGTCTTCGGCCTGGGCTTCTTTGACCGCTACGGCTGGCTGCGAGACGGGACTTTCACCGGCGCGCTGTTGCTCGCCGCCGGCGGGCTGATGGCCCTGCTCGGCGGCGCATGGGCGGCTTCGGAGCGACACATGGGCCGCCTGTTCGGCTATGCGACGATGGTGGCCGGCGGATACAGCATCCAGGCGATTGGCCTGGGCGGCGCGGCCGGGGTGCAAGCCTTCTTCGCGCTGCTGATTCCGCAGGGGCTGGCGATTTGGGCCTGGGCTGCAGCACTTAGCCGCCTGCCACTCCCCGAAGAGGGCGCTGCCGATTTGAGCGAAGTGACCCAGGGCGCGCCGAAACACCCGCTGGCGCTGGCTGTCTTGCTCGCCGCGCTGGCCTGCCTGGCCGGGCTGCCGCTGCTGGGCAGCTTTTCCGGCCGGCTGGCCGTCCTGCAAGGGGCCGCGACCGTGGCCCCCTGGGCGGCGGTGTTCTCACTGCTGGGCAGTCTGGGCCTGTTGGTCGCCGGCGGGCGGGTGCTCGCAGCCGCGCTGGCCGCCAGCCTCCCGCGCCCACCAGGCTGGGTGGAGGAAGCCCAGCCGGAACTGGTGGACAAGTCCAGCGATTTGTACAATCCGTATGTCTGGGCTTTCGCGGTGGTCAGCGCCCTCGCGCTGTTGGGCGGCGGCCTGTTCCCCCAGCTGTTTTGGGGCATGGTGCCCCGCCTGGCGGCTCTGTTTAGTCAGCTCTTTCCTTAAAGCGCCTCTAATACCCCACATGCTATAATCCCGCATTCCCTGAGAAGCGGAGCATCTCAGCGCGAGGCCCCATGGAAAAAGAGCAACTGCAGAAAAAAGTCGAGTGGTTGGACGCCGAACGTCGCAAGGCTGTGGACGCGCAGGCCGCTATGGAAAAGCGCCTGGCGGCCCTGGAAGGCAACCAGTCCAAGCGCGAAAGCTCCTCCAAGACTCTGGCGAACTACAAAACCCGCCTGGACGCGTATGACAAGCAGTTGGCCGAGCTGGAGAAGCTGATCAAAACCCAGGGGGCTGAGCAGAAGAAAGAAGTCCAGGGGCTGAGCAAACAAGCCCAGCAGCTCGAAAAGACTTTCCAGCAGGAGAACAAGGGCGTCAACAAACTTCTGGAAGATTTCCGCAAGGAAGTCAACCAACTGCAAGCCATCCAAAAATCGATCTCAGGCCACCGTGAGCAGTTGCTGCAAGTGGAAGGCCGCCTGGAGACGCTGGGGGAATCCATACAGGATGTAATCACCGGTGAGCAGAAACGCGCCCAGTTGGCGCAAAGCCTGGAACAGTCCAGCCAGGAAGACGCCAAGCGCCTGACTGAGATGCACGCCGAAGTGGCCGCTCTGCTGACCCGGCTGGAATCAGCCGCCAAGCAAAGCGAGTTGGTGCGTGTTTCACAGCGCAAGATTGAAAAACGCATGGACGAACTGCAAGCCGACGAGGTAGAGCGCCGCCAGGAGCACGAGAAGGCGATGGAAAAGATGTCCCTGGCCCAAATCGAGTACCAGAACGTGTGGAAAGAATGGGGCAAGCGTTTCGAGGCGGTCGAACAGCAGTCCGCCCAGATAGGTGAGCAGCTCAATGCGCTCGAAGCCACCGAGTTGGCCGTGAAGCGTGCCCAGCGTTCCTTCGACGACCTGGTAGACAAGATCAGCCGGCGCATCAACGAACTCAACGAAATCCAGCGCCTGGGCGACCAGCGCTTCCGCCAGGAGTGGTCCACCTTCCAGGCGGATGCCCAGAAGCGCTGGTCCAACTTTGCGCTGACCCAGGAAGAGCAGCAGCGCGAGCGCAGCCGCCAATACGAGAAGCTCAACGAGCAGGTGGTGCGCCTGGAAGACACCCTGCGCGAGCTGCAAGACAGCCTGCAGCACCTCAACGATCAGTCCGAGCGCAACCTGCAAACGCTGCTGGAGATGGCCCGCGACTCGCTGGCCGAGAACGAGCGCTTCCTCAGCAACTCACGCTAAATTCGATTTTTGGGTTACAGGGGTTATTTGCGCTGCAGCAGGCGGGCTATCAACGCGTCCAACTCTTCTTCTGAATAATAGAACAGCGTGATCCTGCCGCCCTTGGCGCCGTGCTGCAGGCTGACCTTGGTGCCCAGCGCATCGCGCAACTCCGACTGCAACGCGCGCACATCCGCCGGGGGCGCCGGCTTGGCCGCCGCGGGCGGCTTGCGACCTTTCAACTTGCGCACCAACTCCTCGGTCTGGCGCACGTTGAGCCCCTGCGAAACGACTGTGCCCAAAGCGGCGTTCTGCGCCTGAGCGCTCTCCAGCGATTTCAGCGCGCGGCCGTGGCCTTCGCTGATCTCGCCGGCGACCAGCGCCTTTTTAACGGCGTCGGATAGCTCCAAAAGGCCGATGGTATTAGTCACCGCCACGCGACTTTTGCCCACTCGCTGGGAGATTTGCTCGTGTGAGAGGCCGAATTCGGTGTGCAGCTGCTGGTAGGCATCCGCGGCCTCCAACGGGCCGAGGTCGGCGCGCTGCACGTTCTCGATGAGGGCCAGTTCCACCAGGGCCTGGTCGTCTGCCTCGCGCAGCACCACCGGCACCTGGGCGAGCCCGGCCAGCTTGGCGGCCTGCCAGCGGCGCTCCCCGGCGATGAGGGTGAACCCCTCGCCCGGGCCGCGCTTGACGATCAGCGGTTGGATGACGCCATGCACGCGGATCGATTCGGCCAGCTCTTCCAACTGCTCCTGCTGGAAGACGGTGCGCGGCTGGTGCGGATTGGGGCGAATGCTCTCCACCGCGGCCTGCTGCACATCAGAGGCGGTCAACCCGCTGTCGCGCGGGATGAGCGCATCGAGCCCTTTACCCAGCCGCGCCATCAGACCTTCACCTTAACCCGCGCGCCATCCTTACGCAGCAGCTCCTCGGCCAGGGCGCGGTGCGCCTCGCCGCCGGGGGAGTTGGGGAAATAGGCCAGGATGGGCAGGCCGTGTGATGGCGCTTCGGCGAGGCGCACGCTGCGCGGGATGATGGTGTCGAAGGTCTCGCGCGGGAAGTGGCGGCGCACTTCGTCGACCACTTCCTGCGAGAGGTTGGTGCGGTTGTCATACATGGTCAGCAGCACGCCGCGGATGCGCAGCCCGGGGAACAGCGCTTTGCGCACGCGCTCCATCGGTCTCCAGCAGCATGCCCAGGCCCTCGAGGGCCAGGTATTCGCACTGCACGGGGATGATCAGCCCGTCCTGTGCGGCGACCATGCCGTTGAGGGTCAGCAGGCCCAGCGAGGGCGGACAGTCGATCAAGATGTAGTCGTAGCGGTCTTGCAAAGGAGCCAACGCCTTCTTGAGGCGGGATTCACGAGCCAGCTCATTAACCAGCTCCACTTCAGCGCCGGCCAACGCCGGGGAAGAGGGCAGCAGCGAGAGCTTGAACTGCTTGTTGTGCAAAACGCTCTCAGCCGCAGATTTGGCGCCGGTAAGCGCCTCGTAGGTGCCGGATTTCACTGATTGTTTGTCGATGCCCAGGCACGAGGTGGCATTGGCCTGCGGGTCCAGGTCCACCAGCAAGACACGTTTGCCCAGGTCCGCCAGGTAAGCGCCTAGGTTGATGGTGGTGGTGGTTTTGCCCACGCCGCCCTTTTGGTTGACCAGGGTGTAGACGCGCGCCATCAGAACGCCTCAGCCAGCCCGGAGCGATACAGGTCGGCCACGTCTTCCGGGCTGGGCACACCGGCCAGCCCCTGGCGCTCCACGGAGCGGGCGGCCAGTTCGCTGGCCAGGCGGGCGGCGGCCAGCGGCTCGCCGCTCTGGTAGAGGGCGATGAAGAAAGCCGCCGCAAAAATGTCGCCGGCGCCGGTGGGGTCCACCTCTTGCGCGGCCGGCGGCTCGACGAAATGCTGGCTTCCCTGGGTGTAGAGGCTAATGCCCGCCGCCCCGTCGGTGACCACCAGCAGTGGGCAAGCCGCCGCCAGGCGCTCGACCTGCGCCTGGTCGCCACCCAGGTCTTCGCGGCCGAGCACGGCCGCATCGGCCCGGCCGAGTACGTGCTCGGCCTCCTCCCAGTCGCCGGGGCGCACTTCGCCGTCTGGCCCCCATTGGCGCAACCAGCCCTGTGGGGTCACGCCCAAAAAGGAGTCATCGAAATAGCTGAGGATGCGCGCCGAAACCTCCTGCGCCACGGGGGCGAGGTGCAGGATGCGCGGGTTGCGCCAGGCTTGGGGGATGTAATGGAATTCCAGTGCGGGGGCCAGGCTGGGCAGATAGCGCTGCGAGCGGCCCGTGGCGGTGTAGACGTTCTCGAAGCCGCTGCTGCGCTCCGCGCCCAGGTTGAGGATGGGGATGTTGACCAGCGGCCCCAGCGGTAGCTCCTCGGCCCAGGCGGTGAGGATGCCCGGCCGCCAGCCGAAGGCTTTGGCGGTGAGGGAGGCGTAAGCCGCCGAGCCGCCCAGGCGCGGCCCCAAGGGGGTCTGGTCGATGGTGATGTGGCCGACGACCAGATAATCAATGGCTTCAAAGCGCCCGGGCTGCTGCATGGCGGGATTATAGCGGATAGCGGGTAGTTGACAGCAGACAGTTCACAGTAGGCAGTTTGCCCATTTTGACTATCTGCGCTATGTTTGGCATAGTCAGTCGTTGACGAGGAATAGCCATGAGAAAAATTATCGCAGTCTTGCACATCTCCCTGATGGCGTGATACAAGGCCCCGGCGCGCCACAGGAAGACACCAGTGGCGGCTTCGCCCATGGCGGATGGATCGCGCCCTATTCCGACGAGATTCTTAGCAGCACGATCAGGGCGCAGATGAACATGCCTTTCGATTTGCTGCTGGGACGCAAAACCTATGACATTTGGGCAGCCCACTGGCCCCACCATGGGGACGTATGGCCGAACGTCAATTCAGCAACCAAATACATCGCCTCGAACCGCATAACTTCTGGCGAATGGCAGCCCTGCGTGTTTTTGGGTGGAGACGTGGCCGCAAAGGTCTCCGAGCTCAAGCAACAGGAAGGCCCTGATCTGCACGTTTATGGAAGTGCAAATCTCCTCCAGACGCTGATCAAGCAGGATCTGGTGGATGCCTACTGGCTGAAGATATATCCGCTGACCTTGGGCGATGGAAAGCGCTTGTTTGTCGACGGCACGATCCCGGCAGCTTTCAAGGTGAGCGATAGCAAAGTCTCCCCCAGCGGCGTGATCATCGTGAATTACGAGCGCGCATAGCTGCCGGCTGCCTGATTACGAAGTACTTGCGCAAAATAAGCCTGCTCCCTTATACTGCGTCATCGTTGTTTGGGGATCAGTGCACCTCCCCACGCTTCAGCCCGTGCGTTGTGGCGTATTACGAAGCGCAGCACAGCTTCTAAAAATTGGAATGCAGAAACCACCCGGTCTTCTCGCTCGTATAGCGCTGGCAGCATTGCTGGCCTTTCTGCTTGGCCTCAGCCCGGTCGCGGGCGCGCCCGGGCCGCTGTGCTATGTGCGCCCCGGCGGCCCGGGGCCGGACGGCGATTCCTGGGCCACGGCCTATGCCAACCTTCAGGATGCCCTGGCTGACCACAGCTGCACGGAGATCTGGGTGGCCGCCGGCACGTATTTGCCGGACGAGTCCGACCCCGGCAACCAAACCCTCAGCTTCGGCCTCAAGACCAGCGTAGAAATCTACGGCGGCTTTGCCGGCACGGAAAACCAGCGGAACCAGCGCAATTGGCTGGCCAACGAGACCATCCTCAGCGGCAACATCGGCCTCCCGGGCGACGACACGGACAACAGCTACCATGTGGTCGTCGGCGACGCTGGGGCCTCGAGCGTACTGGACGGCTTCACCATCCGTGATGGCTACGCACATGGGCTCGGCGGGCACAACGTAGGTGGGGGCATCCTCATAAGCAACGGCAGCCCCACGCTGCGCAATCTGACGATTACCGACAATCAAGGCGCACTCGGCGGCGGCATGTACGTTGGCCAGGGCAACCCGGTGCTTAGCCGGGTCATCTTTACCGACAATATCGCCGACTTTGCAGGCGGCATGTATGCCCAAGAGGGGAACTCCACACTGACCGATATCACCTTTGACCGTAATGAAGCGACCAGCGGGTTGGGCGGCTGGGGTGGCGGTTTGGCCATCGGCACCAGCACGACCAGCGCCACGTTGAACAATGTGACTTTCTCACGCAATACGGCACAAGGCCCCGGCGGCGGCATGTACAACGGGGGCAACGTCCTGCTGACCAATGTCACTTTCGCTTTCAACGAGTCTCAGTCCGGGGGCGGCGCTTTTCATAATTTGCAAAGCAGCGCCACCATCAACCATGCCACCTTTCGGGACAATGACGGCCTCGGCGACAGTCTGATGCTGGAGGACGGCGCAGTCACCGTGACCAACAGCTTGTTTGGTATCACCACGGCCGCTCACTTCAATTTGACCGGCGGCAGCCTGGATATCATAGACAGCCTTTCGCCGGTGGCCTGCCCGGTGATCGCCGGCCTGGCGTGTACCAACGTGATTGTCGCCAGCACGCTGCTGGGCGCGCTGCAGAACAACGGCGGCTTCACCCAGACGATGTGGATTGAGCCTGGTTCGCCGGCGATGGATGCCGGTGGGGTGAACGCCGCTTGCGCCGCGACCGACCAGCGCGGCGTCCCCCGCCCCCAGTTTGCGGCCTGCGACCTGGGCGCTTATGAATTGATTGACCACGCCGCCGGCCCGCGCTGCTACGTGGATGCGGACATTACCTGGGCGGGCAATGGCAGCTCCTGGACCACCGCCTACCGCGACCTGCAGCATGCCCTGATAAACACTGACTGCAAAGAGGTCTGGGTAGCGGAGGGCACCTATAAACCCGACTACGGCACGGGCGACCGCGACATCAGCTTTGCGCTCCCCTTCACCGGCGTGGAAGTCTATGGCGGCTTCACCGGCATCGAGAGTCTGCTGAGCGAGCGCGATTGGCAGGCGAACCCCACCATCCTCAGCGGCGAGATCGGCGCGTTGGGCTCCGCAGACAACTCCTACCACGTGGTCCTCGTTGTCGGCCCACACCTTCCCATCGTGCTGGACGGCTTCACCATCCGCGATGGCTATGCAGATGGGCCGAGTTTCCATAATACCGGCGGGGGGATGTATATAGATGACGGCAGCCCCACGCTGAACAACCTGGTCATCCGCAACAACACAGCCAGCGTCTTCGGTGGTGGGATTTATAGCCTGATCTCAAGCAACCCCACATTGAATGATGTCACCTTCACCAACAACACCGCGAACTTTGGCGGCGGCATGGCCAACATCAGCAACGCTCCGCTGTTAACAAACGTGACTTTTGACAGCAATAGCGCAAGCAGCAACGGCGGCGGGATGTTTAACGTGGCCAGCAGCCCCACCTTGAATAATGTGACCTTCCACAATAACAGTGCCACGATCGGCGGCGGGATGGAGAATGCGGGCGGCGTGCATACTTTGAACAATGTGACCTTCAGCGACAACAGCGCCTCCCTTGAAGGCGGGGCAATACGCAACGCCACCGACAGCAATATGCAAATTTACAACAGCATTTTCTGGGGCAATGCGCCGGATGAAATTGCGAGCAATTCTTCTGGAGTTACCCTCACAATCAACGACAGCCTGGTGCAAGGCGGCTGCCCGTCCGGACCCGGCGCCAACACCTGCAATGGCGCACTGCTCACCGTAAACCCGTTGCTCGGCCTGCTGCAGGACAACGGCGGCCTCACCCACACCTTCGCGCTGGGTGCCGCCTCGCCCGCCATCGACGCGGGCAACAGCTCCACTTGTCTGACGACCGACCAGCGCGGCGTGGCTCGCCCGCAGCACACTGGCTGCGACATGGGCGCTTATGAGTACGATGGCGCGCTGCCGCCTACGCTTGCTGATCCCGGCACAAGTTTTGCGAGCAAGGACATCGCGCCCAGCGGCACTACGACCTTGCAGTTCGGGCGCATCTGGGTGTCGGTGCCGGCAGGCGCCATCCCGCCCGGCCAAACAGACTGCCGGCTGACCATCCAAATCCGGGGCGATTCCGGTGAATACGGCTTCAGCCTAGATGACACCGTTTGGGATGTGAAGATCAGCTGCGCGGGCAGCGAGCTCAACATCTTTTTTGACGCGCTGACGATTTGCATCCGGCCGGTAGATAGCCTGCTGGGCGACAAGAACGTCTACCACCGCCACGGCGGCCAAGGCTTCCAGGCGATCAGCGGCGGCCAGGGGCCGGCGGGCTTCGTCTGCGGGCAAACCCGCACTCTCTCGCTGTTCACCCTGGGCCAGCTGAGCCTGCCAGCCACCGGCTTCGCGCCGGGGGTGGTCACTGAGCTGGGCGCGCCCTCACTGGCCTATGCCGCCTCTGACCTGACCCTGAGCATCCCCAAACTGGGCCTCAACCTGGAGATCCTCGGCGTGCCGCAGGGGCCCAACGGATGGGATGTGTCCTGGCTGGCCAACAACCAGGCCGGCTACTTGTACGGCACGGCTTTCCCGACCTGGAAGGGCAACTCTGTGCTCACCGCCCATGTCTGGAACGCCGACAATACCCCGGGGCCATTCCATGCCCTGAAGGACCTGCAGCATGGCGACCGCTTCACCATCTCGGTCTATGGCCAAACCTACACCTATGAGGTGCGCAGCAACCGCCTGGTGAGCGAGAGCAACCTGAACGTCCTGACGGCCAATAGCGACTATTCGCAAATCACCCTGCTCACCTGCGAAACCTACAGCGAACGCAGCGGCGGCTACTTGTATCGCCGTGCGGTGCAAGCGGTGCTGGTGGCGGTTCATTAGCTGTCAGCTTTCAGCGAAACCAAAACATAGATAAAGGGCGGCTTGCAAGCCGCCCTTTATCGTTTCCGTCATTGCTTGAGTTGGATAGCTTCGCCGGCGCTAGCGATGCCGCGCCTCCTCACGATGGCAAACCAATAAGAAGAACTGACTATCACCCGCCCAGGGCCTCGCGCAGCTTGTCCAGCCAGCCGCTCTCCTTGGGCTGCACTTCGGTGCCCATGGTGGCGGCCAATTCCTCGAACAGCTTGCGCTGCTCGGCGTTGAGCTTGCGCGGGATGGACACGTCCACCATGACCAGCTGGTCGCCGCGGCCGCCGCCGCGCAGGTGCGGCACGCCCTTGCCGCGCATGCGCAGCACCTTGCCCGGCTGCACGCCGGCGGGGATGCTGAGGATGGCCGGGCCGTCCACAGTAGGCACCTCCACCTCGGCGCCCAAGGTGGCCTGGGCCACGTTCACGTCCAGGTCGAGCAGGATGTCGTCCTCGCGGCGGTGGAAGTATTTGTGCTCACGCACGCGGATGGCGATGTACAGGTCACCCTGCGGGCCGCCGTTGATGCCGGGCTGGCCCTCGGCGCCCAGGCGCACCTGGGTGCCGCTGTCCACGCCGGCGGGGATGTCCACTTTGCGCTTGATCGTCTTGCGCTCCAGGCCGCGCCCGCTGCACTGCTGGCAGGGTGTGCTGATGATCTCGCCGCTGCCGCGGCAATCCGGGCAGGTGGTCACCTGTACCATGTTGCCGAAGAAGGTCTGGCGGTTCTGGCGCACCTCGCCGCGGCCCCCGCAGGTGGCGCAGCTGGTCTTGCTGGTGCCCGGCTCAGCGCCTTCGCCGGAGCAGCGCGAGCAGACCTCATCACGGGGGAACTCGATCTCTTTCTCCACACCGAAGACGGCCTCTTCGAACTCCAGAGCCAGGTTGTATTGCAGATCAGCGCCGCGACGCGGCGCGTTGCGCGCCTGTGCTGAGCGGCGGCCGCCGAAGCCAAAGCCAAACAACTCCTCGAAGATGTCGCCCAGGTCCACATTGGTGAAGTCGGGCATGCCGCCCATGCCGTCCACCCCGGCGTGGCCGAAGCGGTCGTAGGCGGCGCGCTTCTGCTCGTCGGAGAGCACCGCATAGGCCTCGTTGAGCTCCTTGAAGCGCTCTTCGGCGTCGGGCTCCTTGTTCACGTCCGGGTGGTACTGGCGCGCCAAACGCCGGAAGGCGGATTTCAGCTCTTCCGGCGAGGCGCCGCGCGGCACGCCCAGGGTCTCGTAGTAGTCGCGTTTGGACAAAGTGACTGGCAATTAGTAAGTGGTAATTACCACTTACTAACTACTACTCCGCTTCTTTAAACTCACCCTCGACCACGTCGTCGCCGGCGGGGCCTTCGCCACCGCCCGCTTCGCCCTCGGGGCCGGGTCCGGCAGCCGGGCCGGCCTGCTGGTAAGCTTCGGCCCCCAGCTTCTGCACCAGCTCCATGAGCGCCTCAGTGGCGGCGTTGATCGCCGCGGCGTCTTCGCCGGGCAATGCGGCGCGCACCTTGGCCACCGCGTCTTCAATGGCTTGCTTGCTCTCGGCGGGCACTTTGTCGCCCAGGTCCTTCACGGTCTTCTCGGCAGTGTAGGCGGCACTATCGCCATTGTTGCGCGCCTCCACCAACTCGCGGCGCTGCTTGTCCTCTTCGGCGTGGCTTTCGGCTTCCTTGCGCATGCGCTCCACCTCATCGTCCGAGAGGCCAGAAGAGGCGGTGATGGTGATGTGCTGGCTCTTGCCGGTCGCCTTGTCGGCGGCGGTCACGTTGAGAATGCCGTTGGCGTCAATGTCGAAAGTGACCTCGACCTGCGGCACGCCACGCGGGGCGGGCGGAATGCCATCCAGGATGAATTTGCCCAGCGATTTGTTGTCCGTCGCCATGGGGCGTTCGCCCTGCAGCACGTTCACTTCCACCTGGTTCTGGTTGTCCGCCGCGGTGGAGAAGATCTGGCTCTTGCGGGTCGGGATGGTGGTGTTGCGCTCAATCAGCGGGGTGGCTACGCCGCCCAGGGTCTCGATGGACAGGGTCAGCGGGGTCACGTCGAGCAGCAAGATGTCTTTGACGTCACCACCGAGCACGCCGGCCTGGATGGCGGCGCCCACCGCGACCACTTCGTCGGGGTTGACGCCCTTGTGCGGGTCTTTGCCGAACAGCTTCTTGACCGCCTCCTGCACGGCGGGCATGCGGGTCATGCCGCCCACCAGCACCACTTCGTTGATCTCACCCGGCTGCAGGTCGGCGTCTTTGAGCGCCTGGCGCACCGGGCCCAAGGTGCGCTCGACCAGGTCGCCGGTGAGCTGCTCCAGCTTGGCACGGGTCAACTGGGTGACCAGGTGCTTGGGGCCGGAGGCGTCGGCGGTGATGTAGGGTAGGTTGATCTCGGTCTGCTGCAGAGTGGAGAGTTCGATCTTGGCCTTCTCGGACGCTTCCTTGAGGCGCTGCAGCGACTGGCGGTCCTGCCTCAAATCGATGCCCTGCTCCTTCTGGAACTCGTCGGCCAGGTGGTTGATGATGCGGTGGTCGAAGTCGTCTCCGCCCAGGAAGGTGTCGCCCGAGGTGCTGCGTACCTGGAAGACGCCGTCGCCCACATCCAGGATGGAGATGTCGAAGGTGCCGCCGCCCAGGTCGTAGACGGCAATGATCTCGTTTTTCTTCTTGTCCAGACCGTAGGCCAGCGAAGAGGCGGTGGGCTCGTTGATGATGCGCAGCACTTCCAGGCCGGCGATTTTGCCGGCATCTTTGGTGGCGTTGCGCTGGGCGTCATTGAAGTAGGCGGGCACGGTGATCACCGCCTGGGTGACCGGCTCGCCCAGGTAGGCCTCGGCGTCGGCCTTGATCTTGGCCAGGATCATCGCCGAGACTTCCGGCGGCGTGTACTGCTTGCCGCCCAGCTGCACTTCGATACCGTCGTTGCCGGCTTTCTGGATCGTGTAGGGCACCACTTCCAGCGCCTTGGCCGTCTCGGAATCGTCGTACTTGCGGCCCATAAAGCGCTTGATCGAGTAGATCGTGTTCTCGGGGTTGACCACCGCCTGGTTGCGGGCGGTGCGGCCCACCAGGCGCTCGCCGTTCTTGTTGATCGCCACCACCGAGGGGACCAGGCGGTCGCCTTCGGCAGTGGGGATGACTACGGGCTCGCCGCCCTCCATCACTGCGCCCACCGAGTTGGTGGTACCCAGGTCGATGCCAATGATTTTTGCCATGCTTGTTTCTCCTCAGATTATTTGGCGACCTTGACGGCCGCGGGGCGCAGCACGCGCTCGCCCAACAGGTAGCCGGGTCGCAAAACTTCGATGACGGTGCCGCTGTCGTGCTCGGCGCTTTCCTCCTGGGCCAGCGCCTCATGCAGGGTGGGGTCGAATTCCTCGCCCAGCGGGTCCAAGCGGGTGAGGCCCTCGGCCTGCAGATAGCTCAGCAGCTTGTGGTAGATGAGCTCGACGCCCTCGGCCCAGGCGACGCCATCCGCTTCTTGCGGGCGGGACTTCAACGCCAGTTCCAGGTCGTCGCAGATTTCCAGGAACCGCTGGAACACGCGACCGCGGATGTCGGCGGTCTGCTGTTCCTGGTCGCGGACCTGGCGCTTCTTGTAGTTGGCGAACTCGGCCTGGGCGCGCTGCCAGCCATCCAGGTTCTCAGCGGCCTGCGCCTCGGCCTCAGCCAGCTTGGCGCGCAAGGCGTCCAGGTCGGCCTCAGCGATGCCTTCGCCGTCTTGTGCTTCGGGTTGCAATTCGTGCTCTTCCATAAAGATAGCTATTCCTCTTGGTTGTCTTTGCCGCCGGTCATCGAGCCGGAGACCATTTCGCTGAGCAGGCCGGCCACATAGTCCACAGTGGAGACCGCCCGGCCATAGGACATGCGGATGGGGCCAAGCACGCCCAGGTAGCCGCTCGCGGTGTCCGCCGCGCCATAGCGCGCCAGCACCAGCGAGAAGTCGTTGAGCTGCTCCCAGCGGCCCTCACCGCCGATGAGCACCTGCACGCCGCCGATCTGGCTTTCGCTCATCACCTCGGCGAGCAGGTCTTCCAGCAGCGGGCGCTCCTCGAGCACGCGCAAGGCGCGCTGGGCGGCATCGCCCTCGCTGAACTCCGGCTCGGCCAGCACGTTGGTCCAGCCGTCGTGGTAGACCTCGCCGGCGAAACCATCGGTGAGGCGCTCCAGTTCGGTGCGCACCAGCCGAAAGACCTCGGCGGCGAGGGTGCCCATCTCATTGGGCGGCGGGGCCATCTCGTCCACGGCTTTGCCGCGCAGCAGGTTGTTGAGCTGCTCGGCGATGCTGCTCAGGCGCTCCTGGGCAAAAGCCTCTTTGAGCGCCAGCATTTGCTGCAACACCTGGCCGCTTTCCAGCACCAGCACCATGAGCACCTGGCGACCGGAGGTGAGGATGAGTTCGAGGTGCTTGAAGCGCACCTGCTGCGACTGCGGCAGGGTGACCAGCGCAGCGGCGCGCGACTGGCTGGCCAGCACGGAGGCCGCCAGGCGCATCCACTGCTGCGTCTCATGGCGGGCCTGGTAGAACTGGTGGCTGATGGTGTGCTTCAGCGAGGCGGGCAGCTCCTGGCGGCCCATCAGCTCGCCGACGAAGAAGCGGAAGCCTTCCTCAGTAGGGACGCGCCCGGCGGAGGTGAACGGCTGGCGCAGAAAGCCGCTCTCGGTGAGCTCGGCCATCTCGTTGCGCACGGTGGCGGAGCTCACATCCAGGCCGTAGTGCTCCACCAGGCGCTTGGAACCCACCGGCTGGGCGGCTTCGACATAATCCTGGACGATGAGGCCGAGGATGAGCTTTTGGCGTTCGGTCAGTTGGTTCATAGCGAAAGTGCACAATTTAGCACTCTCACAAAGAGAGTGCTAAATACGGCTATTTGTAATTTTAACAAGCGCCGGGCGGGCAGTCAAGAAGCGAACGGGGCGGGAGTTCGCTTTCTTACAAAGGTCTAATAGGTGCTAACTGTCATCCAAAGAGCATTGCAACACTTCAACTGGAAGAGGGCGAAGTAAGCCGCTATTAGCTTTGTCAACCACTACACGATTGCTTCGTCGGCCTGGTTACGCCGGGCCTCCTCGCAATGACAAGAATTGTTGTCCCAGACTAGGGATTGGCCCCGACCGAAGTGAGTGCCGGGCCGGTGTAGATGGACTTGGGGTTGGCCTGCTGGGCCAGGCGGAACTGCTGGATGGCGCCGTTGGTATTCCCTTGCTTATGCAGCAAGTGGCCTTTCCAGATCAGCACGTCTTCCGAATTGGGCGTAATCGCCAGGGAGTGCTCCACAATCTGGTCGAGGTCGTCCAGCCGGTTGGTATGGTAATAGGCGAAGAACGGCCCAAACTGGTAGCGCAGCATGCGCATGGGCAGGCCGATGATGCGCGCCTGGTCGAACGAGGCGGCCGCGGCGCCGTAGTCCCGGAAGTAGACCTGGTTCATGCCCAGGTTGAACCAGGCATAGGCGTTCTGCGGGTCGGCCTCGGTTTCCAGGCGGGCGGTGACCAGCGCATTCTGGCGGTTGGCGTTGTCGTCCCAGTCCGCGCCGAGAATGGCCTGCACATCCGGCTCTTGATGGGGCAAAAAGACCAGGGTGTAGACTCGGTTGAACTGCTGCCACCACATGTCGAACTCGGCATAGCCCATACGCTGGTCGGGGCCGTTGAAGCTATCCTGGTAGACGAACTCGCCGCGGGCGTCGTCGTAACCGGTCACCAAGGCATAGTGCCCATTCCAGTAATCGTCGTTGGCAAAGTAGACTTCTTCAATAATGTGGCCTTTTTCCACCATCACCGGGATGCCCGCGGCCAGGAACTGCTTGACCATGTCCACACTGCCGCCTACACGGAAAATGGTGGTCAGCCAGCCGGCGCGGGTGCGCACGTAGTAGTCCAGTTCGTCCACGTTTACGTTGCGGTCAGCCGAGATAGGCTTGACTTCGTCGGAGATGGTGTACTGGTCGCCGCTCCAGCCGTAATAGCGCAGGTACATGGCCAGGGTGGCCGGGCCGCAGTTGTTCGGCCCCTGTAGCTCGTGGGCCGGCGCGCTGAGCATCACCGCCGGTGGCAATGGCGTGGGCGTGGCCATCGGCAGGGGCGTGGCCGGCAGAGGGGTCAGGCTGGGTTGTGCTTCGGCCACAGGGCTGGCATGCGCAATCTGTGGCGGAGGCAACTCGCCCACCGGGTTCAGCCGGCTGCGCACGAACACCTGCGCCAGGTCCAGGCGCCATTCCAATCGCGTCTTCACCCAGGGGATTTGATAGACCAGAATGGGGATGAGAATCAGGCCGACCAGAATCAGCGGCCAGCGGTGGCGAAACTGCATGCCGGAATTGTACCGAAGCCCACCGGGCGCAAAGGTTAAAGCTAGATTGGCAGCTGGGGGATGCGCGCTGATATAATCGCTTTTCGTATGAAATACCATATCTGGACCGAAGGCTGCCAGATGAACGTGGCCGATTCGCAGCGCGTCGCTTCAGCGTTGGAGCGCTTGGGCTATCAGGCCACTGCCAAACCCGCCGATGCTCAGGTCATCGTGCTCAACACCTGCGTGGTGCGCCAGAGCGCCGAAGACAAGGCAATGGGCAAAGCCACTTCGCTCAAGCCGCTCAAGGAACGCAACCCCGACCTGACCATCAACCTGATGGGCTGCATGGTCGGCGTGAAGGGGCAGGAGAAGCTGCGCGAACAACTGCCCTTTGTGGATGTGTTCTCGCCGCCCTCGGACCCCGGCCCGCTGGTCGCCCACCTCACCCAGCACGACAGCCGCTTCATTGAACTCACTGAGACCGAGCAGCGCTTCGCCCTGATGGATGGCGAGCTGCGCCTGCCCGCCGAGGAGCACGGCCAGCTGGTTAGCGCGCATGTGCCGGTGGTTTACGGCTGCTCGCATGCCTGCACTTTTTGCATCATCCCCTACCGCCGCGGCGTGGAGCGCAGCCGCCCGGTGGGTGAAATCGTTGCCGAGGTGCGCAGCCTGGTCTCCCAGGGCGTGCGCGAGGTGACCCTGCTGGGCCAAATCGTCGACCGCTACGGCATGGATGTGGCCGACGGCCCACGCCTGCCCGACCTGCTGCGCGTAGTGCACGAGGTGGAAGGCCTGCAGCGCATCCGCTTCCTGACCTCGCACCCCAACTGGATGAGCGACGAGCTACTGCAGGCAGTGGCCGAGCTGCCCAAGGTGATGCCGCACATCGAAGTGCCGGTGCAGGCCGGGCACGACGAAGTGCTGGCCAACATGAAGCGCGGCTACACAGCCGAAGACTATCGCCGCCTGATTGCACGCATCCGCGCCATCATCCCCAACGTGTCCATCGCCACCGACATCATCGTCGGCTTCCCGGGTGAGACCGCCGAGCAGTTCCAGGCCACCTACGACCTGCTCGGTGAGCTGAAGCTGGACGTGGCCCATCTGGCGCGTTATTCCGAGCGAGAGGGCACCGTGGCCGCCCGGCGCATGGAAGACAACGTGCCCGAAGCCGAGAAACTGGCCCGCCTGCACGCACTGGACAAGCAGCAGGAAACCATCCTCACCGAAATCAACGCTGGCTACCTGGGCGAAACGGTCGAAGTGCTGTTCGAGGAGGAGGTCAAGGGCCGCTGGAAGGGCCGCACGCCGACCAACAAACTGGTCTTCGTTCAGGCGGAGCAGGATCTGCGCGGCCAACTGCTGCCGGTGCAAATCACCTGGACCGGCCCCTGGTCCATGCAGGGCCGCCTGCTGCCGGATGGCAGCCCGCAACCCATTCCTGTCGAAATCATCACCATCAGCGCATAGCAAAAGCGCCCGGCGGCACGGGCGCTTTTTTGTTGCCACTTCCAACGGAGGAGAACTACGCCGCAGGTTCGGTGGCTTTCTGCGCGATCTCTTTTGGGTGGCCGGTCTCCATATTCATCACACTGGGGATGAAGAAGCCAACCAGGCCCATGAGGGCGCACAAGCTGCCGCCAATCAGGTACCAGATCTGTACGCCGAAGGCGTCGGCCACCGGGCCGGCCACCAGCAGACCCAGTGGGGTCATTGCGGTGGCTATGCTGCCCAGCAGGGTGAAGACGCGACCCTGCCGGGCGGGGTCCACCGAGGCCTGCATCACCGCGCCCAACGAGCCGTTGACGATCGGCCCCATCAGGCCCAGCACGCCAAAACAAACCAGCGCCAGAGTGAACTGCTGTGCGGAAAGCAGGCCCATAAAGGCGGCAGGCAAGCCCAGCCCGACCAGGCCGGCGAACACGGTGACGATGCGTTTCTTGAAGCCGCCCCAGGCGCCGAGGAGCAGCCCGCCGAGCACCGCGCCGATGCCCCACAGGCTTTGCAGCCAACCCAACTCGAGGACGCCCTTATCGAAGTGCTGGGTGACCAGCAACGGAAGTAGCGCGCCGGCAGGAGTAAACAGGAAATTGATCAACGCGGCCATGATCATCACCACCATCAGCCCGGGCCAACTGAGCACGTAGCGGAAGCCCTCGCGGAAATCCTCCCAGAAGCCCGCCGGCTTGCCATCCGCGCCGTTGGCCTTGCGCTCCGGCTGCGGGATGGCGATGGGCAGCACGGCGACCACGGCGATCAGCGCGGTGATCACGTCGATGGCCAGCACCGACTGCATGGGCAGCAGCTCGAGGAGCAGCGCGCCCAGCGGGGCCGAGACGATGTTGAGACCGCCGTTGAGTGTGTGGTTGATGCCCTGGATGCGCGCCAGGTGCTCCTTGGGTACCATCAACGAGGTGGAGGCGGTCATCGCCGGCGAGTGGAATGCCTGGCCGAGCGAGCGCAGCATGAGCAACGCGTAGATGTGCCAGATCTCCACCAGGTCGAAGGCGAACAAGGCCGCCAACACCAATGTGGCCAGAGCGATGCTGCTGTCCGAGAGGATCAGGATCCGTTTGCGCTGGCTGCGGTCCACCACCGAGCCGGCCAGCGGGCCGATGAGGATCATCGGCAGCATGGCCACAAGGGTGGCGGTGGCCAACACCGTGGCGGAGCCGGTCTCGCGGGTCAGGTACCAGACCAGGGCGAACTGAACCAGCTGGCTGCCCAGCAGGGAGAAGGCCTGGCCTGTCCAGACCTGGAAGAAGGGGCGTTTCCAGTCGGCGGGAGGTTGTTGTGAGGTCATGCGGGGTTGGCCTTTCCAGGGATATGAGATGTGAGCTTCGGATTGGCAGAAGCGGCCTTCTGCGGGTGGCCGGCTTCCAGGTTCATCACACTGGGGATACACAGCAGGGCAACGGCCACGCCGATCAGCAGAATACCGCATAGCAGATACCAGAGCTGCACGCCGAATGCATCGGTCACCGGCCCGGCGACCATCAAGCCTAAAGGTGACATGGCCGCGGATATGCTGAACACCAGGGTCAATACGCGTCCCTGGCGGTCTGGTTCCACCGCGGTTTGCAGGGCGGCCAGAAAGCCGCCGTTGGACAGCGGCAACATCAAGCCGCCCAGTAACATCATCGGCAGGGTCCAGATAAATTGCGCGGGCGGCACCGCGCCAATGGTCGTGTAGGCTACGCCCAGGCCGATCAGCCCCAGGCAGGAAGTGACAATTCGCTTCTTGAAACCGCCCCAGGCGCCCAGCAGCAACCCGCCGAGGATGATGCCCAAGCCGGAAAGGCTTTTCATCCAGCCCAGTTCCAGCACGCCTTGCTTGAAATGTTCGGTGACCAACAGGGGCAACAGCGCGCCAGCCGGGGTGAACAGAAAGTTGATCGCTGCCGACAGGAGCAGCGCGATCATCAGGCCCGGCCAGCCGCGCACGTAGCGCAGCCCTTCGCGGAAGTCGCCCCAGTAGCCGGAGGGCGTCCGGGCGGCAGGCTTAGCCGGCTTGGGCTCGGGTACGGCGACGGGCAGCAGGGCCAGCACGGCGACCAGCGCGGTGACTACATCGATGGCCAGCACCGACTGCATGGGCAGCACCTCGAGCAGCAGCGCGCCCAGCGGGGCGGCCAGCACGTTCATGCCGCCGTTCAGGGTTTGGTTGATGCCCTGGATGCGCGCCAAATGCTTGTCTGGCACCATCAGGGAGGTTGCGGCGATAAAGGCTGGCCCGTGGAAGGCCTGGCCAAGCGAGCGCAGCAGCATGACAACGTAGATGTGCCAGACCTGCGCCAAGCCCAGGGCGAACAGCGCCGCCAGGGCCAGGGTGGCCAGGGCGGTGCCGCTGTCAGCCAGCAGCATGATCTGCTTGCGCCGTGAGCGGTCGATCACCGAGCCCGCCAGCGGGCCGACCAGGATCATCGGCAGCATGGCGATCAGGGTGGCGGTGGCCAGCACGGTGGCCGAGCCCGTCTCGCGGGTCAGGTGCCAGACCAGGGCAAACTGCACCAGCTGGCTGCCCAGCAGAGACAGGGCTTGTCCACCCCAAACCTGGAAGAAAGGCCTCTGCCAGGGCTTTGTGGATTTGACGGTCATCAGTGCAGAAATCTAAAGAATTGAGAGAGATAAATAAACATTTCGAGCTCCTTTATGACGAAATTGTAATACAGATATTCGATTTGTCAATAGACAGTTGAGGAAAATTGATATAGAGATAATGATTTTTAATTTTTGGCAAAATGGTTTACACTTCTCACATGGAAGAACCACAGACCCTCAGTTTGCATTTCGAAGAGCGCGGCTCCGGGCGCCCCCTTCTGCTCATCCACGGCTTTCCTTTTAGCAGCCGGATGTGGGCTGGGCAGCAGGACGCGCTGAGCGGCGCCGCCCGCGTACTGGCCCCCGACCTGCCCGGCTTCGGCGAGTCGCCGGCGGTGGATAGCGCCACGGTGGAAAGCTACGCCGAGGACTGCGTGGCGCTTTTGGATGCGCTGGACATCCTCGAACCGGTGGCCGTCGGCGGGCTCTCAATGGGCGGCTACATCGCCCTGGCCTTCGCCCGCCTCTTCCCCGAGCGCACCGGCGCGCTGCTGCTACTTTCCACCCGCGCCGGGGCCGACTCCGCCGAGGGCAAAGCAGGCCGCGATGCGACCATCGCCAAGGTGAAGGAGCATGGCCCGGGCGTGGTCGCCGAGGGCATGTTCCCTAAGCTGCTGGCCCCGGCGACCTACAGCGAACAGCCGGCGGTAGCCGCCGAGCTGCAGACGATCATGGCCACAGCCAGCCAACAGGGCGTGGTCGCTGCGCTGGGCGCGATGCGCGACCGGCCGGATGCCAGCGGCCTGCTGGCGGAATTGCAAGCCCCGGCCCTGGTGCTGCACGGCACGGAAGACCAGGTGATCCCGCACAGTGAAGCCGAGGCCATGGCCGCCGCGCTGCCCCATGCCCGGCTGGAACTGCTCGAAGGCGCCGGCCACGTGCCCAACCTGGAGCAGCCGGAGCGCTTCAATCAGGTGGTGTTGGATTTTTTGGCGAATAGTTGACAGCCTACAGTTCACAGTCAACAGTCATACCTCGCCTTTAATGCCTGCGATCAAGGTATTAAGGACAAAAGATATATTAATCCTTTTGGCGCGGGGGGTTTTAATACAACTTAAACTTGACAAGCATCCCCCGTGGCCCAATACAAGTCGGATTAAAGCATAGGGTTGGGGATATGGGGTCGATGGGCAGACGTTGTCAAGGGAGCTGCAGATTGCTACGCCGGCGGCAGCGGACGAAGCAATGACGGAAAGCGGAGGGGGGAATTGCTGGCGCCAAAAAGATCGAGAGAATGTCTCTCTACGCCATTGGAGATGAAGCAGTATATGACATATAGCCATTCAGCCAAAAAGCCCGGCTTGGGTGCGCTATACTGCGCGGCATGAGCAACTCGCCCAAAGCCTGGCTGCGCATCTCACTGGAAGTCGACCCCGAGTTGGCCGAAGCGGTGTCCGAAGTGTTGGCCCGCCACCTGCCGGGCGGTGTCGCCATCGAGAGCACCGCGGTGACCGCGGATGCCGAAGACGAAGGCCACCCGGTAGGCCCTTTACGCGTGCTGGGTTACATCCCGCACGATGACCAACTGGAAGAAACCCGCAGCCAGATCGAGCAGGGCCTGCGTTATCTGGCGCTGATCCAGCCGCTGCCCCAGCCCAGCTACGAGACGATTCAGGAGCAAAACTGGATGGAAGCCTGGAAGCAACACTACCGCCCTTTCACGGTTGGCGAGCGGCTGATCATCCTGCCTGCCTGGGCAGAAGACGACCCCGGCGGGCGGCTGCCGGTGCGCATCGAGCCGGGGATGGCTTTTGGCACCGGCGTGCACCCCACCACGCGGCTCAGCCTGGAACTGCTGGAGGCCAGCCTGCAGCCTGGCGACAGGCTGATCGACATCGGCTGCGGCTCGGCGATCCTGGCGGTTGCCGGCGCCCGGCTGGGCGCAGCGCAAGCGCTCGCGGTGGACATCGACGCCGAAGCGCTGGACAATGCCCGCCACAACGCCGCGCTCAACCAAGTGGATATCGAGATCGGGGTCGGCTCGGTGAAAGAAGTGCTCGCGGGCAATTATGGCCTGCAGCAAGCCGAAGTGGTGGTGGCCAACATCCTGGCCCCGGTGCTGGTGCGCCTGTTGAATGAGGGATTGGCCGATCTACTCAAGCCGGATGGCAGGCTGCTGCTCTCCGGCATCCTCGCCGAGCAGGAGGCGGAACTGCGCGCCGCGCTGGATGCGCACAGCCTGCGCATCACCGCGGAGCGCCGCCAGGGCGACTGGCTGGGGTTGGCTGTAAAGGCCGCGTAGGGGCGGCTTGCAAGCCGCCCCTACACCCGCGTGTCATTGCAAGACCGGCCGCAGGCCGGGCGAAGCAATCCCCAAGCCAGTGTTACAACGCTGCCCTAATCACCAAGCGACTATCTTTGCAGCCAGCGGTCCAGGCCCTCCGGCAGTTGGTAAGCGGCCAGCGCATCCAACAATTCGTCCGGCTGCGACGAGTGCATGTACAAGCGCTGGTGCTCCCAAAAGGTGAAGCCCTCCTGGTTGGCGTGCTCCAGAAACACCAGCAGGTGGTCATAGTAGCCATAGGCGTTGAGCAGGCCCACCGGCTTGGCATGCAGGCCGATTTGCGCCCAAGTCAACGCCTCGAAGACTTCCTCCAAGGTGCCAAAGCCGCCGGGCATGGCGATGAATCCATCGGCAAGCTCGATCATGCGCGCTTTGCGGGCGTGCATGCCATCCACCAGCTCCAGATTGGTCAGGCCGTTGTGAGCTAGTTCCGGCTTGTTGAAGTTGTGCGGCAGCACGCCGGTCACCCGGCCGCCGGCCTCCAGCGCGGCGTTGGCCGCCGCGCCCATCAGGCCGGTGCTGCCGCCGCCAAAGATCATCTCCAGGCCGCGGTCGGCGATGGCGCGACCCATCTCGCGAGCAGTTTCTATATATTTGGCCGGCACTTCATCCGAAGAGCCGCAATACACGCAGACTGATTTCATTTCTCCTCGTCCTCCTCTTGGGCGATTTGCAATAATTTCCTGTCTTCTTCGCTCAGTGCGGCTTTCTCCAGCAGGTCAGGCCGGCGCCAGGCAGTGCGCAGCAGGGACTGCCCGCGCCGCCAGCGCTGGATGCGGGCATGGTCGCCGGAGAGCAGCACTTCGGGCACGTCCCAGCCGCGGAACTCCGGCGGCCGGGTGTAGTGCGGGTGCTCCAGCAGGCCGGCGGCGTGCGAGTCGCCGGCCGCGGCTTGCGGATCACCCAACACGCCGGGCAGGGTGCGGGCCACGGCGTCGATCACCGCCAGGGCGGGCAGCTCGCCCCCGGTGAGCACGAAATCCCCCAGCGAGATCTCATCGCTGGCCAGGTGCTGGCGCACGCGCTCGTCCACACCCTCGTAGCGGCCGCAAATCAGCGCCAGCCGCGGCAGGCGCCCCAGTTCCTGCGCCACTGCCTGGGTGAAAGGGCGGCCCTGCGGAGTTAGAAGCACCACGGGGACGGCGGGCGGGACGCCGAGCACGGCTTCCACCGCGGCGAAGATGGGCTCCGGCTTCATCACCATGCCGCCTCCGCCCCCGTAAGGCTCGTCGTCGGTGACCTGGTGCTTGTCCGCGGCGTAGTCGCGGATGTTGTGCACGTCCACCTGAAGCAAGCCAGCCCCTCGAGCGCGCCCCAGAATGCTGGCGCCCAGGTACGGCTCGAAAAGCTCGGGGAACAGGGTGAAGACGTCGAAATGCATCCGGTCATTCTAACGCGTGTGCCCGCAAAAGATTTGTCGACGCCTGTTCGATCAACAACAGAGTTTATAATTATTTTTCTAGACCTAGAGTTCCCATGGCAAAAATATTTACCAATCGCCCCGGCTTGCTGCTGTCTCTGGCCATTTTGATTGCTGGGGTATTGGCCCTATTCACGGTAAGAGCAAGCCTGCCGTTCCTCCCAGAAAGATTTGGTTCAGACCCTTATTTGGGTGCTTGGGCACGCCTCATCATTTTTGTAACCCTGTTTGCTTGTGCATTTATCTTTATGCGCATCCAAAACGAGCAATTCAAGGTTGAACTTGTGGCAGTTCTGCTTGGTGTTTGTTTTTCTGCTTTGGTGTTTTATGTCCTCAGAGAAACCTCGTATTCCTTCAACGGCATAGCGGGTGACCAGGGTTTCATTACCGTGCAGGTTACGAAGTTTGCCTATTTTTCCAAGTCGGTGGATTTTGCCTATGCACAACTACCCGCCTTTTACCCCCCACTCTATTTTTTTGTTCTAGGGAAGATAGCCGCAGCTCTGAGCATCGAACCTTATAAAATCATCAAATATGGTCTGATTGTAGTCGCATTCTTCTTGCCTCTTGTTTCAGTCAAACTTTGGTCGCGTATAAGGGCTGGTGAGCTTGCTGTATTTCCCTTATTTGCATTACTGATATTTCAGGAGTGGTACAAGCCCTACGAATGGCTGACACTGGTTGCGTTTATTCCATGGTGGTTGTACGCAATTGAAGGCATTGAACCTAAAAAGGGAGCTTCCTTCGGATGCTGGTTGTTGAATAGCCTGATCGGGGCAGTTCTCTTTTCCACATACTATTACTGGTTTTTCATTGGCGGGATAAGCCTGATCTTGCGCATTGTCTTTAGGCCGATAAGAGAAGAATTCGGTTTTGATTACAAAAGTGGCTTTATGGTCTTGCTTGGTTCGGCAATTTTCTCATCCGCCTACTGGGCTCCATTTTTGGCCAGCATGTGGCGAAGCGGCGGATGGACTTCGTATCAGAACCGGTATTTTCTGCCTGATTTTAATAATTTAACATTTCCATTTCTCGAAAGCTCTTCGACCGGCTTGTTACTGCTCGCGGGCTTGGCTTATCTGCTTGTAACTTTCAAACACAACCGCATATCCTCGGGGTTGTTGGGGCTGCTGATTGGCGCATATGTCTGGCAAATACTCGGTTATGTTGGGCTCCTCTTTGATACACCGTTGCTGATATTTAAAGCCCGAGACTTTATCGTCTACCTGCTTGCGGCGGCAACCGGCTTGGCGATTGGCGAAGTATGGTCATATGCAAAAAGAAAGGCAGCCTGGAAAGAACGATGGGCGCCTAGCCTACTCGGGGCCACAATTATCCTGGGATTGTTTACAGGCCAATCCGTGGTCAAGGGGCTCGTAGAAAATGAGCTACTTCAACCCGCACTTCGGACCCAATACCCCACAGACCTGGTTTCGGGATACCGTAAGATTGTGGGGGAGGAACCTGTGGGTCACGTCATACTTGGAGATGGAAACACTTATGTGCTATCCGCATATATGCCCGTCTTCCAATTTTTGTCGTGGGCAGCAGACTATAGCCACCCCGCCGGCTTATATGAAGAACGTGTGGACTTTTTGCAAAAACTAAGCCGACTGGAGAATCCAGCCTGGTTCGCGGCAGCATTGATGAACAACCGTTACGACCATGTAAATGAAATATTGCTCCACAATACAGGTGAGAATTATGGGTTTGGTTACCGGCCAAATCAATTTCCCATGCCGGTTACGAGCGAAACTATCTACTTCGCTAAAGACATTTTTGACCCAAAATACTTTGACCAGTACGAGATCGGGAACTACGTTTTGTTCATTCCCAATTATGGGGCAGATCCTTTGCTTGAATTTCCAGAACCGTCTTCCTATGATGCAATGCGGATAATCGACGGCTTAGGCGACGGCGATGATTTTTATGAGTTTTTGCTCCACTTCGGCGGACACGTTCGTTTCAATAATCAGCAGGCATATTGGGAATTTTTGCACCAATCCTTTGGTAACTGAAAATAGCTAGGCAGCTATCAAATTCCGGGGGAGGTATCTCATGCACTTCTCATAGCCTTTTCTTGACGCCGCTTTAAAGCGCAAAGTACAATCCCCGCATGTATCTTCGTGGCAGCCGCTGGCAGATGCAGCGCCAGCGCAAACAGCGCCGGGTAAACCCGGCGCTCATTGGGCTGGTGCTCATGTTGGCAGGGGCGGCGTGCTATTTCAACCAATATGTGGTCCCGGCCCTGCCCTTGCCGCAGGAACCCACCCTGGTCCCCACCCGGGACCCCGAATCCTACGTGACCGCAGCCGAAGCGCTGTTCGATGAAGGCAACCTGCTGCAGGCGATCGCCTCCTATGAGCAGGCGATCATGGCCGATCCGACCAACCCGGCCACCTACATCGCCCTAGCCCGCGTGCAGATGCTGGCCAGCCGCCCCGAAGCCGCCCAGACCAGCGTGAGCAACGCCCTGCTGCTCAGCCCGGACAACCCCACCGGCCTGTCCATCCTGGGTTGGGCGCTGAGTTCGCTGGGCAACGAAGCGGGGGCCGAATCTGCCTTGCGGCGCGCCCTGCAGCTGGACCCCAACCACCCACTGGGCCATGCTTTCTATGCCCAGCTGCTCGCCGACCAACAACAATACGAATTGGCCGGCGAGGAGTCCCGCATCGCCATCGAGCTGGGCGGCGACCTGCTCGAAGTGCGCCGAGCGCGGGGTTATGTACTGGAACTCACCGGCAACTACGATGAAGCCGCCTTCCAATACGAAGCCGCCCTGCGCATGAACGACCGCATTCCCAGCCTGCACCTGGCGCTGGGCCGGGTGTACCGCGCCCTGGAACGTTACGACGACGCGATCAACCAGTTCGTGGTGGCCGACTCGCTGAACCCGGCCGACCCGCTGCCCAACACCTACACCGGCCTGATCTACATCACCACCGGTGAGTTCGGCAAAGCCGTGCAGGCCATGCTGCAGGCCGCCTCGGAGGAGCCCTCCAACCCTTACCGGCACGCCAACCTGGGCGTGGCCTATTACCGCAACCGCCAACCCGATGAAGCCATCCGCGCCTTTGAGTTGGCCATCCGCGGCGGGGTCACGGAGGGCGGCGCGGTAGTCAACGGCCTGCCGCTGGATTCGCCGGATGTGGTGACTTATTACTACATATATGGCCTGCTGCTGGCCCGCGCCGAGCGCTGCGCCGAGGCGCTGCCCATCTCACAGGCGCTGATCGCCGCCGTGCCGCAAGATCAGGTGGCGCTAGACAATGCCCGCGAGATGGTGCGCATCTGCGAAGAGGGCGCCGGCCTGCCCCCCACCCCGCTGGCCACCGTCGCCGAGGAGGGAGGCTCCTAGCCATGCGAGTACGCCAGCGTGGCAGCCTGTTCCACGACCCCGGGCCGCGTTCCAACCCCTTCCGCATGCTGCTGTGGGGCATGCTGATTATGGCCGGCTTGTACCTGCTGCAAGGGCTGAGCAGCGGACAAGTCCAACCGATCAATGCGCCCACGCCTACTGCCACGCGCAGCGCCGCCTCGTACCGCGAGGAAGGCACCGCATTCTTCAACGCCGGCAACCTGACCAGCGCGATCCAGGCCTATCAGGACGCCTTGGCGGTCAACCCCGAAGACCACCTGGGCTGGACGGAGCTGGCTCGCATCCAAGCCTATTCCTCGGCCCTGCTTACCGCCGAGCGGCGCCGCGAACGGCTGGCCGAGGCGCTGGAGAGCATTGACAGAGCGGTGGCGCTGGCGCCGGATTACAGCACCGGCCATGCAGTGCGCGCTTTCGTGCTCAACTGGAGCGCCGGGGCGGCGGGCAACGCCGCCGAATACCAGGCCTACATCGCCGAGGCCAGCATCGAAGCCGTGCTGGCCCTGCAGCTGAACAGCCTGGACGTGTTCGCGCTGGCCTACCAGGCCGAAATCTTCGTCGACCAGCAGCAGTACGCCCAGGCGGCGCAATACGCCGAGCGGGCGCTCTCACTGGACGCCAAGTCTTTCGATACGCTGCGGGTGAGCGGCTACGTGCGCGAGGCCAGCGGCAACTACGCCGGGGCCATCGAGCGCTATCAAGAGGCCATCGAGGTGGCCCCCAACCAGACCTTCGTCTACATCCGCATCGGCCAGAACTACCGCGAACTGGGCCTCTACGACCAGGCGCTGGATTACTTCGACCGCGCCGCGACGATCAACGCGGCCCTGGGCATCGCCGACCCGCTGCCCTACATCGCCATCGCCAAGACGTATGCGCGCATGGGCGAGTTCTTCGCCGCGGCGCTGAACGCCGAGCGGGCCATCGACCTGGACCCGACCAACCCGGACTGGTACGGGCAGCTGGGCATCATCTACTTCCGCTCCCGCAACTACGAAAGCTCCATCCCGGTGCTGGCCTGCGCGGTGAACGGCTGCTCGGACGTGCAGAACAGCCTGGACAGCCTGGGGCGCTGGACCAACTCAGTGCAAGGGATGCCGCTGGATGACTACACGCTGGTCTATTACTACACCTACGGCTCGGTGCTGGCCGCCCTGCAGGACTGCCCCACCGCCATGCCGATTTTGGACGAGCTGCGCCAGACCTATTCGGGCGACGCCATCGTGATGGGCATCGTGCAGCAGAACTACGCCATCTGCGGCCAGCCGCTGGCCGGCGGTTGAACCCCAACATCAGAATTTCGTAAGAATCCAGGCCTTGCAGCGCCTGTGTGCTTGACTCGCATCCCAAAACTGGTATGATGGGCTTGTTAGCACTCCGTTCACGCGAGTGCTAATCTTGCGTAAGCACACAATCCAAATCAAAACGAGCATACGCTCAAATCAGGAGGCATTGCATGGCTAGTAACCTGAAACCGCTCGCCGACCGCGTGTTGGTGGAGCCCATTGAGGACGAAGAGGTCACCGCGGGTGGCATCGTCCTGCCCGAGACCGCCAAGGAGAAGCCGCAGCGCGGCAAGATTTTGGCCGCCGGCCCCGGCGGGCGCGACGAGAACGGCAAGCCGGTCGAGATGGAAGTCTCCGTAGGCCAGACCGTGCTCTTCGCCAAGTACGCCGGCACCGAAATCAAGCTGGACGGCAAGAAGCTGCTGATTCTGCGCCAGTCCGACGTGCTGGCCATCGTAGAGTAGCAAAGCACTCATTACTGACAAGCAAGGAGATATTGACCTATGGCAAAACAACTCGCCTTTTCTGAGGAAGCCCGCCGCCATCTGCTGGCCGGCGTGAATGCGGTTGCCGAAGCGGTGGTCACCACGCTGGGCCCCAAGGGCCGCAACGTGGCTTTGGACCGCAAGTTCGGCGCGCCGACCATCACCCACGACGGCGTGACGGTGGCCAAGGAAGTGGAGCTGGAGAACCCCTTCGAGAACATGGGCGCCCAGCTGCTCAAGGAAGCCGCCTCCAAGACCAATGACATCGCCGGCGACGGCACCACCACCAGCACCCTGCTGGCCCATGCCATTGTCACCGACGGCATGAAGAACCTGGCCGCCGGCGCCAACCCGATGATGCTGAAGCGCGGCATCGAGGCGGCCACCCGCGCCGTCTCCGAGGAGATCAAGAAGCAGGCCACCAAGATCGAGAACAAAGAAGGCATCGCTAATGTGGCCTCCGTGTCCGCGCAGGACCGCGAGATCGGCAGCCTGATCGCCGACGTATTCGACAAGGTCGGCAACGACGGCGTGATCACTGTGGAAGATTCCCAGGGCCTGCAATTCGAGACCGAGTACGTGGAAGGCATGCAGTTCGACCGCGGCTACCTCTCGGCTTACTTCATCACCAACCCCGAGAACATGGAAGCGGTGATCGAAGACGCCCAGGTGTTGATCCACGACAAGAAGATCTCTGCGGCCCAGGACATGGTGCCGCTGCTGGAGAAGCTGGTGCAAACCGGCAAGCGCAACCTGGTGATCATCGCCGAGGATGTGGACGGCGAAGCGCTGGCCACCCTGGTACTTAACAAGCTGCGCGGCATGCTCAACGTGCTGGCCGTCAAGGCTCCCGGCTTCGGCGACCGCCGCAAGGCCATGCTGCAAGACATCGCCATCCTCACCGGCGCCACGGTGATCTCTGAGGAAGTCGGCCGCAAGCTCGAGTCCGCCACCATGGAAGACCTGGGCAAGGCTGAGAAGGTCGTCTCCGACAAGGACAACACCACCATCGTGGGCGGCAAGGGCGACACCAAGCGCATCGCCGCCCGCGTGGAAGAGATCCGCGTGGAGAAGGAAAACAGCACCAGCGACTATGATAAAGAGAAGCTGGATGAGCGCCTGGCCAAGCTGGCCGGCGGCGTGGCCATCATCCGCGTGGGTGCGGCCACCGAGACCGAGTTGAAAGAGAAAAAGCACCGCGTCGAAGACGCCGTTTCGGCCACCCGGGCCGCCCTGGAAGAGGGCATTGTGCCCGGCGGCGGCGTGGCGCTGCTGAACGCCCGTGCCACGCTGGATAAGGTGAAGGTGGACGATGAAGACGCCAAGATCGGCGTGCAGATCGTGCGCCGCGCCCTGGAGCAGCCGATGCGGCGCATCGCCCAGAACGCCGGCCAGGATGGCTCGGTGATCGTGGACGGCGTGCTGCGCGAGCAGGAAGCCAAGAAGAACACCCACATCGGCTACGATGTGATGGCGGAAAGCTTCGTGGACATGGTGGCCAAGGGTTGGACCGACCCGGCCAAGGTGACCCGCGGCGCGCTGGAGAACGCGGCTTCGATCGCCGCGATGATCCTGACCACCGAGGCGCTGATCACCGACAAGCCCGAGGAGCACGCTGCAGCCCCGGCCGCTCCGCACATGCCGGAATACTAAACAGTAGACGGTTGACAGCAGACAGTTGACAGAAAAAGCCCCGCGAATGCGGGGCTTTTTTTAACTCTGCTTGCAGGTCTGCTGCCAATGCTATACTGAGCCTCTTGAAAAGCAGCGCCCGCATTCGTTTTGCCCCCCTCGCCTGCCTTGTCATCCTGTCGCTGGTCGCCGCCGCCTGCAGCAGCCGCAGTGACCTGCCCAGCACCAGCGCCATGGAAACCGAGTTCGCCGAACGGAGGGGCCCCACCTTCACCCCGGTCACTACCCCCACAGTGCGCCCGGTGCTAACCACCGCGGCCAACAGCGTCCCCTCGCCGCTGGATGTGATCGTGGTGGTGGATGGCGCGGCAAATCGCGGGCGGTTTGCCGCGCTGGTCCTGGATGCAGCGGGCAACCCGGTGATCAGTTACTACGATTCCTTCAACGACGAACTCAAACTGGCCCGCTGCCGGAACGCAAACTGCACTTCAGTCGCGCTGAGCACGGTGGCCAGCAACGGCAGGGTCGGCCAATATACCTCGCTGGTTCTTGACGCGAGGGGCAACCCGGTGATCAGCTATTTTTACTTCGACAGCACCAGCAATTCGGTTAGACTGGCCCACTGCAACGACCCCTATTGTGCCAGCGTGGTTCTCAACACGGTGGACAGCGAAGGACAGGTTGGCGAGCACACTTCGCTGGTGTTGGACGCCGCGGGCAATCCAATCATTAGCTATTACAGCTTTACCGAACGGGCGCTCAAGCTGGCAGCCTGCCACGACCCCAACTGCGCCAGCGCCACATTGAGCACCCTGGACAATGAGGGCAACGCCGGTCAATTCAATTCGCTGGTGTTGGACGCGGCGGGTAATCCTGTAATCAGCTATCTCGCCGCGGCCAATTTGGACCTCAAGCTGGCTCGCTGCAGCCAACCGGACTGCGCCACGGGCTCGGTGAGCATTCAGACCGTGGAGAGCAAGTCTGTGGGCCGCTTCAGTTCGCTGGCGCTGGACGCGGCGGGCATCCCCATCATCAGCTATTACAACGACTTCACCGACGACCTGCATCTGGCTCGCTGCCACGACCCCAATTGCGTGAACTCGACAATCACGGTTATCGACAGCGAAGGCGAAACGGGCTGGTACGGCTCCCTAGTGCTGGACGCGGCCGGCAACCCGGTGATCAGCTACTACGACCGCACAAATCTCTCACTGAAGCTGGCCCAGTGCCACGACCCCAACTGCGCCACGGCCGATATCGCCATTGTGGACGATGACGGCGATGTGGGCTGGTACAGCTCCCTGGCGCTGGATTGCGCCGGCAACCCGGTCATCGCCTACTACGACTTCGCCAATCAATCGCTTAAAGTGGCCAGTGTCAGCGGCGAACGAAACTGCTAGTTGCAACTTTTCGTTGCAGACGTTCATTCCGCACGGATTCCACGACGTACTAACGCAGATAATGGCTAGGCCGCCATCGAAGGTTCTGGGGATCCTTCGCGACGGCCTATTAGTTGCAATGCAACGAACAGGCCTGCTCAGGATGACATAGAGGGTCGTTATGGTTAACCCGCCATCCTTTGCCGCATCACCTCAAAGGCCAGCGCGGCGACCGATGAGGTCACGTCCAGTTCGCCGCGGAATTCTCGGCCGTAGGGGATGGTCAGTTGCAGGTCGCACAGCGCCTGGGCCGCGGCGCCCAGGCCGCGCTTTTCCCCGCCGATGAGCAGCAGCAGCGGCCCGCGCAGGTCTGCCGCGTAGAGCGGCGTGGCCCCGCGGGCTTTGGCCGTGCCGGCGGCGCGGAAGCCCTGCGCCTTGAAGTGCTGGATGGCCGCCTCGGGCGCGGCGCGCGCTGTGGGCATATACTCCGACGCTCCTGCCGAGGCACGCGCCACCACGTTGAGCGCGGTGTCCCAGTTGCGCTCAGGCACCACCAGGCCGTGCGCCCCGGCCGCGTAGAGCGCCCGGATGGCCTGGCCATAGTTGTAGGGATCCTCCACACCATAGAGCATGGCGAAAAAGCCGTCCGGGGCGGCGGCGGTGAGCTCATCCAGGGTTTGGAAGGTGCGCTCGCCGGCCTGGGCGAGCACGCCGCCGTGGCTGCGGCCCTGTGCCAGGGCGTCCAGCTCGGCAGCGGGCAGCATCTGCGGCTGCAGGCCGCGTGCACGGGCCGCGGCGGCAATCCGCCCGGCCTGGCGCACTTCCTTGCCGGCTTGCAGGTACACCGCGGCCACCGGACGACGGCCGGCTTCCAGGGCGGCGAGTACGGAGACCCAGCCTTCCAGGGTCAAAGGGTCAGGCACCGGCGGCCGCCCGGAGACCGTCATCCGCCGCGGGCAGCGCGGCCAGATCGTCTTCGAATTCGCGGAACTGCATGGCATACAGGCGGGCGTAGACGCCGTTCAAGGCGATCAGCTCGTCGTGCGTGCCGAATTCGGCGATGCGCCCACTTTGCAGCACGGCGATGTGGTGGGCCACCTTGATCGTGCTGAGGCGGTGCGCAATGATCACCGTGGTGCGGCCTTGCATCAGGCGGCTGAGCGCATCCTGCACCAGGCTTTCGGACTCGTTGTCCAGCGAACTGGTCGCCTCGTCCAAGAGCAGGATGCGCGGGTCTTTGAGGATGGCGCGGGCGATGGCGATCCGCTGGCGTTGGCCGCCGCTTAGCCGGGTGCCGCGCTCGCCCACGATGGTTTCGTATCCATCGGCGAACTCGCTGATGAAGTCGTGGGCGTTGGCCGCTTTGGCGGCGGCGACCATCTCCTCCTGGCTGGCGTCCAAGCGGCCGTAGAGGATGTTCTCGCGCACCGTGCCGCCAAACAGCAGGGTCTCCTGCGGCACGATGGCGATGTGGTTGCGCAGGCTGTGCTGTGTGACCGCGCGCAGGTCGTGCCCATCAATGGACACGCGGCCCTGCGTAGGGTCGTAGAAGCGCGGGATCAGATTGAAGATGGTGCTCTTGCCGGCGCCGCTCGGCCCGACCAGCGCCAAAATCTCGCCGGAGGCAATCTGCAGCGAAACGCCCTGCAGTACGGCGGCCTGCCCATCGTAGGAGAAGGACACATCTTCAAAAGTGATCCGGCCTTCCGTGGTTTCCAAGTCCACAGCATCGGGGGCATCCTGTAGAGTGGGCTCGGTATCCAGCAGCTCGAATACGCGCTGTACGCCGCCCAGCGCCGCGTTGATGGCGCCATACAGGGCGCCCAACCCGCCGAGAGTGGCGGCGATGGTGATGCCGTAGATCAGGAAACCGGTGATCATCGCCAGGTTGAGGCGCCCGGCGATCACTTCGCGCCCGCCGTACCACATGATCGCGGCGATGGCGCTGAAACCCAGGAAGGTGATCAGCGCGGCAAACAGCGAGTTGTACACGGCCATCTTCAGCGAGGCGTGGAAGGTCTTGTCCAGAGATGCGTTGTAGCGCTGCGTCTCGTATTGCTCGCGGCCGAAACTCTTGACGATGCGGATGCCCTGCAGCCCCTCTTCGGCTACGACCGTGGAACTAGCCAGTTGGTCCTGAATGTTGGTGCTGCTGCTGCGGATGCGGCGACCGAAGACAAAGGCCACCACAATGAGCAGCGGAGCGACGCCCAGAATGAACAAGGCGAAGCGGGCGTTCATGCTGAGCAGAATGCCCACAGAGCCGAGCAGGGACAGCGCCTGGCTGAGCGCCATGGTCAAATCATTGGTCAGCATGGTGCGCATCTGGGTGACATCGCTGGAGATGCGCGAAACCAAATCGCCCACGCGCCGCTCCGCGTGGAAGCCCAGCGAGAGCTGCTGCAGGCGGGCATACAGCGAAGAACGCAGGTCGAAGACGATGTGCTCGCCCACATAGCTGAGCAGATAGGACTGCAAAAAGCGGAAGGCGGCCTGAACAAAGAAGACGCCGACCAGCAGCAGGGCGAATACATTGAGCGAGCCCATGTTGCCGCTGCTGGTCACCGAGTCCAACAATTGCACAATAATCAGCGGAAAGATCAGGCCCGCCCCGGTGGAAAGCAACAGGGCGAGGATGGCCAAAGCCATGCGCGCCCTGTAGGGTCGCAGGTAGCCGAACACGCGGCGCCAATTCACATCCCTGAAGGGTATTTGTGGCTGGTCTTGTGTAGTGAGGTCGTTCGGGGGTTGGCGGCGTGAAAATCTTCGCATCAATGTTGCCTTGCTCTATGAGGTAGCAGGTCGCCCGAAGCCGGGCCGCAGAGAGTCTATCAGAGAGTAAACCAAATTGCCCCCGGCGAGGCCATTCGCGGCGTGCGGGCCTATAATAGCCACAGTATGCCGCAAAGCCACTTCATCATCGCCAACACACCCCAACAGCTCGAACAGCTCAGCAGCCAACTCAGCCAGGAAAGCATCATCGGCGTGGACAGCGAGGCCAACAGCCTGCACGCCTATCGCGAGCGGCTCTGCTTGCTGCAGTTTTCCACCCCAAAACTGGATGCGGTGGTGGACCCGCTGGCGCTGCCCAAGCTCGGCAGCCTGGAGCCGCTGTTCTCCGACGCGACCATCGAAAAAGTCTTCCACGCTGCAGAATATGACCTGATCGTGCTCCACCGCGACCTGGGCTTCAAGCTGAGCAACCTGTTCGACACCATGGTGGCCGCCCGCATCCTGGGGCGCAAGAAAGTCGGCCTGGGCAACTTGCTGGAGGAGGAGTTCGGCATCCAGCTGGAGAAGCGCTACCAGCGCGCCGACTGGGGCCAGCGCCCCCTGCGGCCCGAGATGCTCGAATACGCCCGGCTGGATACGCACTACCTGATTGAGCTGCGCCACAAGCTGAAAGCCGAGCTGGAGGCCCGCGAGCGCTGGGAAGTCGCCCGTGAGGATTTCGCCCGCCAGCCGGGGCTGATCCCGGCCCTGGCCGAGCCGCCCAACCAGGACATCTGGCGGATTAAGGGCGCCCGCGACCTGACGCCGCGGCAGGCAGCCATTTTGCAGGAATTGGTCGTTTACCGCGAGAGCCGGGCGGCGCAGGCCGACCAGCCGCTGTTCAAGGTGATGGGCGATGCCACGCTGAGCGCCATCGCCCTGGCGGGGGCGAAGACGGCCAAAGACCTGGAAGAGATCCCCGGGATGACGCCAGGCCAAATCCGCCGCCACGGCCCAGGACTGCTGGCCGCGGTGCGCCGCGGCGAGCGGGCCGAGCCGCTGCGCCGCCCGCGCCGGGCGCCCTACGATGAGGCCTACGTGGAGCGCCTGGACAAGCTGCGCGCCTGGCGCAAGGAAGCCGCCAAAGAAATGGATGTGGAGTCCGACGTGGTGCTGCCCAAGGACCTGATGCAGGCCGTGGCCAAGGCGAACCCAACCACTCCTGAGGCGGTGGCTGGCCTGCTGGCCGAGGTGCCCTGGCGCTTGGCCCGCTACGGCGAGCAAATCCTGGCCGCCCTCAAGCCCGCACAAGGATAGCCATGTACCTTCGCTTTCTGGGCGCCGCCCAAACCGTCACCGGCTCGCAGCATCTGCTGGAAGTCAACGGCCATCAAATCCTGCTGGACTGCGGCCTGTACCAGGGCCCGCGCAAAGAGTCCATCGAACGGAACCAGAATTTCCCTTTCGAGCCGGAGAAGCTGACTGCGGTGATCCTTTCCCACGCCCACATCGACCACAGCGGCAACCTGCCCAACCTGGTCAAGAAGGGCTACCGCGGGCCGATCCACGCCCAACGAGCCAGCGCCCACCTCAGCCGCATCATGCTGGAGGATTCAGCGCGCATCCAGGAGAACGACGCCCGCCACCTCAACGCCCGGCTGGCCCGGCGCGGCGAACCGCTGGTGGAGCCGCTGTACACCTCGGAGGATGTCTCCCGAACCAATGGTTTTTTTGTAGAGCAGCGCTACAACCGGCCCTTTGAAGTGGCCCCCGGCGTGCAGGCCACCCTGGTGGAAGCCGGACATATTCTGGGCTCCACCGCGGTGATGCTGGACATCGAAGACGGCCGCCAACAGCGCTTGTGGTTTTCCGGCGACATCGGCCGCCCGGAGCTGCCGCTGCTGCGCGACCCGGTGCTGCCCAGGCGCGTCGACCACATCCTGATGGAGTGCACCTACGGCGACCGCCCGCATCCCTCGCCGGCCCAGGCCTACGAGGGCCTGCAAGCGGTGGTCAGCGACACGCTGGGCCGCGGCGGCAAGGTGCTCATCCCCGCTTTCGCCGTGGGCCGCACGCAGGAGTTGGTCTTCAACCTGAACCGCATGATGACCAACGGCGACATCCCGCGCGTGCCGGTGTACGTGGACAGCCCGCTGGCGGTCAACGTCAGCGACATCTTCCGGGAACACCTGGAGTGCTTCGACGAAGAGACCGCCGAGTTCATCCAGTCGGGGAGCAACCGCGAGGCGCTGGGCTTCGACATGCTCACCTACGTGCGCTCGGTGGAAGAATCCAAAGCGCTCAATGAGCGCAAAGACCCTATGGTGATCATCTCCGCTTCGGGGATGATGGAGGCCGGGCGCATCCTGCACCACCTGGAACACAACGTGGACGACGAAAAGAGCGTGGTGCTGATCGTCTCGTGGATGGCGCCGCACACCCTGGGCCGCCGGCTATTGGAGGGCGAGACGCAGATAAAGATTTTTGGCGAGGTCTTCGAGCGCAAGATCCGCGTAGCCCACGTGCAGGGCTTCTCGGCCCACGCCGGGCAGGAAGGCCTGCGCGAGTACGTGCGCACCGCCGATGGCCGGGCGCGCAACGTCTTCCTGGTGCACGGTGAAGCAGGGCCGGCCGCCGCGCTGCAGGAACTGCTGACGGCAGACGGAATAGCGAATGTACACTACCCCGAATGGGGCAGCCACGTAGAACTGTAAGTTAGGAAGCCTGGCTGGCGCGCACCAGGGCGCGGAACAGGTTCTGCATGCGCGGGTCGTTTGGCAGGCACTCCGGGTGCCACTGCACGCCCACGGCGAAAGGATGGTCCGGCAACTCGATGGCCTCCACCAACCCATCCGGCGCGCTGGCAGTGGCCTTGAGATCTGCCGCCAGGTCCTTGATGCCCTGGTGATGCAGGCTGTTCACGTCCACGATGGGCTCGCCCAAAATCTCGGCCAGGCGGCTGCCTTCGCTAACCTGCACCGGATGGGCCAGGTAATCCCAGGGATGGTCGGGGAAGTTGGTGTGCTGCAGCGCGCCGGGCAGCTGGTCGGGGATGTGGGTATACAGCGTGCCACCGAAGGCCACGTTCATAATCTGCAGGCCGCGGCAAATGCCCAACAAGGGCTTCCCGCCTTCGGCGGCCTGCAGAGCCAGCTGGATTTCGATCTCGTCGCGCTCGGCATCCAGGTCGTAGAGCTTTTCGTGCGGCTCGCCATTGAAGCGATGGATTTCGATGTCGCCGCCGCCGGTGAAGACCAGGCCGTCCAGGCGGGCCAACAGCTCGCTCAACCTGTCCAAGGGCAGGTTGAGCGGGATGAGCACCGGGATGGCCCCGGCGCGGGCCAGCGCCTCGCTGTACGGGCGCGGCGTTTGGATGACGTCGATTTGGTAGAGGTCGGAGTGGGCCTTGCGGGTGGTGACGCCGATGAGTGGAGCGGGCATGAGGGCCATTCTACTTGAAAGAGGGATGGCAATTAGCAATTAGTAATTAGTAACTA
>JAHCIH010000008.1 GCA_026129335.1 Anaerolineales bacterium
TTGTTTGGGGGGTGGGGCCGCTGCGCCGCCCCCCCCAACGACTCAGGAGACTTCTTCTTAGGTGGGCACAGCCTGCATGTCCGGCTTGCGGCGGGTCATGATGTATGCCAACGCAAAGCCGGTGACGTACATCCAGATCGCATACAAGCCGGGGATGATCGCCATCTCATTGTTGTTCAACAGCGTCAGCGCGACGGTGATCGACACGGTGGAGTTTTGCAGACCGGTTTCGATGGCGATCGTCATCGACTGTACGAAGTTAATGCCCAACAACTTGGGCACGTAATAGCCCACGATCAGAGACAGGATGTTCAAGACAATGAAGGCCGGGGCAAAACGCGGGCCGTCGCGCACGATCACATCCCAGTTCTGGATGACGAGCGCAAGGATGACCAGGAACAGAAACGTGACGGCGAAAGCCTTCGACCAGCGCTTGCTGTTCTCTGCAAAATCCGGCTTCCACTGGCGGATGCCCATGCCAATCAGGGTGGGGATTAGCGTGATCACCGCCACCTGCACCATCGTATCGAACACCGGGAAATCAATATCCAATGCGCCTGTGCCGTACATCGAGTAGGCAATCCCCAGCCCGACCGGGATGGTCACAAAAGCCAGCATGTTGGTGATCGCGGTCAGCGTGATGCCCAGCGCGCGGTCACCATCACCCGCGTGGATGATCAGGTTCGATGTCGCGCCATCCGGCGAAACAGCCAACAGAATGAGGCTGATCGCATACACCGCGGTCAGCCCAAAGATGCCGGCAACCGCAAAGCCCAGCAGCGGCAGCAAAATCATCTGGCAAAACAAACCGATCAACACAGGTTTGGGGAATTTGACGATGCGCTTGAAATCGCCGACAGTCAGCGTCATGCCCAGCGTCACCATAATGATGAAAATGGCGAGGGGCAAAACAACACTTTGAATCACACTCTCTTGCATGGATCAATCTCCTTTTTTAGCGGGGGTTGGAGGTCAGGATTGCATGTCCCTTTGGCGGGTAAAACCCCAAATCGGAGATTTAGTGTCGGAGACGGCTCAGGGGATCAGGTTCCTAAAGAACCCAATCGAGCGCTGCATAAACAGGTCATCGTTCTGCCCATAGAACGTGTGCGGCATATTGGGGTACATGTAGCATTCCACCTGCTTGCCTAGGTTTTGCAGCTGGCTGCACAGTTCCCGCGACCAAAACGGCGGCACGATGGCGTCGGCATCCCCATGGTGGATGCTCACCGGCGCCGAGATGCGCTCATAGAAATACGCGGGGGAGATGCTCGCCAGGATGTCCTCGGGCACGCTCAGTTCGTCCAGGCCGCGGCTGCCGTCCGAAAGCTCGTCGCGGATGTGGGCGAAGTTGCGCTGCTCGTCGCCGCTCATCGAGCCGTACAGCACCGCGCCCTGCACATCGGCGCCCACCGCCAGCACGCGCAGGCTGATGCCGCCGCCCATGCTGTGCCCCCACAGGAACAGCGCATCCGGGCGGGCGGCCTGCAGCAGGCCGGGCTGCCCCGCCTGCGCTTTGACCAGGGCGATCAGGTTGAGCACATCCACCGCGTAGCCCACCCGGAACAAATTCGGGCCGGAGTCGGACGGGGCGTAGTTGCGATAGTTGGGATGGATGGCGATGAAGCCGGCCCGGGCGAAGGCCGCTGCGTAGCGCGCCGTGTAGGTCTCCAACTGGTACTGGTGCGGCTCCACGTAGCCGTGCAGCACCAGCACCACCGGGAAAGGTCCTTCACCCTGTGGGATGTCCACAAAGCCGTTGATCGTCAGGCCGTCGCTGGGGTAGCTGATCAGCCGGCGGGCGAACGAGGGATTGCTGCCCAACGAACCCAGGTCGATGAGTTGGCCGCCGCCGTAACTGCGCGCCGCCAGCGCCGGGATGGACAGCGCCGCATAGGGGTCTGCCGCGGTCGGGGCCGGCTCCTCCGCGGCGGGTTCAAACGGCGTGAGTGTCGTGGTCGCAAAGACGATCGCCGTGGAGGCCGCGTGGACCTCCGGCGCGGGCAATGGCGCCTGCCGCGTGCAGCCAGCCAGCAGACAGGCCAGTAAGAATATTCTCGCAAGCGCAGTCATGGCAAGTGTGTGATATTTGACCCTATGGGTTCGTTAGCCGCTGTGCGACACTTCTTACAGCCTTAGAGACCGCGCCCCGCAAAGCACGGGCGGGTAGGAAGGAGCAGCAAAATGTCCGCAAAAACTGCCGTAAAGAAAAATCCAACTCTCGCAAACGAGAAGCAACCCCTGATTGAGCTTCTTAACGAAGATCTGGCCGGCGAATTGGGGGCCATAATCCAATATATCACTTACGCAGCCAAAGTGACCGGCCCCTATCGCCCGCAGCTGGCTGAGTTCTTCCTCAGCGAAGTGCCGGACGAACAGCGCCATGCCCGCTTCCTGGCCAACAAGATCGTCGCTCTGGGCGGCGAGCCGACCACCGAAGCTCGCCCGGTGGCTGTGGCACAGGACAACCGCGAGATGATCGCCGCGGTGCTCGAAGCCGAGCAGCGCGCCGTGCGCGACTACACCCAGCGCGCCCTGGACGCCGACGAGTTCGGCGACAAGGGCCTGGTGGTCGAACTGGAGAACATCATCAGCGACGAGACCACCCACGCCGAAGAGACCGAGCGCATCCTGCGCGACTGGCCGCTGTAAGCGGCACATCTTTCTCCTCCAGGGCCGCCGCGGAAAACCGCGGCGGCCCGCTTGTTTAAGGTTTGCGACTATAATTCGGGCCACCCCGTCCTGGAGGACATCAATGGCTGGCAAACGCATCAAGCTGATCATCAATCCCAATGCAGACATGGGCGCTGCCTGGCGGCAGGCAGCCGCGCTGCGCCCCATTGTGGAGCAGCACGGCGGCGCCGACTGGGCCGGCACGGTCTACCCCACCCACGCCATGGAACTGGCCCGCCAGGCAGGTCTGGACGGCTACGATCTGGTGGTCGCCATCGGTGGGGATGGCACCGTGCACGAGGTGATCAACGGGCTGATGCAGCTGCCGGCAAACAAGCGGCCCAAGTTCGGCGTGGTGCCGCTGGGCTCCGGCAACGATTTTGCCCACGCGGTGGGCATGGACGATCGGCCCGAAGTGGCCCTGCAGCAAATCCTCACCGGCGCCCCGCGCAAGATCGACCTGGGCGTGGTGGAAGACGAGCACGGCCGCAAGGAATATTGGAACAACACGATCAACATCGGCTTCGGCGGCTCGGTGAATATTTATTCGCACAACCTGCCGGTGGTGCGCGGCTTCCTGATGTACTTCGTCGCCGTGCTGATGACCATCATCCGCAATTACGACATCCTCCAAATGGACATCACCACCGACGAAGAGCAGTGGTCCGAGGGCATGATCATGCTGGCGGTGTGCAATGGCCACCGCGAAGGCGGTGGCTTCATCACCGCGCCGGATGCCAAGCTGGACGATGGCGTGCTCAACTACACCGCCGCGGGCGCCGTCTCCCGCCTGTTCATGTTCCGCATGATCCCCGAATTTATGCGCGGCACCCAGGGCAAATTCTCCCAGGTCAAGATGGGCACCCTGAAACGCATGGAGATCCAGTGCAAGCAGCCCATGTCCATGCACACGGATGGCGAGATCTGGGCCGGCTTCGGCAGCAACGTCCGCCATCTCAAGATCCAGATCCTGCCCAAAGAGCTGGAGATCATCGCCCCCAAAGCCTAGGCTGGCGACATGCCCAATTTGGCGCAGAGCCTGCAAGCACACGACCTCGGCCACCTGCGCATCGTGGCGGAGGGCTGGGGCCTGCCGATGCAGGCCGCTAACCGCCAACAAGCCCTCGATTTTCTTGAAGCTGAATTGCCGCCGCGCGTCGCCGGCCAGCTGAGCATGCTGCCGGCCGAGGCGCGCGCCGCGCTGGCCGCGCTGGCCGCGGCCGGCGGGCGCTTACCCTGGGCCCAGTTCACGCGGGGCTTCGGTGCCCTGCGTGAACTGGGCGCCGCCCGCCGCGACAAAGAGCGCCCGGACCGCGCCCCGGCGTCCACCAGCGAGCTGCTCTGGTATCGTGGCCTGCTGGGCCGCGCCTTCTTCGACACGGTCGACGGCCCACAGGAACACGCTTACCTGCCGGACGAACTGCTCGCCCTGTTGCCCGGCGAAGCAGCCGAAACCGGCCAACCCTTCGGCCGCCCCGCCCGGCCCGAGGAACGCGCCGAGCCCCAGCCAGCCGGTGACCGTATCGTAGACCAGGCCTGCACACTGCTGGCCGGCTTGCGCGCCGGCCTGGGTGAAACCGAGCTGGCCGCTGCCGAAGACTGGCTGCTGTCGCCCCACGCGCTGGCCGCGCTGCTCGGCGCCGCCGGGCTGCTGAACGCGGCGGGCCAACCCCAACCGGAGGCGGCCCGCGAATTCCTCGAAGCGCCGCGCAGCCGCGCGCTGGCTGCGCTGGCCGCTGCCTGGCGGGCCAGTGATGAGTTCAACGAATTGCGCTTGCTGCCCGGGCTGCAAGCCGAAGGCGGCTGGGAAAACGACCCCCAGCGGGCGCGTGACCGCATCCTGGCCTTTGCGCGCAGCGCGCCGCCCCAGCAATGGTGGAGCCTGCCGGCGCTGATCGCCGATGTCAAAGCCCGCCAGCCGGATTTCCAGCGCCCCAACGGCAACTACGATTCCTGGTATCTGCGCCCCGCGGCTGGCGGCGAGTACCTGCGCGGCTTCGCCCACTGGGACGCAGTGGACGGCGCGCTGATCGATTTCACCATCATCGGGCCGCTGCACGCTCTCGGCCTGGTCGATCTGGCTCGCCGGGGAGAGGGCAAGCCGGCGGCGGCCTTTCGCTGGGGCGCCTGGGCCGAGGCCCTGCTGGAGGGCGCACCGCCGCGTGGCCTTAAGAAAGAGACCCAGCTATTCAAGGTCGATTCACAGGGCAAGGTACTCATCCCGCCGCTGGCCCCGCGGGCGGCGCGCTATCTGCTGGCGCGCTTCTGCGATTGGCTTCCGCGGCCCAAAGAGGGCTATGCGTACCAAATCAGCGCGGCCGGCTTGGCTCGGGCCGCGGCACAGGGGCTGGAAGTGCGTCAGCTCGCCGCACTGCTCAAGAAGTACGGCGAGGGCGAACTGCCGCCCAACCTGGTGCAAGCCCTGCGGCGCTGGGGGGCGCAGGGCGGCCAGGCGCGCTTGGGCAGCGCACTGGTCCTGCGGGTCAGCTCGGCGGCGGTGCTCAAGGCGCTGCGCGCCTCACGCGCCGCCCGCCACTTGGGCGAGCCGCTGGGCCCGACCAGCGCCCTGGTGAAACCCGGCGCCGGGCCGCAGGTGCTGCGCGCTCTGCTCGAGTTGGGCTACCTGGGCGAACTGGAAGAAGGAGACTGATGGCGATCCACTGGAGCGAAGCCAAAGACCAACTACGCCAGCTGGCTGCCCACCCGCAGTTTGGCCTGTTCAGCGACTTGGACGGCACCCTGGCCGCGCTGGCCCCCACCGCGGAGCAGGTGCGGCTCAGCCCGCGCGTGCTGCAATTGCTTACCGGCCTGCGCGATGAACTGCCCGTGGTCGCGCTGATCTCGGGCCGGCGCGTGGCCGCGCTGCACGACAAGGTGCGCATCCCAGGGCTGGTTTACGTGGGCAACCACGGTCTGGAAACGCTGTCTGAGGACGGCGCAGCCGAAGCCAATCCGGCTGCCGCGCCCTACCGCCCGGCGCTGGACGCCGCCCGGAAGGCGCTGCAGGCGGTTGAGGGCGGCGGGGCGCACACCGAAGACAAGGGGCTGACCCTCACCCTGCACTACCGCCAGGTCGCCGACCCTGAGGACTTTAACCGCCGCCACGGCGATACCGTGCGCGCTATCGCCGCTGAGCAGGGGTTGGAATTCTTCACCGGAAAAATGGTCTACGAGCTGCGCCCGCCGGTGCAGATGCACAAGGGCGTAGCGCTGCGCGAGCTGGCGGGGCGCTACGGCATACAAGCGGCGCTGTTCCTGGGCGACGATGTCACCGACATCGACGGGCTGCGCGCTGTGCGCGAGATGCGGGCTGCGGGGGAGTGCGACGCCTGGGGCGTGGCGGTTCAGTCGCCGGATGCGCCGGAGGGCCTGGAGGAGACCGCCGACTGGCTGGCCTCCGGCGTGGCCGATGTGGAAGACTTGCTCGCCTGGCTGCTCGCCGCCCGCAGGGCGTCGTCCACCTGAGCGGCGAACCACTCGCGCACATCCGCCTGGGTGACGATTTGGCGCAGCGCCGCGGCGCGCTGTTGGCGCTCGGCCATCGGCATGGTCAACGCCTGGTGCATCGCTTCGGCGGTGCCGTACACGTCGAAAGGCGAGACGATCAGGGCATGCTCGCCGAGCTCGAAGAAGGCTCCGGCGTATTCGGAGAGCACCAGCACGCCGTTCTTATTGTTCACCAGCACGCCCTCTTTGGCCACCAGGTTCATGCCGTCGGCCAGCGGGTTGACCAGCAGCACATCGTACATTTGCATGGCGGCGATGGCGCGCATGTAGTTGTCGCCTACGATGATGCGCACCGGCTCCCATACTGTGCCGCTGTACTGAGCGTTGATCGTGCCCGCCTCGGCCATGATCTCGCCCAGGTAATCCCGGTATTCGCCCACTTCCATACGCGAAGGCACCAGCAAGGCCAAGAGTTGCACTTTGCCGCGGTGCTGTGGGTATTTCTCCAGCAGGGCGCGATAGGCCTGCATACCGCGCAGGTTGTTCTTGCTGGGCTCCACCCGATCCACGCGCAAGATCACCTGGCGGTCGCCCACCGAGTTGTGCAGATGGCCGCGTTCCAGTTCGGTCACCTGTTGGGCGGCAAGTTGCTGCACTTTTTCAACATCGATGGAAATAGGGTAAGGCACCGCGCCCACATCGCGGCCCTTGTATTCCACCGCGTCGCGGCGGCCGTACGCATGCGCGCCCAGGTAGAAGCGGCAGGTCTGCACGAAGTTGAAAGCGTCTTTTTCGGTTTGGAAGCCGACCCGGTTGGCTTCCAGCAGGCTGGCCAGCAGGACGTCACGCATCGCCGGCGGCAAAATGCGCCAGGCATCCGGCCCAGGCCAGGGGATGTGCACGAACGGCTGGATCTGCACTTGCTCGCCCACCAGGGCACGCAGGTAATGCGGCACCATGTAGAGGTGGTAATCCTGCGGCAGTACGATCACCTGGCGCTGGCTGTCCCTGACCGCTTCAGCGATGGCCTCGGCAAAGCGGCGGTTCACCGGCTTGTAGCCATGTTCCCAGGCCTGCCAGGTGTGCTCGGTGATGCTGGGTGTGCGCGGTGTGTCCCACAATTGGTGTTGGATGAACCACAGCAGCGGATTGGAGATCTCGTTGTAATAGCCTTCGTACTCTTCAAGGGGCGGCTCGACCAGCTTCAGGCTGATGCCCTCCACCTTTTGGGTCTGCCCCTTGTGCTGCTGCGACCAGGCCAGGTCGTCGGGGCTCATCGCCGCCGCCACCCAAAGCACGTCGTGGCCCTCGGCCAGCGCGCCCAGCGCCGTGACCAGGCCGCCCACGCCGCGTTCCACGCCAAAGCCCCGCCCGCGGCGCTTGAAAGAGAACGGCCCGCGGTTGGAGGCGATGACGATTAGGGGGGAACTGTCGGTTTCCGGGCTCAATTTCACTCCTTGGCCCTGCGAAAAATCCGCTTGCGGCGGATGTGAGCTCTCGATGACGGCTGCACGCCGCCTGTGGCGATTATACAGGATGCCCCACGGGGGGTTGGGAGGGTAGTGGTAAAATCACCGGGCGAGTCCCAAATCTCACATTTCAGACCTATCTGCGGTAAAAAATTTCCGATGCCAGGAGGCGTGTTGTGATTTCCGATCTTCTCAAGGAAACCAAGGATCGTATGAACAGCTCTGTGCAATCGCTGAGAGACGATTTGGCCACCATCCGCACCGGGCGGGCGGCCCCGGCGCTGGTCGAGAAACTGAGCGTCGAATATTACGGCCAGCCCACTCCGCTCATGCAGCTGGCCAGCATCAGCGTGCCCGAGCCGCGCCAATTGCTGATCAAGCCCTTTGACCCCGCCAGCATCAAGGACATTGAGCGTGCCGTGCAAACCTCGGACCTGGGGCTGACACCCAACAACGACGGCAAGGTCATCCGCCTCAACCTGCCGCCGCTCACCCAGGAACGCCGCCTGGACCTGGTCAAGCTGGTCAGCGCCCGCAAAGAAGAAGCCCACGTGGCCGTGCGCAACATCCGCCGGGATGCGATCAAAGACCTGCGCGAATTCGAGAACGAGAAGATGATTTCCGAAGACGATCTCAAGCGCGGCGAAGACGACGTGCAGAAGCTCACCGACGAGATCGTCGCCCAGATCGACCAGATTGGGGAAGCCAAGGAAAAAGAGGTCATGGAGGTCTGAGCGCGTTGATGGCCAAAACCGATCAGCCCGCCGACGATTCAATCCCGCAACACATCGCCATCATCATGGATGGCAATGGGCGCTGGGCGCGTGCCCGCGGCTTGCCGCGCCTGGCCGGGCACCGTGCGGGCACCGAGAACCTGCGCCGCATCATCAAAGCCTGTGTTGAAGTGGGGGTCAAGTACCTTACCGTATACGCCTTCTCCACCGAGAATTGGGGCCGCCCGGAAGACGAAGTCGAAGGCCTCATGGGCATCTTCGACGAAGTCTTCGAGCGCGAGCTGGCCGAACTGCTCCGTGAAGGCGCTCAGTTGCGCCACATCGGCCGCCTGGAGGGCATGCGCCCCTCGCTGCGTAAAAAAGTGGAGAAGGGCATTGAGCAGACCAAAGACAACGACCGCCTGATCCTCAACGTGGCCTTCAACTATGGCGGCCGCGACGAGATCGTGGACGCCATCAAAGCCATCATGGCCGAGGGCGTGCCCCCCGAGCAGGTGGATGCCGAACTGGTCTCCAAATACATGTACACCAAAGACGTCCCCGACCCGGACCTGGTCATCCGCACCTCTGGCGAGCAGCGCATCAGCAATTTCCTGCTTTGGCAGGCTGCCTACGCCGAATGGATCTTTCCCGACGTCTATTGGCCCGACTTTGGCCGCGAGCAATTGTTGGCCGCCATCGAAGAATACGGCCGCCGCGAGCGGCGCTACGGCAAGGTATTGGAAGAATGAACAACCTGGCACAAAGGCTGCTCTTCACTGTGGTTGCCCTGCCTACGGGCATCTTTCTCATCTTCTGGGGCGCCTGGCCTTACGCCATCTTCATCGCCCTCATCCTGGCCCGCGCCGCCTGGGAATACGCCGACCTGTTCCACCTGGCCCAGGGCAAATCGCTGCGCTGGCTGATGGTCGCCGGGGTCACCGGCATCCTGCTGGTGCGCTTCCTGCTGGGCACCGGCCACGACCATTGGATCCTCGCCCTGGTCTGTGCCGCGGCGGCCCTCTACCAACTGGTGCAGTACGAGCGCGGCTATGCGAAGGCGGGCAGCGCCTTCGCCGCCATGCTCAGCGGCATCATCTACATCGGCCTGATGGGCAGCTACATGCTCATCTTGCGTGAAGTGCCCGAGCACGGCGAATGGTGGCTGATGCTCACCGTCTTCGCCGTCATCCTGGCGGACACCAGCGCCTATTTCTTCGGCATCCGCTTTGGCCGCCGCCGCATGGTGCCTCGGCTGAGCCCCAAGAAAAGCTGGGAGGGTTACGCCGGGGGTCTGGTCGGGGCAGCGTTGGGCACGCCGGCCTTCGGCCTGCTCTTCCATGTGTTCGGCATGCCTAAGGATGCAGCCTTCAGCGTCGCCAACATGGCTCTGCTGGGCCTGTGCATCGGCCTGCTCTCGCCGCTGGGCGACCTGACCATCAGCATGATCAAGCGCGAAATGAAGCTAAAGGACACCAGCGATATCCTGCCCGGCCACGGCGGCGTATTGGACCGCGCCGATTCATGGCTTTGGGCCTTCCCCATCGGCTATTACTTGGCGTTGTATTTGAGCTGACAGGCATTTTGATGCGTCCCCACATTTGGCTGCTGATAATTTTGCTGGCTTTCATTTTCGCCTTGTACACGGGGGCAGCCGGCGTGGATTTTGGCACGCAATGGGACCAGAACATTATCAAGGGACACGTCAACAAATACGTCCGTACTGGGAATATTCTGCCGGGCGAGTATCACTATCCACCGGGACCCAGTTACATTGCCGCTACGACGACTATTCCCTACGCTTTGCCTTTTGTGCTGCGCTATGGCACCAACTGGGTGCCGACTCAAAACTACCTGCTGAGTGAGGTGCTCCAAAACCCCAACCAGGCCTTTTTGCTCAATCTTAGGCGAGTATTCGTGTTCTTCACTTCCGGTGCCGTATTGTGGGCCGGGCTGGCCGCTGGCCAACGAGACCGGCTAGCCGGAGTGGTAGCGGCAGCACTTTTGGCTTTCTCCTGGGAAGTCAACTATCAATCGCGGTTTGTGCACCCAGACGGGCCGACCATGCAATTTGTCGCCTTGGTCCTATTTTTAGGCTTCATGGCTTTTTATAAAGCAAGGCCCTTCTCCCCTCAGGTATGGCTCTATCTAGCCGCAGTGGCCAGCGCAATCGCCACAGCAACCAAATACACCGCGGGGATTTCCCTGCTAACTGTCCTGTTGCTGGCATTCATCGTTTGGAGAAGAGAGGTTTTGCCCCTCACCCAACTATGGCTGCGATGGGCTGGCTTGTCTCTAGTTTTTGGGCTGGCCTTTCTGCTGCTCGTCCCCGGTGTGCTGCTTGAACAGGATTTGTTCTTGACTCAAGTGGTTGCCGACCGCGTCATTTATGCATCCGGCCACGGCTTGCAGACTGTAGAGGCGGGGTGGGACTATTTGAGCCGGGTGCTCGTCTACTTGTTCGCAGTCAGCTTCTCGCCCTATCCCGTCTTGGCCCTGATGGTCACTGCACTTATGTTGCTGGGCGCATATGTTTTGCTTGTATCAGACAACCGAGAAGAACGCTGGTTGGGCTTGATTTTGTTTGGCGTGCCGACCCTGTACATCCTGTTCCTGGCAACCCATAGGGTTCTATTTGTGCGCAACCTACTTCAAGTGTTGCCCAGCTTGGCCATGTTGGCTGGGTTTGGTTTCCGCTGGATTGTTGGCGCATTTAGCAAGGTGTCACGAGGCTGGCAGCTTGCCCCCATGGTAGCGCTGATCATCTTGTTAGGCTTCAACAGTTATTGGATAACTGATGCATTGCGGACTATTCAAATGCGTCATTCAGATATCTTTATCTATCAGGCACTGGATTACATCGCAGGGCATCCGGAGCAACAAATATATGTCACCCCGGCTGCTGCTGCGATCCTGAACGGACACACACTGCCGCCCAACCTGACTATTCAAAAATCCGGATCAGAAACTCTTGTTCTTTTTGCCTATCTTGCCGATGTGTTTGACAAGTATGAAGGCAGTTGGCCAGTGAATGCGCTTGGTGCCAGTCCGCTGATTTTCGGCCCAAAGGAAATCAATATGGATTGGTATGCCAGCTGGCCCGGAGTAGAACGCCTAGTGTTGGCTTCTCCACAGCTTGCCTGGGAGGCCGGTCGAAGATTCGATCCCGAACAGAGGCCAGCCGAGATACTACCCGCGCAACACTACAGCGGGTTATTGACTCGTAGTGGCCAACAATTGATGTTGGAAAGAAAAGATGCTCCAACTCTCTTCATCATGAATTCAGCCAATCCGAAAATTCTTCTCGAACTATGGCCTTTGTTGCACCAGCAAGTTTCAGTAACAGCTCATCCGCACAGCCAGTCACGGATTGAAGATGTTTACGTGCTTTCCATAAATGGTAAAGAGATTTTGCTAAGAGAACAATTGCGCGATGAATACAGCTTCAGCAGATTTTCCCTGCACTTGACCCACGAGCAGAAAGAATGCCTGCGCCTTGCGCTCGGCGATGCCAACTATCGCTCCTTAGAAGATCACTGGTATAGCTTTATGGAATATCCTGAACAATTACAAGTGGCAGTTGCTTGTGCTGGTTAACCAACCGTAAAGAATGGTGGCAAAGATGAACAACCAAGAACCCTCGCGCAACCTGGCCATGGAATTGGTGAGAGTGACCGAGGCGGCGGCGCTCTCGGCGGCGCGCTTCATGGGCCGCGACGATCGCAAGGCCGGCGACCAGGCCGCGGTAGACGGCATGCGCCTGGTGCTCAACAGCATTGAGATGAATGGCATCATCGTCATCGGCGAGGGCGAGAAAGACGAGGCGCCCATGCTGTACAACGGCGAGATGCTGGGCAGCGGTCAGCCGCCGGACGTGGACATTGCCGTGGACCCCATCGACGGCACCCGCCCGCTGGCCGAGGGTCGACTGAACTCCATCGCCACCGTATCCGTGGCGCCGCGCGGCACCATGTTCGACCCCGGCCCCTTCGTGTACATGGACAAGATCGCCGTCGGCCCGGCAGCCAAAGGCGCCATCCATGTGGACTGGTCAGTGGAGGACAATTTGAACGCCATCGCCAAAGCCACGGGCAAGCGCATCCAGGATTTGGTGGTGGTCATGCTCGATCGCCCGCGCCACAATGAGCTGAAGGCCGAGGTGCGCCGCTGTGGAGCGCGCATCCGCATGATCGACGACGGCGATGTGGCCGGAGCGCTGATGACCGCCTGGCCGGATGCCGGTATCGATGTGCTGATGGGCATCGGCGGCACGCCCGAGGGTGTGCTGGCCGCCTGCGCCCTGCGCGCCATGGGCGGCGAGATCCAGGGCAAGCTGTATGCCCGCAACGACGACGAACTGCGCCGCGGCCAGGAAATGGGCTACGACTTCGAAAAAGTGCTCACCATGGACGACCTGGTTTCGTCTGAGGATGTCTTCTTCGCCGCCACCGGCATCACCGACGGCGAACTGCTCGACGGAGTCAAATACTTCCCCAACGGGGCGCGCACCCACAGCCTGGTGGTGCGCGGCATGACCGGCACCGTGCGCCAGGTGATCGCCACCCACAGCCTGGACAAGCTGGAGAAGATCAGCCCGCTGGATTATTAGGAGGCCCGCATGCCCGCTGCGAAGAAACCCGGCAACGCCAAACCCAAAAAGTTCAATGGTGAGGTGTATTACCCCGCCGAAGACGTGCTGGCCAGGGCCAACCTGAGGGACTGGGAGAAGACAGCCAGGCGGGCCGACAAGGATTTCGTCGGCTTTTGGGAGCAGGAAGCCACCCAACTGGAATGGTTCAAGCCCTGGAAGAAGACGCTGGACGACGGCAAGGCGCCCTTCTACAAGTGGTTCGTGGGCGGCAAGCTCAACATCGTCCACAACTGCATCGAACGTCATCTGGAGACCCCGCGCAAGAACAAGCTGGCGTTGATCTGGGAAAGCGAAGACGGCAAGCAAGACCGCTCGTTCTCTTTCCATGCGCTGAACCGCGAAGTGTCGCGCATGGCCAGCATCATCCATGCCCTCGGCGTCAAGAAAGGCGACCGGGTGACCATCTACATGGGGCGCATTCCCGAGATCATCTTCGCCATGCTGGCCTGCGCCAAGATCGGCGCGGTGCACTCGGTGGTCTTCGGCGGCTTCTCCGTGCCGGCGCTGCGCGGCCGCGTGCAGGACAGCGAGTCCAAGCTGGTGATCACCTGCGACGGCGGCTACCAGAACGGCAAACTCATTGAGCTCAAGCGCATCACCGACGAGGCGGTGGCGCAGTGCCCCGGCGTGGAGAACGTGCTGGTGGTGCGCCGCACTGGGCACGCGGTGCCCTTTCAGCCGGGCCGCGACCACTGGTATCACGAGATGCTCGAAAGCCCGGTGGCCAAAGACCGCTTCCCCACCCAACCAATGGACGCCGAGGACCCGCTCTTCATCCTGTACACCTCCGGCTCCACCGGCCGCCCCAAGGCCATCCTGCACACCCACGGCGGCTACATGGTGGGCACCTACACCACGCTCAAGTACGTCTTCGACATCAAAGACGAAGACCGCTACTGGTGTGCCGCCGACCCCGGCTGGATCACCGGGCACTCCTACATCGTCTACGGCCCGCTGCTCAACGGGGCGACCAGCTTCCTCTATGAAGGCGGCCCCACCTTCCCCAACCCGGGCCGCTGGTGGCAGCTCATCGAGCGCTATGGCATCACCATCCTCTACACCGCGCCCACCGCCGTTCGCGGGCTGATGCGCTTCGGCGAAGACTGGCCTGAGCAGTACGATCTCTCCAGCCTGCGCCTGCTCGGCTCCGTGGGCGAGCCGATCAACCCGGAGGCCTGGCGCTGGTATTACCGCGTCATCGGCAAGGGCAAGACGCCGATCATGGACACCTGGTGGCAGACCGAGACCGGCATGTTCATGATCACGCCCACGCCGGTGGTGCCGCTGAAACCAGGCTCCGGCACGCGGCCCTTCTTCGGCCAGCGCGCCGAGATATTGGACGAAACCGGCAAACCGGTGAAAGACGGCGACGAGGGCTACCTGGTGCTCACCCGCCCCTGGCCGTCCATGCTGCGCACCATCTACGGCGACGCCGAACTATACAAGCGCCAATACTGGTCCAAGTACCCCGGCAAATACATGACTGGCGACTCGGCCCGTCGCGATGAGGATGGCTATTACTGGATCATCGGCCGCGTGGACGATGTGATCAACGTCTCCGGCCACCGCCTGGGCACCGCCGAGATCGAGTCGGCGCTGATCACGCACCCCGCGGTGGCCGAATCGGCGGCCATCGGCCTGCCGCATGAGGTCAAGGGCCAGGCGGTGCACTGCTTCGTGCTGCTCAAGCCGGAACACAGCGCCAGCGAGCAGTTGGCCGAGGAACTGCGCCAGCATGTCGCCACGGTGATCGGCGGCATTGCCCGCCCGGAGGAAGTCGCCTTTGTGGACAAGCTGCCCAAGACGCGCTCGGGCAAGATCATGCGCCGCGTGCTCAAGGCGCGTGCCCAGGGTCTGCCCGAGGGTGACCTGAGCACGCTGGAGGACTGATGAGCATTTCCGGCTTGCATCACCTGGTGCTGTTCTGCGCCGACACGGAGCGCTCCCGCCAGTTCTACGAAGCGCTCGGCTTCAGCTACCTGCGCGGCTACGACGGCATGCACTGGTTCTCGCTGGGCGACGCCGAGCTGATGCTGCACCCAGCCGATCCCGGGCAGAAGAGCGGCCTGCCCGCGATCCACTTCGCCACGCCGGATGTGGATGCGCTGTTCGCCAGGGCGCGGGCCGCCGGCCTGCAGCCGGTCGACCACCAGAACCCTAGCGCGGCGATGACTGAGCCCGTCGTGCGCCCCTGGGGCGACCGCGAGTTCGAGCTGCTCGACCCGGATGGCCATGTGCTGGCCTTCACCCAGGTGGGCTGATCACAAAATTGACAGCCGCGGGGGCGGGTGGTATATTTCCCCGCTGACAACCGAATAGCAGCCCCGCGTTAAACTTTTTGGGCGTCGTAAGGCGACCTTAAAGTAGCGCACTTATCCAGAGAGGCGAAGGGATCCGGCCCTGTGAAGCCTCGGCAACCGCGTGAAAGCGCATGGTGCCAACTCCGGCAGAAGAAATTTCTGGAAGATGAGAGGGTGTACAAGCAATCTTTGTGCCCTTTCACGCTGCGAAAGGGCACATTCTTTTAAGACGGAGGTATCAAGTTCAATGAGTAGCACATTTATGCAGGCCGAAAAACTGCTCTTCACCTCGGAGTCGGTGACCGAAGGTCACCCCGACAAGATCTGTGACCAGGTGAGCGATGCGGTGCTGGATGCCTGCTTCGCGCAAGACCCGCAGTCCCGCGTGGCTTGCGAAACCGCAGTGAAAACCGGTTTCGTGATGTTGCTGGGAGAGATCACCACCAAAGCCCATATCAACTACGATGAGTTGGTGCGCTCCGTGGTCAAGGACATCGGCTACACCAGCAGCGAGTACGGCTTCGACGGCGAGAGCTGCGGCGTGCAGGTAGCCATCGCCCAACAGTCCAACGACATTGCCATGGGCGTGGACAAGGCGCTGGAAGCCAAATCTGGCGAGATGACCGAAAAGGAAATCGAGGCGGTGGGCGCCGGCGATCAGGGCATGATGTTCGGCTTCGCCTGCAACGAAACCGAGGCGCTGATGCCCCTGCCCATCTACCTGGCCCACAACCTGACCCGCCGGCTGAGCGAAGTGCGCAAGGACGGCACGCTGCCCTGGCTGCGCCCGGACGGCAAGAGCCAGGTCACCGTGGAGTATTCCCAGGGCAAACCCAAGCGCATCGACAGCGTGCTGATCAGCACCCAGCACGCCCCCGACATCTCTGAAGACGAGATCCGCAAGGCGATCATCGAGCATGTGATCAACCCCACGCTGCCCAAGGAACTGGTGGATGGTGACTTGAAGATCTACGTCAACCCCACCGGCCGCTTCGTCATCGGCGGCCCGATGGGCGACGCCGGCCTGACCGGGCGCAAGATCATCGTCGACACCTATGGGGGCATGGGCCGCCACGGCGGCGGCGCCTTCAGCGGCAAGGATCCCACAAAGGTCGACCGCTCGGCAGCCTACGCGGCCCGCTGGGCGGCCAAGAACGTGGTCGCCGCCGGCCTGGCCGACCGTTGCGAGATTCAGGTGGCTTACGCCATCGGCGTGGCCCGCCCGCTCAGCGTGAACGTGGAGACCTTCGGTACGGGCAAGATCGCCGACGACAAGATCGCCGCGCTGGTCGATGAGCACTTCGACCTGCGCCCCGGCGCGATCATCCGCGATCTGAACCTGCGCCGGCCCATCTACCGCCAGACGGCGGCCTACGGCCACTTCGGCCGCGACGATGTTGACCTGCCCTGGGAGAACACCGACCGCGCCGCGGCCCTGGCCAAAGCGGCCGGGCTGTAACGTTTCTGTAGGGGCGGGTTGCAACCCGCCCCACCCATAACAACAAAGCCCCGCCTTCCGGCGGGGCTTTTGTTTTTCAGGCGTGGGCGGCCAGCTTCTCGGCGATGCGCTCTTTGGGCTGCAAGCCCACCATGCGCTCAGCCTCCTGGCCATCTTTGAACAGAATCGTGGTTGGGAGGCCGAGCACCTGGTAGTCCGCGGCGATCTGGCTGGCCTCGTCGGCATCCAGTTTGGCGAACTTCACCCGTCCGTCCCATTCAGCGGCCAGCTGCTCCAGAATCGGCTCCAGCACCTTGCAGGGCTGGCACCAGGCGGCGCCGAACTCCAGCAGCACGGGCTGGCCGGCCTGGAGCACATCGCTTTCGAAGTTGTCAGAGGTCACGGGGTGCAGTTTGCTCATGGGCTGATGGTAGCAAGGCGACGAGGCGCTGTCAAGCCGGCGGGCGCATTGACCTTTGCCGCCCGCGTGATAAAATCGCTTCTCGCGGGCGCGTAGCTCAATGGCAGAGCAGTGGCCTTTTAAGCCAACGGTTGAAGGTTCGAGTCCTTCCGCGCTCATCAAATCCCTCGTTGAGGGATTTTTGTCTCTATGGGGCAGCTGCTTATTACGTTAAAATACAAGCAACTTCCCGGTTCAAGGAGCCGCTTGACAACCCATAGAGAGGCAATCAGCACATGAATCGTCACGACCTGGCTTTGCTGCAGCAAATGAGAGGGTATCCGGCAGTCACCATCACCCTCCCCACCCATCGAACCTCCCCTGAAAACAAGCAAGATCCCGTTCGGTTGAGGAACCTGATCGGCCAGGCGAGCGAACGCCTGCTCTCCGAGGTCTCCAAACGCGAGGCCGACCCGCTGCTGGCGCGCCTGACCGCGCTGGGGGAAGAAGTCGATTTCATCAACGCCCAGGACGGCTTGGTGCTGTTCGCCAACCAAGACTTTGCCCGCATGGTGTACCTCCCATTCACGCTGAAAGAGCGCGTGGTGGTGGACGAAACCTTCTTCACCCGCGACCTGGTCTTTGCCCTCAACCGCACGCCGCGTTATTGGGTCTTGTCGCTCAGCGAAAAACCCACCCGCTTGTACGAGGGCAGCAAACAGGAGCTGGTCGAGATCAAAGAAGACGGCTTCCCCATGACGCACACCGGCCCTGGTGGCGAAGCCTCGCTGCCCGGCGGCTACGGCGTGAGCCGCTCGGCCCATCGCGACGAACGCCACCGCCAATTCTTCCGCCAAGTGGACGCCGCTCTGAAGACCTTCCTGGCCGACGATCCGCTGCCGCTGGCCGTGGTCGGTGTGGACCGCTTCCAGGCCTTCTTCAACGAAGTCAGCCAACACAAAGATGCGGTGGTGGCCACGCTCACCGGCAACCACGACAAGACCAGCCCGCATGAACTGGCCAAGCTGGTCTGGCCGCTGGTCAAAGAAGGTCTCGCCAAGGAACGCGAAAAGATTTTCGCCGAGTTGGAGAAGGCCGTCGGCGAGCGCCGGGTCACCTCCACCATTGGCGAGGTCTGGCGCAAGGCGGTGGACGGCCGCGGCCACATCCTGGTCGTCGAGGAAGATTTCCATTACCCGGCCGTGCTGGACGAGAGCGGCCGCCACCTGAAAGCCGCGGACGACCCCCAAGCCCCCGGCGTGATCGACGACGCGGTGGACGATGTGATCGAAGAAGTGCTGCGCAATCAAGGGCGCGTCGTCTTCGTGGACAACGGCACACTGGACGTGCACCAGCGCATCGCACTGATCCTGCGCTATTGAAGCCGGGCTATAAAACGAAATCCCTAGCTTTGCTGGGGATTTTTTGTTTTTATAGCGGCGACCGCTATCCAAAATTGTGTCCATGACAGTCTACATTTAGCGGAGATAATCAAGGAGGGAGGGTTTGATAGTCGTTTAGGTGAACAAACTGTGAAGAAGAGTGGAAATTTGAATAACGGTTTCAGTGATTATTCTGGCTGCTTCTCCGTTTCTGTTTATCTCTATGGTGGGGAACCCAAATGCCTCTGCAAGGAATGGAAAGGCTGTTGGCCAGAGGAAACCCTCTTTCAAGTAGGTAAACAAATCAAGGAACTCAAGTACCTCATCCTTGCCAGCAGCGACTTTGGCGGAATAGGCAGTGCCTAGAGCCAAGGCGGCTATGATGAACAAAAGTACGGGAGTCCTGATGCCGATGTCAGCACTTTGGAATACTTGAAAGGATCCCCAAACTCCAACAACTCCCAAAAGCCAGCAAATCGAGCCAACCAGAAACTGCTTGCCCTTGAGTACCGGAGTTCTTGAAACAGTGCTAATCGAAGTGCCAAGCGCTTTAAACATTTTTTGCCTCCCAGGGTAACACCCTCCCTCCTGTCGGGAAGTCTAAAGCAAGTCACTGACCGAAGTATGAACAAATTATTGAGACGGAGTTCCTGCTCCCTTCGAGTGGTGACGGCCGACGGCCAGGCACTAAACAGCCTGCGGATGCAATTCCATCCACACCTGCTGCAAGACCTGGCGGAATGCGCCGGTGCCCTGCGCACCGGATACGGCGTATTTGCCCTCAAAGACGAAGAACGGCACGCCGTGTATGCCCAGTTGGGCGGCCCGAGTGATATCGGCCTGCACTTCAGCGGCGAACTGGTCGCTGGCCAGGGCGGCGCGGGCTTCCTCGGCATCCAGGCCGGCTTCGCCGGCCAGCTTGACCAGCGTTTCAGTGTCCGCGGTGTTCAAGCCATCGGTGAAGTAGGCCTTGAACAAGCGCGCCAGCATCTCTTCCTGCTTGCCGTGGGTCGCGGCAAAATGCGCCAGCCGGTGCGCATCAAAGGTGTTCACCGGCAGCGCATCTTTGTAGTTCATCGTCAACCCGGCGGCCGCGAACATTCCGGCCACCTGCTGGTTCAGGCTCTCGGCCCGTTCCACCGAGAAACCCTTCTTGTCCGCCAGCATCTCGTTCAGAGACTGCTTGGTTTCCAGCGGCGCATCCGGGTCCAGCTGGAAACTGTGGTGGGTCACCTGCACGCTGTGTTTGTGTTCAAAGGCGGCCAGCGCCTGGTTCAGCTGGGTGGTGCCCAGGTAGCAAAACGGGCAGCCGATGTCGCTCCAGATATCTATATTCATCGAGGTTCCTTGTGGTTTCTTGTTGAGTTCTGACGCGTTGAAAGGGCTCTATCCTACCCGGCTCAGCGGTTGATCCACCAGCCGCCGGCGAGGATCACCATGAAACCGCCCGCCAACCATAGGATGCCGGGCCGCCAGACGACCAGGAAGCGCTCCAGCATGGCCCGCTGGGCAGCACGGCGCTCCGCGCCGCGGATGCCCTTGCGCTCCATCTCGCTCAGTGCGGCACGCTCCCCGGAGGCCATGCCTTCGAAAGTGGCGAGCACAAAGAGTAGGCAGCCCCATATCATCGCCGCGGTGCCGGCAAAGATGACCGGGATGCCGACCAGGTTGGCGGTCAGCTCTTGCCAATGCCCGGCTTGCGCTAGCGGCAGCAGCGTCTCGAAAACCACCGACCAGAGGATGCTGCCCACCAGCAGCGCTCCAGCCAGTATCAAGAGGTTCCTGAAAGAAAACAAATTCTTCATTGTTCGTTTACCAATTCTAGTGCATCCATCATCACAACTGTAACCAGCCTCCGTTATCTTCGTACATATAGCATGTAAGCAATGGCCGCTCCTGAGCGTCCAAGAATTGTGATTTTTGGCACTTGCCGGCGGATTGCATCCTCGCTAGAATGATTACGCCGGAGCACTAAGGTATGGAGATGATGGGACAAGTAAAGATCGGCGCACTGGTACCCTGCTACAACGAAGCGCAGCGCATTTCGGGAGTGCTCAGCATCCTGCTGACCACCCCGGGCATTGACGAGGTGTGGTGCGTGGACGACGGCTCGGCGGACGCCACCGGCGAGCTGGTGCGCAGCCGCTTCCCGCACGTTCGCCTGGTGAGCCTGGAGCGTAACCGCGGCAAAGCCGGCGCGGTGCGCGCCGCCGCCGAGCAAATGGACTGCGACTACGTGCTGCTGGTGGACGCCGACTTGCAGGAACTCAACCCCAAGCAGCTGCAGGCCGGCGTAGCCAAAATGGTCGCGCAGGACCGCATTGACATGCTCATCTTCTTCCGCACCGCCGAAGCCTGGTGGACCTGGCTGGTGCGCGCCAACGACCTGTTCAGCGGCGAGCGCATTGTGCGCCGCAGCGATCTGTTGGCCGTGCTGCAAGACGAGGTGGAAGGCTACCAGCTGGAAGTCGCCATCAACGACTACATGATCGAAAACAAGCGCACTGTGGAGCGCAGCCCGCTGCACTGCCGCTCAGTGCTGGCCGCCGAGAAGGTCGGCTGGCAGACCGGAATGGAGAAGGAAACCAAGATGTTCCGCTCCATCTTAGACTACCTAGGCATCGGCGGCCTGATGCGCCAGATGCTCTGGTTCCCGCCGCTGCGCTTCTAGCCACTAACAAGCCGTTTAAATCGCCTTAACACCTGCGCCACTCTTCACGCGTACAATTCGCCCCGTGGCAATCTCCATCGGCTGCATCGTGCCTGCCTACAACGAAAGCCGGCGTATTAACACCGTCCTGCGCGTGTTGACCGCGGTGCAGGGCTTGCAAACCATCCTGGTGGTGGACGATGGCTCCACGGACGGCACCGCCGACCGGCTGATCCGCCACCCCAAGCTGCGCGTGCTGCGCCTGCCGCGCAACCGGGGCAAGGCGGCCGCCGTGCTGGCCGGCGCCCGCCAGCTGCGCACGGACTACCTGCTGCTGGTGGACGCCGACCTGAGGCGGCCGCGCCGCGCTGAATTCGCGCGCGCCCTGGCCGCCCTGCACACAGAGCCGGGTGTGGACATGCTCGTGCTGCGCCGGGTGAGCAAGAGCCTGCTCACCCGCAGCCTGCGCGGCGACCTGCTGATCAGCGGCGAGCGTATCGTGCGCCGCGGCGACCTGCTGGCCATGCTGGCGCAGCATCCGGTGCAGGGCTACCAGCTGGAAGTCGCCCTCAACCAATATATGCTCGACCATGACAAACAGGTGCGCTGGCTGCCGATTTCTTCGGTGGGCCTGCTGGCCATCCACAAACTCGGCCTGCGTTCCGGCCTGCGCAAAGAGTTGGGCATGTTTCGTGATATTTTTAAGTACTTGGGTCTGTCAAAATTGCTCTGGCAAATGCTCATCTTCGGGCGCCAGCAGGCCAGCTCCGCCGAATGAAAAAAACGCTCGTCAACCTGTACCCCTTCTTGTCGATACTCGCCCAGTTCCTAGTCGGCTTGTTCCTCGGGCTGGCCGCGCTGCCGAGCCTGCTCTGGCTGCGCTGGGTCTGGGCGCGCCTGGGTGGTCTGGAGAGCTTCTGGGCTGTGCTGGCCTTTGGCCTGGCGCTCGGCCTGGCTTTCGTGCTGTTCGGCAACAGCCTGTTGCTGCTCATCGCGCTCGTACGCAACCTCTTCCGCCTGGGCAACCGCGAGCGGCGCGATGAACTCATCTCCTGGGCCAGCGTCAAAACGGCCCTGTACAACCTGCTACTGCACATCGCCGGCACTTTTTACCTGCCGATGCTCAAGAGCGGCTATTTCAATGTGCTCTTCTACCGCGCCATGGGCACCCAGATCGGCAAGGGCACGCTGATCGCCACGCACCGCATCTGGGATTGCGACCTGGTCGAGATCGGCGAAGACTGCGTCATCGGTGGCAATTCGTCCATCTCGGCGCATTACGCGGTGGGCAACCGCGCCCGGCTGCGCAAGGTGCGCATTGGCAACCGGGTGACCCTGGGCGCCAACAGCTCGGTGATGCCCGGCGTGGTCATTGAAGACGATGTGCTCGTAGGGGCCAACAGCCTGGTGCCGATGGGCATGCGCCTGAAGGCCGGCGGAGTCTATCTGGGCGTGCCGGCCAAAAAAGTCAATTAGCGGTTTCTTCCCCAAACCTTCATTGCAAACAAACCAGCGGTTAACAGTCTTCCTCTAAAACCAGAGCGTTGCGTCTGCTTTCTTGGAGGATTATTTTGTACGTTGGCAAAGCCGATTTGCATGTGCACAGTTCGTTCAGCTTCGACAGTTCCACGTCGATCCGCGTGGCTCTGGACCAGGCGGCCAACCGCGCCGGGCTGGACGTTATCGCCATTACCGACCACGACACGCTGGAGGGCGCCTGGCAAGCTCAGGAGCTGGCCGGCGACTACGACATTGAAGTCATCACCGGCTGCGAGATTTCCACCCGACAGGGCCACTTGCTGGCCCTGTTTCTTTCCAAGCCCGTGCCGCGCGGCCTGAGCCTGGAGCGCACCATTGGCCTGGTTGGTGAGCAGGGCGGGCTATGCATCGCCGCGCACCCCATGGCGCCGCACGTGGCTTCACTGCGCGCAAGGCACATCCTGGCCGCCGCGGCCCATCCGGACCTGCGCCGGGTGCTGGTGGGCGTGGAAACGATCAACGCCTGCCTGCCCTACGACATCAGCAATCGTTGGGCCGCGGCGCTGTGTCGCCAGGCGGGCCTGGCGCCCACCGGCAGCAGCGACGCCCACATGGGCTGGGCCATCGGCACCGCGGTCACCCAGTTCCATGGGCGTGGCGCGGAAGACCTGCGCCAGGCCCTGGTGCAAGGGGCCACGCAGGCGATGCGCACTACGGCGGAAAGCCCGCTGAATTTCTGGGGGGGGGGCAACCTGTACCACATGGCGCGCCGCCTGCTGGGCTGGACGGTGTGGTCGCCAAAGGCCGGCGCCGCCTACCAGTGGCGGCGCCTGGCGGAAGTGCGCTGAACCCGCCCCCTACTTCGCCTCAGTCAACCTGCTCAAGGCGCTTGTGAGCACATCCACGGCGCGCTGGTACTCGGCGAGCGAAAGGTGCTCGTGCGGGGTGTGGTCCAGCGCGGCGTCTCCCGGGCCGTAGGCCAGGATGGGGCTGCCCCAGGCGGGGCCGGCGATGTTCATGTCGGCGGTGCCGGTCTTGTTGACGAAGCGCGGCTCCCCGCCGGCGGCGCGGATGGCCCCCAGGAAGGCGCGCACCAGCGGGTTGTCCTTGCCGGCGCGAAAAGCGGCGATCGGCTGGCTAAGCGGGATCAGTTGCGCGTCGGTTCCTGAGGCCTGCGCTTCCAGCTGCGCCAGCAGCTCCTCCGGCCCCAGCGCCGGCGGCAGGCGGAAGCCGAGCTGAAGCTCGGCGGTTTCGGTGAAGCCATCGCTTTCAGAGGCCATCGCTACCAGGCTGGCTTGCAGCTGGTCGAAGGTGGTTTCGATGCCGGCGTTGAATTCCGCGGCCCAATCACGCACCCCCAGCCACAGATCCACCGCGGCTTCGCTGGCGCGCAAGTTCCCCGCCGCGCCGTGCGCCACGGGCTGCTGCACGCGCAGCGCCAGGTAGGCGCTGCCCTTGTAGCCCAGGGTGACGCGCCCCCAGCCGCTGGGCTCGCCGATGATGGCTGCCTGCGGCTGGTAGCGCCCGAGGATGTGCCGCGCGCCGGCCGAATCGCCCTCTTCGTCCACCGCGGCGATGACCACCAGGCGATGGCCGGGCTGCGCGCCGATGGCGGCGACGGCATCCACAAAGGCGGCCAGCGGACCTTTGGCGTCCACACTGCCACGGCCGTAGACCATGCCGTCTTCCACGCGCAGCGGGATCTCACCAGGCACCGTGTCGATGTGCCCCAGCAGCACGATCTCCGCCGGGCCGTCGCCCATCACGCCGACAGCGTTGCCAGCCTCGTCTCGGAACGCCTGGGTGAAGCCCAGCTCAGCCATGCGGCCGACGAGGAAGTCCACCGCGGCGGCTTCCTGGCCGCTGGGGCTGTAGCGCTCGAGCAGGCCGAGCAATGTGGCGGGGACATTCATACCGGTTCTTGCGCCAATACAGCATCCAGCGCGGTCAGCACCTGGTCGATCTGCGGGCGGGTGATGACCAGCGGGGGCAGCAGGCGGATGACGTTGAGCCCGGCCGCCAGGGCCAGCACGCCCTGCCCCATCAGCGCGCTCAGGTAGGGGGCCACCTTTTGCTTGATCTCGATGCCAGCGATGAGGCCCAGCCCGCGCACCTCGCGGATCAGCGGGGAGCGCAGCTGCCGCAGCCCGTCCAGCAGATACTCGCCCTGCGCCCTGGCGGCTTCGACCAGGCCTTCGGTTTCGATGACATCCAGCGTGGCCAGGGCGGCGGCAGAGGCCAGCGGGTTGCCGCCAAAAGTGCTGCCGTGCGCTCCCACGGGCAGCGCGCCAACCCGCTCGCCGATCAGTACTGCGCCCATCGGCAGTCCGCCGGCAATGGACTTGGCCAGGCAGAGCAGGTCGGGCTGCAGGCCGAAGTGCTCGGCGGCGAACAGCGCGCCTGTGCGCCCCAGGCCGGTCTGGATCTCATCGATGATCAGCAGCGCGCCGCGCTCCCGGCACAGGGCTTGCGCGCCCTGCAGGAACTCGGCCGTGCCCAAGTGCACGCCGCCCTCGCCCTGCACCACCTCGAGGATGACCGCGGCCGTATCATCCGTCACCACCGCCTCCAACGCGGCCAGGTCGTTGTAGGCAGCGTGGCTGAAGCCGGGCACTAACGGCTCGAAGGCGCTGCGGATCTTCTTGTTCCAGGTGGCCGAAAGCGCGCCCAGCGTGCGCCCGTGGAAGCCGCGGGTCGCCGCCACCAGGCCCGTTCGCCCGGTGCTGAGCCGGGCGAACTTGATCGCCGCTTCCATGGCTTCGGTCCCTGAATTGCACAAGAAGACGCGGCTCAAGCCGGGCGGCGCCAGTTGGATCAGCCGTTGCTGCAGGGCGGCGCGGGCGGGGTTGTAGAACATCTCCGGCGAGGCGATCAGCTGCTGCGCTTGCTGACCCACAGCAGCCGCCACAGCCGGATGGGCGTGGCCGATGTTGGCCACGCCCTGAGCGCCGACGCAATCGATGTATTCTCGGCCGTCCTGGTCCCAGAGCAGCGCGCCCTGCCCGCGCACAATAGCCACCTGTCGTTTGGCATAGACGCCGGAAGTGTATTGGTCCTCGATGCTGAAGGTATCGCTCATCAATGCCCTGCCTCAATCATGGTGCCGGCCCCGTCCAGCGCGGTGCGGATCGGGTTGGCAATGCGGCCGTCGCCGATAATCACCCGGCGTACGCCGCCTTCCAGCGCCTCGGCGGCGCCGAGCACTTTCTTTTTCATACGGCCCTCGGCCAGTTGCAGCGCCTCGTCCAACTGGTCGCGGTGCAGTCTCGGGATCAGGCTGCTTTCGTCTGGAAAATCGCGCAGCAGCCCCGGGGCGGCGGTGAGCAGCAGCAGGCTCTCTGCGCCCAAAGCGGCGGCGACCATGGCGGCCATGCGGTCGGCGTCCGTATTCAGCGCTTCGCCGTCCTTGCCGGCGGCCAGCGGAGCGATCACCGGCGTGTAACCCGCGCCCAGCAGCAGGCGCAGCAGCCCGGCATCCACAGCTCCGATCTTGCCGGTGAAGTCGCCATGCAGGCGCTTTTGCTTGCCGTTTTCCACCACCCGGATGGCCGCCTTGCGCCCGGCGCGGGCCAGGCCGCCATCCAGCCCGCTGAGGCCGAGGGCGTTCACGCCCAGCCGGCGCAGCTGAGATACCAACGAGGTGTTGATACCGCCATTCACCGCCATGCTGAAGACCTCCAGCGTGCGCTCATCCGTATAGCGCGAGGTGAAGCCGGAGGGCGAGGTGACGAAGCGCGGCGGGTGGCCCAGCGCCTCCCCCAGCGCGCTGGCCTCCGCCGAGCCGCCGTGCACCAGCACCAGCCGGTGGCCTTCCTGCAGACAGAGGGCGGCATCCGCACAGGCGGCCTGCGTATCCACGCCGGCCGCCCCGCCGATCTTGACCACGATGATGGGCTGTTCTGTCGACATGTTAGATCGGGTGCAGGCCGGGGAAATCCAGCCCCAGCGCTTCGTCCAGGCCAAGCATCAGGTTCATCGCCTGCACGGCGCTGCCCGCGGCGCCCTTCATCAGGTTGTCGATGGCGCAGATCGCCAGCGCATAGCCGCTTGCCGGATCGAATTCGAAGCCGATATCGGCATAGTTGGAGCCGGCCAGGATCTTGGGCTCCGGGGCGCGGTGGATGCCGCGTCCCTCTTTGACGATGCGGATGAACGGGTTCTCGACGGCAGTCTGACGATAGGCGCGCCAGAGCGCCTTCTGATCGACGCTGGTGCGCAGCTTTACATGCGCGGTGGCCAGCGCGCCGCGCACCAGGTCGACGGCGGACATGGTCAGGGATAGGTTGTCCAAGCCAAAGGCCTGAATGACCTCGGCGGTGTGGCGGTGGCCGAAGGCGGAGAAGGTGCGCACTACGCCGCTGCGCTCGGCGTGCAGCGAGCCGCTGTTGCCGCTGGCGCCCGCCTCCGAGGAGCCGACCTTGACCTCGACGATGATGCGCTCGCCGGGCTCAATCAAGTCCGCGGCCACCAAAGGCAGCAGGGCCAGGATAGCTGCGGTGGCATTGCAGCCCACGCCGGCCGCGTACTTGGTGCCGGCCAACTGGCTCCGGTTCAGTTCCGGCAGGCCATACACAAAGCGCTCCAGCCATTCCGGGGCGGCGTGCGACTTGCCGTACCACTGCGCGTACAGACCCGCGTCGGCCAGGCGAAAATCCGCCGAGAGGTCGACAATGTACTCCGCCAGGCCGGCCCAATGGCCGATGGCCCGCTGCGCTTCGCCGTGTGGCAGCGCCAAAAAGAGCACGTCACAGCGCTCCATCTGGTCTGGAGCGACGAATTTCAGCTCGCTGCGCCGGCGCAGGTTGGGATGCACCTGGTATAGGTAGCTCCCCTGGTTGGCCCGCGAGGTGACTTGAGCCAGTTCCACTTCGGGGTGACCCAGGAGCAGGCGGGCCAATTCGCCGCCGGTGTAGCCGGAGCCGCCAACGATGGCAGCGCGGATCAAGCCACCCTCGCGGACTGGGCCAGGCCGGCGGTTTGCAGGACGTGGTCCACCATCAGGTCGGCGATATCCACGCCGGTGACCGGCTGGGCGGTGTGGAACTCGGTGCTGTGATTGATCTCGTTGATAAGGTAACCGCGCTCGGGGTGTTCGAACAGGTCGATACCCAGCAGGCCGCCGCCCACTGCCTGCGCCGCCTGCTGGCAAATATCAGCCAGTTCCGGCGTGATCGGGCAGGCTTCACCCACTGCGCCGCGGGCCGTGTTGGTGATCCAGTGCGCCGATTTGCGGTACAAGCCGGCCACCGCCTGGTCGCCGATGACGATCACGCGGATGTCGCGGCCGTCCTTCTCATGGAACTCCTGGATGTAGAAGACCGAGTGCTGCACCGCGCCTAGGGTGGCCTTGTGGTCCAGGATGGCTTCGGCGGCGTCGCGGTCGTTGATCTTGGCCAGCAGCCGCCCCCAGGAACCCACCGGCGGTTTGAGCACCACCGGGTAGCCGATCTCCTCGATGGCTTCCAGAGCCGCCTCCACGCTGAAGGCCACCCGGGTTTGCAGCTGCGGCAAGCCGGCGGCGGCCAGCGCCGCGCTGGTGGCCACCTTGTCGCCGCAGGTCTCCACCACCGCGGCGCTGTTGATCGTGGGGATGCCCCAGCTGTTCAACAGGCGGGCGACGTACAGGCCGCGCGTATAGCTCAAGCTGCGCAGCCACACCGCGGCGTACTGCCTCCAGGGGCCGGGGTCCTCGAGATCGAAATGGACCCGGCTGTCGTCGATGCGCGCGTAATCCGCGCCGCGCGCCTCCAGCGCGTTGAATATCCACTTCTCTTCCACGCGCACACGCGAATGGAGGATGCCGAGGCGGGGCGCAGCGCTCATTCGCCCCAGTCCTCTTCTTCCATCGGGGCGGGGGCCAGCGCCGGCGGCTCGAGGGCGGTCACCTCGAGTTCACTGCTGCAATCGGGGCAGACCAGGATTTCGTTGACTTCGGTGCCGTCTTCCAACGTGATGACGGCGTCACATTCGGGGCAGTTGCTTTGCATTTTCTTCTCCTTAGGGTTGTGAGCGTCGATGTGGGGCCAGCGCGGCGTGCGCGGCGCGGATCTGCTCGGCGAGGGCTGCCGGCGCCGTGCCGCCGAGAGCGGCACGGCGGGCCACCGAAGCCGCCGGGTCGAAGACGGCGTACAAGTCTTCGCCGAAAGCGGCGTGGATGGTCTGGTAGTCGGCGAGCGGCAAGGCCGAGAGCGGGACGCCGGCTTGCAGGGCGGCGCGGCCCGCCTTGCCGGCCGCCTCGTGCGCTTCGCGGAAGGGCACGCCGCGCGCCACCAGGTAATCGGCCAGGTCGGTGGCCATCAGGCCGTCGTCGATGGCGGCGCGCATGCGCTCCGCCCGCGGCGTGATGCCGGCGATGCCGCCGGCCAGCACCGGCAACACAGCGGTCAGCGTGTCGTAACTCTCGAAAAGCGGCTCCTTATCGCCCTGCAGGTCCTTGTCGTAGGTCGAGGGTAGCGCTTTCAACAAGGTGAGCACTTCGACAAGGTTGCCGATCAGCCGCCCCGTTTTGCCGCGGGCCAGCTCGAACACGTCGGGGTTCTTCTTCTGTGGCATCAGGCTGGAGCCGCTGGCATAGGCGTCGGCCAATTCGAAGAAGCCGAACTCCGTGGTGCTGAACAGCACCACGGCTTCGGCCAGCTTGCTGAGGTGCACGCCGAGCAGCGCGGCGGCGAAAAGGAACTCGGCGACGAAGTCGCGGTCCGAAACCGCGTCCAGGCTGTTAGCCGCTGCGGCGCTGAAGCCCAGCGCTGCAGCCAGCGCCTCGCGGTCCACCGGAAAGGGCACGCCGGCCAGCGCCCCGGCGCCCAGCGGAGAGACCGCGGCGCGCTCCGCCAGCTGCGCCAAGCGCTGCTGGTCGCGCTGCAGCGGCCAGAAGTGCGCCAGCCACCAATGGCCAAGCAGCACAGGCTGGGCGCGCTGCAGGTGGGTGTAGCCGGGCAGCAGGATGGCTTGATCCTGCTCGGTGCGGGCCAGCAGAGCCGCCTGCAAAGCGGTTACGGCGCTTTGCAAGACGGGCAACTCGTCGAGCAGCCACAGGCGCAGGTCGGTGGCCACCTGGTCGTTGCGGCTGCGGCCGGTGTGCAGCTTGCCCGCCGCGGGGCCGATCAGCTCGGCGAGGCGGCGCTCCACAGCGGTGTGGATATCTTCGTCGCCCGGCGCAAAAACCAACTCCCCCGCGGCGAACTCATCCGCAATGGCGCTCAGGCCGCTTTGGATCGCCGCGGCCTCCTCGGCGTCCAGCACGCCGGCGGCCAGCAGCGCCGCCGCCCAGGCCCCGCTGCCGCGCACGTCCTGCGCGGCCAGGCGCTGGTCGAAGGCCAGCGAGGCGTTCAGCGCCCAGGCCTGTGCGTCCGGGTCGCCCTCGAAGCGGCCACCCCAGAGTTTCTTGCTCATTCGTTCCGCTCCTCAGTCGCGCTTGAAGCGCGAATAGTCCGGTTTGGGCATGTTCAGGCCGGAGGTGGGCAGCCCATTCAGGGCGCGCACTTTGAGCGGCAGCCCATACAGGTGGATGAAGCCCTGCGCGTCGGACTGGTCGTAAACGTCCTCGCGGCCGAAGGTGGCGAAGTCCTCGCGGTACAGGCTGAAGGGGCTCTTGCGACCCACGGGTGTGACGCTGCCCTTGTACAGCTTGAGGCGCACGCTGCCGGTCACCGGTCCCTGGGTGCTGTCCACAAAGGCGGCCAGCGCCTCGCGCAGCGGCGTGAACCACAGGCCGTTGTAGATCAGCTCGGCGTACTTCAACGCCACGATGTCCTTGTATTGCAGCGTGGCCCCATCCAGTACCAGCGACTCCAACTCGCGGTGCGCCTGGTAGAGGATGGCGCCGCCGGGGGTCTCATAGACGCCGTGGGACTTCATGCCCACCAGGCGGTTCTCCACCAGGTCGGCGCGGCCTATGCCGTGCCGGCCGCCCAGCGCGTTGAGCTCGGCGATGAACTCGGCGGGCGAAAGCCGCTGGCCGTCCAGCGCCACCGGTGTCCCCGAGTCGAATTCGATCTCAATGGTCTGGGGCTCGTCGGGGGCGTCTTCCGGCGAGACTGAGAGCATGAACATGGCCTCCTCTGGTTCGAGCCAGGTGTCCTCCAGCGGCCCGCCCTCGTGCGAGATGTGCCACAGGTTGGCATCCCGGCTGTAGATCGTCTTCCTGGTGGCGGTGATAGGCACATTGTGCTTCTTGGCATATTCAATCGCATCTTCGCGCGAGCGCAGTTCCCACTCGCGCCAGGGGGCGATAACCTTGAGGCGCGGGTCCAGCGCGGCGTAAGTCAGCTCGAAGCGCACCTGGTCGTTGCCCTTGCCGGTGGCGCCGTGCGCCACCGCGTCGGCCCCCACTTGGTGGGCCACCTCCACCTGGTGCTTGGCGGTCAGCGGGCGGGCTACCGAAGTGCCCAGCAAGTACTTGCGCTCATAGACCGCCCCGGCGCGCAGCATGGGGAACAGGTAGTCGGCGGCGAATTCCTCACGCAGGTCGCGCACCACCAACTGGCTGGCGCCGCTGGCCAACGCCTTGGCCTCCAGCCCATCCAGCTCTTCGCCCTGGCCCAGGTCTGCCGTGAAACAGACCACCTCGCAGCCGTAGTTCTCGATCAGCCAGGGCACGATCACGGAGGTGTCCAGCCCGCCGGAATAAGCCAGGACCACTTTTTTCACTTCGGTTTTTTTCATTGCAACTTCTCCTGCGCTGCAAACAAAAAGCCCTCCTGGGAAGGAGGGCTTTGATAAGCATGGGTTCGATTTGTGCGGATGTTTATCCAGGCAGAACCGACCGACCTTCCGAAGGGGAGGTAGGCACTTTACGACGGGCGCGGCGGTCAATTACCTGGCGAAACATTGGGCAACAATGTATCAGGGGTTCGGGGAATTGTCAACAGCCATTCAATAGCCCAGCAGATAGCCGGAGTAATAAGCCGTCTCGCGTACCAAAAACCATAGCTGCGACGGCGTCGAAGCGAAACGGCTGGTGGTCGTGGGCGAGGAATATGCCTCCAACCCCAGGTCGCCGGCCAGGGCCATGGCGCGCTTCATGTGCATCGGGTCGGAGACCACCAGCGCGCTGCTGAAACCGGCCTCCTGCATCACCTGCTGCGCTTCGCTGAGGTTCTCGCGGGTATTGGTGGAAGCCACTTCGACATGCAGCGCCTCGGCGGGCAGCCCCGCAGCCAGGGCGTAGTCGCGGCCGGCCTCCGCTTCGGCCAGCAGGTCGTTGCGCCCAAGGCCGCCGGTGAAGATGATCGCGTCCACCAGTCCATCCCGATACAAGCTGATGGCGTGATTGAGGCGCTCGGTGAGCACCGGTGAGGGCTGGTCGCGCCAGACTGCCGCGCCCAGCACAATGGCCACATCGGCCGGGCGGGTCTCATCTTGCAGCGAAAAGCTGTAAATGCTGCCGGCGACGTACAGGCCCCAGGCCAACAGGGCGACCAGCGCCAGGCGGATAATACGGGTGAGGAATTTGGTCAAGTGATGGGTCCTTCAGCGATGGTGCGGCAATGCGGGCGTGATGTTCAGCCGCTGCCCTTCACATGGCGGTCAAAGAATTCGATGGAGCGCAGCATGGCGCTGGTGAAGAAGCGCGAAATGTTGTGGTCGTCGCCGTCGTATTCGTATAGTTCGGCCACGCCGCCCGCCTGGCGTACCTGCACGGCGAGCTGGACGGAGAAGCCCGCCGGCACGGACGAGTCGGCCGTGCCGTGATGCAACTGCAGCGGGCCGGGCAATTCAGCCAGGTAACTATTGGCCGAGATGGAGGCCCAAAACTCCGGGTTGGCCTCCGGCGGGCCGTAGGCCTCCAGCAGGCCGCGGGTACCGAAGCGCGGCCTGCCGTCCACATGCACCATGTCGGCGTAGGCCGCCACCACCCCAGCCCAGATGACCCCGGCTTTGATGTCCGCATCGGCCAGCATAGCCCGCAGTGTAATGTAACCGCCCATCGAATGGCCCCACATGCCCAGGCGGTTGGGGTCAGCATCCGGGTAGGCCTTCAGCGCGGCGACGGCGTTGAGCACATCGATGACGTAGTCCGGGCGGCCGTAAGCGCCGCCGGCCTGGCCCTCAGACCTGTCGTGGCCGCGGTAGTCCGGCCGGAAGACAATGTATCCGCTGCGGGCGAAGCCGTCTACGTAGTTCACATAGCGCTCGGTGGTGCGGTAGGCTTGCGGGGCGATATAGCCGTGGTTGAAGACGATCACCGGCCAGCCGCTTTCCGGTGTTTGGCCAAAGGGCACAGTGAGCAGACCGTACTGTTTCAGCCCCTCCGAAAAATACGAAGCAATATAGCGATAGTAGTTGGCCCCGTTGGGCAAAGTTTGTTCGATGACCAGCTCGGTCGCCGGGAACTCCTGGGCGCGCAGGTACTCAATGCTCAGCGGGTGCGGCGGCGGAGTGGGTGTGGGGCTGGGGACGAGGGTGGCGGTGGCGCTGGGCTGCACCACCTCCGTGGAACCCAGCGTGGCCAACGCCACCTCGGGAGCGGGCAGGCTGCCCGCCGCGCCGAGCGGCAGATTGCAGGCGGCCAAACACGCGAGCAGCGAAAACAAGGCGAAAGCACGCAGGCGCGTCACGGGGGATAGTGTACCCAAACCCGGAGCGGAGTGTGTCTTTGCGCAAGAAAGTTTTGCTGTAATATCGACACTCGGAAAGCGTTTGCTCCCTCATGCGCCCTTATCTACTGCTCCTTGCCTCGTGCCTGTTCCTGCTCAGCGGTTGCGCCCCGGTGCCTGCCAGCGAGGCCGCAGCGCCAAGCGAAGCGCCCGCGGCCCCGCTGGCCACGGTAGAGCCACAGCTTGAAGCGACCCACCCGCCCTACAGCGGCCCCAACCCGCGGCTGGCCTTGCTGGTAGAGGAGGCGGATGGCGATGCCATCCAGGTCATCGAACTGGGCAGCGAGGAAGTGGTTGCACATCTCCCTTTGGGCGCTGGACCGCCCCAGCCTTTCTATCTTTCGCCCGATGGGCGGCAGTTGTTTAGCGCGCCGGGCGTCCTCTTCGATTTGGAAGGCGGCGCACGCCGCGAGGTGGACTTGCTCAGCCAACTCAGCCCCGACGACAACCTGAACACGCTGGCCTGGTCGCCCAGCCAAACCTGGCTCAGCCTGAACACCTTTAGCAACGCGGGCAACTCGCTGTGGCTCTACAACGTGGAGACCGGCGAGTTGGCCTTCGTCGATGAAATCGACGGCTTGTCGCACTGGTCCAGCGTGGACGATAGCCTATGGTACGTACGCGCCAGCGAGGGCTCCCCGCGCATCGTCTACCACCCGGCCAGCGGCGAAAGGGAAACCTGGCCCATGCCGAGCGGCGCGCAGCTCATCGACCTGCTCACCCACGATGGGCTGGCCCCAGAGGACTTCACCTGCACGGTGTGCGATTATCCGGAACTGGGCGTGGTGCGCGAGTACATCAGCTATACCTACGGGGGCGACCGGATCCACTACCAGCTGTTGGATATCGAGAACCTGACCGAACTGGCCCATGTCGCAATCTTTCACACCCCGCGCCAAGTGCCGATTGACTACAACCTGGACGTATACAAGCTGCTGCCCATCTGGAGCCGCGGCGATTACCTGCTTTTCGTCCACGAACGCACCGGCGGCCTGAGCGAGGACGTTGAGGAGCGCTTCTTCGCCGCCTGGAGCCCTGAGGGCCGCCTGCCCTTTGCAGTGATCGAAGGGGAGGATGCCAACAAGCTGCCTGACGTGATGCCAATCGCGCTCAGTCCGGACGAGCGCAGCTTCGTGGGTTATCGCATCGCCGTGCACGATTTTGTGCCCTGGTTTACCAGCGTGGTCGTGGTGGATTTAGAAAGCGGCGCAGTGCTCTACGAGTACACACTGCCTGCGGAAGCCGCCGCCTTCTTCCCGCCACGTTCGCTGCATGGCACGGACCTGGTTTGGCCCTCCGAGTGACGGCTGCGCCCGGCTAGCTATCGGGGTCAATCAGGGGCGGACAGAGCGCGGCCAGCCCGGGCGCGTGCCACAGGATAAAGCGATCGTGCCCCAGGGCGTGCTGCACCCGGCAGGCTGATTTGCCCAGGCCGGCCAGCACGCTCTCCGCCAGCTGCAGTTCTTCCTCAGGCAGGCGAATATCCACCACTACGATATTCCCCGGGTCAGAGGCGATTTGGCGCATGTGGGTCTGCTGCAGTTCGTCCGCGGTCGCCCCGCTGACCTGCTCCGCTTGGTAGGGCACCTGGTAGATATCGAACAGCTCGGTCAGCGAGTCGATGTGCAGCCTTTCCAGTTCGTGGACTATCAGAATCTGCCCTTCCGGTTCTGTTTTTAGGTACTCGCGGCCGATTTCCAGGAACAGCCCCTCGAAATTCTGATAGCCGGTCATGCGCCGGTAGGAGAGTGGGTAAGCCTGGTAGATGTTCAACCCCAGTATCAGGACGGCCAGCAGCAAGGCGCTTGCGCGCAAGAACTGCGGCCGCAGCCCCAGTTCGCTCAGGCGCAGCTTGAGCCAGGCCAGGGCGATGGCGACAAGCACGGCCAGGAACGGCAGCAACAGGAACATGCGCGTGCTGGGCGGGTAAGGCCGGTCGTGGCTCATGCCGACCAGGAAAACCATCAGCGCGAAGGCCGCCAACCAAAACGCGAGGAAGCGGTGGCGCCAGAAAGTCACCAGTAGCAACGCCAGCCCCAGGAAGGAGAGCACCGCGGTCAGCGGGTCCAGGTAGCCGCTGACGACGAAGTGCTTCTCCTCCACGGCGAACAGCGGCGAGAGCAGCGAGTAGACGAAATTGTTGCTCAAGTGGCTGACCGCGTTGGCCGAATCTTCCACCAGTTCCGGCGTGTAGGCCAGAGTACCGGCTACCTTGGCGTTCCAATACTCCGGCTGATTGATCAACGGGAACACGAACAGCGCCAGGGTGCCCAGCGCCAAAGCCCAGCGGCGGAAGGCAGGCGGGCTGAACGGCGGGTCGTATAGCAGCAAAAGCAGGTAGGGCAGCGGGGCCACATACAATGCCGCGGGGTACACGTAGAAACACAGCGCCTGGGCCAAGCCAAGCGCCATGCAGGCCGCCGGCCCGCGGCTGCGCAGCACCCAGGCGGCTGCCGCCAGCACCAGCGAGAGTGCCAGCAAGGCCTGCAAATTGTTGTAGCCTACTTTGCCGAAGGCGGCAATGTAATGCGAGGCGGCCAGTACAAAGGCGGCGATGAGCGCATAAGGCTCGCGCAGGAAAGTACGAAAGAAATAATTAAAAAAGGAAATCGAGATCGCTGCGTAGAACAAGCTGCTGATCCGCCAGGCAAAATTGCTCGCCCCGAAGACCTTGAAGAAGACAGCTTGCAGCAGGGTGGAGAAGAAGGGATGCGCCGAGTAGACGAAATTGCCCTTGAAGAAGGTCTCGATGGTCAGGCGCAACGGCGCTTCATGGGCTACGTAATTGGCGTCACGATAAAAAGCGAATTCATCGCCAACCGCGGCGAACCACCAGCCGTTGATGTCCCAGCTGTAAAAGACCAGCGCCCCGGCCAGCAGCCAGAAAACAGCCGGCACCTGGCGGCGATAACGCCACAGGTTGAGCGCAGCCAGCGCCAGCAGCGCCGCAGCAGCCCAAACCGGCAGCCAGCGCGAATACAGCGCGCCGAGCAAGGCAAGCAGCCACAGCAGCACGGCGGCCATGGCCAGCCACGGGCCGGCCCGGCGCCCCCAAACAACCCGTACCTGCTGCAAAGGAACCTGCGTCCCCAAAATGCCAAACAGGATGCCCAGCGCAGCCAGGCCCCAGCCCAACCCGACCAATTCTTCGCGGAGCAGCGCTCGCAAGGCGAGCAGGCTGGCGGCCAGTGCGGAGAGGCCGGCCAGCCAGAAGGCCCACTTCCTCTGCCGGGCGGACACCTTGAACGGGGGCACCCCGGGCCGCGGCGGCTCAACCAGCAATTCTTGCAAGAGGGTCTTTGACCTGCCCGCCAGCAGGGCCACCAGCAGCAATCCAGCCAGACAGGCGAACACGATGAGGATATAAGGCGGCAGGCTGATGCGCTCGACCCAGGCAACCAGGCCGCCGGCGTAGTCGCGCAGCCATTGCGGGTCGTGGCGCTCGCTTAGCCAGCGGTCGCTGACCAGCAGCCAGGCGGGGAAGGCCATCAAGGCCAGCGCGGCCAGCAGGTCCAGGGCGCCCAGCCACTTGGACGCGCCGCGGCGCCCCTCGGATGGTTTCGCTTCGGGGTTGGTGGTGCTGAGAGCGATCAGTCCCTCTTGCTCCCCAGCCCGGTCTTAGCGCAGGCCGGTTTCCATGCGGGCGATGACCATGCGTTGGATCTCGCTGGTGCCCTCGTAGATTTCGGTGATCTTGGCGTCGCGGAAATAGCGCTCCACCGGCAGCTCTTTGCTGTAGCCCATGCCGCCGTGGATCTGCACCGCGTGGTGGGCGCAGAACATGGCCGTCTCCGAGGCGAACAGCTTGGCCATGCTGGCCTGCAGCGTGTAGCGCTCGCCGTTGTCTTTGCTGGCCTGCTTGGCCCAGGCGGCGCTGTGGATCAGCCCACGGGCCGCCTCGATGCGCGTCTTCATATCGGCGATCTTGAACGAAGTGCCCTGGAACTCGCCGATCTTCTGGCCGAAGGCTTCGCGCTCCTGCACGTACTGCACACTGGCTTCGTAGGCCGCCTCGGCGATGCCCAGGGCCTGAGTGGCGATGCCGATGCGCCCGGCGTCCAGCACGGTCATGGCGATCTTGAAGCCCTCGCCCTCTTCGCCTAGGCGTTGGGTCGCAGGCACGCGGTAGTCCTCGAACACGATCTCGCTGGTCGCCGAGGCGCGGATGCCCAGCTTGGGTTCCTTCTTGCCGCGGGTGAAGCCGGGCTTGTCCGCTTCAACGAGGAAAGCGGTGATGCCTTTGGCGCCCTTCTCGGGATCGGTGATGGTGAAGAGCAGGATGAAATCGGCCACCGGGCCGCTGGTCACCCAGGACTTGCGCCCGGTGATGAGGTAGTCGTCGCCGTCGCGCACGGCCCGGCTGCGCATTGTGGCTGCGTCGGAACCGGACATCGGCTCGGTGAGCGAATAAGCGCCGATCTTCTCTCCGGCCGCCACCGGGCGCATGAACTGCTGCTTCTGCTCCTCGCTGCCGAATTTGAGGATGCCGTAGCAGAACAGCGAATTATTCACCGACATGATTGTGCCGTGCGAGGCGTCGGCCTTGGAGATCTCCTCCAGCGCCAGAACATAAGCCATCGTGTCCATGCCCGCGCCGCCGTATTCTTCAGGGATTTCGATGCCCATGAAGCCCATCTGGCCCATCTTGCGGATGGTCTCCAGCGGGAATTCGCCGCTCTCGTCGAACTCGGCGGCGATAGGGGCGACCTCGTTTTGGGCGAACTCGCGCGCCGCCTGGCGGATCATTTCATGTTCTTCGGTGAGTTGTCCTGCAAGGGCTTCTTTTGTAGCCATGCGCCAGCCTCCAAAATAGTTTGCCATGGCAAACTATTTTGATTATAGCAGAGGGCCAAAACCGCGCCAAAACCGCGATGGTATACTGCCCAAATGGCCGAGGAAATCTCCCCCGAACTCTTCAATCACCTGGTGGAACTGGCTGCGCTGGAGTTAACTGCTGAAGAAGGCGAGTATTTGCGCGGCGAGCTGAACAACCAACTCAAGGCAATTGACGAACTGGCCGCCATCGAGATCCCCGAGGGCACGCCGCTGGCGGCCCACGGCGTGCCCTTCCCGCCAGAACTGCGCCCCGCGGCACGCGCCGACGAAACGAGCTCGGCCGGGTTGAACGCCGAGATATTGGCCGGCGCGCCCGAAACCGACGACGGCTACCTGCAGGTGCCTGGCATCCCCCACGAAGAGCTGGATTAGTCAAGATCATGGCTCTTGACGAGCGCAAGCAGAGGCAAAACGAAGCGAAGTTTGACAGCTGGGAAGCTTTGCCAGATGGCGGGAGACAATATTCCATGACAGTCCCGGGACGTTCCGGCTGGAAAGCAATATACTTGAAGCAGGTTGACGCGGACGAGCAGACTGTTCGCTTTTGGCAGGAGATTTACGATGAATCTGGAGCGCTGGTGGAAGAACATCAGAAGTATCCGGAAGATCGTGGTCACAAGAAAGTAAGGAGTTAAGCCATGGCAATTACCCGCAAAGAAGTGGCTGAAAAGTTGATTGCCTACTTTGATAACCGGTTATCTCTTCCCGAATTAGTTGATTGGGCCGAAGAGGCAGTGCGAGAAGGGGAATTCGCAGAAGAAAATGGCTCCAGTTCTCTGCGGGATGTTGTCGCGCGCATCGGCCTGGCCGACGTGAAAGCATTTGGCTTGGATTGGGAAGACCACAAGGAAATGCTGCGAGAGCTTGGTTACAAAGCCAAAGTAATCGTACAGCCACAACCTTAGTCGATATGACCCACCTCGCCGACCTACCCGCCCACGAGATCGCCCGGCGCATCCGCGCCGGCGAGTTGCGCGCCACCGAGGCGCTGGATGCCGCCCTGGAGCGCATTCGCGCCGTCGACGGCGCGCCCGGGCGCCTGGACGGCGGTCGCGACGAGCAGCCGGACAAGGTGCACGCTTTCATCAGCGTCACAGAGGAGCGCGCCCGCGCCCAGGCCGCGGCAGTGGATGCCAGGCTGGCCGCGGGCGAAGACCCCGGCCCGCTGGCCGGCGTGCCCTACACCGCCAAGGACATCTTCACGGTCAAGGATGTGCTTTCCACCGCGGCCTCGCGCATCCTCTCTAATTTCAAGGCGCCCTACACCGCCACGGTGGTCGAGCGCATCGAGGCGGCCGGGGCGGTGATGTTGGGCAAGGTCAATCTGGACGAATTCACCTACGGCTCGTCCAACGAATCCTCCGCCTACCAGCCCTCCTCACGCAACCCCTGGGACCCGAGCCGGGTGCCCGGCGGCTCCTCCGGCGGCAGCGCCGCCGCGGTGGCCGCCGGCGAAGGCGCCATCTCGTTGGGCACCGACACCGGCGGCTCCATCCGCCAACCGGCCTCATTTTGCGGCGTGGTCGGCCTCAAGCCGACCTACGGCCGCGTCTCGCGCTACGGGCTGATCGCCTTCGGCTCCTCGCTGGACTGCCCCGGCCCCGTGGCGCGCAACGTGCGCGATGCGGCGCTGACGCTGAACACCATCGCCGGGCCGGACCCGCGCGATAGCACCGCGGCGAATGCGCCGCTGCCCGACTACACCGTCGCGCTGGAAGACGGCGTGAAAGGCATGCGCATTGGCCTCTCGCCAGACTACGACAAGCTGACCTTTTTCAACCACGATACTGGCAAGATGGAAAGCCGGGAGATGCCGGAGGAGATCTCCAAAGCCGTGCTGGCCGCCGCCGAGGCGCTGGCCGCGCAGGGCGCCGAGATCGTCGAAGGCGTGCCCATGCCACACACTCGCTACGGCATCCCCTGCTACACGGTGATCTCGCGGGTCGAGGCGGCCTCCAACCTGCACCGCTACGACGGGGTCAAATACGGCCACCGCAGCGCGGCCAAGGTCAAAGACTTGCGCGAGCTGTACCGCCGCTCGCGCGCCGAGGGCCTCGGCCAGGAACCCAAACTGCGCATCCTGATGGGTATGTACGTCAGCGCGGCGCAGTACAGCGAGCAGTACTACCGCCGCGCCCTGCAGGTGCGCTCGCTGATCCGCGGCGATTTCGACGACGCCTTCGTTGCCAAGGGCGCTCACAAACTGGACGCGCTGCTCACCGCCACCACGCCGACCACCGCCTTCGGCATGGCTTCGATGTACGGCGACTCGGTACTGATGCAGTTCGCTGACCAGCTCACCGTCACCGCCAACCACGCCGGCGTGCCGGCGCTCTCGCTGCCCGGCGGGCTGAGCGCTGAGCGCCTGCCCATCGGCATCCAACTCATCGGGCCAGACTTCTCCGAGGCGACCCTGCTGCGCATTGGCCGGGCCTACGAAGTTGCCACGGCCGATGCGGCCTGGCGCACCGAACGTCCGGCCGTGCTGGCACAGCTAAAATAGTGTATAAATAGAACAAATTAGCTATTCCAGGAGCCGTCAATGAGTAAGCTAAGTATGGCGAAAAAATTTAATAATCAAGCTGATGTCGTACTTTATGAGGGCAATGCCCTAGATCTTCTGGCTCAAATCCCCGATGGCTTAATTAAACTGGTTGTTACCTCCCCGCCTTATAACCTTGGGAAGCCCTATGAAACTCGTTTGGATATTGCCGAGTACATCGAACAGCAATCGTTGGTTATTGATGAGTGCTTCAGGGTGCTGCACGAAAACGGGAGCATATGCTGGCAGGTGGGGAACTACGTGAAAAATGGGGAGATCATTCCGATAGATATTATGCTCTTTCCTATTTTTCAAAGACTTGGACTTCACTTGAGGAATCGAATCGTTTGGCAATTTGGTCATGGTTTGCATGCTTCAAAACGTTTCTCTGGTCGCTATGAAGTTATCCTGTGGTTCACGAAATCAAACGAGTATACGTTCAACTTAGATGCAATAAGGGTTCCGCAAAAGTATCCAAACAAGAAATATTTCAAAGGCTCCAAGAAAGGTGAATTGTCGGGTAACCCCCTTGGCAAGAATCCTTCAGATGTGTGGGAAATTCCCAATGTCAAGGCAAATCACGTGGAAAAAACAGATCATCCTTGTCAGTTCCCCGTGGAGTTAGTCGAACGTTTAGTTGTCTCTATGACCAACCCTAGTGACTGGGTGCTCGATCCTTTCATGGGAGTAGGCTCCGCTGCAATTGCCAGCCTCATGCATGGTCGAAAATCTATTGGCGCTGAGATCGTTCCAGAATATGTATATATTGCGAAAGAAAGAATCAAAGCTGCTGAGGAGGGCAAGTTGAGAATCCGGCCCATGGAAAGGCCTGTTTACGATCCTGGAATCAAAAATGGCGGCATCCCGCCTAAAGAAGTAAAGATAGACGGCCCTCTTCAGCAAACACTTCTTGAACAGAAAGAGGGATACGAATGAAAATAGTCCATGAATATTCTCATTTGGGTGGCTCAGAGATACTCACTGTAAAGTATCCAGAAATTCGCTTGGAAATCCTAGAAGTAATTGCCAGCATTCAAGCGAATAGAACCAAGGAAAGCTTGGAAAAAACTAAGCGGGGTAAATTGCTATATTCTCCCATCGATATGAATCGGCAATTTAAAGCACAATTTTACAGCCGAGGTTTTCGAGAACTTAAAGATACTTATACAATCACGGTTCCCAATAGCGATGTGAAAATAACCGGGGCGTATAAGCAGATAGATTTTGTGAAAGAGCAAGTTTTGGTTGAAGTTCAAATGGGCAAGTATGCCTTTATGTTTTACGACATGGCCAAGTTTCAATACTTCTTTAATGAGAATCTTGCAGAAGTGGGTGTAGAAATTGTTCCTGCCCACGCTTTGTCACGCCAAATGTCCAGCGGTGTTTCTTACGGAGAGCAACTCATATATGACATTGAAAGGCTTAAGCGCCATTTTCCCGCTGTCCCAGTCACAATATTCTTGGTAGATGTAGATTAATTAATCTTGCCGCCGCTGAGCATATCTTCTACAGTGCCCAAATCAATCCACATCAACAAAACCCAGGCCCGACGCTTCGTCCTGAATCACCTGCACCTGCTGCTGCCGCGCAAGTTGAGCGGGGCGCAGGGCGTCTACGATTTCATCCGCAAGGTCAACTGCATCCAATACGACCCGATCAATGTAGTCGGCCAGAACCCGCACCTGGTACTGCAATCCCGCGTGCGCGATTACCAGCCCGCCATGTTGGACGCGCTGCTGTATAAGGAGCGCAAACTGGTCGACGGGTTCGACAAGCAAATGGCCATCTACCCAAGCGAAGATTGGCCGGATTTCGCCTATTACCGCAGCCGGATGGCCAAGACCTACATGGAAGCTGCCAGCACGGCCCCGGCAGTCAAGTTGGTCGAGCCTGTGCGCCAGGCCATTGAAGAGCGCGGCCCGTTATCCTCCCTGGAGTTTGAGGACAAGACCAAGATGGATTGGTGGTTGGCTGGTTCGGCCCGCGCTGCCCGTATCGCTATGGACATCCTCTTCTATCGCGGCGACACCGTGGTGCACCACCGCGTGGGCACGCGGCGCTACTTCGACCTGAGCGAGCGCGTACTCCCGGCAAAGCTGGCCAAAGCGCTCAGGCCGCAGGCTTCGCAGGATGAGTACATGGAATGGCATGTGCTGCGCCGCGCCGGCGGCATCGGCCTGCTGCATTCCAAGACCAGTATGGAATACGGCGGCCTGGTGGGCTGGCAGGGCGGGCGCGTCAAGGCCGCCCTGCAGCGCCTGGCCGAGAAGGGCCATCTGGTGCAGATATTCATCGAGGGCCTGAACCGTCTGAAGTACTATGTGCGCCCGCAAGACCTGCCGGCGCTGCATGCGGCGGCCAAAGCGCCGAAAGGCAAGCTGGGCGCGGCGCTGATCGCCCCGCTGGACAATCTGATGTGGAACCGCGGCCTGGTACGCGAGCTGTTCGATTTCGACTACATCTGGGAAGTGTATGTACCGGAGCCCAAACGCAAACACGGCTATTACGTCCTGCCGGTGTTGTACGGCGACCGGCTGGTGGCGCGCATGGATCCTGAATTTGACCGCCAGAGCAAAGTCTTCCGCGTCAAAAACTGGTGGTGGCAGAATGGCGTCGACAAGAAGGACGAGGCGATACTCTCCGCTATTCAGGAATGCCTGGCTGCCTTTGCCAGGTACCTCAAGGCGCAGGGTATTGAACTTGGGCCTGCCGTGAAGGGCGAACCGGGATTGAAGCGCGCCGTCGCAGCGGCGGGCAAAGGGAACTGACGTGTCGCAAGCCTTCGATGAAATTCTTGCCGAGTTGAAGCAGCAGGGCAGCGAAGCCGACCGGGCCGGCATGGCCCGCTTCGGCATCGCCGTCGAGCGCGCCTTTGGCGTGAAGCACCCCGTGCTCAAGCAAATCGCTCGCCGGCACCGCAAGAACCACGCGCTGGCGCTGGAACTCTGGGACAGTGGCTTCCACGAAGCCCGCCTGCTGGCCACGCTGATCGCCGACCCGGCGCAAGTGACCGAAGCGCAGCTGGATGCCTGGGTGCAGGAGATCAATTCCTGGGATCTCTGCGACGGGTTCACCGGCAACCTGGCCGATAAGACGCCCTTCGCCTACGCCAAGGCGGTCGAGTGGGCGCATCGCCAAGAGGAGTTCGTGCGTCGCGCCGGCTTCGCGCTGATCGCCTGGCTGGCCGTGCACGACAAGACCGCTCCCAATGCCAAGCTGGCGCCGTTCTTCGAGCTTATCGAACAGTACGCGGGCGACGAACGCAATTTCGTCAAGAAGGCGGTCAACTGGGCGCTGCGCCAGTTGGGCAAGCGCAACCGGGCGCTGAACCAACAGGCCATCGCCGCCGCACAGCGCATCGCTACCCTGGATTCCAAGGCGGCTCGTTGGATCGCCGCCGACGCGCTGCGCGAACTGCAAAGTGAGGCGGTGCAAGCACGGTTGGACACAAAAGCGGCCAAGGAGGTGTAGCCATGGCGCAAGATTGGCGCAAGGTCTTATCGAGCAAACCAGGAGCAGAGGCAAGCTATCCCTTCGGGCCGGGCGCGCTGGTCTTCAAGGTGGCCGGCAAAATGTTTGCCCTGCTCGGCGAAGACGAAGCCATCGAGAGCATCAACCTGAAATGCGATCCGCAGGACGCGCTCGCGCTGCGCGCAGCTCACCCGGCGATCACGCCTGGGTATCACATGAACAAAAAACACTGGAATACGTTGCTGCTGGACGGCAGTCTGCCGGATGAGCTGGTACTTGAACTGATCGACCAGTCCTACGATCTGGTGGCGGCCAAGCTGCCCAAGGCGGTGCGCAAAGAGCTAGGCTTGGACGCGGCAGACTAAACGGCTAGTCTCCGATCTCTTTGCTCTCCCCGTTCGGCCCCAACTGCCGGACATGCAATTGCGCCTTCTCCAGCAGCTGGGCGCAGTGCGCCGCCAGCGCCTGGCCACGGGCGTACAGGTTTACTGAGGCGTCCAAATCGCCCAGCTCGCCTTCCAGCTGGCGCACCACCTCCTCCAGTTCCTGCAAGGCTTGCTCGTAGCTCAGGTTCTCAACCGGCGTTTCACTCATCTGCCTATCCTCATTGCGTTTTGTTCACGGTGACGCCAAAGCGGCCGTCGTGCAGGTGCACTTCCAGCGCCTCGCCGGGCTGCGCCGCCGCGGCGCTGGAGAGCACCGCCCCGCCCGGCCGCGCCACGATGGCGTAGCCGCGCTGCAGCACCGCCTCAGGGCTCAGCGCCGCCAGCCGGGCCTGGGCTGCGCCCAGGCCGGCGCGCAGCAGCTCCAGGCGCCCGCCCAGCGCACGGGTCGCCCGCAGGGCCAGCTCGTCCAGGCGCTGCCCCTGGCGGGCGATCAATGCAGCGGGCGAATAACGCGCCAATTGCTGCTGCAAAGCGGCGATTTGGGCGGCCAGGTCGGCCTGGTTGGGCGTGGCCAGCTCAGCGGCGGCGGTGGGCGTGGGGGCGCGCAGGTCGGCGGCGAAGTCCGCCAGGGTGAAGTCGGTCTCGTGGCCCACGCCGCTGACCACCGGTACTGCCGAGGCAACGATGGCGCGCACCAGCCGCTCGCTGTTGAACGCGGCCAGGTCTTGCGGCGAGCCGCCGCCGCGGGCCAGCAAGATCACATCCGGCTGGGCGAACTGGTTTAACCCGGCCAGGGCGCGCAATATCTCGGCGGCGGCTTCCTCGCCCTGCACCGCGGCGGGGGCCAGCACCACTTCGGCCAACGGGAAACGCCGCGCCAGGGTCTGCAGCATATCCTGCAGCGCCGCCCCGCTGGGCGAGGTGACGATGCCGATGCGCCGCGGCCAGGCGGGCAGTGGGCGCTTGCGCGCCGGGTCGAAGAGACCTTCGGCCTCCAGCTTGGCCTTCAGTTGCACGAAGCGTTGGTACAGCGCGCCTTCGCCGCTGGTGCGGATCTCGTCCACATACAGCTGGTAGCGCCCGCCGGCCTCGTACACGCTCAGCCCGCCGTGTACCTCCAGCTGGTCGCCGTCTTTGGGGATGTGCGCCTGCAGCTCGGCGGTGCTGCGCCACATCACGCAAGGCAATTGGGCGTTATGGTCTTTGAGGGTGAAGTACCAGTGGCCGGACCTGGGCCGCGAGAAGTTGGTCACCTCGCCGCGCACCCACACATCCTGCAGCATACCCTCGGATTCGATGAGAGCGCGCAGCACCCGCGAGATGTCGCTGACCGTCAGGGTCGGGCGCGGCCCGGCGAACATGGACAATTGTTCCATAATGTGAGCATACTACAAATCGGCTTGGGTCGGTCTGCTACAATGGGGCTGGAGCCCCCCATGCAGCGTCTTTTCTCCCCATGGCGCAAGCCCTACATCCAACGCGACAAAAGCAAAGCTGGCGAGTGCGTCTTCTGCGCAGCCCTTAAGAAACCGGACGGCCCCGAGAACCTGATTTTGCATCGCGGCGAAAAAGCCTTCGTGATGCTCAACCGCTTCCCTTACACCAGCGGGCACCTGCTGGCACTGCCCTTTGAGCACATCGCCCAGTTGGAGCAGCTGACGCCCCAAACCCGCGCCGAGCTGTTCGAACTGGCCAACACCGCCGTGGGCGTGTTGCGTTCCGTGTATGCGCCGGGCGGCTTCAACCTGGGCGCCAACCTGGGCGCGGCGGCTGGCGCCGGCATCGAAGAGCACCTGCATCTGCACGTGCTGCCGCGCTGGAACGGCGACACCAACTTTATGTCGGCCCTGGGCCAAACCCGCGTGCTGCCCGAAACCCTGGAAGAAACCTGGGAGCGGCTCAAGGCCGCCTGGCCAGCTTAAAACAAAAGGCGAGGGTGCAACACCCTCGCCTTTTTTGTTTTGATTTGCTCTTATCTCAACAACTGCCTCCCCGGATCTGGTTCAGGCATTCCATGGTCATAAAATCGAAACCGAACTTGTATTCGCCTGATGCGGGATTGGTATCGTAAATCGTGATCACGAAGTGGTTTGTCTCGTCTTTGTTCAGCAACCAGTTCCCTAAATCCAGCGGGGCTCGCCCGGGCTGAACTACGGGATCATACAACTCGACGTTATAGATCAGGTCAATGCTGTCCCCGCGGCGTATTTCCAGTCGCGCTTTACCATAGTCAGGCGCGATGGTGCCGTAGAGCATCAGGTTGTAGAAGTTGGTCTCATTGACCCTCAACTCAAACACGAGTTGGCAATCTGGTCCGGAACCGAACAACTGGTCGCCCTCGTTCCATCGCTCAGCCCCAAAGGGGCTCATATCCTGGCGCTCGGTATAGCAGGTATTCATCCGCGAGGGAAGTATGGGCACATCGTCGAACTCGATGATGACTAGGTCTTTCGGCGGCTCCACCCTGCCGCCGGGCAGCTGCGCTTGTGTGGCAGTTTGGGTAGGTGCGGCGGTCGGCGGCACTCGGGTGGGTGCAGTGGTGGGCGGCACGCGAGTGCTGGTGGGGTTAGCCGGAGCGGCGTTCAGGGCGTCCAAAGTTTGCTGCGCAGCGGCCAACTGTGCGGTTTGCGCTGCCCCACCGGACGGGGCGCAGGCGGAGAGTGCCATTAGGGCGGCCAAAACTGCTAAGGCGATCTTTCGATTCATTTCTTGAACTCCTTTGGCTTAGCGGATTACTGCAGCAACTTGAATGCTTTGATTGAAAGAGCTGACCTGGTTGCCGGCTGCATCATAGGCCCTGGCGGAATAAATGTACGTGCCGGCGTTGAGCGGTTGGCTGTAATTGAAGGTACACACGTTTGAATTCTGGCAGGTGTGTATCAGCCCGCCGCTCTGGCCCTGGCGGACAAAGTAGATTTCGATGCGGGTTACACCTACATTGTCCCCAGCTGTGACGCTGAAGGACAAGTAATCGTCTTCTGTGGGCTGGGTCGGCGACCAGTGCAGCGTGTAAATAACCGGAGCCTGCGTATCTGCCAGCGGCGCGGGCGTAGTAGCCACTCCAACCGGGCCGGACGGTTCTTCATCAGGGGCCTGTACGCTAAATTGGATTTGGATACGCCCGGTGCCCAAAAAACCCGCATCGACCCTGTCGTTCTGCTCGTCCTGCAGCTGCCACAGCCAGGTGTAGTTGCCCGGCTGGGCCGGTGCAGCCAGACCTTGCGAGAAGCTGGCGCTGCCGCCTGGCTGGACGTTTTGCCCAAGGCTGATCTGGGGGTTGTTTATGTTGGCGCGAGTTCCGCTGAAGAACACGAGCTTATATCCAGTACTCCAAGTACAGTTCCCGGAATTCCTCAATACCCACTCTTGAGTAAATTCTTGGCCCGGGGCAAACACCCGTCCGTCAGGTAACGCCTGGCTGAGCAGTTCGGCGCTGTCTGTACAGTCTTCCGCAAGAGCCGCTACCGGTGGCTCTTCCGGCGCATCTTCCTCTCCCAAGATAATGATGCGGGCAAGGGCGGGTTGGCCCCACTCGCCGCTGCGGTTTTGCGCCACGGCACTGAGCAGGTATTCTCCGGCCGCGTCCGGCCGCCAAGTGTGGCGCAGGGTCACAAACGCCGCTGAGCCCTGATTGGGCAGTGTGGCCAGCAGTTCGTCGCCTAGGCTGAGGGCTACGGCGCTGATGCCGCCTGCTTCGCCTGCATGCAGAACGATCTCAACGTCTTGCCCAACCACAAACTGGCTTCCGCTTAGCGGCGCATCAATCCAGGCGCTGGGACCAGCCGCAGTTCCTGGGGCGCAGGCTGCCAAAAGCAGAGCGAAACTGAACAACACTGCATAGCGCGATAGTTTTGTCATCTTTGCCTTTAGCTTATTTTTCATTCCAGTAGGGCAGGTAGAAGGGTCCGACTTGCCAGGTAGCTTCGTTTCCTCCGCAGCTGACCCAGAGTGTATAGCTCATGCCATGATAGACATACATCCAGTCCATGTAGGGGTCATACATTTCTGTTCCCGGCAACTTAGGACCGTAAGTATGAGATTCGGAATAGATCAATACAGGAATGCTGAACGATTCCCCAGGAGCTAACATGGGGAGCTCGACTGTACGTGTGGCGTGCAGTCTGTCGAACAAGGCATTCCCAAGAATCTTTTGGCCCTGCCAGGTGCTTTGTGGATTCTTTACCCCGCCGATGTAAGCTGGTCGGCTGACACTTTTGCCCGGCCAGTGGTTGTTCTCGTGCGGGATCAGCGCGGCCTGCAGCTGACAGGCTTTGGCGTCCGGCGCTGGCTGATAAAAACCTTCATCCGGGTCCGGCGGCCTGGTCACCCGCACGGTGACGATTGCCGGAGCATATTGGCCGCGCGGGTCTGCTCTCCACTCTATCCAAGATACAGGACACATTGGTATATAACCGGCATGTTCGGCCAGAGGGTTATTGCAGCTGGGGCTGGAATTTTTGGTGGAAGACAGCTCATTCCAGATGCCATCAATTTGCTGGCCGAGAAATTCTTGACATTCGGTGCCGCACTCTACACCTATCTCTTCGGCCGCCAGCTTGACCAAATATTCTTTGCCCTGTTGTTTCAAGGTCTCATAGTCCGGCAGGCTGGGCGGCAGCCCATAGGCCGCCATCACCCCCTTGACGGTGGTTTCAGCTACTTTGGCGCAGACTTTCTTGGTTTCTTCTTCAGCCGTGCCGGTCAGATTCGCTGCCCCTTTTGCTTGCATACAAAGTGGGTTCAGCTTCTCCGACCATTTGGTCACAAATTCCACGGCCCCGTTGTATAGCCCAGCGGCTTTATTAGTAGCCCATTTGATTGCGCTTTCAAAAGCTTTGCCCAGATCAGAAATGAAACCACCGCCCCCAGCCTGGCTGCTCTTCGTTTTCGGGCACTTCACATCCCCTGGCTGCCAGCCTATACCGAAAGGATGATCCTTCGGGTACTGGTTCCAAGTGACTTCAACACAGTACTGGTACGCGGGGTGTGGCATATTTTCCATATGGAAATCGGTGATTTCCACTTGATAATCCAGGCGCGCTATTGTGGGGATTTGTTTCTGGAAGTCGTAGTAGATGACGTTTGTATTGGAAGGCAGCCCCGCGGGCAGGCCGTTGTTGATCGGGATGATGCGCACATACAGGCGCCTCAGCCCTGGGTGCGGGTCATAGAGCTTGTCGACCAGGCTCGAGTTGGCGGAAACCAATGCGTTCGAGTGGAATTGCGGCGTGTTCTTCGTCAGGGCCGAATCCCAAGGCATTGGGAAGGGCATAAGCATCTGGTTGTCCTGCACACCACCCTGCTGGTGGACTTCGATCAAGGTCTCCAGGCTTACCTGGCTCAGATCTATGTCGAGGAAGCGTGTTTCTCCAGATTTCACACCCAGGGAGGGCAGCCCGGGTGCATATCCCGAAAGCACTACTCCGGGTGGATTAAGTAAATTATTTTCCGGGAATGGGTTCAGGGAAACTTGCCACAGAGCGTCTTGAACTGCGACGCCCGGCGTCCAGCGGAAGGTGGTTTTCTTCAGCACGCTGTACACCTGTTCGTCACTCCAGGGTTTGTTGCACTCGACCATGAAACTGGTCAAAGCAGTGCAGTCTATGGCGCCCTGCTGCTGTTGCTGGATGGCCGCATAGAACTCGTGCCGGGTCTCCAGTACAGTTTGGGCCAGCAGGCCTGCGCTGGGGGCAGCCACAGCATGGTCCGGCGGGGCTGCATTGTCCTGCCCGAAGAGGCCCAGGAAGTGAAGTTTCCCATCCCGCCAGCCCCAAGCCTCGCCCAGCACCAGGCTGGGTTCCTGCCCGCCAGCGAATTGCCCCAGGTCAATCATGGGGTCCGGCTCCAGGAAGGCGTTGGAATTGTGGGGCCAACGGATCCATTCGCCGCCGTTGACCGAAAGATAAACATAAGTGTTATCAAAACCAGAGGTGTCTTTGCCCAGCAGGTTGCTCAGGCGGCCTACCGCTGCATTGCGGGTGCACTCCTCCGGTACACTGACCTGTATGCTGTTCCCGATGCTCTCCCCGCTGGTGTTGAAAGCGCTTACATAGTACTGATATATGCCGGCGCTGGCTTCTTCCACATAGGCCAGGGAGCCGGTTTGTAGTTTGGGTTGCAAAGACGCGACCTGGCTGAAGCTGCCCGCGTCCGGCCCCAGGCGGTAAACCAGAAAGCCGTTCTCGTTTGTTGAGCTGTCGTTGATCAGCAAACGGATACTGCAGTTGACCACATCCCCCTGCAGTGAAGGGGCTGCGGGCAGTGGAGTGGGAACAAAGTTACTCAGCAAGCTGCCGAAGAAATGCAGATAGCGGTTCGGCTCCCCGGGCAGCGCCGGCTGGCTGCCGGCGGTGTTGAGCCGCGCGGCCGGCGCGGGCTGCACGGCTGGGACTTCCAGACCAGGCACTGGCAAACGTACTGGTTCCCCAGCGGGCAGCTGCCCAGTCGGCGGAAGACCGGGATTTGCCAAAGCAATCTCCTGCGGCGCAAGGTCATATTCTTCTGCCAGGCTCTCAAAACTGTCGTTTCCCTCGGTTGTCACCAAAAGGTCAGCGCCAGCAGTGGGCAGTACACGGATGTGCACGACATGGGAAACAGCGCTCTTGCCTTGGAAATCAACGGCCTTTACATATAAGGTATGCCGCCCGGTGCCTTCCGGCTGCCACTCCCAATGGTGGTATTGCGTGCCGGAAGCAGTTTCTGGAGTGTGCTGCGCAGCCAGGTTGCCGTTGACCCACAATTCCAAGCGCAGCAGTGGCGCCTGGGCATAGAACTCGCCATGCACAGGGACTGCGCCAAAGAGAGGGTATTCGGCCTGGTCCAGCGGGCTGGAAATCGAGGCCAGGATGGGAGTCGTGCTCACTTGTTGGCCTGCGGAGGGTATCGACCAGACGGCCAGGCCAATAGCGATTACAAGCAACAAAGCGGCCAAAAAGGAGGCTAATCGTTTCATCATCTGTTTTATCGGCGTATAAGGGTTTCGGCCAATGCAGGCCACAGCTGGTCATCGCCAGGGAACCAGGCGATCAGCGCGCTCTCGCCTTGAGGCAGGATGCCCAGTTCCACAGTGTAGCTGCCGTCTGCGGCGGTAATTGTCTCGGCCATCATGGCTTCGCCACCCTGGATGGGCAGGGTAAACCGGCGCACCTCGCCGCTTTGGTTTTGGAAGACGAGGTTGAAGTATCCACTGCCCTGCGAACGAGGATCCACCCGCGCAGTGAAGGTGACCGTGAACTCGCTGCCCGGAGTTACCGCAAACTGGGCTGAGTTAAGCCCCATGAACTGATTGCGCGCCGAGCGGATGCCCAGGGCATTTCCGCTGGCGCCTGCCACGAGGTTCGTCTCGGCATTGCCCCAGACGCCCCAGCCATTGAGGCCATTGGAGAACCTGCCATTAGGCACCCGGTTGTTTGCATCACCGGCCTGCAGGTACTCCACCTGGTCCAGGGCCAGGTTGGCCGTGCCAACGCAGTCGCATTCGAGGTTGATACGCATACCCACATCGGCGAAGGTGGCATCTTCCGGCACGGTGCCGCTGACAGTGTATTCGGCGAACACGCCCTCGCCGCTGATGGGCCGCACTTTGATTTGCACCAGCGCATTGGCGATGGGGTTGCCGTCCTCATCCTGCAGTACGCCTTGGGCTGTCTGGCCTGCCGTGTGGACGTTCAACATGCTGCGCGGTCGCAGATAACGCAGGATCAGGTTGGTGAAAGTTCCCGGCTCGGTTTCAGGGAGAAACCTCATGGGGTATGGATGCCAGGAATGCAGCATCACGTGGTCAGGCTGCCCACCGTGGAGCACTTCGTATTCCACAAAACGCTGCTCAGTGCGCTCCAGCCATTCTTCATCGCTGCCATCGTCAACGTCCCCAAAGTAGAAGATGCCGAACTCCACTCCTCTGGATTTGACATAATCTTCAATCTCTTTGGCGCGCTGCGCCCAATCGATCCGGTAGTAGCTGATGTCCAGATGGAAGTAGTCCATTTCTCTGCCCATCACTTCACGATAGGCATCCATCCAGGTCGCCACAGTTTTTACATCCAGGTTTGCGGTTTCGATCAGTCCCATCTTGGCCTCGGGGAAAACCTCCCAAACCGCTTGGATAGTATTGGCCGCGTCTTGGGCGATGGCCAGCGGGCTCATCCGGCAGGCTGGATCGTTGTAGGTAGCCGCCCCAAAGCCGTGCTCCAACTCATAGGCATACAGCGTGCCGCCAACGCCGGCAATGTAATTGGCTACATCGCCGGCCGGCTTTGCCCCCGAAAAGCCCTCGATCGTGCTAGCGTTGCACTGGCCGCGTTCGGTCAGCGGCCCCGCCTCGAAAGCAATCGCGATGCCGCGTGATTGTATGTTTTCGATTATGCTGCGAAATTCAGCTGTGTTGTGATGGCTCTCTATCCAACTCAAGTATAGGATGACCACGTGCACCCCCTCGGCGGCCTGCTGCCAGGCGGATCCATCGCGGAATAACTCGTAGAAATCCGGTGGATAGATTGACTCGCCCAGGCGCCGGTTTGGGTCCATGGGCAGTCCAAACCAAATTTGCGGGCGCACGCTCAGGTCTTTGTAAACCGGCCCGGTGTTTTCTGGTGTTGGTTGCTGTGCAGGGCCACCCATTGGGGCACCGCGGGGCAGTGCGGGGGCCTGTGCTTGTGTAGGCGCCACCGGGGTGGGGGCACAGGCGACCAAAATTAGCGCTAAGATGCTGCAAGAAAACAAACTAGTTGTCAAAGCATTAGATTGTTTCATCCCAATCTCCAAATGCAAGTTAACAAAAAAGACCGCTGGAGATGCCTCCCGCGGTTTTAGGGTCTTCTAATCAGGTCGCGTAAATCAGAAACACCCGCGGTGGAGGCTGCTTGTTCGCTTAGAAATCACAATTTGGTTTGTGTTCATTGCCAGCCTCCCTTTTCGAAGGTTTTGCCCACTGCAAATGCATTTTTACAATAGCAGGAACTGCCCGGCTTGTCAATAAAAGGGCCACTTTTATAATTAAGGTACACTTGGTCTCAGGATCATTCGAAACACCCCCAACCCCCTATACAGGATGGTTATGACCCCAAACAATCACGCATATGAGCCGGTCATTCTCAGCGCCGTGCGCACGCCGATTGGCAAGTTCCTCAGTTCGCTCAGCAGCCTCAGCGCGCCGCAGCTCGGCGCGGCGGCAGTGCGCGCCGCGGTGCAGCGCGCCGGGCTGGGCGGCGACGCGCCCTTCGACGAGGTGATCATGGGCAATGTGGTTTCGGCCGGGCTGGGCCAGGCTCCGGCGCGCCAGGCCGGCATTTGGGGCGGCGTGCAGGCGGCCAGCGGCGCCACCACGATCAACAAGGTGTGCGGCTCCGGGCTGAAGGCGGCCATGCTGGCCAGCCAGGCGATCAAGGCCGGCGACGGCGAGCTATTCATCGCCGGCGGCATGGAGAGCATGAGCAAGGCACCGTTCCTGGTGGACGGCCGCGGCGGCGGGCTGCGCTACGGCAACGCCCAGCTGACCGACGCGCTGCAGTACGACGGCCTGTGGGACCCCTTCGAAGACTGGATCATGGGTGAGGCGGCGGAGTTCATCGGCGAGGAATACGAAGTGACTCGCTACGCCATGGACGAATACGCCCTGAAGAGCCACGAAAAAGCCATCGCCGCCATCGATGGCGGCAAGTTCAAACACGAAATCGTGCCGGTGGAGATCAAGGACAAGAAGGGCAACGTCACCCTGGTGGATACCGACGAGAGCCCGCGACGGGACACCTCGCTGGAGGCGCTCGCCAAACTGCCGCCGGCCTTCAAGCCCGACGGCCGCGTGACCGCCGGCAACGCGCCCGGCCTGAACGACGGCGCTTCGGCGGCCGTGCTGGCCAGCCGAGCCAAGGCCGAGGAACTCGGCCTCAAGCCGCTGGCCCGCGTGGTGGGCTACGCCCAGGCGGCGGTGGACCCCAAGTACATTTTCATCGCCCCGGCGCGAGCCATCCCCGTGCTGCTGGACAAAGTCGGCTGGATCCTGAAAGACGTCGACCTTATCGAACTCAACGAAGCCTACGCCGCCCAGGTGCTGGCCGACGGCTACGCCCTGGCCGACCAGGGCTGGGACTGGGACAAGGTCAACGTGCACGGTGGCGCTATAGCGCTAGGCCACCCGTTGGGCGCCAGCGGCACCCGCGTGCTGGCCACGCTGATCTACGCCCTCAAGGACCGCGGCCTGAAGCGCGGCATCGCCTCGCTATGCTTGGGCGGCGCCGAAGCAGTGGCCATGGCCATCGAGATCGAGGACTAAATGGACACCGCCGAACGCAAACAACTGATCGAGTCTTATCGCACCGCCTTCGACGAATTTGAGGCGGCGCTGGCCGCCATTCCCCAGGAGGCCTGGCTGTTCCGCCCCGCGCCGGGCGAATGGAGCGTGCACGAGGTCATTATCCACCTGGCGGACAGCGAGACCAACAGCTTCCTGCGCGCCCGTCGCCTGGTCGCCGACCCCGAGCTGCCCCTGATGGCTTACGACCAGGATGCCTGGGCCGTCAAGCTCGACTATCACAGCGAGAATACCGCCGCGGCGCTGGCGCTGACCTGCCAGGTGCGCGCCATGACCTACGATTTCATCAAAGACTTGCCGGATGAAGTCTGGGCCAATGTCGGCATTCACCCCGAATACGAAGACCCCTACACCTTCGAGCGCTGGCTGCGCATCTATGCTAACCATCCCCGCCAGCACGCCGGGCAAATCAACGAAAACCACCGCCTGTGGAAAGAGCAACAAGGCAGCTAGTATCTCCAATCTCTAATCTCCACTTATTATTACCAGAGGAGTTCCCATGGACATCAAGCACATCTTCGTCGTCGGCGCAGGCACCATGGGCAACGGCATCGCCCAGACCGCGGCGGTCTCCGGCTACCGGGTGACCATGATGGACGTGGCCGAAGAGCAGGTACAGCGCGGCAAGGCGGCCATCGACAAATCGGCCGCCAAGCTGGCCGAAAAGGGCAAGCTGACCGCCGAGCAGCAGGCCGCTGCTGGCGCCATCACGACGACCACTGAGCTGGTTGGCGTCGCTGAGGCCGACCTGGTCATTGAGGCGGCCACTGAGAACCCGGAACTGAAGTTCAAGCTCTTTCAGGACCTGGACGAGGTCGCCAAGCCCGGCGTCATCCTGGCCTCCAACACCTCATCAATCAGCATCACCAAGCTGGCCGCCGGCACCGGGCGGCCCGGCGAAGTCATCGGCATGCACTTCTTCAACCCGGTGCCGCTGATGACCCTGCTGGAAGTGGTGCGCGGCTCGGCCACCGCCGACGCTACCGTCTCTGCCATCCTGGAAGTCGGCGCGCAGATGGGCAAGACTGCCGTGGTGGTCAAAGATTCGCCAGGCTTCATCTCCAACCGCATCCTCTGCCCGATGATCAACGAAGCCATCCTCGCCTTCGAGGAAGGCATCGCCGACGCCGAAGGCATCGACACGATCATGCGCCTGGGCATGGCCCACCCCATGGGCCCGCTGGCCCTGGCCGACCTGATTGGCCTGGACGTGGTGCTGTTCATCATGGAAGTGCTGCACCGCGACTTCGCCGACGACAAATACAAGCCCGCCGAACTGCTGCGCCAAATGGTCGCCGCCGGTGAACTGGGCCGCAAGAGCAGCAAAGGGTTTTATAGCTATTAGCTGTTAGCTATCAGCTTTCAGCCTTTCCGTCATCAACCCCAAACCGTGTCACCCTGAGCTGGCAACGAAGTTGCCATCGCGAAGGGTAATCGCTGTGCAGTTTGTTCGGTCATGCCGGCAGACAAGGAGTTGTCGCAACGAATGGCCAAAGCCTACGTCTACATCCTCGGCAACAAGGGCGGCATGCTGTATGTTGGCGTAACCAATGTCCTGGAGCGGCGCGTATACGAGCACAAGACCAAAACAGTTCCAGGCTATACCAGCAAGTATTCGATCAACCTGCTTTGGTATTTCGAGGAGTTCAACCATATCCTCGACGCAATCGCGGCCGAGAAGCAGATAAAGGGTTGGCTCCGTAAAAAGAAACTGGCGTTGATTCGAGAACAGAACCCCGAGTTCAAGGATTTGAGTCAGGGGTGGTATGAGATGTGAAGGTTTCTTTTCAGCGGGCTCGCTTTATATTTTGGCCGTGCAATTGTCCTTCGCTACGCTCAGGACGACACGACTTGTGTGTTTTTAGGACTGCTTCGCTCAGGGTGACACATGAGGCAGCATAGAGGCCCTCTTATCTTTGAAGACCCTAAGCCACTGGTAAAATCCCCGCATGCCCGCCTACGAAGCCGTCATCGGTCTGGAAACCCACATTCAGCTCAACACCGCTAGCAAAATCTTCTGCGCCTGCAAGGCTGACTCCTGGGGCGACCCGCCCAACACCAACATTTGTCCCGTGTGCTCCGGGCTGCCCGGCGTGCTGCCGGTGCTCAACTGGGGCGCCGTGGAAAAGGCCGCCGTGCTGGCTGCGGCAATGGGCGCCGAACTGAATCCGGTCTCCTATTTCGACCGCAAGAACTACTTCTACCCCGACCTGCCCAAGGGCTACCAGATCTCGCAATATGACCAGCCGCTGGCCCGCGGCGGGGGCATGGACGTGCCCACCGCCGACGGCGTGCGCCGGGTAAGCATTCACAAATTGCACATCGAGGAAGACGCCGGCAAGACGGTGCACCGCGCCGACGGCGGCCGCCTGATCGACTTCAACCGCTGTGGCGTGCCGCTGGTCGAGATGGTCACCGGGCCGGACCTGCGCTCCGCCGAGGAGGCGGCGCAGTACCTGATCCGCCTGCGCCAGCTGCTGCGCTGGCTGGGCATCTCCGAAGCCGACATGGAGAAGGGCCACCTGCGCGCCGACGGCAACGTCTCCATCCGCCCCGTGGGCAGCACCGAGCTCAACACCAAGACCGAGATCAAGAACGTAAACTCCATCGACTCGCTGCGCTCGGCGATTGAAACCGAGATCGAACGCCAGATTCGCGCCGTGGAGAATGGCGAGCAGATCCAGGCCTGGACGCTGTCCTGGGACGAGAACTCCGGCACGCTGAGCAAGATGCGCAGCAAGGAAACCGAGGCCGATTACCGCTATTTCCGCGAACCCGATTTGCTGCCGGTGACCCTGGACGAAGCCTGGCGCGCCGCGGTACACGCGGACCTGCCGGAGATGCCCCTCGCCCGCCGGGCGCGTTTCATGGAGCAGTACGGCCTGCCGGAATACGACGCCGACATCCTCAGCAGTGAGCGCGCCCTCTCCGACTATTACGAGGCCGCCGTGGCCAGCTACGGTGGCGATCCCAAGCGCGTTTCCAACTGGCTGATGAACGACATCCTGGCGATGCTCAACGAAAGCGGCCTGAGCGCCAGCGAGCTCAAGCTGACGCCCGCTTACCTGGCCGACATCCTCAAGTTGATGGACGAAGGCAAGGTGAACACGCCCACCGGCAAGGCGCTGCTGGTCAGGGTGCAGGCAGGCGACGGCGCGCCAGCGGAGATTGTGGAGGCCGAGGGCCTGGCGCAGGTCAGCGACGAAGGCGAGCTGCGCGCCCTGGCCGAGGAGATCGTGGCCGCCAACCCGGACAACGTGGCCAGCTACCGCGCCGGCAAGCAGGCGCTGATCGGCTGGTTCGTGGGCCAGGTAATGGCGCGCACCGGCGGCAAGGCCGACCCCAAAGCCGTGCAGGCCATCCTGCGCGAACTGCTGCAGGGATGAGCGTCGCGCGACAAGCCCCGGACGCTTTTCACGTCCAATCCGCCGAGGAGGCCCAGGCCGCGGCGATTCGTGACCTGGTGCGCTCCTCGGGCATCAACCCCACCGGCCTGGCTTCGGAGCGTTTCTTGGTCGCGCTGACGCCGTCCGGCGAGCTGATCGGCTGCGTGCAGGTCAAGCCGCACGCCGACGGCAGCCGCGAGCTGGCTTCTCTGGCGGTGGCTCCGGCATGGCGGGGGCGCGGCGTCGCCCGCGCCCTGATGGGGGCCATCCTGGCGCAGCACCCCGGCGAGTTGTACTTGATGTGCCAATCGCGCCTCGGCCCGATGTACGAGAAGTTCGGCTTCCAGGCCATCTCCAGTGAGCAAATGCCCACCTATTTCCGCCGGGTGAGCAAGCTGGCCGGGATGGTCCTTGCGATGAACAGGGCTGGCGAGACCCTCTTGGTGATGCGCCGCCCATGAAAGCGACCATCCTCTACGACGGTTACTGCGCCCTGTGCAACCGCGTGGTCGAATTCCTGCAAGCGCGGCAGAAGCCCGGCGCGCTGCAATACATCTCGCAGCAGTCGTCGCGCGGCCAGCAGCTGCTCGCCGAAGCCGAGCTGGCGGATGTGACCCTGGATACCGTCGTCCTGCTGGAGGGCGGCCGCGGCTACTTGCGCTCGGCCGCCGGGCTGCGGGCGCTGCGCCATTTGCGCTTCCCCTGGCCGCTGCTGTACGTTTTCATCCTGGTGCCGCCGTTCTTACGCGACCCGGTTTACAATCTCATCGCCCACAACCGCTACCGTTGGTTCGGGCGCTCGCCGCGTGAATAAGATCCGCTCCCTGCCCATCTCCGTTCGCCTCTTCGGCCTGGCGCTGCTTCTGCGCCTGCTGCCGGTGCTCTTCGCTATCCACCTGCCCATCGGGTTGGACGACATGTTCCAATACGACATGCTCGGCCGCAGCCTGGCGGCGGGGAACGGCTTCCGCTGGTACGGCCAGGAAGACATTGACCTGGTGCGCCAATTCATCGACCTGGAATTCGTGGTGGACGAGTACGATCCGCGCGGCGTGCTCACTTCGTTCCGCGCCCCGGGCTATCCGGCGTTCCTCGCCGTCATCTACAGCCTCAGCGGGCTGGAGTGGCGCCTGCTGGCCGCCCGCCTGGCACAGGTCGCCTTGGGCGCGGCGCTCGCCCCGCTGAGCTACTGGCTGGCGCTGCGCCTGTTCCCCGGCAACCAACGGGCGGCGCGCTTCGCCGGCTACGCGTTGGCAGTCTATCCCTTGCTGGTGCTCTTTCCACTGGCGCTGGCCACCGAGAACCTATTCATCCCGCTGGTGGCCGCCGGCCTGCTGGCGACGCTGGCCGCCGTGGAGCGCGACCGGCGGCGGGATTACCTGCTGGCGGGGGCGCTCTTCGGCCTGGCCACGCTGACCCGCTCGGTGATCTTTGGCTTCGTCGGTCTGGCAGTGATCTGGCTGTGGTTCTACGCGCCGCGGCGGGCTGCCGCGGCCTGGTTCCTGCTGGCGGTGCTGGTCTTCGTGGTGCCCTGGAGTGTGCGCAACAGCCTGCTGCACGACAAGTTCACATTTGTAGAAAACTCGCTGGGCTACAACCTGCACATGGGCTACCACCCCGAGGGCAGTGGCACTTTCCAATTCGGTATCTCCATGGAACTGGTGCCCTATCTGGATGATGGCCTGCGCAACGACCTGGGCGTGCAAGCCGGGCTGGGCTTCATTCGCCAGGATCCGGAGCGCGCACTGCAGCTCGCCGTGAACAAGCTGGGGTACTTCTTCGGCTTGGAGAGGCGGGCGCTGACCTATTTTTATTCCAACAATTTCTTCGGCCATATCCCTGCCCTGCCGTTGCTCGGCCTGTTCCTGCTCTTCACACTGCCCTTCCCGCTGCTGGCCAGCCTGGCGGCGGTGGGTCTGGCCTTCGCGCGGCTGGCCAAAGAGCGCCTGCTGCTCTACCTGCTTATGGGCGGCTATCTGCTGCCCCACCTGCTGCTCCTCGCTGAGGAGCGCTTCCACATGGCGCTGCTGCCCGCCATCGCCGCCCTGGCCGGCTATGCCTGGACACAGCGCGGCGAACTGCGCGCCGCCGCACGGGCCAACCCCTGGCAGCTTGGCCTGGCCGCCCTGTTAGTGGCGCTGCTCTGGCTGAACTGGGGTGGCGAACTGTGGCGCGATTGGGACAAGCTGGTTATCCTCTTCGGGCCAGGTGGTAACACGGCGGGGTTCTCTTATTGATGCGCGCTCTCTTTAAACTCGACGACCTGCACTTCGACCGCGAGGTGGTGGCCATCACCATCCTCAGCACCCTATTGCTGATGGTGGACTACTACGAACGGCTCACTCCCCTCAAGGCGCTGGACCGCGTGGGTCTCTACCTCATCGTGCCCTTGCTGGTCATCATCCTGGCTTTCCGCAAACGTCCGGCGGAGTTTGGCTTTCAACTGGGCGACTGGAAGGCCGGCCTGGCGCTGACTGCGCTGGTCATCGCCCTGGCCGCGCCGCTGCTCTGGTACTTGGCCCAAAGCAACGCCAGTCTGCAGCACTATTACGCTCGGCAATGGGGCACGGAAGCGCCGGTGCTCACCTTCCTTGACCTGATTGGCTGGGAATTCTTTTTCCGCGGCTTTATCTTGTTCGGCTATGCGCGGATATTTGGCGCGCACGCTCTCTGGCTGCACGCCGTGCCCTTTGCCTTGGCGCACATCAGCAAGCCGGCCTTGGAGACTTATTCGACGATTTTTGGAGGTTTTCTCTTCGGGTGGGTAGCCTGGCGCACGCGCTCTTTCCTCTACCCCTTCCTGATCCACTGGTTTATCAATACCTTCATTATTTACGCAGCGGCAGTCGCCTCAGGCAACTAGCCGCCAGCACTCAGGGGCACTGCTGGTTCTGGATTTGCTGCGGGGTGCAGGTGGGCGTGGCGATGGGTTGAGGCTCGGGCGTCTCAGTCGGCAAGGGCGTGGAAGTGAGCGTGGGCAGCGGGGGATAGAGCACGATGCTCAACAACGTCTCTGGCAGGACATCCACAGTGATTTCCTGATCATCCAAGAACAGAGTGAAGCCTTCCGTGGGCGCCCAGCAAAGCCGGCCAAAACTCGGCCCGCGGAACTGCAACCACAACTTGTCCGGACCAATGCCTACCGGCGTGTACTGCGCACCTTGCATAAGCGTATCGACGACATCGAACAACGTGCTGTTCCCGTGGCGGCAATTGTAGGTTTGCCGGGGGATGACCACGAGGATATTCGGCCCGCTGCCCGGCGTCACGGTGGCGAATTCGAGCTCCGTGTCCTCGCTTTCCAGGCTCAGCATGGTCGCGCCCGCCTCGTAAGCGCCCACATCGCAGGCCGGCCCAACGGGCCGCGCCAGGCTCCGTTGGTCGCTGCTGGGGCAGCCGCCGGTGGCCGCATCCAGCGCCGGGCTGTCGTCCAACAGCGCGTGCGTAAAGGTGGGACCGCCGTTATCTGCCAGTGGGCCCAGGCCGATTTCGGCGGCGGAGACGATGGTGGGGAAGCCGCAGCTTCTGTCTGTGCTCAGGTTGTAGCCCATCAAGGGATAGGGGCTGACATGCAGGGCGCTGCTCAGTTCGCAGTCTTGTCCGTTCTTGACGATCAGCGAGTTAGCAATACCCGAAACAAAGGCGGCACCATCAATGGCCGCCAAACCAAGTTCGGCGTTCTCGGCGATCGTGCTGTATTCAATCAGCAGCCTGCCCTGCCCAGCCGCCACGCCATAGCCGTTGTTGTTGCTGATCGTGCTGTTTTCGATGACCATCGAGCCGAGGTTGTCCACGGCTGCCAAGGTCATAACCACATCATTGACCGTGTTGTTGGCCACCAGGCTGCGCTCAATAACTGCGTTACCCAAGTTGGCGATCGCCGGCAGTCCGCCTATATTGCCGGTAACGTCGCTTTCAACCAAGCTCAGGCGACCGTCATCCCAGTTCATGATGCCGCCGTTGCCGTTTCCGGTGATTTGACTATTATGGATACCCAACACCCCCTTATTGCTGATACCGCCGCCCAGGCTGGTGTTGTAGTACAGGCTGCCGTTATTGCTCACCGTGCTATCGGTCATGCGCACCTCGCCGCCCTCAATCAGGAGGCCGGTGCGCGGGTTGTTGGCTACCAGCGTCTCCGTGAGGTGTAGCAGGCCACCCCGCAGCTGAATGCCGTATTGGTTGTTTTCGACGCGGCTGTTGAACAGGCTCACATCGGCGCCTTCTTCCAAAAGAAGGCCGGACCGGAAGGACAAGTCCAGGCCATTATTCAGTATGGTTAGATTGCGCAATTCGGTAGGGCCGTAAACAACTACGCCATCCCTCTGGTTGTTTTCCACGCGTACGTCTATCGCAGTGAGCGTAGTGTGGCTCCTGATGCCCAAGCCCGGGTTGCCTGAAAACGACCCACCCTGAATATGCATTTCGCCTAGATTGACCACTCCGTCTCCACCGCCGACAACCTCTTCGCCGATGTTTTCCGTCGAGGTTACGTTGGTTAGGGTGACCAAGCCGTTGCTGAGGTTGGTGATGCCAGCGACCACGCAGTGCCGTACGATGACGTTCTCGATGGTAGCCTGCGCCTCGCCGCGTATGTTGATGCAGCTGTCCGGGGCCGTGCCGCGCACGTTCTGGATGGTGAACTGGCGCAGCTGAACCTGGGCGTTTCTGAAAATGTATAAGCCGCCGTAGGTGTCGCCGGCGTCGAATATCGTAGTCGTCTCGCCGGCCCCGATGATGGTGGCGTGGATGTCGACGTGGGCAAACGGAGCCCCATCATGCCGGCCGATGACATTGTAGGTGCCGGCCGCCACGTGGATGGTATGCCTTACGAAAATCGGTGTGGAATGCTCGGCCTCAAGGGCCGCGTTGACTGCACGCGCCTTTGCAAAAACGCCTTCCAAGGTGGCGCAAGTTCTCCCCGCGTTGTCACAGGGATTGTCGTCGTTTCCAACTGTCGAAAGATACCAGGTGTGCTCAAAGAGGTCCCCTTCTAGCGGCACTGGGGCGCAGGCGGCAAGAAATAACACAAAAATTGTAAGCAATAAGGGGAAACGCCTGCTCTCCCCGGCAGATTCCATGACCCATTGTAGCAGAAACGTGCGCGTCGGCCTAATCCCCTTCGGCCAGCATATGGCGGGCGATGACCAGGCGCTGGATCTCGCTGGTGCCTTCGCCAATCGTCATCAGCCGCGCATCGCGATAGATGCGCTCCACAGGATATTCACTGGAATAGCCGTAGCCGCCGTGAATCTGGATAGCGTCGCGGCAGATCTTCTCGGCCGCTTCAGTGGCGAAGAGCTTGGCCATGGCGGCCAGCTGGCTGAACGGCCGGCCCTGTTGCTTGGCCCAGGCCGCCCGGTAGACCAGCAGGCGGGCGGCCTGCAACTGCGTCTCGGCGTCGGCCAGCATCCACTGGATGGCCTGATGCCCAGCGATAGGCTGGCCGAAGGTATGCCGCTCTTGCGCGTATTTCAGAGCCTCGTCCAGCGCCGCCTGGGCCAGGCCAAGCGAGAGCGCGCCGATGCCGATGCGCCCGCCATCCAGTGTGGCCAGCGTGTAAGCCAGGCCCTTGCCGCGCTCGCCCACCAAGTTGGCGGCGGGCACGCGCACATCCTGATAACTCACCGCGTGGGTTGGCGAACCCTTGAGGCCCATCTTCTTCTCGGCGGGGCCGATGGACAGGCCGGGCGCGTCGGTGGGCACCACGATGAGGCTGAGCGCCTCAGGGTCGGTACGCACCAGGGTAACGATGAAGTCAGCGATGGAGGCGTTGGTGCACCACATCTTGCTGCCGTTGATGACCCACTCATCTCCCTGCAGCTCGGCGCGGGTTTGTACGCCGCCTTTGAGGTCGGAGCCGGCGCCGGGCTCGGTGAGCGCCAGGGCGGCCAGTTGGCCGCGGCCGCTGGCTGCAGGCGGCAGGAAGCGCTGCTTGAGCTGATCCGAGCCGTAGGCGGTGATTGGCGCGCAGCCCAAGCCGTTGTGGGCGGCGATGGCCAGCGCGGTGCTGCCGCAGGCCCAGCCCAACTGCTCGATGGCCAGGGCGGCGCTCAGCGCGTCCACGCCGCTGCCGCCGTATTCCTCCGGCACGTTGAGGCCAAGCAAACCCAGCGGGCCCATCTTGTGCGTCGCATCCCAGTTGAACTCGCCGGTCTCATCGACCTCTCTGGCTTTGGGCTGTACCTCTTTGGCGACGAAGTCGTGCACCGCCTCGCGCCACAGTTTTTGTTCCTCGCTCAAATCAAAGTTCATCAGGGTGCACTCCTCCTCCAGAGTGAACAAGCCAATTTTAACGCCGCCTGGCTTATAAGGGGCGACCTTCACAGATGAAGAAAGCCACCGATAACTCGGTGGCTTTCTCTATCCAAGCTGCATACAGACTTAGTTTTGCGACTCCACAAACTCCTTGAGAGCATCGGCGGTGTAGCTCCAACCTTGGCGCGCATTCTCCGGCGCAAAATCGGGGTTGTCCATTGGGAAGGCTTCGGTGATCCGATAGGTTAGCGTCAGGAGGGTCATATCGCCTTGCGGCTCAAGCGCGAAGGTTACATAAGCATCGCCGGGGTAGCCCTCATAGCGCCAGCTATAAGTCAGCTTCCGTTCATGTTCCACTTCGGTGACCTGGCAAATGTGCATGTACTCCCGGCCCTCTGGCCCCAGTTCAAAGCGAGTTTCAAAGCCGACCTCTGCTTTAAAAGCCGGGAAGAAGGACAGCCATTTCTGTAGAATTTCAATATCGGTCAATGCTTTCCACACCACGCTCGTGGGTGCGTTCAGAGTGCGTTCAATCACAACGGGTTCAGGCAGAGAATTGGACATTTACTTTCCTTTGAGAGTGGGATTTTGTTCGTCTTCCAACACACGTTCCAGCGCGTCCAGATGGCCGTTCCATTGCGTGCGCATGCGGTCCAGCCAGACTTGCATACGGTCCAGTCCCTTGGCATCCAGGGTATAGAGCCGTCGCTGCCCATCGGCGCGCACCTGCACCAGCCCAGCCTGTCTCAATACTTTGAGGTGTTGCGAGATGGTCGGCGCTTTGAAAGCGAATTGCTCTGCAATCTCTCCAGAACTGGCCTCCCCGCGCGCAATGATTTCAAAGATCTGCCGCCGGGTGGGATCTGCAAGAGCTGCAAAAGCGTTCATCAACTTATAATAAGCCAATCACCTAATTAAGTCAATATCTAAATAACAGGTCTTGTTATACTGGCCGCGTGGACGTACGCATTGAAACCAGTTGGAAAGAAAAGCTGGCCGCGGAATTCGAGCAGCCTTACTTCCAACAGCTGGCCGAATTCGTGCGCAACGAATACAAAAGCTTCACCATCTACCCGCCGGGTGGCAAGATATTCAACGCCTTCGACAGTTGCCCTTTCGACGCCGTCAAAGTTGTCATCCTGGGCCAGGACCCTTACCATGGCCCCGGCCAGGCCAACGGGCTGTGCTTCTCGGTGAGCGAAGGCGTGCCGCTGCCGCCTTCGCTGGTCAACATCTACAAGGAACTGCAAGACGACTTGGGGGTGATGCCGCCAGCCAGCGGGGACCTGGAGCGCTGGGCGCGCCAAGGTGTGCTGCTGCTCAATGCCACCCTGACTGTTCGCCGCGGCGCAGCCGGCTCGCACCAGGGCAAGGGCTGGGAGGAGTTCACCGACGCGGCGCTGCGCGCCCTCTCCCGTGAACGGGAGCATCTCGTCTTCATCCTCTGGGGCGCCTACGCACGCAAGAAAGGCGCCTTCATCGACCGCATGAAGCACCTGGTCATCGAGTCGGCCCATCCATCGCCGCTCTCGGCGCACAACGGCTTCTTCGGCAGCAGGCCCTTCTCCAAAGCCAACGAATATTTGCAGAACTACGGCATCGAGCCGGTGGAATGGTGAATATCTGTTATAAGCATGGGAACTCTGAGAATTTGAAAAACCTGCAAGGGAGAGAATAGAAGCAAGGATCGCTGGTAATCTTTCTAACCTAAGTTGAGCACCTAATCAAGTGGAGGTGAGATGAATAAAGTTGTTTTGGTTTTGATTACAAGCACTTTGCTTGCACTCTCGGCATGTTCAGCGCCGCTATCTCAAGATGAGATACGTGAAGCGGCCGGTTTGCTTCTAACTGAGCAAGTTTTGGCAGAAGTTAGCCGGTCGACAGCTACATCGCTGCCCCCGGCCACATTTACACTCGGGCCTTCTCCCACACCTGCCCCAGTTCAATTCTCAATCGACGAACTCCGCTCTTTGTCCCTGCAAGCATCCGATTTGCAGCCTGGGTATATGTCTGCTCAGGAATTTGTACTTGACGTAGATACCTTGCGATCCGGTGGAGCGATTATGGCCGCAAATTATTTAGAATCTGTCCAACCCTTCACGGGCTTGGATCTACTTTACCCCAAGAGTGCAGAGTCCGACTTCACAAATGTCCGTTCGAGAATCGTGGTTTTTTCTTCCGAAGAAATCGCGTCAGATTATCTCGAAATCCATCCGACTTTGTTTGGCGTTAGCGTTGAATTTCAACCGCTTTCTTACATTGAAGTGGGGGATGAAACAAAGGCGTTCTTTGCCCAAAGCCCGGCTCAAATCTCACAGGATTTGTACTTTGTTACCATGCGGAAACGCAACGTGGTTGTAGCAGTTAACTATATAGCGTTGGCTGGTTCAACGGACCTTGAAGAGCTTGAGCAATATGTTCGCATTTTAGGGACTCGGCTAGATCAGGCCATTCCGTAGGGAGACCTACAAACTCACCAAAACCGTAGCTGTGATCGCCAATAGCACGCCGGCCACCTGCCAGCGGGTTAGGGTCTCCTTGACGATCACTCGCGCCAGCAGCACGGTCACCGCCGGCCCCAGCGAAACTAGCACCGAAGTGATGTCCAGCCGTCCGGCCTGCACCGAGAGCACGAAGAACAGGTTGCCCAGCGCATCCAACACGCCGGCCAGGGCCAGCAGCGCCAGCGGCGGGGCGGGCGGCCACAGGGTCTGGCGCCTGGAAACGAAGTACGTCGCCAATAAACCAATCGCCACCAGCCTGCCAACTGCCAGCGGCCAAAACAGCGACCCCGCTGGCAACTGCCCGATCAAGATAAAGAAGAGCCCGAAGCCGAAACCGGCCAGCAGAGCAGGCAGGACGCCGCTGGGACCAGTCGCTTTCTCATTGCGCCGCGAAAGCAGCCATATGCTCAGAAACGCCAGGCTGAAGCCAAACAACTGGAGCGGCTTGGGCAAGCTATCCACCAGAGCGGTGAACAGCACCGGCACTGCCGCGGCCAGCAGCGCCGAGACCGGGGAGACGATGCTGATTCGCCCCACGGTGAAGCCATGCAGCATGGCGAAGAAGCCCGCGAGGCCTGCAAAGCCAGCCAGTGCGCCCAGCCAAAGCTCGCGGCTGGCTGGGAAGGGCTCGTTCGTGGCGATGGCCAGCACCAGCAAACTGAACGCGCCGACATAGAAGGAGAGCAGCAGCGTGTGCGCCGGGCCGACGCGCCGGGCGGCCAGACCGCTGGAGAAGTCGCCGACGCCCCAAGACAGGGCGGCGGAAAGAGCGTATAGGATGGCGGCCATGGGTTACGAGTTGGGTTTGGGTATCCGGCAGGTGAACAAGGCGCAATCATAACGCATCCGGCTTCTGTCTCCGAAACGCTTATTGAACCGCCACGCGTGCCTGAGAAAGCGGGCGGGTCACAGACCGCCCTACACCTGATGGCGGACAACCGTAAGGGCGCACGGCCGTGCGCCCCTAACAAAACCGCCACCGGCGCGGCTACCGCGCCTTGCGGATTTCTTCCATCGCCTCGGGGTTGACCAGCGAGGACATGTCGCCGGGGTCTTCGCCCAGGTAGGCAGCGCGCACCATGCGGCGCATCACCTTGGCATTGCGCGTCTTGGGCAGGTCGCTGACAAAAAAGATCGCCCGCGGCGCCAGCGGCTTGCCCAGCGCCTCCACCAGCCTGGTGCGCAGCGCACGGCGCAGCGCGTCGCCGGCCTGCGCGCCGGCGGCTGGCACACAGAAGCAGACCACCGCGCTGCCCTTCAACTCGTCGGGCACGCCGATGGCGGCCGCCTCGACCACGTCGAGGTGCGCCACCAGCACGGACTCGACTTCGGCGGGGCCGAGACGCTTGCCAGCCACCTTGATCGTGTCGTCCGAGCGGCCCAGGATGTACCACTGCCCATCCGCATCGCGGGCGGCCCAGTCGCCGTGCACCCACACATTGGGCCAGCGCGACCAATAGGTTTCTTCGTAGCGCTGCGCGTCTTTCCAAAAACCGCGGGTCATCCCGATCCATGGCGCGGTGACCACCAGCTCACCCACCTGGCCGGTGACTGACTGGCCGTTCTCGTCGTATACATCGGCGGCGATGCCCGGGCAGGCCGCCGCAAAGGCGGTGGGCTTGAGCGGCAGTATGGGGTTGCCCATCACGATGCCGCCGGAGACCTCGGTGCCGCCGGAATAATTGATGATCGGCCGTTTGGATTGGCCGACAACCTCGAACAGCCAGCGCCAGGGGTCCGGGTTCCAGGGCTCGCCGGTAGAGGCGAAATAGCGCAGGCTGGAGAGGTCGTGGCCTTTCAATTGGCCCTCGCCAAAGGGGATCAGCGCCCGGATCAGTGTGGGCGACACCCCCAGAGTGGTGATGCGATGGCGGGCGACCAACGCCCACAGCCGGTCGTGCGCGGGATGGTCGTGCGCCCCGTCGTAGAGGAACATGCTCGCCCCCAGCAGCAGCGCGCCAAAGACCAGCCACGGCCCCATCATCCAACCCATGTCGGTCATCCAATAGATCAGGTGGCCGGGGCGCACATCGGTGCCGAAAGCCATGTCTTGCGCCGCCTTCACCGGGAAGCCGCAGTGCGTGTGCAGCGCGCCTTTGGGTCGCCCGGTGGTGCCCGAGGTGTAGATGATCATCAGCGGGTCTTCGGCGGCAGTGCGCTCCGTCTCTGCCTCCGCTGACTGCGTCGCCACCAGGTCGCTCCACCAGTGGTCACGGCCCTGGGTGAAAGGCACGTCCAGCCCGGCATGGTCCAGCACGATGACGTGCTTGAGCTGCGGCAACTGGGCGGCGGCCAGGTCCACCACGGATTTCATGTTCACCCGGCGGCCGCGGCGCGGGAACGAATCGGCGGTAAACAGCGCCTTGGCCCCGCCGTCGGCCAGGCGGCTGGCCACGGCTTCCATGCCGTAGCCGGAGAACAGCGGCAGGATGATGCCGCCGATCTTGGCGATGGCCAGCAGGGCGACGACAATCTCCGGCGTCATCGGCATGAAAATGCCGATGGCGTCGCCCATGCGCAGCCCCAGGCTGCGCAGAGCGTTGGCCGCCTGGTTCACCTGGGCGTGCAGCTCGGCGTAGCTCAGCGTACGGCTGCGACCGTCTTCACCCTCCCAGACCACCGCCGGCTGCGCAGCGGCCGGCGTGCCGATGTATTTGTCCAGGCAGTTGTGCACGATGTTCATCTGGCCGCCTACGCACCACTGCGGCCAGGCGATGCCTTTCGAGAGGTCCACCACCTGGGAATACGGTTCGTAGAACTGGATATCGAGGAACTTAAGCACAGCCTCGCTGAACCAGGCCACATCTTGAGTGGAGCGAGCCATCAACTCATCGTAATTAGCGATGCCGTGGGCGCGCATGAACTCGGTCAGCCGCGCATTCTCGATGTAATCTTCCGTAGGCTGCCAAACGAAGGGTTCCGAGAAAGTGGGTGAATTGGCCATGCTTGTATTGTATAGCACGCGGAACGGCTGCTTAAGAGGCTTTTGTACAAAAAGAGGCGGGCAATTGCCCGCCTCTTAGCTTGCGTTCGTCCGGCTAACTAGCCTTGGGAGGCTTGGTATCTTTGGTCATCTCTTCGCCAACGAAGATGGCGTTGCGCATCTGGTCGGTCAGGTCGGCGACCGCGTTCGGCGAATAGGGGATCAGCACCACCTTGCTGCCCGCGTGAGCGCCGATGTCCTTGAGCATGTCGAAGTGCTGAGTGACCATCAGCAGGTCCATCACGGTCTGCGGCGATACCGCTTTGATCTCTTTCTGGAACTCGGTCACTGCGGTGCTCAGGCCCTGGGCGATCTCTTTGCGCTGGTTGGCGATACCCACGCCCTGTAGGCGCTTGCTCTCCGCTTCACCCTCGGCAGCGCGCACCGTCATGATGTACTCCGCCTGGGCTTTCTCGGTCGCGGCCAGGCGCAGGCGCTGCTGGGTGTTGATTTCGTTCATCGCCTGCTTGACCTTCTCGTCGGGGTCAATGTCGGTGATCAGGGTCTGGCGGATGTCATAGCCGAAATCGTCCATGGCGTCAGAAAGCTCGTTGCGCACCGCCGTGGCGATATCCTCTTTGTTCTCGAAGACCTCATCCAGCAGCATCTTGGGCACATTGGCGCGCACCACATCAAAAACAAAAGAGCGGATCTGGATGTGCGGCTCCTGCAGTCGATAAAAAGCGTCGTAAACCTTGTCCTCGCGGATCAGGTACTGCACGGAGACGACCATGCGCACGAAGACGTTGTCTTTGGTCTTGGTCTCAATTTCGACATCCAATTGCTGCAGGCGCAGATTGACCCGTCCGGCAATGGTATCGATCAGCGGGATCTTGAAATTTAGGCCCGCCTTGTAAATGCGAACGAACTTGCCAAAACGTTGCACGATGACGGCGGTCTGCTGCTGCACAGTAAACAACGCACCGAAGAGCAGCACCAAAAACACAAAAATCCAAAACAAGTATTGGCCGATCTGGCCCAGGATGCCCATAGACTCACCTCGCTTTCCTTATGATTGTAACTGTGAAAACCGGCTAAAGTATTTGCGGAGCATCAGAATTACCCATCTGTTTTGTCGAGGAGAGAACATGGCAGAGTTGCAAGACTGGATCTACATTCTACGACCCAACCGAGTAGAGATGCTCACCGATCCGAGCTACGCGGAGCAAATCCATGTACGCGAACATTACGCCTATCACAAGCATATGATGGCGCAGGGGCTGCATGTGCAGGTAGGCCGCACGCGTAACGACGACGCCGATATGATCGCGGTGGTGATATTTCAAGCAGCCTCGCTGAGCCAAGCCGAAGAAGTGATGGCAGCTGACCCGCTGGTCAAGAATGGGGTAATGAGCGGCCGGTTGTATCCTTATTGGATCGCATTGGAACGTCCATCCGCAGGAAGGCAGCCAACGGAGTTCGACTAGATAAGCTTGACGGGGTGCGCCGCCCGCGGTATATTCCCAATCAAATAGTTTCAAAAAGAAATTAATATGCCGGAAACATCCCAAACTACTGCCGACGGCGTCCTCGAGGCCATCCCGCGGGTGATGCGCGTGCTGCGCAAGGAGTTCCGTTCGCAGCGCGACCCCAACCTGACCCTGCCGGAGTTCCGCGCCCTGGCTTTCATCAACCGCAACCCAGGCTGCTCGCTGAACGAAGTCGCCGAGCACATCGGGCTGGAGCCGCCCTCCACCTCCAAGCAGGTGGAGGGTCTGGTGCAGCGAGGCCTGGTGGCCCGGGAGGCGGACAGCAGCGACCGGCGGCGGGTGCAGCTCAGCATCCTGCCGGAAGGCAGGCAGCGCATCGACGTGGCCTATGCGCACACGCGCCGCTTCATCACCGCCCGCCTGGCGCACCTTTCAGAGCAGCAGCAGGAGCAACTGCTGGAATCCCTACACGCGCTGCGGGAGGCCTTTGCCCCCGAGCAGAAAGACAGGAAAACGCCTTGAACATCATCGAAACCCAGGGTCTCACCCGAGACTTCGGCAAGTTCACCGCCGTGGACGGGGTGGACCTCACGCTGGCAGAGGGCGAGATCTTCGGCCTGCTCGGGCCCAACGGGGCGGGCAAAACCACCATGCTGCGCATGCTCACCACGCTGCTGCCGCCCAGCCGCGGCGAGGCCCACGTGGCCGGCTACGACGTGGTGCGCCAGGCCAACCAGGTGCGCCGGGTGATCGGCTACGTGCCCCAGTTGCTCTCCGCCGACGGCACACTGAGCGGCTACGAGAACCTGCTCATCTTCGCCAAACTCTACGACCTGCCGCGCGCCCAACGCGAGCAGCGCATCCACCACCTGCTGAGCATCATGGGCCTGGAGGATGCCGCCGCCAAGCTGGTCAAGACCTACTCCGGCGGCATGATCCGCCGGCTGGAGATCGCTCAGTCGGTGCTGCACGCCCCGCGGGTGCTCTTTCTGGACGAGCCCACCGTGGGCCTGGACCCCATCGCCCGCGCCTCGGTCTGGGAGCACATCCAGCGCCTGCGCGAGGAGTTCAGCACCACGATCCTGCTGACCACCCACTACATGGACGAGGCCGACGAGCTGTGCCAGCGCATCGCCATCCTGCACCACGGGCAGGTCGCCGCCATCGGCGCGCCGGCTGAACTGAAAGCTGGCCTCAACCGCAACGGCGTCAGCCTGGACGACGTGTTCAGCCATTACGCCGGAGGCGCCATCGAGGCCAGCGGCTCCTACATCAACGTATCGAGGACAAGAGATGACGTACGCCGAATTCGCTGAAACGCAAGACAAGTCCGCCCTCCGGCCGCTGGCCCGGGCGATCTACTTCTGGCGCAAGACCTTCAACATCTTCGAGATGGAACTGCGCAAGATCCGCCACGACCCTTTCAACCTGCTCACCCGCGCCATCCAACCGCTGCTGTGGATGCTGATCTTCGGCCAGGTGTTGGCCGGAGCGCGCGGCATCCCCACCGGCGGCTTCAGCTACATCGAGTTCATGGCCCCGGGTATCCTGGCGCAGAGCGTGCTGTTCGTCTCGATCTTTTACGGGCTGGCACTGATTTGGGAACGCGACCTGGGCATCATCCACAAGTTCCTGGCCAGCCCGGCGCCGCGCACCGCGCTGGTGCTGGGCAAGGGCCTGGGCGCTGGAATACGCGGCTGCTCGCAAGCAACCATCGTGCTGCTGACCATGTGGCTGATGGGGGTCAACGTGGATTGGAACATCCTAAAGCTGCTGGCGGTCTTCGCCACGGTGCTCCTCGGCTCGGTGGTGTTCGCGACCCTTTCGTTGATCATCGCCATTTGGATGAAGGAGCGCGAGCGCTTCATGGGCGTGGGCCAGGTGCTGACCATGCCGTTGTTCTTCGCCAGCAACGCGATCTACCCGATCTCGATGATGCCGGATTGGCTGCAGCGGATTTCGATGTTCAATCCGCTGACCTACATGGTGGACGCGTTGCGCGCCCTGATCCTGGTGGGTGCAGAGAGCAGTTACGGCCTGGGCTTTGATCTGGGCTTGCTGGCAGTGGTGGGTGTGATCCTGATCGCCATCGCAGCGAAGATCTATCCGAGTTTCATCACTTAAAGGGGACAAGTCATTAATCCACCCCTAACCCTGCATTTAGACTTTATTTAGCTTGAAGGGCTAAGATAAACGCAATTGATGAGATCTCCTCCTCACACCAAAATCGTCTCTGCCCAGCCAGCCAGAGGCGATTTTGGGTTTAAAGACCTTAGTGGAGAAACGTTACTCGGCGTAGCCTGAGTAGTTTCTCCAGCGCGTTGCGAAGTAACGCAAAGACTGCCAGGTGCGGGTTTGGTTTAAAAGCCGATGCCTACGCTTCCAGCGCGGCCAAAATCTCGGCCTCGGACAGCGGGCCGGGGCGCAGGATGCGCGGCGCCGGTTCGCTGAGGTCCACCACCGTGGAAGGTTGTCCGCCGGGCGCCGGTCCGCCATCCAGCACCAGTTCGATACGCCCGCCCAGCTGCGCCAGCACGGCGTCGGCGTCCAGCGTGTCCGCGCCGCCGGACAAGTTGGCGGAGGTTACCGCCAACGGGCCGGCAGCGGCCAACAGGGCCAGGGCGGCCGGGTGGTCCGGCACGCGCAGGCCGATCGTATCGTTCGGCGAAAGCTCGGCGGGCAGTTCGGACCGGCGGGGCAGCACCAGGGTCAGCGGCCCCGGCCAGAAGCGCTCGGCCAGCCGCTGCGCCGCCGGGCTGACCGCGGCGGCGACCTGCGGAAGGTCGCCCGCGCCGCCCAGCAGCAAGGCGATGGCCTTGGTCTGGGCGCGGTCTTTGACCGCGTAGAGGCGCGCGATGCCGGCGGGGTCGAAGGCCAGCGCGCCCAGGCCGTAGACCGTGTCGGTGGGGAAGGCCACCGCGCCGCCCGCGGCCAGGACGTTCAGCGCCGCCGGAATGGCGACGGGGTCGGTCGCGTCGATGCGTTGCGTGTTCATGTCTGTACCACCAGCAGGCGCGGCAGGCCGCTCAGGTCGGGGCGCACTTCGATGGCGGCCTCCGGCCACAGGCCGCCGGCCAGGCGCAGTACATCGCCTTCCAGGCTGGCGTCGATCTCGGCCAGCAGCAGGCCGCCGGACGCCAGGCGGACTTGTGCCTGCTGCAGGAAAGGCTCGATAAAGCGCAGGCCGTCCTCCCCGCCGCCGAGAGCCAGGGCTGGCTCCCAGCGGCTGACCGGCAGGTCGGGCAGCCGCGCTGCGGGGATGTAAGGCAGGTTGGCGGTGATCACATCGTACGGGCCGGGCAGCGCGGCCATCAAATCGCTGTGCAGCATATGCACGCGCTCGGCCAGGCCGTGCCGCGCCACATTGGCGGCGGCCACAGCCAGCGCCTCCGGCGATATGTCGCCGGCCCAGACCTGCAGGTCCGGGCAATTAGCCGCCAGGGCAACCGGAATGCACCCGGAACCCGTGCCCACGTCGGCGGCCGCCCGGCGGCCTGGGTGCGCCGCCAGCCAGGTCAGCCCGGTCTCGACCAACAGTTCGGTCTCCGGTCGCGGGATGAGCACCGCCGGCGAGACATGCAGCATCAGCCCGTAGAACTCCCATTCGCCCAACAGATAAGCGAGCGGCTCGCCGCTTTCCAGGCGCGCCAGGCCAGCTTCGTAGGACGCCAGCGCTTCAGGGGTGAGCTCATCCTCCGGGTGGGCCAGCAGCCCGGCCCGCGGGCGACCCAGCACGTGGGCCAGCCAGACCTGGGCGTCGCCGCCCGGGTCTTCGCCGGCCGCGGCCAGGCGCTCGCGGCCTTCTTTCAAGGCGGTGGAGATGGTGAGGGGCATCAGGGTAGTTTAACTCCAGCAATGAGGGTTGTTTCGTTGCAGTAGTAGGGGCGTAGCATCCCTTCGCTTCGCTCAGGACAAGGCTACGCCCCTACGCGAGCCATGAGAGCCTCGCAAGGCGTCCAGGCTGTGCACGATTTAGGCTTCGACTGCGGTGAGGCCCTCGTCCTCAGAGCCTGGCTTGGGCGATGGTGCCCATAAAAGAGATTCTAGCAGGCTGCAAGGGGCAGAACATATAATATGCAAGCTTCGTCTATTCCCTTAAGGAGGAACCCATGACTTCGCTCTATCAGTGGGTGAAATACCTGCACATCTTGTCCGCCTTTTTCTTCCTGCTGGCGCACGGCGTCTCCATGTTCGTGGCGTTGCAACTCAAACGGGAGACCAAGCCCGAGCGTATGCAGGCGCTGCTGGACCTCTCCACCTATTCCGTGCCGCTGACTTTCCAATCGCTGCTCGTCCTGCTGCTCACCGGCGTGGCGGCGGGCTTCATGGGCCGCTGGTGGGGCAGCGGGTGGATGTGGCTTTCGCTGCTGCTCTTGATCGGTTTGACCGTGTGGATGGTGGTGATGGCGCCGCGCGGCTACCAGACCCTGCGGCGCCTGTTGGGCATGCCCCATCGCACCGGCAAGGAAATATTCCCCGCCGGGAAGCAAAGCCCCTGGGCGGAAATTGAAGCCCAGGTAGCCGCCACCCGCCCGCGCGAGATGCTCTGGATCGGCCTCGGCGGCTTCTCGCTGATTCTGTGGTTGATGGTGTTTAAGCCTTTTTAGGGAGCTTCAGCCTTCTATTGGCACCGTAGGGATCCTTCGCTGCGCTCAGGATGAAGGTGGCGGCTCAGGCTTCCACCGCGGCCAGACGCTCGGCTTCATCCTGGGTGGCCAGTTCATCGAGCAGGTCGTCAATCTCACCGTCCAACAAGGCGAAGAGGTTGTGCGAGCTAAAGCCGATGCGGTGGTCGGTGAGGCGCGACTGGGGGAAGTTGTAGGTGCGCACTTTTTCGGAACGCGCCCCGCTGCCCACCTGCAGGCGGCGGGCGGACTCCATCTCGGAGCGGCGCTTCTCTTCTTCAATTTCGTATAAGCGCGCCCGCAAAATGGACATGGCCCGCAAGCGGTTCTGCAGCTGCGAGCGCTCGTCCTGGCACTGCACCACGATACCGGTGGGGATGTGGGTCAGGCGCACCGCAGTGGAGTTCTTCTGCACATTCTGGCCGCCGGCTCCCTGTGAGCGATACACGTCCATCTTGACGTCGCTCTCAGGGATGTTGATCTCCACCTCGTCCACCTCGGCCAATACAGCCACAGTGGCCGTGGAGGTGTGGATGCGGCCCTGCGCTTCGGTGGTGGGCACGCGCTGCACACGGTGCACACCGGATTCGAACTTGAGCCGCGAGAAAGCGCCGCGACCCTTGATCAGCACGCTGGCCTCTTTGACGCCCCCCACGCCGGTGTCATTCAAGCTCAATACTTCGGTCTTCCAATTCTGGCGCTCGGCGTAGCGCGTGTACATGCGCAGTAGGTCAGCGGCGAACAGGCCGGCTTCGTCGCCGCCGGTGCCGGCGCGGATTTCCATGATCACGTTGCGGCTGTCACGCGGGTCTTTGGGCAGCAGCATGGCTTTGAGTTCGTTCTCCAGCTGGGGGATCTGGTCTTCCAGCTCGGCCAGTTCGGCAGCGCCCAGTTCAGCCAGCTCGGCGTCGTCGCCGTCCACGATTTCCTGTGATTCGTCCCGCCGGCGTATGGCGTCGCGATAGGCACGCGCTTTGGCGATCAGCGGCTCCAATTCGGCGCGTTCCTTGGACAGCTCCACCACGCGCTGATAATCATCGGCGGGGCTGGCCAGTTCACGTTCGATTTCCTCGAAGCGGGCTTCAATGCCTGAAATTTTGTCTAACATGAATACTCTATCTCTTTTTAAAAATAACCAAAGAAATTATAGCATTCAGGTCCACCCGCCTGTCCCCTCGGGTAGGCCCGATGTCATGCTGAACGAGCCTGCATAGCAGGCGAAGTGAAGCATCCATCCAATTTGCTGCTTCGCCCATGCGGCGAGTTGGAAATAGTGCCACGGATGGATTCTTCGCGCGGCGGCTGCGCCGCCGGCTCCATTAGACTAGAGGGGCCTCAGAGCCAGCAAGAGCTGAGTAAGTCTAACGCTCGCTCCAGGTCAAAACCTATATTCTGAATAAGACCCAGCTCTTGCGTGGAACAAAAACTAAATCGTATTGCAGCTAGATCCATAAGCTAGTATATGGAGCCAGTTCAGTCCACTCTCTGGCCTGAGAGCAAAGGAGAGCAGTCATGCGCAAATGGAAGTTCTTTGTCGGTATTGATGTCGCCTCGGCCAGCTTCACCGCGGCAGTGGGCACACATCCCTGGCAGATTGTTTTGCCGCCACAAGAATTCAGCAACAACCTGGAAGGTTTCCGCAGCCTGCTGGATTGGCTGAACGAGCAGCGCATTCCCTTCAAGCGAAGTGTGGTTTGCCTGGAGGCCACTGGCGTCTATGGCGAGGCTTTGGCCCACTTCCTGCTGGCACACAAGCTGGCCGTGGCCATCGAGCCGCCGCTCAAGGTCAAACGCGCCTTTCAGACAAACGGCCCCAAGACAGATGCCGCCGACAGCCGCCAGATTGCCGAATATGCCTATCGCTTTGCCGATGAGTTGCGACTTTGGCAGCCCAGGGGCGAGGTCTTGGAGCAAATTCAGGCGCTTTTAGCCACCCGGGAGCAATTAGTCCGTCAGCGCACCAGCAACAAGAACATTCTGACCACCCTGGAGCGCAAGGTGGTGCGCACGCCAGCCGCTGAACGAGCCCACCAGCAGACAGTTGCTTTCCTCAACAAGGAGATCAAGGCGGTGGAGAAGGAACTGGCCCGCCTGATAGACGATGACCCTGACCTTCGCCAGCGGCTGCGCTTGCTGCTCAGCATCCCTGGTGTGGGCATGCTGCTGGCTGCGCACCTGCTTCTGCTCACCCAACGCTCCAGCGACCCGCGGCAACTGGCTGCTCACTTGGGCATTGCGCCGCATGAACATCGCAGCGGAACTTCGCTGCATGGTCTAACCCAATCCCGTCATTTTGGTCCTCCTGCGCCACGCAAGCTGCTCTACCTGGCGGCCTGCTCGGTGCGCACGCACAATCAGCGTTTCCGGGACTACTTCCTGCACAAACGGGCCGAAGGCAAAGCGCCCAGGCTGGTGCTCAACAATATTCAGAACCGCCTGCTCAAGATCGCTTGTGCCGTGCTGCGCGACCAGCAGCCCTTCATCCCCAACTACCACTCTTTGCCCCCATTGACACAGTCATCGTATTCAGAATGACAAACCTCGACTACACCACGCGCAACACGGAGCCTTCCGGCCCCTTTTCCACTTCGATGCGGTTGGGGAAGGCGTCCTTGAGCGCGTCGATGTGGGTGATGACCAATATCTTGGCGAAGTCCTGGCGCACCTGGCTGATCGCTTCCACCAGGCGCTGGCGGCCGGGCTCATCCTGGCTGCCAAAGCCCTCATCGATGACCAGGGTTTGCAGACGGGCGCCGGCGCGCTGGGCGAGCACCTCGGAGAGCGCCAGGCGGATGGCAAAGTTGATCCGGAAGGCTTCACCGCCGGAGAACATCTCGTACTCGCGCTCGCCAGCGCGGTCGCTGATCTGGATGTCCAGGGTTTCTCGCAAATCTTCACGCTTGCTGTCTTTGTACTTCTGCTGGGTGACGAAGCGGATGTTCATCGTCCCCGCGCTCAGTCGCTCGAGCAGCTCATTGGCCTTGCTCTCGATCTGCGGCAGGGCTTGTTCGATCAGCATGGCCGGCACGCCATCCTTGCCGAAGGCGCGTTCCAGCGCCTGGAACTGGGCCACCTGGCCGGCCAGCGTTTCACGTTCGGCCTGGTACTCAGCCCGGCGGGTACGCAGCGTGTCGAGCACGTCCACTTCTTGCTGGGCGGCGCCGAGTGCGGTGCGCGCCTGGTTCTCGCGCTCCTGGGTCTCCAGCAGGGCGCGCTCCAGCGCTTCCACATCCGGCAAGCCTTCGGCCAACGGCGCCAGCGCCTCGACAGCCTGCTGGTGCTTGGGCCGCTGGGCGGCCAGGTCTTTTTCCAGCGCGGCTTGCTGCTTTTCCAGGTCTTTGATCTCACGCTCCAGCGGTTTGGAGGCCGCCTTGGCGCTCTCCAGAGCACGCATGCGCTCCTCCACGGGGCGGGCGGCCAGTTCCTGCTGGCGAGCCGCGTCGTGGGCTGCGGCGTCGTAGCCGGTCTGCTTTAGCTCGGCATCCACCGCGGCCAGCGCGGCACGCGCCTCGGCGGCGAAGCCGCCCTGCTCCAGGGCGGCGGCCACTTCGGCCAGGCGCGGGGCACGCTGCTCCGCCCAGCTGGCCTCGACTTTGACGATCTCGGACAAGCGAGTATTCAGTTCGGCCAGCCGCACGGTTTTGCCGGAGAGCTGTTCTTTCAACTGAGCCAACTGGCCCAGGTCGCCCTCCAGTTTCTCGATACGCTTGGCTACCTGCTCACGATCTTTGTTGTTCGCCCGGTAGCGGTCGCCCATCTGTTTGCCTTCGGTTTCCAGCTCGTCAATCACCGAGACGCGGTGCTCCTCGGTGAGCGGCTGGCCGCAGGTGGGGCAGGCCGCCGCGCCTTTGGCTTCCTGCATCTGCACGATCTTGGCTTTCAGGGCAACCATCTCGTCCTTGAGCAGCGGATTTTCGGTCTCGACCTTGGTCTGCAGGGCGCGCTGCTGCTTGAGCTGCGTCTCCCACTCCCCTTGCTTGCCGAGGTGCTCCTGCATGCGGGCGATCTCGGCTTCCAAGGTCTGCTTTTCCTTGTCCAGCCCCGGTTTGGTCGCTAATAGCTGCTGCAGGTTGGCTTCTTCTTTGCGCAGGTTCTCCAGCTCGGTTTCCAGCCGCGCCTGCTCGGTTTCAATCTGGCGCAGCGGCGCGGCGCGGCGGCTCTCCTGCTCGCGGAATTGAGCGGCTACCCCGTCCAGGCGGGCCACTTCTTCGCGCAAGGCAAGCCATTTTTTGAATTCGGCTTCGATCTCTTTGGCCTCGGCCAGCAAGGCCGCGTAGCCGGCCTGCTCGGCGCGGCGTTCTTCCAGGCGAGCCGCGTTTTCATCCAATTGGGTCTGCGTGCGCTCCAACTGGCCGGCCAGGTTATCCACCAGCGCGCGCTGCTGCTCCACCGCCGAAATGCGGTCGCGCAGCCCATCCAGCACCGCCTTCTGAGCGCGGTGGGCGTCGGACAGCGCCGCCAGTTGCGTCTGCAGTTCCTCCAGGCGCGTCTTGCGCTGAGCCTCCTGGTCCAACTCCTGAGCGATCTCCTGCAGGCGGCCCTGCAATACGCTGATCTGGCCCTCCACGACTTTGCGGCGGTCCACGGCGCGCTGGCGGTAGGTTTCCCAAATCTCCAGGCCGAGCACATTGCCGAGGATACGCTTGCGCTCGGCGGGGCGCTGCTGGGTGAACTGGTCGGCGGCGCCCTGCAGAAAGAACGAAGCGTTCACAAAAGTCTCGTAGTCCAGGCGCAACGTCTCGTAAATGCGCGCTTCGGTGTCGCGCAGCGTGCGTTCGGTGAGCGCCTTCCACTTATCCTCGCCGGTTTGGATTTGGAACTCGAGCAGAGTCGGCTTTTCAAGCTGGGCGATGCGCTGCACGCGGTACAGATTGCCTTCGTACTGAAAGGTGAGCGCCACCTCAGCGGCTTTGACGTCTTTGTGGGTGTTGATCAGCGCATCGCCGCGGGCGCGCGCCTGGCCGAAGAGGGCGAAGGTCATCGCGTCCAGCAGCGCCGATTTTCCGGCCCCGTTGGGGCCGGAAATGCAGGCCAGGTCGAACTGGGTGAAATCCAGTTCGGCCGGTTGGCGATAAGAGAGGAACCCGGAAATAAAAAGATGGATTGGGATCATGCCTGTCTACGCGCTCGATTGTAACGGCGAAACACCGGCGGACGCGCCCGCGGATATAATGGCGGTATTCCCGCTGGAGGTAACAATGCAGGTAGCAGTAGATTGGAAAAGCGGCCTGGGCTTTAGCGGCTCAGGCCCCAGCGGTATTGCCCTGGACCTGAGCGGCGATGCCGAGCACTCCGGTTTTGGGCCGATGGAGCTGATGGCCTTTGCCCTGGCCGGCTGCACGGGGATGGATGTGATCTCCATCCTGCAGAAGAAACGCCAACCGGTCAGCGGCTTTCAGGTGCGGGTGAACACCCAACGCCGGGACGAACACCCGCGGGGCTGGACGCATGTGCTGGTCGAGTACATCGTCACCGGGGCAGAGGTGGACCCGGCCGCGGTGGAGCGAGCCATTGAGCTTTCCACCGAGAAGTATTGCCCGGCCAACTATATGCTCAAACAAGCCGTAGAGATCGAAACCAAATACGAGATACGCCCGAGTTAACCCTCGGGCGTATCTTCTGGCACCGGCGTGGGCAGCGCCACCGCCGGCGCCTGCGAATAGAGCGAGCTGGCCGCATCCGAACAGGTGCAGGCGCGGATGATGTGCCCCTGGCGAGTGAGCGTGCCTTCGTAGGCGGCGCGGCCTTCCACTGGCGTCCAACCTTCCATCACGAAAGGCAGCGCCCCCGCCGCATCGAGCCATTCGCCGTTGTATTTGCGCGCAATGTGCACGTGCGTGCCCGTCGAGGAGCCGCCCTCGCAGGAAGGGTGGCCCAACGGCTGGCCCGCCCCCACTACGGAACCCACCGCGGCCTTGCCGCTGTCCTCCAGATGCAGATAGAACAGCACCCAGCCGGTGCGCTCGTCGTTGTCGCCGTCCAAGTCAAGCACCACAATGCCGATGTCGGTGCGCACCACCACCCCGGCGGCCATCGCCGTGGTCCACAAGCGGCTGGGCGTGCAGCCGCGCTGCTCCGAGCCGGGGGCAAAGTCCAACGCGGCATAGGGCTGGCCCTGGCCCCAGGCGGTATGCGGGCCGCCGGTGAACGACCACAGTTGCCCAGGAGGGAACGGCAGGCGCAGTTCCGGCTGGGTCAGGCTGCCGGGCATGTGCGGCTCATTGTTCTCCCAAGGGTCGCCGAATAAGGCCACGAACGTTTGCGCCAATCCTTCAGGGCCAATGGCAGTGTGGAAATCGTCCAGCGTCTTGGTCTGGTTAAAGAATATCTGCAGCGCCACGCTGGCCGCGTTCTGCCAGGGATCGGGGCGATAGATTTGCCCATCGGGGCGTTCGAACTCAATCAGCTTGCCGTTGCGCCATTGGTAATAGCCATCGTTGAGCAAGTTGGCCGCCCAGACCAGCTGCAGATACACGCCGCGGTGGCGGGTGACCGGGTGGCCCATGGCGAAAGTGGCTCGCTCCGGATCGGCGACCGGCTCGCTGAGCGCGCCGGATTGGTACTCCAGCAGAGCCAGCAGCAAGCGCGGGCTAACGCTGAAGTTGGTCGCCACCAAATCCACCAGGCCCGCCCCGCTGCGGATGCTGCCCGAAGCGTATTCGCGGTAATAGCGCAGCCAACCCGGCTGGGCGTCCACAAAGGCCTGCGTGTCGAACTCCACCGCCGCCGGACCGTTGACGAACTGGCTGTCCGGCACGATGGGGAAGGACGTGCCCCAATAGGCCCGGTAGTAGATGGGGATTTGCATCGGCATGCCGGCCGGCAGGGTGGTGGCATTGTCCGGGATGATCGGGTTGGCGCTGCGGATTTCCTCGATGCTGGTGTTGAAGCGCGCCGCCAGGGCGATCAGGGTGTCGCCGTTTTGGGCGACATAGTCCACCAGTTCGCCCGGCTGGTAGGCTGGCCGGGTGGGCAGCGGCGTGGACGTGGGCACGGGGGTGCCCTCCTCGGTAGGCGTGGCGCTGGCTGTGGGTTGCTGCTCCGCCGGCGGAGCGGGCGCAGGCGGCGTGGAACAAGCCGCCAAAAAAGCCGCCAGGACGCCCACGGCGACCAGGCGGCTAACATCTCGGAAAGGCATGCCCAAGATTATACGGAGCGCCGCTACAAACGCCATGCTTTGCGGCTTCTCTTAGCCAAAATTTAGTTGAGGTTAATACGGGTCTTCCGGGCTGCGCGCAATGCGCGCCGCCAGGTTGCTGCAGGTGCAGGCGACCACTTCGTTTTCCCCGCGCAACAGCCGGCCCTCGTAGGGCTGCGGACCCGCTTCGGCAAACCAGCCCGAAAGGCGCATGGGCAGCGGGCCACCGGCGGCGATCCACTCGCCGTTGTATTTGCGCGCAATGTGCAGGTGAGTGCCAGTGGCCGTGCCGCCCTCGCAGGAGGGGTTGCCCAGCCGGTCGCCGCGGTTCACCCAGTCGCCCACGCGGATGTGGTCTTTGTTGGTCACGTGCAGGTAAAGGATCACCCAGCCGGTCTGCTCGTTGCCGTCGCCATCCCAATCCACCACCAGCACGCCGCGCTCCGAGCGCACCACCAGGCCCTCGGCCGCCGCGGTAACCCAGGCAGCTGAAGGTGCGCAGCCGATCTCTGTGCTGGAGGGGGCGAAGTCCAGCGCGGCCTGGGCGCCTTCGCGCTCCCAGGCACCGTGCGGCCCGCCGGTGAAATACCAGATCTGGTTGCTGAAGAACGGCAGGCTCATGTTCGGCTCAGACTGGGCCGGGTTGGCGGGCAGTAGCGGCTCCACCTCGGCGGCGCGCAGCCAGGGGTCGGGGAACATCGCCTTGCCGTGAGTGAAGGCGAAGCCGAAATCGGGGTCCATCTTCTCCAGCCAGGTGGGGTAATCGTAGAGCCGGCTGAACAGGTACTGCACCGCCACCGTGCCGGCATTCAGCTCGGGTGCGAGGCGCATCACATAGCCGTCCCGGAAGGTCAGCTCGGTCAGGCGACCGTCGCGCCAGGAGTAATAAGCGATGGAAAGCTGGCGGGCGGCCCATGAGAGCTGCTGGTAGAGGCCGCGGTATTGCGGCTCGATGTAGCCCATCGGATAGTCCGGCTGGCTGCGCGCCGAAGGCTCGCCGAGCACCCAGTTGCTCTGCTCCTGCAGCACGGAGAGCAGCAGGCGCGGGTTGAGCGAGTGCTCGTAAGCCACGCGCTCCACCACAGCCGCCCCGCTGTGCCAGCTGGTGGGCAGGTACTCGCGGTAGCCGGCCAGGTGGCCGCCCATGCGACCGACATAGCTGGCGGTATTGAAACCGATGCTGGATGGCGAATAGACCACCTCGCTGTCCGGCATGATCTGCTCGCTCGGCCCGGTGGCGCCCATGCGGTTGGGGATGGTCAGCACCTGGCCGGGGTTGATCAGCCCCAGTGAGGGCAGGTCGTGCGGGGAAGCGATATCCGCCGGGTCCACATTGAAGCGCACCGCCAGGGCGGGCAGGGTGTCGCCCGATTGGGCGGTGTAGATGAATGGCGCCCCGGCGGTGGGCGACAGCGCCGGCGTGGGCGTAGGCGCCGCGGTGGCGATCACCTCTGTGGGCACGTCCGTCGGCACCGGTTCGGTGGCCGTGGGCGGGTTGACCGGGATCAGCAGGCCCTGCAAAGCAGTGGCCGAAGCGGCCGCCGCTTGCTCGGCCTGCTGGGTTTCCCCGAGGCTGCCGGGGGTCACGTAGCCGCTGCTGCACACCACAGTGGCCGCGGCGGAAACGATGGCGAAGCAAAGCAATCGGAAAGAACGAGCGGTCATTAATATCTCAACGTTGCAGCATGTGGTTGGGGTCGCGGCACTGGCAGGCTTCCACAGAGCGGCCATCACGCTGCAGCGTGCCGTTGTACAGCACGCCGTCGCTCACGGAAACCCAACCTTCCAACACGAAAGGCAGCGTTCCTGAAGCGGGAATCCACTCGCCATTATAGCGGCGCGCCAGGTGCAGGTGTGCGGCGGTGGCCAGGCCGCCCTCGCAAGAGGGATGGCCGATGCGTTCGCCAGCGCGCAGATAGGTGCCTACCGCCACGCGGTTCTCGGGCGCAATGTGCATGTACAGCACCGTCCAGCCGGTCTGCTCATAGCCGTCGCTGTCCAGGTCCTGCACCACCGCGCCGTCGTCGGAGCGCACGATCAGCCCATCGGCGGCGGCCACCACCCAATCCGGGCTGACTGTGCAGCCGAGCATATCGCCGCGCGGCGCAAAGTCCAGCGCGGCCCAGGCCGAGCCGTCGCCCCAGCCGCCGTGCGGCCCGCCACTGAACACCCAGGGCACGCCCGGCTCGAAAGGCAGCTGCAAGGCGGGCTGCGCCAGGTTGGCGGGCAGCATGGGCTCGATGGCCAGGTCGAAGGGGTAGCCGAACAGGCGTTGGTAGAGGGCGAACAGGCCACTCTCCGAGACGGCCGCCCGCCAGGTCCCCTCGGGGTACAGCTGCGCCAGCATGGCCTGCACGCCGGCGGTGCCGGCGTTGATGCCCGGCGCGGCGGGCACGAAGAGGCCGTCGCGCAGCGTCCAGCCGGCCACATCGCCCGCCTTCCAGGCATAGTAGCCCTGGTTCAGCCGGTCAGCCGCCCAGGAAAGCTGGCGGTAGAGGCCCTTACGCCACGAGTCGGTCACGCCCATGGGGAAATCCAGGCTGGCGGTGCTCGGGTGCGGCTCGCTCAGCCAGCCGCTCTGGAACTCGAGCACGGCGAGCAGCAGCTTGGGGTTCAGCGAATATTCACTGGCCACGCGCTGCACGATCTGCGCGCCGCTGAAGAACCGGGTGCCGATCTGTTCGCGGTGCTGCTTCAGGTAACCCGGTTGGTTATCCACAAAAGCCTGCACGTTGAAGAAGAGCGCGTAAGGGCTGTTGACCAGTTCGGAGTCGGGAATGATCTTGAAGTCCGGCCCCAGCCCGGCGGCGGCCTGCGGCGGGATGCGCAGCACCTGGCCCACTTCCAGCGCGTTGGGATTGGCCAAGTTGTTGGCGGCGATCAACGCATCCGGCGTCACCCCGAAGCGCTGGGCGATGCCGTTGAGGAAATCGTTGGGCTGCACCACGTACTCGCTGTAGTCGCCGCGCACGCCGGGCAGATCACGGAAATTATCCGGCGTGGGCGAGGTGAGTGGCAGGCTGGGATCACGGGTGGGCGGCAGCGTGGGCGCCGGGGCCCCGGCGCCCAGCGGCGTGTCCAGGGGTTGAACCGGCGCCTGCTGCGCCGGCACGCCGGCCGCCGCGGGGCCAATCGTGGTGGTGGGGAAATTGCAGGCCAGCCCGGCCAGCAGCAGGGTGATCAGAGGAAGGACTTTGCGCATGGCAACCAAATTACGCCCGGCGGGCGTGGATTTGTTATACAGAGGTTGCAAGGAAGCTGCCAGTCCTTTTGCCCGTGCAGTTGCGGTTTTCGATGGCCAGGGCCAAGGTTTATAATCACCCTATCCCATGACCGCCCAAATTATCGAGTGCATTCCCAATTTTTCCGAAGGTCGCCGGCCCGAGGTGGTTGAAGCCATCGTCGAGGCGATCACCGCGGTGAACGGCATCACCCTATTGGACCGCAGTTCCGACGCGGACCACAACCGCAGCGTGCTCACCTTCGTCGGCCCGCCGGCGGCGGTGGAAGAGGCGGCTTTCCGCGGCATCGCCAAAGCCGCCGAACTGATCGACATGGAAAAGCACCAGGGCGAGCACCCACGCATGGGCGCCGCCGACGTGGTGCCGTTTGTGCCCATCTCCGGCGTGAAGATGGCCGACTGTGTAGCCCTGGCCAAACGCCTCGGCCAGCGCGTGGGCGCGGAGCTGGCCATCCCGGTCTACTTATATGAAGAAGCCGCCAGCAAGCGGCTGCGCCGCAACCTGGAAAACGTGCGCCGTGGCGAATACGAGGGCATCCGCGCCGAGATCGGCAGCCTGCCCGGTCGCAAGCCGGATTTCGGCCCGCCGGCTTTGGGCAAAGCCGGCGCGGTGGCGATTGGCGCGCGCCAACCGCTGATTGCCTACAACGTCTACCTGAACACTAGCGATGTCGAGGTGGCCAAAGCCATCGGCAAGGCCGTGCGCCACTCCTCCGGCGGTTTTCACTTCGTGAAAGGCGCCGGCTTTCTGGTGGACGGCATGGCGCAGGTCTCCATGAACCTGACCAATTACAAACAGACGCCGCTGGCCCGGGTGGTGGAGACCATCCGCCGCGAGGCGACGCGCTACGGGGCCAGCATCGTCAAGACCGAGCTGGTGGGGCTGATCCCCCAGCAGGCGCTGGAGGATGCCGCCGCCTGGCACCTGCAGCTGGACGGCTTCGACCCTCAGCAGGTGTTGGAGCGGCGCATGCAATCCGCCGCCGGCCCTGGGTTGGACGGCTTTGTGGATGCCCTGGCCAGCGCTGCGCCGGCGCCGGGCGGCGGCTCCGCCGCGGCGCACGCCGGGGCGCTGGCCGCCGCGCTGGTCGCCATGGTGGCCCGGCTGACGATCAGCAAAAAGAAATACGCCGACGCCGAAGCGCAAATGAACCAGGCACTCAACCAGGCCGAGGTGTTGCGCAGCGCGTTCACCAAAGCGATCAGTGAAGACGCCGCCGCCTTCGACGCGGTGATGGCCGCTTTCAAACTGCCGCAAGACGACAAGGGCCGCCAAAAAGCCATCGACGCCGCCACGCTGGAAGCGGCCCGCCAGCCGCTGGCCGTGGCGCGCATCGCGCTGGAGTGCCTGCGCCTGGCCGCGCAGGCCGCTGCGCTGGGCAATACCAACACGCTCAGCGACGCCGGCACCGCCGGGGCGCTGGCCGGCGCCGCTCTGAACGGCGCGGGGCTGAACGTGCGCATCAACCTGCATTCGCTCAAGGCCACCAAGGAAACCAAGGCCATGCTTAAGGAACTGCAGGACCTGGAAGCGGAAGCCGTGACACTGCAGGCCGAAATTCGTACTCACATTGAGGCACGCGGCGGTTTTGAAACCCGCTAACTTCGCCAAAGCCATGCGCCACACCACCTTGCGCCTGTTCCTGCTGGCCGGCCTGCTGCTGGGCGCCTGCAACCTGCCCACCAGTCCGCCGCCGGCCCCGGAGGGACCGCTCTCCCCCAGCGCCACACCCTTTCAGCCGGGGCCAGAAGAAGGCGGCCCGCCGGACTTCGCTACGGCGGCCTGGTGGCTTTCGCCGGGGCTGCCGGAAGGCTATGCCGAGCAGCTGGTCCTGCCTGAGGGCGCCCGGCTGGTCGAAGATGCGGGCCAGGCCGATTTGCGCGTGGCAGTGAACGAAGGTGAGCTACTCAGCCGCTGGGTTTATGCCCTGGCGGCGCCCTTCCCCACCCTGACCGACGAGGTCAGCCTGGCCGAAGTGCAGGCCGCCTGGGCAGGGCAAAGCAGCGGCGCCTTCGCCGGCGCGCCGCTGCTGGTCAGCCCGCAGACCGAGGCGGTTTTCAGCGCCCTATGGGGCGCGCCGGCCGCCGGCGCGGTGGAAACGCAACCCCCCGGAGAACTGCTGGCCGCCGCCTGGGCGCGCCGCCCGGCCTGGGCGCTGATCCCTTTCGAGCAGATCACCCCGCGCTGGAAAGTGCTGGCCGTGGACGGCCAGTCGCCGGTGTGGAAAGACTTTGACCCGGCCGCTTACCCGCTCAGCGTCTCCATCGGCCTGCAGGGCGACCCGGCGCTGGCCGCCGAGGCCATCGCCGGCCTGGCTCCACCCAGCAACCGCGACGCAAGCAAGCTGACCACCGTGGTGCTCACCGGCGTGACCGCGCTGGTGCGCGCCACAGCCTTCACCATGAACCGCAACGGCGTGACCTACCCGGCCGAAGACATCGGCCCGCTGCTGCGCGAGGCCGATGTCACCCACATCAGCAACGAAGTGCCCTTCGCACAGGACTGCCCACCCCCTGACCCGGTGCAGCGCAACCTGGTCTTCTGCAGCGACCCGTCCTACATCGAGCTGCTCACCCACATCGGCACCGATGTGATGGAGTTGACCGGCGACCACTTCAACGACTGGGGCGGCGAGGCGATGCTGTACACGCTGGAGATGTACCGCCAGCACGGCATCCCTTACTATGGCGGTGGGGCCAACATCCATGAAGCGCGCCAGGCGCTGGTGCTGGAGCACAACGGCAACCACATCGCCTTCCTGGGCTGCAACGGCAAGGCGCCCGGCTACTCTTCGGCCCGCGAGGATTACCCGGGCACGGTGCATTGCGACTACGACTTGATGGAACAGCAGGTGCGCGATCTGGTCGCCGAGGGACACGTGGTGATCGCCACCTTCCAACACAACGAGAATTACACCTTTGTTCCGCCGGCCACGCTGGTGCGTGATTTCAGCCGCATCTCGCAAGCCGGCGCAGCGATCATCAGCGGCAGCCAGGCGCACCAGTCGCACGGCTTGGAGTTCACCGGCGAGGATGCGGTCATCGCCTACGGGCTGGGCAACCTGTTCTTCGACCAGCGCGGCGTGGTCGACTATGGCGACCTGGCGCTGATCACCCGCAACGTGATCTACGACAGCCGCTACATCAGCACCGAAATCTTCACTATTCAATTCGTGGATTTCGCCAAACCGCGTTTTATGACCCCGGCGGAGCGCGAAGCGTTCCTGACCACCATTTTCAACGCCAGCCGCTGGGACTACCCCACCCAATAAGGAGCCGCCATGGGCCTGAAACCTGACCACTGGATTGAAGAGCAAGCCATCAAACACAAGATGATCGAGCCTTTCGAGGCCAACCAGGTGCGTAACGGCGTCATTTCCTACGGCGTGTCCTCCTATGGATACGACATCCGCGTGGCAGACGAGTTCAAGATCTTCACCAACGTGCACTCCGCAGTGGTGGACCCGAAGAACTTCGACCCGCAGTCGATGGTGGACTTTAGGGGCGATGTGTGCATCGTCCCGCCCAATTCCTTCGCCCTGGCGCGCACAGTGGAATACTTCCGCATCCCGCGCAGTGTGCTGACCATCTGCCTGGGCAAGAGCACTTACGCCCGCTGCGGCATCATCGTCAACGTGACTCCGTTCGAGCCGGAATGGGAAGGGTATGTGACCCTGGAGATCTCCAACACCACGCCGCTGCCGGCCAAGATCTACGCCAATGAGGGCATCGCCCAAGTCCTGTTCTTCGAAGCCGATGAGGAATGCCGGATTTCCTATGCGGACAAGAAGGGGAAATACCAAAAGCAGCAGGATATTGTGTTGCCGAAGTTGTAGGGTGATTAGTAATTAGAGACTGGTAATTGGAGAACAGAGATACTCGGATCTCCATTCTCTAGTCTCTTATAATTTTCGCCCCCTCAATAGCGCTATCCAATAAATATTCCCGCGCCGCCAAACCGGCCTGCTTGAACGCCGCTGCCATCACTGCAGCCACGGCTTCTTCGCGCCCCGGCTCCACGAAGGCGATCACGCTCGGCCCGGCGCCGGAGAGCGCCGCGGCCGCGCCGGCCGCCTGAGCGGCGGCAATCGCCTCCGCCGCGCCCGGCAGCAGCGCCAGGCGGGCCGGCTGGTGCAGCTGGTCGTGCATGGCGCGGGCCAGCAGCGCCAGGTCACCGCGGCGCAGCGCCTCGGCCAGCAGCAAACTGTGGCCGATGTTGGCCACCGCGGCGGGCATGGGCACCTGTTTGGGCAGCGCGGCGCGCGCCTGGCGGGTGCTCAAATCCAGCTCGGGCAGCACCACCACGGCGCGTAGCGGCTGGTGCGCCAGTTGCTCAGCGTACACCTGGCCCTGGTGCTGGGTCACCAGCACCAGGCCGCCCAGCAGCGCCGCGGCCAGGTTGTCGGCGTGGCCCTCAATGTCGGCGCCCACTTGCAGCAGGTCAGCCTGGCTCAAGGGCTCGCCCAGCAGGGCGTTGGCGGCCAGCATGCCGGCCAGCGCCGCCGCGGCGCTGGAACCGAGCCCGGACCCGAGCGGGATGCGGTTATGCGCGCGCAGGCGTACCCCGGGCGGCAGCGGCTGGCCTGCACGGGCATGGACGCGCTCGAAAGCCTGCGCCATGCGGTTGCGCGCATTGCGCGGCAACCCTTCGGCGCCCTCACCTTCAATCTCAACTTGCCAGCCCTGCCCTTCCAAGCTGAAGCTGGCCTCGTTGTACAGGTCCAGCGCCAGGCCAAGGCAATCGAATGCGGGACCCAGGTTGGCCGTGCTGGCGGGGACGCGTACGCTGACCATGTTTATTCCTCCGCCAGCAGCGCTTCCAACGCGGCGAACTCCGCCGGGATGACCGGCGTGGGCGGCAGCGTTCCCGTGATGATGTCGGGGTCTTTCAGGCCGTGGCCGGTACACACCAGCACCACGCGCCCGCCTTGCGCGTCCAGACGACCGGCGGCGACCTCCGCCGCCAGGCCGGCCGGCCCCGCCGCCGAGGCCGGCTCCACCCACAGGCCCTCGCCGGCCAGGCGGCGCTGGGCAGCCAGGATTTCTTCGTCGCCCGCGGCGATGATGCGCCCGCCCGACTCTTCGGCGGCTTTCAACGCCTGTTCTCCCCGAGCCGGTGCGCCAATACGGATGGCGGTGGCGACCGTCTCGGGCTGCGCCACGGGAGCGCCGTGCACCAACGGAGCGGCCCCGGCGGCCTGCACGCCCAGCAGGCGCGGCAGGCCGCTGCCGTGCAGCTGGTCGTACTGGCGAAAGCCCATCCAATAGGCGCTGATGTTGCCGGCATTGCCCACCGGTAGGCACAGCCAATCTGGAGCGCGGCCCAAATCTTCAATGATTTCGAAAGCAGCGGTCTTCTGGCCCTGCAGGCGGTGCGGGTTGAGTGAATTAACCAGCGCCACCGGTTGCCGCTGGCTGAGCTGCACCACCAGGTCCAGCGCCTGGTCGAACGACCCGGAGACCTGGATGACTTGCGCGCCGTAGGCCAGCGCGCCGGCCAGCTTGCCGGCGGCCACCTTCCCCTCGGGGATGAGCACAATGCAGCGCAGCCCGGCGCGGGCTGCGTAAGCGGCGGCGCTGGCCGCGGTATTGCCCGTGGAGGCGCAGATCACCGCCTTGGCGCCACGGCCGAGCGCCTCGCCCACCGCGGCGGTCATGCCACGGTCTTTGAAGGAGCCGGTAGGGTTCAGCCCTTCCACCTTGGCGTACAGCTCAAAGCCGCCGCCCAACTCCTCGGCCAGGCGCGGCAGGGGCAGCAGCGGCGTGCCGCCTTCCTGCAGCGAAACGCTGCGCGTGTGGGCGGGCATATCCAGCAACGCCTGGTAGCGTTCCAGCAGCGGCTTAGCGGTCATCTTCGGCAATCATCACAAAGGGCAGAATGCTCTCCAGGGTGCGCGGCCCGATGCCGGGGATGTTGAGCAGGTCTTGCAGGCTTTCGAAAGGGCCGTTCTGCTCACGATAGGTGACGATGAGCAGCGCAGTGCTGGGGCCGATGCCCGGCAGCCGTTCAAAGTCGGCGGTGCTGGCCGTGTTCACATCCAGCGGCAGGGCGGGCAGCGCCGGCAGGGTGCTGGTCGCCCTGCTGCTCGCCGCCGGGGCCGGTGGGCTGGCAGTGCGCGTGGGCGCCTGCAGCAATTCGATGGGTTCGCCGCGCGGCGGCGCAGCCAATAGCAAAAGCAGGCCGGCGGCAGCCAGCCCGCACACCACGCCGTAAGCGATCCACCAGGCCGGTTGCTGGCTGAGCGGTTTAGGTCCCCTGGACATGGCCGGAATTATACGCTCCCTTATAATCAGGCCATGTTTGGCACACTGCTCAACGTAGCCACCATCCTGGCCGGCGGCCTGCTGGGCCTGGCGTTTGGCGCCCGCCTGCCGGAGCGCATGGGCCAGACCGTGGTGGCCGGGCTGGGCTTGTTCACCGTCGCCTATGGCCTCAACATGTTCGCCCAAACCAGCAACGCCATCATCGTACTGTTCTCTGTGTTGGTCGGCGGCCTGCTGGGCGAATGGTGGCAGATCGAGGAGGGCCTCAGCCGGCTGGGCGCCTGGCTGCAAGGCCGCTTCGCCGCCGGCGCCGAAGGGGGCACAGCCCGCTTCGTGCGCGGCTTCCTGACTGCTTCGCTGGTCTACGGCATCGGGCCGATGGCCATCCTCGGCCCGATCCAGGATGGGCTGACCGGCGACTTCAGCCTGCTGGCGATCAAGTCCACCCTGGATGGCTTCGCCAGCATCGTATTCGCTTCGACGCTGGGCGTCGGCGTGCTATTCTCGTCGCTGGTCATCCTGGTGCTGCAGGGCAGCATCGCGTTGATGGCCCAGCAGGTGCAGGCGTTCTTCACCACGGCGATGATCAGCGAACTCAGCGCCACCGGCGGCCTGCTGCTGCTGGGCATGGGCATCAGCAGCCTGCTGGAGATCAAGCCCATCCGGGTGGGCAATTTTCTGCCCGCCCTGGCGATCGCCCCGCTGATCGTCGCCCTCCTGGCCCATTTGGGCGTCCCACTGGAATTCTAGGGAATTCTAGCTCCGCACCCAAACAAAAACTCCCGCACTGGCGTGCGGGAGTTTTTTGTTTCTAGTTGGCGCCTGCGGCGCTGAGCGCCTCTTCAAAGGCTTGCTGCAGGCGGGCAAAGGGCTGCGCTCCGGCGAGCACCTGGCCGTTGATCACGAAGGCTGGCGTGCCACTGATACCGAAGGTGGTTGCCAAGCCGTGCGCGGCTTGAACCGCCTGAAGCTGCTCGTCACTCGAGAGGCAGGCGCGGAAAGCATCCACATCCATGCCCGATACCTGGCCGGCCATGCGCACCAGGTTGTCGTCCGAATAGCCGCCGGTGTTCCCATTGGAGAAGTTCACCGGCGCAAAGATGACGTCGTGGAATTCCCAAAACAGGTTCTGGTCGGCGGCGCAATAAGCCGCCTCGGCGGAGTTCACCGAGTCAGGCCCCAGGTAGCCGACCGCCTGGTAAATCAGGCGCACTTTGCCGGTGTCCACATACTGGGTGATCACATCGTGCTCCACCGAATTGTATGAGTTCAGGCAGTGCGGGCACTGGAAATCCAAAAATTCAATCATGGTCACGGGCGCATCCGGCGAGCCCAGCTCCACGCCGTTCTTCTGGGTGTAGGTGACCTGGCGCGGGCCGCTGAAACGCTGGCTCAAAGCGATCAACCCCACCAGCACGAGGGCGCCAATGCCCATGTAAATCAGCCAGCGAAACTGGCCTTGCTTTTCTTTGAAGCGGCGGCGTTCCAGGCGCTCCTGACGATTGCTTGCCATTCTCTGTATCCTCCGGTGCGAAATTATCCCCGGTCAACCCCGGGGGCAGGCGTATTTGCGCCCATCAGTGTAGCAGAAGTTCCAAATCTCACGAAGTCACCGCGGGTTTCTTTCTTTCGTTTAATCTGCCCCGCCATCGCGGCTTAGATCGTATTGATAGACGGGGAACTGCTCGCCGGTGAACTTGAAGCCCATTTTCTTGTACAGGGCCAGCGAGGGCGCGTTGTTGTCTTGCGTGTTCACTGTCAGCAGACCCTCATCGCGTTGGATGACGTGCGCCTGCACATCGCGCACCAGAGCCTGGGCGTAACCGCGGCCCTGATAGTCCGGGTGGGTGGCCAGGCGGGCCAGGTGTGGGCCGCGGGCGCTGTGCGTGCTGATCTGGTAGGCGACGATGCGGCCGTCTTCCTCGATGACTGCGGCCAGGCCGGCCTGCGAGAAAGCCAGTTCCACCGCCTCCAGGGAATTCTGCCACAGCGGCGAAAAGGCGGCCTGGTCCACCGCGCCGACCGCGGGCAGGTCATCCTCGGTCATGGGCCGCAGCGCAGGGTACGCGGCGGCGGGAGTGGCGCCGGGGTCCGGGCGCCAATCCAGCACGACCACATCGTGGTCGTTGTAGAACCCGCTGCCGGTCAGCAGCCGCTGGAACCAGTCGTGCAGCGGGAGCGCCGCCAGTGTGTGAACGGCCATGCCCCTCAGGGCCTTGCGCGCCTCGGGCCAGAGCAACTCCCAGGCATCCTGCGGGCGCAGGTGTGTCGCCGTGGCGAACAGGCGCACCCAGGACAAGCCGGGCAGATCGGGCGGGCAGGCCAGGGCGGCGCCAAGCTGGCCGGAGGTTTCTGCGATCAGATAGGGGGTTTGGCCCAGCCAATCCAACGGCCGGCGCCAGTCCAGATGGCGATGAACGTAGGTCTCGAAATGCAGCAGATTGGCCAACCGTCCGCGGTCTGCTTCGATCGCAGGCCGCAGGCTCAGGGCCGCGGGAACAGCCATCCCTTTGATTATAACGGATGCCCGCAGGTGGACCGCGGCAGGGTGGGTTTAGGGCTGGTCTTCGGGGTCCAGCAGGGCGGAGAGACCGTCTTTGAGCTCGGCGAGCCTCTCCAGGGAGACAGCTTGCAGGCGCCGGGCCAGGTCCAGATAGGGGCGGTTTTGCGGGTCGGCAACGAACTCCTGCAGCTCGGCGGGCATCTCCTCCAGCGCCTGGCGGGCGTTCTGGGCGGCGCGCCACTCGCCGATCGGGCCGGCCTTGTCGGTGAAGGCTTCGATGGGGGTCTGCAAGACCCCGGCCAGCTGTTCCAGTTCCGGCAACGGCACCGGCGTTTCACCGTTCTCGTAGCGGCGGATGCGGCTGGCCGAGATGCCGGTGCGTTCGGCGAGGTCCTTCTGGCTCAGGCCGCGGTCACTACGCGCCTGGCGCAGCTGCGCGCCAATACTGCGATGGCGCAGGGCCAGCAGGGGCCGCGCCTCCGGGCCGGGGCCGGGCAGCGTGCCGGTGTAGGCCAGTTGCTCCGACCAGAAGTGGGCCACCGGCACATCCAACACGTAGGCGAGCAGCTCCAACTCGGGCAGCGAGGGAGCGCTCTCGCCGCGCTCAATGGCGCCCAGGGTGCTGGCGGAAACGCCGATCACCGCGCCCAAATCCTTCATGGATTTGCCGCTGGAGAGGCGCGCGCCGCGCAGCAGGACCCCCAATATCTTGGCGCGCAGTTGCAAAGCTTGGTCTTCGCTCATCCCACTAGTCTAAACCATATCAGCGGCCCAGGGTGCCGCTGGGTGGCTTGTTCTCAATAATCCAGATGATGTGCTCGCGGTTGATCGCCATGAAATCGCTGCGCTTCAGCTCGACCACGCCTTCCGGGTCGAAGATCTGCACCTTGGTGATGGCCACGAAAGGCTCGTTGGAATTGAGCGCATCTTTGATGCGTTCGTTCTCGCGGGCGTGCAGGTTGCCCTGAATGCGGTTGTGCACGGTTTGGATGATCACCGGGTACTGCACTGTGTTGACCAGGGGGCGAAAGCCGCCCTGGTCCATGAGGTTGTCTTCCATGGCTGGCCGCCTTGCGCTTAAGGCATCATGTATCCTTCGCCGGAGAGGGTCACGATCAATTGCGGCTTCTTGGGATCCCGCTCCAACTTTTGGCGCAGGCGGGAGATACTCACCCAGAGAATTTCCTTCTCGTCACTATACTCCGGCCCCCAAACATCGCGCAACAAATCCTCGCCGCTCAAAATCTTGCCGAAATTGCGGGCAAACTGCAGCAGCAGGCGGTATTCGGTGGCGGAGAGCGAGACGGGCTGTTCCTCCACGGTAACCTCGGCGCGGGCGTAGTCGATGTGCAGGCCGCCGCGCGAGAAGGTGCTCTCACCGGAACCGGAGCCGGAGCGCGCCGCGCGGCGCAGCACGGCCTTGACCCGGGCGATCAACTCGCTGGCCGAGAATGGCTTGACCACGTAGTCGTCCGCGCCCAACTCAAAGGCGCGCAGCTTGTGTTCCTCCTCGCCCTTGGCGGTGAGCATGATCACCGGCACCTCGGAGAATTCCCGGATGCGTTCGCAGGCCTGGAAACCGTCCATCACCGGCATCATCACATCCAGCAGCACCAGGTCCGGCTTCTGGGCGGCGGCAATCTCCACCGCCTCGCTGCCGTTGGCGGCTTTGAGGATGGCAAAACCCTCCGTCTCCAGGTTGGCTTCCACCAGGCGCACAAATCGGGGTTCGTCGTCCACGACGAGTATCTGAACAGTCACCTTTAAGCTCCTTGCTGGGTCGACCGGCGCGGGTTTGATTTTTTGGCGACGCGCGTTTTGGGCAAGCTGATCACAAATTCAGCGCCCTTGCCCTTGGCCGACTTCACTTCAATTTTTCCGCCGTGCGCTTTGACGATCTGCTCACAAATATACAAGCCCAACCCGCTGCCGCGCACACCATCTTTATTGTTAGGAGAACGATAAAAACGCTTAAAAATCAACTCTTTTTCAGAAGTTTCTATGCCCGGGCCGGCATCCTTCACCGTAATCTGTACCTGATTGGCGCTCTCTTTCAGACCAATACGCACCGGTCCACCGGGAGCATATTTGGCGGCGTTGCCCACCAGGTTGTCCAGCACCTGGGTCAGGCGCTTCGCGTCGCCCTCGACCACGCATTTGGTTCCCCGCCTCCATTGAATATCCAGGTCTGGATAGCGGGCGCGCAGGTGGTGCACATTTTGCGTGATCAGGGCGGTGAGGTCAACCTCGTCGTGGGCGATATCCAGCGTGCCGGACTGCAGGCGTGAAGAGTCGAGCAGATTATCCATCAGTTCGCTGAGGCGGTCAGCTTCCTCGTCGATGATGCTGAGGAACTCGTGGCGCGTCTGCGCATCCCACTCGGTGTCTTTGCGCAGCAGGGTCGTGGAATAGCCCTTGATGAAGCCCAACGGAGTCTTGAACTCGTGCGAAATGGTGGCGACGAAGTCAGACTGCAGCTGGGCCAGGCGGCGCTCCGCCTCCAAATTGCCAATGCGCTCCACCAGGCGCTTGTGCTCCAGCACCTGGGTCACGTGGGTGGCGATGAAGCCGGCCAGGTTGATCTGATCCTCAGTGTATTCCGGGCCGCCGAAGCGGATGAACACCAACGAGCCGATGCACTTGCCGCCCAGCAGCAACGGCAGGGCGAGGTAGAAGTGCTGCTCCAGGCGGTCCCGGTTCGGGTCGACCACCGGCTGGTAGAGGAAGTTGCTTTCGTTCTTGAAGGCTTCGTTGGCCGCCACTTCTCCCCAGGAGAGTTCGGCGGCCGAGGAACGGCCGCGGCCGATGGCGCGGGCGAAGGCCGGTTCCAGCCCGCCCTGCTCGTTGAGCAGGTAGAGCACCGCATTGTCGAAGATGAACACCGGGCGGGCCAGGCGGACGATCTCGGCCAGAGCCTGGTCCCGATCCAGCGTTTCAGCCACGATCCGGCTGATGGCATACACCGCCTCAAGCTCATCGGGCTGCAGGCTCTGCGGGCGCTTGCTCATGTCTCGGAGACGGCGGTCGGGAGGGTGAAGGAGAAACGGCTGCCTTTGCCGGGGTGGGATTCGACAACCAGCTTGGAGCCGTGCGCCTGAATGATGCGCTGCGCCAGGGTCAGGCCAATGCCCGCGCCGCCCGCCTTGCGGGTGGTGGAGCCGTCGATCTGGTGGAAGGGCTCGAAGACTTCGTTGATCTTCTCGGAGTCAATGCCTGTGCCGGTATCCATCACCGCCAGCTCCACCCGCTTGCCCTGCGACTCGGCGTTCAGGTGCACGCGGCCGCGTTCGCGGTTGAACTTAATCGCGTTATCCACCAGCTGGTTCAGCGCCCATTCCAATTTGTTCACATCGGCCACCACCGGCGGCAGCGAATCCGGCACCTGGTGGGTGAACTTTATCTTCGCTTCGGCGCAGCGGTCCTGGTTGTGCAGGCTGATGGTTTGGAACAGCTCGGGGAGCTTCACCGGGCCGGCCTCCAGGTGCAGGCTTTCGACCGTATCGAAGGAAAGGAAGAGCAGGTTGTCGATCAACGTGCTCAAGCGGCGGTACGACTTCTCCAGCACGCGTATCGCGTTGCGCTGTTCGTCGGTCAGTTCGCCCAGCGCGTTGGCCCCCAACAGGTCGATATAGCCAACCATGTGGGCCAACGGGGTGCGCAGTTCGTGTGAGATATTGGAGATGAAGTCGTTCTTCAAGCGGTTGACTTCCGTGAGCTTGTCCAGCGCTTCCTGCAACTCAACGGTGCGTTCCTGCACGCGCTCTTCGAGGAACAGGTTGCTCTGGTGCAGCGCTTCCTGCAGCACGGCGATCTGCTCAGTGACGACTGCATCCAGCTTGCGGCGATCCACCAGGCCAAGCTCGGTGAGCGCCTCGCCCAGGAGGATGCGGTTGCCCGCCTCGCGACGGGCCTGCTGGTGGTCCAAGGCGCGCTTGAGATCGGCGCGGGTAAGCAAGCCTTTTTCGACAAGGCTGTCACCCAAACGCGGCACGAGGACTTCAGGACCTAGCGGGCCGGTGGCTGGGAGTGATCTTTTTATCGTCTACCAATCCAACCTCAAAAACGTGCACTGCCAGCAATTCTACAAATCACCCCCCTTACAAGACACTGACAAAAAGTATACATAAGGAAAGGCGCAAGGCCAAACCGAAGAAAGACCCAGTTGCCGGAAGAAGCGCTGCTACGGGGGCTGGGTTATAATTGAAAATTCGGGCATTTTTAGCAAGGATACAAGGACCCCTGTGGAAAAAGGCACTTCAATACGACCGGTAGACATCGGCGAACAAATGCGCTCGGCCTATTTGGATTACGCCATGAGCGTGATCGTTTCGCGTGCGCTGCCGGATGCCCGCGATGGCCTCAAGCCGGTGCACCGCCGCATCCTCTATGCGATGCACGACATGGGCATCCGCGCCAACAGCAGCTACAAGAAATCGGCGCGCATTGTGGGCGATGTGCTGGGCAAATATCACCCGCACAGCCAGGACGCGGTGTACGACGCCATGGCGCGTATGGCGCAGAATTTCTCGATGCGCTACACGCTGATCGATGGCCAGGGCAACTACGGCTCCATCGGCGGCGATCCCCCGGCGGCGATGCGCTACACCGAAGCGCGGCTCAACCCGATGGCCGAGGAACTGCTGGCCGACATCGACAAGAACACGGTGGACTTCATCGACAATTTCGACGGCTCGCTGCAGGAGCCGCGCGTGCTGCCCAGCCGCATCCCCAACCTGCTGCTCAACGGCTCCTCCGGCATCGCCGTGGGCATGGCCACCAACATCCCGCCGCACAACCTGAGCGAGCTGGTCGGCGCACTGAACCACCTGATCGATCGCTGGGACAAAGCCGACGATGTGACCCCCGAGGACCTGATGAAGTTCGTCAAGGGGCCGGACTTCCCCACCGGCGGCATTGTCGTCGGCATCGAGGGCATCCGCGAACTGTACAGCCGTGGCAAGGGCCAGCTGATGGTGCGCGCCAAGTCGCGCATCGAAGAAGGCGCCCGCGGGCGCAACCGCATCGTGATCAGTGAGATCCCCTACCAGATCAACCTGACCAACCTGATCGAGCGCATCGCCGAGCTGGTGCGTGAAAATCGTCTGGAGGGCATTGCCGACCTGCGCGATGAATCCGACCGCGACGGCCTGAGCATCGTCATCGAGTTGAAGGCCGGCGCACAGCCGCGCATGGTGCTCAACCGGCTGTACAAGTTCACCCCGCTGCAGAGCACATTCGCCGCCCAGCTGCTCGCCCTGGTGGATGGCGAGCCGCGCTTGCTCTCACTCAAGCGCGCCCTGCAGATCTTCGTCGAACACCGCCAGGAAGTCATCACTAGGCGCTCGCAGTTCGAGCTGGAAAAGGCCCGCGCCCGGGCGCACATTCTGGAAGGGCTGCTCATGGCGCTGGCCAACCTGGATGCGGTGATCAAGACCATCCGCGAATCCAAAGACGCCGATGTAGCCAAGGACGCGCTGATGAAGCGCTTCAAACTCAGCGACAAGCAAGCCCAGGCCATTCTGGACATGCAGCTGCGCCGGCTGGCCGCGCTGGAACGCCAAAAGATCGAAGATGAGCACAAAGTAATTTTGGAGCAGATCGCCTACCTGGAAGACCTGCTCAAGAGCCCCAAGAAAATTCTGGCGCTGATCAAGAGCGACCTGGCCGACCTGCAAAAGGCCTACGGAGACGAGCGCAAGACGCTGATCGATGCCGAGGGCAAAGCCAAGGACGACTTGAGCGAAGAAGCCCTGGTGTCCGATGAGGCCGTACTGGTCAGCATCACCCAGCAGGGCTACGTGAAGCGCGTGGCGGCCAAGTCGTTCAAGGCGCAGACCCGCGGCGGCACCGGCGTGCGCGGCCACGCCACCAAGAACCAGGATGAGGTCGTGATCCTGGTGCCGGCGCGCACGCTGGAAACCATCCTGTTCTTTTCCGACCGCGGCAAGGTCTATTCGGAGCGGGTCTACCGCATCCCAGACGCCGATCGCACCGCCCGCGGCACGCCGATCATCAACATCCTCAACATGAGCAACGGCGAAACGATCACCGCTGCGGTGGTGGTGCCGGACTTCAAGTCCGCCGCCGGCTTCTGCATGATGGCCACCCGCCAGGGCAAGATCAAGCGCATGGCGCTGAGCGAACTGGAAGCCGTGCGCCCCTCGGGCCTGATCGCCATGGGCCTGGAAGAAGGCGACAGCCTGGGCTGGGTGCGCCTGACTGGCGAAGACGATCAAATCATCCTGGCCACGCAGCAGGGCAAGGCGCTGCGCTTCCCGGTGAATTCGGTGCGGCCAATGGGCCGCCAAGCTGCCGGGGTCAAAGCCATCAGCATCAAGGGTGAAGACCAGCTGGCCGGCATGGAAGTGGTGGAGCCGGGCGGCGAGCTGCTGGTGGTCAGCACTAAGGGCTACGGCAAACGCACCTCGCTCAATGAATACCCCGCCAAGGGCCGCGGCACCGGCGGCATGCTGACCACCGACATCAAAGCGTTCAAGACCATCGGCCACATCGCCGCGGTGCGCGTGGTGCAGGCCGCCGACGAGGTCACGCTGATCTCGACCAACGGTGTGGTGCTGCGCACCCGGGTCAAGGAGATCAAGCAAGCGGGCCGCTCCACGCGGGGCGTGCGCCTGATGAATTTGGCCGAGGGCGACAGTGTGGCCACCCTGGCGCGCATCGCCGCCGCTGACCTCAAGCGGGTCGGCGTCTCCGAGAATGGCAAAGACAAGTAAGCCGTAAACCTGAGCACAAAAAAAGCGGACTGCGAGTGCAGTCCGCTTTTTTATTTTGCAAGCAATAGCCTAGAAGGGGATGGCGATGGCCCCGGTAATCAACAGGGCAAAGGCGCCGATGAGCAGCACCATCAGGAAAAACATCAGCGAGATGATGAAGCGCTGGCCCGGCGTCATGCCCAGGAAGCCGGGCTCTTCATCCGGGGTCAGTTCCAGCTTGGCCTCTTCCTCGACCTCATCGAGGAAAGTCTGCACCTCGTCCTCTTTCAAAAAGTCATCCAGCATTGTTCGCTCCCAGTACAAACAAGTGTAGTGCTTTTCAGGCGCCTGTCAAACGCCAGGCAGGATGCGTATTTCGCCGGCCTGGAAGGCGCGCTCCTCGCCGCCGTCCAGCCGCAGCCGCAGGCTGCCGTCCGCGGCCAGGCCGAGCAGCTCGGCCGCCACGGCTTCGCCGCCGGCCTGCAAGTGCACGCGCCGGCCGCGGTAGGCCAGGCGACCTTCCCAGGCCTGCAGCAGTTCTTCGCCCGCCAAGCGAGGCTGCCAGGCCAGCGCGCTTTTCAGTACGGCGCGCAGCAGGCCGCCGGGATCCACCGCCCGGCCTAGCTCGGCTTCCACGCAGGTCGCCGGGAAATTGAGCGCCTCGGCAGGCGGCACGGAGGAAGCTGCAAGGTTGATGCCAATCCCCAGAATGAGCGCAGTCAGCGCACCCCCCATCCAATGCGCCTCGGCCAGTACGCCGCAGGTCTTCTTCCCACCCAGCAGCACATCGTTGGGCCATTTGATTTCGGGCGCCAGGCCCATCGCCTCCAGGGCCTCGCAGACCGCCAGCGCCCCCAGGCCGGAGAGCCGGGCGATGGCCGCCGGGTCGAAGCCGGCGGGCAGCGGCAGCAGCAGGCTGGCGGC
>JAHCIH010000009.1 GCA_026129335.1 Anaerolineales bacterium
CATAATTTGCCCATTAGCTTGACAAAGCCCGTGGCAGCGTATATGCTCTAAGCATGGTAAGCCAAGAAGTTGTGGTCTTCTACCCGGCCCCTAGCAAGGCCGCGAGCCGTTCCACCTTTCCCATGGGGCAAAATTAGCTTCACGCGCTGCCTGCAAATCGTTTAATTGCGCCCCGTTTGGGGCGCTTTTTGTTTTTTCGGAGGATTGACTGATGAAAATGTCGCATATGTTCGGTAACACCCTGCGCGATGCGCCGGCCGACGCCGAGGTGGCCAGCCACCAGCTGCTTGCCCGCGCCGGCCTCATCCGCCAGCTGGGCGCGGGCATCTACACGCTGATGCCCATGGGCTGGCGCGCCATCGGCAAGATCGAAGACATCATGCGCGAGGAGATCAACGCCATTGGCGGGCAGGAGATCTATATGCCCGTGGTGCACCCCGCCGACCTGTGGAAGGAGACCGGGCGCTGGTACAAGATCGGCGGCGAAATGAGCCGCTTCCACGACCGCAAGGGCCACGACATGGTGCTGGCCATGACTCATGAGGAAGTCGTCGCTGATCTGGCCCGCCGTGAGATCCAGTCCTATAAGCAGCTGCCCAGGCTGGTTTACCACATCCAGACCAAATGGCGCGACGACGCGCGCCCGCGCGCCGGCCTGATCCGCGTGCGCGAGTTCACCATGAAGGACAGCTACAGCCTGGACGCCGACGAGGCGGGCCTGGACAAGCAGTACCGCGCCCACTACCAGGCCTATTTCAACATCTTCACCCGCTGCGGGGTGCCCGCCGTGGCGGTGGCCTCCGACGTGGGCATGATGGGCGGCAGCATGGCCCACGAGTACATGTATCTGACTCCGGTGGGCGAGGACACGCTGCTGCTTTGCGACAAGTGCGGCTACCGCGCCAACCGCCAGATCGCCCTGTTCCAGAAGCCGCAGGTGCAGGCGGAGGACGCCGGCGAACTGCAAAAAGTGGAGACGCCCAACGTAGCCACCATTGAAGACCTGGCCGCGTTCCTGAAGGTGCCCAAGGCGCGCACCGCCAAGGCCGTGTTCCTGATGGCCACTTTCAGCGAAGGTGAGCGAGAAGAGCAGAAGCTGGTCTTCAGCGTGGTGCGCGGCGACATGGACGTCAACGAAACCAAGCTGGCCAACGCGCTCAAGGCCAAGGAGCTGCGCCCGGCGCATCCCGAGGAGATCGCCGCTATTGGCGCGGTGGCCGGCTATGCCTCGCCGGTGGGCCAGAACGGCGCGCTGGTCGTGGTGGATGATCTCATCACGCTCTCACCCAATTTGGTTGCCGGCGCCAATCAAGAGGGGTATCACTATACCAACGTCAACTACGGGCGTGATTACCAGGCCGACATCGTGGCCGATATCGCCAGCGCCGAAGAAGGCTCCGCCTGCCCCAAGTGTGGCAGCGCCATGCGCACCTCGCGCGGCGTGGAAGTGGGCAATATCTTCAAGCTGGGCACCGACTACACCGATGCGCTGGGAGCCACTTTCCTGGACGAGAGCGGCAAGGAGCAGACGGTGATCATGGGCTCCTACGGCATCGGCAGCGGCCGCCTGCTGGCCTGCGCCGCCGAGGAGAACCATGATGACAAGGGCCTGATCTGGCCGATCAGCATCGCCCCGTACCAGGTGCACCTGCTGGCGCTGCGCGGCGGCGCGGAGCAAGGCGAGGCGTTATATGCCGACCTGCAGGCCGCTGGCCTCGAAGTGCTCTTCGATGACCGGGACGAGTCGCCCGGCATCAAGTTCAACGACGCCGACCTGATCGGCCTGCCCATCCGCCTGACGGTGAGCGAGCGTTCGATGAAAGAGGGTGGAGTCGAATTCAAGCTGCGCCACGAAGACGAGAAGCGCATCGTGGCCCTGGAAGACGTGGTCGCTCAGGTGTTGGCGGCCAAAGAAGCATTGCTGGCTGAGATTGCAAAGAAGGTGGTGACAGTACCTTTTGAAGAGTAACGGATACATCCCGCGACCGCGCGGCCGGGGCATTGCCCTGGTGCTGGGCGGCGGCGGATTGCGCGGTGGCGCCCATGTGGGCGTGCTGCGCGTGCTGGAACGCGAAAACATCCCCGTGCGCGCCCTGGCCGGCAGCAGCATCGGCGGCCTGATCGCCGCCGCTTACGCGGCCGGCACGTCGCCGCACGACATCCAACGGCGCCTCTCGGCGATCGAGTTCCGCCGCCTGCTGCGCGAGCCCAGCCAGGCGGATAACGCCTTGCTGGGTCTCGACGGCGTGGAAAGCACGCTGCGTGAGGTGCTCGGCGATAAGCACTTCCAAGACCTGGACATCCCGCTGGCCCTGACCGCGCTGGACGTGGGCCGCGGCTACGAAGTGGTGCTCACTCGCGGCTCGGTGCTGGACGCGGTGATGGCCACCATCGCCATCCCCGGCATTTTCCCCAGCCGTCAACTGAACGGCTGGGAGCTGGTGGATGGCGGCCTTAGCAACCCGGTGCCGGTGCAGGTGGCCCGCGAGCTGGCTCCCGGCCTGCCCGTGGTCGCCGTGCCGCTCGGCCCGCCGCTGGAGCCGCAAGGCCAAACGGCGGAAGTGAGCCACAACGACATTGCCTCGCTGCCCATCCCCAGCCCGGTGAAGCGCTTTCGCATGGGCCGCGCCTTCATGGCTTTTACCGAGGCGATCACCATGAGCGGCCGCATCCAGGGCGAGCTGCGCCTGGCCGCCGAGAAGCCGGAGTTGATCATCCGTCCGCCGGTCGCAGACGTCGGCGTGCTGGGCACGCCGGATGTCGGCGATCTGGTGGCCCGCGGCGAAGCCGCCGCCCAGGCGGCGCTGCCTGCGCTGCGCCGCTTGCTGCAGCCGGCCCCGCTGCGCGTAGTGCGCAACTGGCTCCGGCGAGAACAAGCATAAGGGCGCAGCCTGCTGCGCAGGGGAATCAAAAAAAGAGCGGCGTGAGCCGCTCTTTTTGCAATCTGATCTTACCTATGGTGCGTTGCAGGCTCCGTGGCGGAAGAAAGCCCATTCCTCGCACTCACTGCCATCGGCAAAGACGCAGACACCGAATTGGCCGCCCTGCGAGTCCGTGCGAATGTCGACCGTACCGCTGTTCTCCGCGCAGTAGACCGAGGCCGGATTGGGCATGCCGGCCGGTCCGGCGCAGGCGTTGTCTTGATAGAACGCCCATTCCTCGCATTCACGGCCGTCGTTAAACACGCAAACACCGTATTCGCCTGAGCCGTCTGTGCGTACTTCGTGGCGCCCGCCCTGTTCAACGCAGTACGCTGAGGCAGGATTGGCCAAGGCGGTAGTATCCTGGGTGCTGTTGAAATACCAGAGAAGCCCACCCGCCAGCACAATTAAAAGGATGATTAACAGTGTTCTGTTCATGCCGTTCAGTGTAGCAGAAGGGCGCACCGGCTTCAACAACTAAATTTCGACTACAACCTAAGCAATGGCTCGCCTATTTGCGCAGCATATCGGGGATCTGCTCCGGGTGGTCGGCAATCTGCACGCCGGCCTTCTTCAGCGCGGCGATCTTATCCGCTGCGCTGCCTTCGCCGCCCTCCACGATGGCGCCGGCGTGGCCCATGCGCTTGCCTGGCGGAGCGCTCTGCCCGGCGATGAAGCTGACCACCGGCTTGGTCATGCTCTGGCTGATGAAGTCGGCGGCCTTCTCTTCGTCGCTGCCGCCGATCTCACCGATCATCACGATCTTGTCGGTCAGCGGGTCATCCTCGAACATTTGCAGCACGTCGATGTAGTTCAAGCCTTTGACCGGGTCGCCGCCGATGCCCACGCACGTGGTGGCGCCCAAACCGACCTGCTTGAGGGCGTAGAGCACCTCGTAGGTTAGTGTGCCGGAGCGGGAGACCACACCAATGTTGCCGGGGATGGCGTTGTCGCCGGGGATGAAACCGATTTTGGTTTCGCCGGGGGTCAGCAGACCGGGGCAGTTGGGGCCGATCAGCTGTACGCCCTTGAAATCCAGGTAGGTGCGCACACGCATCATGTCCTGGATGGGGATGCCTTCGGTGAGGCAGATGATCAGGCGCACGCCCGAGTCGGCTGCTTCGAGCATTGCGTCCGGCGCGGCGGCCTCGGGCACGATGATCATGCTGCAGTCGGCGCCGGTCGCTTCCACCGCCACGCGCACCGAGTCGAAGACGGGCACCTTGCCATCCAGCACCCATTCGCCGCCCTTGCCCGGGCGTACGCCGCCCACCACCTGGGTGCCGTATTCGAGCATGCGCTCGGAATGGAACATGCCTTCGCGCCCGGTGATGCCTTGCACCACCACGCGGGTGTTCTTGTCAGCGAGAATTCCCATTAGAGATTCCTTTCAGTCAATGATTCCTTAACCACAAAGACACAAAGGGCACAAAGATTTTTCTTATCCATTAACTACTCGGCGTATTCCTTGTTTGAGAAACAGGACATTGAAATTGAGCAATATCCCGAGCCACAGATTGGTCAGCTTCAGATAGGTCAAAAGCTGCGCTTGGTGGATCGGTTGAATGCGTTCAACAGTTTTCACTTCGACAATCACTTGTTTATCCACTAACAAATCCAGTCTATATCCTGCATCCAGTGTGGCGTCTTTGTACTTCACCGGCAATGCAACTTCCTTGGCGAATTTGACGCCCCGTAAATTCAGCTCGTGGCATAGGCTGGTGAGATAAGCTGATTCCAACAAGCCTGGGCCTAAAGCCGAATGAACTTCAATAGCGGCACCAATAATCTCCTGCGAGAGTTCGTTTGCCCGCTCCTTTAGATTCATATAAATCTTTTGCTTTGTGCTTTCTTTGTGTTCTCTGTGTCTTTGTGGTTAGGTGCCTTTGGCGGCTTCCACAGCCTTCTGCGCGGCTTCAGCCAGGGTTTCGGCGGTGATCATGTTGGCCTCGGCCAGCAGGGCGCGGCCCTCGGCTGCGTTGGTGCCCACCAAGCGGATGACCATCGGCACCGAAGGCTTGACCGTTTCCATCGCCTCCAGGATGCCGCGGGCCACTTCGTCGCCGCGGGTGATGCCGCCGAAGATGTTGAACAAGACGGCTTTGACGTTCTTGTCGGAGAGGATGATGCGCAGCGCCGCGGCGACCTTGTCGGCGCCGGCGCCGCCGCCGATGTCCAGGAAGTTGGCCGGCTCGCCGCCGAACAGCTTGATGATGTCCATGGTGGCCATCGCCAGGCCGGCGCCGTTCACCATGCAGCCGATCTCGCCATCCAGTTTGATGTAAGTCAGGCCGCTCTCGCGGGCCTCGATTTCGGCGGGCTCCTCGGCGGAGAGATCGCGCAGTTCTTCGAAGTCCTTGTGGCGATACAGCGCGTTGTCGTCGATCAGCATCTTGCCGTCGATCGCCAGCAGTTCGCCGTCGCCGGTGATCACCAGCGGGTTCACCTCGGCCAGGGTGGCGTCCGACTCGTGGTATGCCTCCCACAGCCCCTTGGTGATGGTGTGGAACGCGCCCCACAGCGAGCGGTCCAGCTCAATGCCGATCGCCAGGTCGCGGATGTTGTAGTCCTGCACGCCCAGCAGCGGATTGACGTGTACGCGGATGATCTTCTCCGGGTTGGTCTTGGCCACCTCTTCGATGTCCACGCCGCCGGCCGCCGAGGCGATGATCACCGGCTGGCGCGCCGCCCGGTCGTTGGTGATGCCCAAATAGATCTCGCTGGCGATGTCGATCGCCGGGTCCACCAGCACCTTGTTGACCGGCAGGCCTTTGATGTCCATGCCCAGGATGCCGGCGGCGACTTCCTCGGCCTCTTTGGCATCTTTGGCCAGCTTCACGCCGCCGGCCTTGCCGCGGCCGCCCACCAACACCTGGGCTTTAACTACAACGCGGCCACCCAGCTTCTTTGCGATCTTGCCTGCTTCTTTGGGGGTGGCCGCTACTTCGCCCTGCGGGACGGGCACGCCATATTCGGCGAAAATTTGCTTGGAAATGTACTCATGCAACTTCATGAATGGAATATGCTCCTTGTTGGCGGAAGCAGAGATGAGAAACGGCTGGCATTATACCACCGGCCTGTTTTTGCATATAATCCTACTTAGCTAGGGCTATGAAGGGGAGTGAGGGTGCAATGGATTTGAATCGCATGAAGCAGCAATTATTGGACTGCTCAACTAATTTTGAGTCTGACCAGTTGTTTCCGACTGTTGTCCCGGAGGCGGCACCCCTGGTTATGACAGACCCGTACGCGTTTGCCATAGCTATATGCTTAGATCGAGGGACTAAAGCAGACATAATTTGGACGATACCATATGACATGAAAAATATCTTGGGCCACTTGAACCCTTCGCGGATTCATAAGATGTCACAGGAAGAATTAACAGACTTGTTTGGTCAGTTGAAACGCCGGCCACGATATGTAAATGCGGCTCCGCGAACAGTGAAAGAATTGACCAAACTGGTGGTTGAGGAGTTTGGAGGTGATGCTTCGCTAATGTGGCTTGATAAGCCAGCCGGCCAAGTTAAGGCAACCCTTTTGCGTGTACATGGCGTGGGTGAGGGAATTGCCAACATGGCCATATTGTTAATCGAAGCCGCCTTTGGAATGCGTTTTCCAGATCTTGATCGCCCTAGGATGGATATAAAGGCGGATGTACATACAATGCGCGTGCTTTATCGGTTGGGGGTGGCAGCGCAAGAATCGGAATGGGCTGCCATGGATGCGGCTCGCCGCATTAGCCCAGAATTCCCTGGAGCGATTGATGGCGCGCTTTGGCATATTGGCCGCACTTGGTGTTTTTCAAATATCCCCAATTGTGAAGACTGCTGTGTTCAATCTGTATGCGCCAAAGTGGAAGTCTAGACGTTTTCTAAGAGAAAGGTGACAACATTCCAGTCATAGCTATTTTCATAGCCTGCGAGCTATAAAAAGACCGATATGACGATTGGCGAACTCTTCACGCACCTCGAATCGAAGACGATCAGCGGGCTGGACCTGGTGGAACAAGCCCTGGGGCAGCCGCGGGTGATCAACACGCTGGTCGAGGGTTTGTTTGCCCAGGATGTACGCGTGCAATACGAGTGTTCCGGGCTTTTGGGACTGGTGAGCCTGGCGGCCCCCGCCAAGCTCTACCCGCACTTCAACTCGCTGCAGGATGCGGCTGCCGGCCCCGACAAAGTGCTGGGCGCGGATGCTCGGCGCATCCTCGGGCATGTGGCCCGCGTGGATACGCAGCAGAAGTTCGATCCCTCTTTGTAGCGCTATTCCAATTGGAAACGCAGCAGGTTGTGCGAGAAGCTGTCGCTCAGCCACAGTTCGCCGTTCTGGCTAACCGCCAGACCCTGGGCGACGCCGATGTTCACCGCGCCCTGGTCGAAGCCGCCAAAGTAGTGCAGCAAGGCGCCCTGGCTGTCGAATACCAGCACGCGACCGGCTTCGGGGTCGCTGGCGTACACGCGGCCTTCTCCGTCCACCGCCAGGTAGGGCTTGTTGTTCAATGATTGGCCAAACCAACCGTTGACCTCCCAACTGGTGGTGGCGCCTAGCGCGCCGCCGGCATAGTGCAGCACCTGGATACGCTGGTTCCAGGTGTCCGCCACGTACAGTTCGCCGGTATTGACATTCAAGGCCAGGCCGACCGGCTCTTCGAATTGGCCCAGGTCAAAGCCGGGGCCGCCGATCTGGTTGATGTATTCCCCGTCCGAGTTGTAGACCACAATGCGCTTGTTGCCCGTATCGGCGACCAGCACGCTGCCATCGGCTGCTACGGCCACATCGCGCGGGCCATACAGCGCCATACCGTCGGTGCTGTTGCCGAAGGTGCCCCAGGCGGTGATGAACTCGCCCGTGGCGCTGAACTTCTGGATGCGGTGGTTCCAGGTATCCGCCACGTACACGAAGCGGCCATCCGGCGAGACGGCGATGCCCCAGGGTTCCGCAAAGGTGCCGCCGGCCATGCTGGCCGGATCGCTCGGGCCGCCCCAACTGCCCAGCAACTGCCCGTCCGCGCTGAAGCGCTGGATGCGGTGGTTCAGCGAATCGGCCGCGTACAGGTCGCCGTTCGGCGCCACGGCCAGGCCACGTGGGCTGTTGAACAGGCCCACCTCAGCGCCCGAGCCGCCGAGCACCAGGTCGGCGGAGAGCGCTATGCCCTTGTCGGCATAGGGGTCCGGCGCCAGGGCGATGGGGGCCACGCCGTAGTCCCAGATCTGCGCGGCGATGTCCTTGCGCACGTACATGCGCATGGAGCGTGCCGGGTCCCAGTCGGACAGGCTGGCCTCGCGACCCTTGAGGGTCAGGTAGCGGGTGAAGTCGCGGTTCAGCCACACTTGCCACAGCGCTTCACGCTCTTCGGGGCTGTCCACAGCGTTCCACAGCCTGCGTGCGACGCGGCCAAGATAATCGAAGGTGCCCATCTGAGTTCCGGGCAGGCCGGTCTCGCTGGTGAATTCAAAGCCCACACTGGCGCGGGTGAAATCGAAATAGTCCTGGTTGGGCCACCAAATGCGCACGAACTGGAACTGGTGGTAATCCTGGCGCACGATGGGCTCGACCTTGCCATAATTGGTGTCGCCTACGATGATCACCGGCGATTCGCGCAGGCTCATCGAGGGGTTCACGTCGTAATAGATCTTATTCGGATAATTGCGCAGGTACCACCACAACGGGTAGTTGCTCTCGTTGTCATAGGCCACCTGAATATCCAGGCTGTCGGTGAGCCGCAGCGAGAGGTCTTCCAGCTGCTCCATCATCTGCTTCGGCCCAGGGGCCATGTGCGCGTACACCAGGTATTCGGTGGCCAGGTCGTAGTTAATGTAGTTGGCCTGGAATGCGGTGCGGGCAGTGAGCAAAGCCAGCGCGGTGAAGACCAGCACGGTCAGCTGGCCGCGCAGTTCCCCGGGTTGGCGGGGCTGGCCGGCCAGCAGGCGGTACAGCGCATACAGGCTGCCGGCGAGCACCAGCAACGTGGAAATGAAGCGGGTGGTGTGCTGCAACTGGATCAGGCCCATGCCGCGGAATGGTGGCTGCGCGCCCAACAATTGCGATAGCACGGCGAAGCCAGAGAGCAGGGCAACGGCCAGCGCGGCCAGGGTCCAGCCACCGCGCGGGCTAAAGACCTGTGCCCAGTCCACCCGCCTGATCACCCAGCCCAGCGCCCAGCCGCTGAGCAGGATCATCGGCAGGGTGATGTGCACGGTGAGCCAGGGCATCTTCTCGCCGGCGATGGTGTAGGCCGCCAGGGCGCTGGCCGCCCAATAGGCCAGCAGGGTCAGCGCCAGCTGGCGGCTTTCGGCAGGGCGCAGCTTGCGGTTGGGGTCCAGGGCCGGTTGAGCCGCCTGGCGGCCACGATGGACAGCGTGCAGCGGCTTGGGTCGCTCACGCCCCAGGTGCAGGCGCAGCCCGATCCCGGCGGCCAGCAGCGTGCCCAGCGCGGGCAGGTATTCGTACACCGGGATCTGTAAACCCCAGTAATAGTAAGCCGGCTGGCTGCCGCGCTGCACGGCTTGCTGTTCGATCCAATAGCCCAGCGAGCCGACCAGCCCGGTGAAGAAGCCCAGTGAGTTGGTGAACATGGTGGTGAACACGGGGATGAAAATGGCGAAGAAGATCGCCATGTTGATCACCCATTGGCGCGGGTTCCAGAATAAGCCCAGCGAGGCGGAGAACAGGAAGGCCACCAAAATCACCAGGAAGAGCAGGCCCAGGTGGGGCAGGTCAGGCGAGCTAAAGAAGGTGGCCGGGTTGATCGCCGCGACCATGTTCCTGAACGTGCTGTAGGTGATGTCCGGCGCCAGGGCTTTGAGCGCAAAGGCGCCCAGGTGTGGCAGCATCAGCGCGAATAGGAAGGTCATCAGGCCGAAGCTGCGCTCCTCGCGCAGCGGCTGCGCGCCGTAGCCGCGCACCAGCAGGAAGAGGCTCACGGCGACTGCCAACAGGCCGCCAACCCCGAGGATGATGGCGGGCATGGTCAGGCCACTGCCGGGGGCTGGTTCGCCCTCCGCGGTCACCGCAGGGGCAGCCGCATTGCCGCTCACCTGCGCGCCCAGCGCCAGCAGCAACAGCGAGAGACCCAGCAGCAGCACGATGAAGAAAGTCGTCTTGTCGCGGTCTTTGGGCCAGGCGGTCGCCCAGAGGCGGGCGAGGAAGAGCAGACCCAGGAAAAGCAGCGCCTGAGCCGCGTAGATGAAGCCGGTTTCCTTGCTGGCCAGGTGCAAGGCCAGCGAAGCGGTGATCACGTAGAGGTACTTGTTCTCGCCGCGGTCCAGGTAGCGCAATATGCCCCACAACATCACCAGGCCGAAGAGCGCCACAAAGATTTCGTTGCGGGAGTAGCGGCTGTAGTACAGGATGTAGGGCGAGATGAGCATGAAGAAGGCCGCCAGCATGGCGCCTACGCGGCCCAGGTAGCGGCGGAACGCCCACCAGGTGAAGAGCACGGTGGCCACGCCGAACAGCGCGTGGGGCAGGCGGGCGGTGAAGTCCGTATCGCCGAAGAGGAAATAGGTCAGCGCCAGGATGTGGAACTGGAACGGCCCATGGCTCAGCGGGTCGTGCGAGTAGCCGAAGCCCTTGAACAGGTTCCAGGAGAAGAGCACGTGGGTGGTCTCGTCGTGGCTCATCACCCGGTCGCCCAGGATGTGGAAGCGGGTTACCGCGGCTAAAAGCAGCAGCACGGCGACGAGCACGACTTCCCAGGTGAGTTTGAAATTGGCCAGCAGGGGCTTATCCAGCCAGGAGGGCGACGGGGCGGGGTTCTTGGGCATGAAAGCGGCTACCTCAACGTTGGGCTGCCGTATTGTACGTTAGCGGCGCGGCTTTCGCCAAGTATGCGGGCTTCTTATCCGGCTTCCTGCATCTGCTTGAACTGCTTGCGGGCACCCAGGCGCAGGTGCAGCAGGTAGAAGCCCAGGGCGGCCAGGGCGCAGAGCAGCGCGCCCAGGTACCACAGCCAGTTGGGGTCGTAATTGTCCAGGATGATGCCGGCCGCGGCCGGGCCGATGGCGGCGGGCAGCGCAAAGGTGAAACCAAAGATGGCCATGTAGCGCCCGCGCATCTCGTCCGGAGCGAAGCTGGCGGCCAGGGCCGCGCTGGTCGGCATGATGATCATCTCGCCCAGCGTCACGACCACGATGGCGGCGACGAACAGCGCGTAGGTCCCCACGAAGCCGTACATCCCGAAGCCGAGCATGTAGAACAGTCCGCCGGCGGCCATCAGCAGGAAAGGCGGCCAGACTTTGATCCTGCGCGAGGTCCAGAACTGGAACAGGATCACAGTGATGGCGCTGGAGGTCAGCAGGAAGCCGTAGCCCTGCGGCGAGATGCCGTGCTGGTCGCGCAGGAAGACCGAGAGCGAGTTGTACATTTGGATGTAGACGACGCTCAACAGCATCAGGGCAAGCACGAAGCCCATATAGGCCAAGTCACCTAGCACGCGGCCATAGCCGCGGAAGGTGGCCAGCATGCTCTCCGGGGTCTCGTCTTCTTTGGGCGCCGGCTTGGTCTCGGGGATGAACAGGTAGAACAACAAGGCCACAATGCAGCTGATGATCGCATCGATGACGAACAGGGCAAAGAAAGAATGGGTGACGATGAAGCCGGTCAGCGTGGGGCCAATGATCCAGGCCAGGTTGCCCACTACGCGCAGCACGCCGAAGCCTTCCTGGCGCTTCTCTTCCGGCAAAATGTCGGCCACCATGGCCTGGTGCGCCGGCCCGGCCAGGTCGGAGAGCAGGCCGATGACGAAGGCCAGCGGATACAACAGGCTGAGCTCGCGCACCAGGCCGAGGGTCAGCGTGCTCAGCGCGCTGAAGATCAGGCCGGCGATGATCAGCCGGCGGCGACCCCAGCGGTCGGTCAGCGCGCCACCGATCATGCCGCCAATCATGCCGCTGATGGCGAAGACGCCCAGCACGACGCCGGCCTGGGTCATGCCCACACCGAACTGCTGGGTGATATAGAGGGCGAAGAAGGGGAACAGCATGGTGCCGCCCACGCGGTCGATGAACGACACTGCGGCGACAACCCAGAAACGTTGCGGGAATTCGTTGTAGATGGCTTTGACGCCGGCGAACATGGCGCTTATTATCGCACAGATGTTCGGTATTGGTGCTTGGAATTGGCAGCCCGCCAATTTATTAATATTAGTTCGCTTCGGTCGGGTCAATCACTTTTCATCTGCCCAATCAAGTCTTCCCAGGCAGTAGAACCATGCAGTATTTTCAGATGGGGGGATTTTTCCATTTCAAACAGATTGTCAAAACCAGCCTCAATCGCTTTGCGCAAGTGAAGGATGGCTTGCACCGGATCACCTAAGCCTGCCCACGCCGCCGCTGTCAAGAACTGCCCGTATTGGACCAACATCTCCTCGTCTGATGTCACCATCTGCTCGGCCACAATGTGCACCTGTTCAAAGCGCTGGGTGTCCAAGTGGCTCCAAGCCAGGTTGATGAGATAGCTGATTTCGGAGAAGATGATAATGTACTCTTTTGGTTCGTGCAAAAGCTGTAGGCCCAACTTTTGGGCGGTGCGGATGGAGGGCAAGTTGGAAGCGGCCGCGTCCCAGTTGATTTGCTTTAAGCCTCGGGAAAGCCCATAGGCAATCGTGGCGGTTGAAGTGGTGAAGGCCAGCCCGCGACGGCGATACGCGTCCTCGGTTACCAGGCGAATTTCACCCACATCCCCGATGATGAAATCGATAACAGACCAGGCGGCGAGAGAGCGGCCGTTTGCCGCCACAAATCCAAACGCCATCTCATCCGGCACATCGGCATCCTCCCGCAGATCCAGAACCTTCTGCACATCTCCTGGCAGCTCACCATCCAACTCATCGCGAATGGCTTCATCAATGAAGTGCAGCCTAAACCCGTCTGGCATAGCAGGCGTTTGAAATTCTTGGGCCGGGGTGGCCGCATAAAGGCAGCGGGGCATGGGGATCGGTTGGCGATCTTCCACCAATTTGTTCAAAATCTCCAGCCAGTCTGGCGACGGATCAACGAAGAAGAGAACCCGTTTATCTTCACCGATCAGCCTTTTTTCAGCCAGGTCACGCTTTAACTCCTTGTGAAAGGCAGCATTATCAGGATCGCCAATCAGGTGGCACCAGATATCTTTTACGACCAGGGCATTGCGAGGCTGAATGGGATTATCCACAAGAATCTTGCCGGGATATTTGCCAGCCATAACGCCCTGACAATACAGAGGGGTTGTGTTGCCCTCGCCAAAAAGAGGCTGAATGAGTTGATATTGTTCGGGCTTTAATGAATGAAGCATGCTGCCATCCTTTTGTAGTATATAGATTGTAAATTTGATTTGATATTTGTCAAATTATATTGTACAATCTATTTACGTTAAAATCAAAATTAACAGGATGGAACCTATGGAACAAATGAATAATGTTGAAGTCGAAAATGCTTCTTCAATGACTGAGATCGAGCGGTTGGAGGCGATGTTCAAACAGATAACCAACAAAGCCATTGACAATTATCAAAAGGAATTAGAGGTCGCCCAGGCGATGGGTGACGAAGAAGCCCAAAAACTTCTCCACATTCAAATAAGCATGTTTCGTCATCTGCAGGCCATATTCAACTTTTGCAAGCGGTATGCAATCGATGCACGGTGGCAAAAATGATTAGCCCAAGCAACAAAGTGAACACGGAAAAAAACCTGGAAGCACGCGCCCTGTTGTTTAAGGCGTTGGGACATCCTGCGCGATTGCTGATTATGAATCTGGTGTTGACCAAGGCGCGGCACGGCGAAGAGCTAGCCGCTATTTTGCGTTTGAATCCGGCGACCGTTTCGCACCATCTCAGCAAATTGACGGAAGCAGGTTTGCTGAAAGCACGCAAGGATCAGTACTATCAAACATATTCGTTGGCGCAGGATGTCTTGCAGCGCACCCTGGATGAAGTGATTCGTCTACCGCAGCCTGATTTGCGTACGCAAGTGAAGCCGGATGCATATCGGGAGAAGGTGTTGAGTTTCTTTTTTAAGCACGGTCGTCTTCACAAAATTCCCTCGCAACTTAAAAAACAACGCATCATCCTTGACCACATCGCCCAGGAGTTTGAACCTGACCGGGATTATGAAGAGATGGAAGTCAACCGCATTTTGGTTGATTTCAACGATGATGTGGCCTGGCTGCGCCGCTCCCTGGTGGAGCACAAAATTATGAGCCGTACCAACGGCATATTTCGGTTGATCTCTACGACTGAACAAACGTAGCCAAGCAATTTCCCCTTGCCTCTTCACGCCCGAAGAGTGCTCATTGCCCGAGTCTAATTGTCAGCGGCTTGCTCAACTCATGGAGGAGTTAACCGGGCAAAGGGTGCCTGATACCTGATTACTTCTTCCTGCGCTGGCCGGGGCTCCGAGCGCGGCCCGGTTTACCTGAGGCCTTGGGCCTTGCGGAGCTGCGGCCGCCGGGCGGTTTACGCCGGGGCTGGCCGCCGGCCGGGCGGCCCTTGCTGGCCGGCATGGGGGTCCCGCTTTGCAGGGCCTGCACCTCTTCGGCGGTCAACGGCCGCCAGTCGCCGGGCTGCATGTTGCCCACCCGCAGCGCCCCGATGCGGATGCGCAGCAGCTTGGCCACCGGCAGCCCTAGCTGCCGGGCGATCTCGCGGATCTCGCGCTTGCGCCCCTCGCGCATCACCACCCGCAGCCAGGCGCCCTTGCCGTGCGGCTTTTCGATGCGCACTTCGGCGGGCAGGCTGCGCGTGCCATCTGGCAGCACCACGCCGCGTCGCCAGGTCTCTAGCTGCTCGCTGTCCGGCTGGCGGGCAACCAGCACGCGGTATTCCTTCTCCTGCTCGAACTTGGGGTGGGTCAGCCGCTGGGTCAGCTCGCCGTCGTTGGTCAACAGCATCAGGCCTTCGCTGTTCAGGTCCAGCCGGCCCACGAGGTGCAGTTGCTCGCCGCCCGGCACCAGGTCGGTGACCTTTCGCCGCGGCTCCGGCCCGGCGGTGGTGGAGATCACCCCGCGCGGCTTGTACACCGCATAGCAGACCAGTTCCTCGGCCAGCTTGAGGCGCTGGCCGTCCACCAGGATGGCGTCGCGCGTCGCGTCGGCCTTGGCGCCCAGTTCGGCGCGCTGGCCGTTGACCAGCACACGCCCGGCGCTGATCAACTCCTCGGCGGCGCGGCGCGAACCGTAACCGGCGCGGGCGAGGATTTTTTGCAGGCGTTCCTCGGCCATCGGGAACGTCCTCAGTGGCTGGTTTTGTCGTTGGGTGGGGCGGCTTCCGGCGGCTGGCCGTTCTCAGCCTGCAGGGGCAGGGCGCCTTGCTGGGCCAGGTGGTCCAGGTTGAGCGGCGGCAGCGCCTCCAGCTTGCCCAGGCCGAAATGCTGCAGGAAGTCGGGCGTGGTGGCGTAGAGGATCGGGCGGCCCGGCGTATCCGCACGGCCGGCTTCCTCCACCAGGCCGTGGGTGAGCAGCGAGCGCATCGCGCTGTCGCTGTTCACCCCGCGCACCGCGTCGATTTGCGGGCGGGTGATCGGCTGCTGGTAGGCTACGATGGCCAGGCATTCCAGCGCCGCGTTGCTCAGCCGGGTGGTCGCCTCCAGGTCCAGGAAACGCTCCACCAGGCCAGCAGCCTGCGGCGCACTGGTCAGGCGCAGTTCGCCCTTGTGGCGCTGCAGACGGATGCCGCGCTGCGCATAGCCTGCCTCGAGAATGTTGAGCGCATCCTCGACCTGCTTGGGCTTCACCTCCAGCGCCTCGGCCAGCTGTTTGATGGTGACCGAAGCCGGCGCGACGAAGAGCAAAGCCTCCAGTTTGGCTTCGAAGTTCAGGTCTTCCGTTTGCACCAGGTCGCTTTTAGGGGCCATCTACTATAATTTCCGTAACAACGGTGTTGGCATGCACAAAACGCGATTATACCTGTTGATTGTCCTGGCCCTCTGCCTGGGGGCCTGCGCGCCTCTGGCGGGAGACGCCGGCACGCTGCGCGTGACCATCCTGGCCGATGGAGGCAGCCGCGCGGTTTCGCTGCCGGCGGGTAGCAGCGTGCGCAGCGCGCTGGAAGCCGCCGGGGTGCAATTGGGCGCGCTGGACCGCAGCGAACCGCCATCCTTCACCATCCTGCAAGGCGGCCAGCAGGTGCGGGTGCTGCGCGTGCACGAAGAGTTCGAGACCGAGCAGACCCCATTGCCGTTCACCTCACGCACGCTGCCCAACGAAGCGCTGCCCGTGGGCGAGCAGCGCCTGATACAAAACGGCGTCAATGGCCTGCAGGAGGCCACCTACCGCCTGCTCTACGAAGATGGCGAGCTGGTCTCGCGCACGCTGGTCGGCTCGGTGGTGCTGGCCCAGCCGGTGGACGAAATCATCATGATCGGCGCGCAGGCGCCGTTCAGCGCGGTGAGCCTGCCGGGCCGGCTGGCCTTCCTCTCGGCCGGCAATGCCTGGGTGCTGGAGGGCAGCAGTGGGTTGCGCCGCGCCGTGGCGGCCACCGGTGACCTCGACGGGCGCATCTTCGAGGTCTCGCCGGACGGTCGCTGGCTGCTTTTCTCGCGCGACAGCGCGGAGAGCCAAGCCATCAACGAGCTGTGGCTGGCCAGCCTGGACGAAGGCCCATTGACCCTGATTGACCTCGAAGTGCGCAATATGGTGCACTACGCCGGCTGGCGACCGGGCCGCGAATACCAGATCGCCTTCTCGACGGTGGACCCTTCGCCCAACCCGCCGGGCTGGCAGGCGCGCAACGACCTGCAACTGCTGGACATCAGCGCGGCTGGCCAGCCCGGGACGCCACAGGTGGCCCTGGTCGCCCGCGGCGATGGCTTCTACGCCTGGTGGGGCAGCAGCTATGCCTGGTCTCCGTCCGGAGACCGGCTGGCCTTCGCCCGCCCAGACGCGGTCGGCACGGTGAACCTGGCCACCCGCGACCTGGATGCCTGGTTCGACCTGCCTGCCTACCAGACCGGCAGCGACTGGGCCTGGATACCCGGCCTGAGCTGGCTGGATGAGGAAAGCTTCTATTTCGTGCGCTACAACTTCAGCCCACCCGGATTTGCTCTGGTGCTGGCGGGGCCGGATGGGGTACGCCCAATCGCCGCCGATGTGGGTTTGTTCGCCATGCCGCAAACCGAGCCGGGCGGCGCGCAGGTGGCCTACCTGCGCGCCTTCCTGCCCACGCAAGGCGAGATTAGCGGCTACCAGCTGATGGTGGCTACGCCCGAAGGCGTCAGCATGGCGCTGTTCCCACCGGAGGGCGCCGCCGGCCTCACGCCGCAGCGGGTGGCCTGGTCGCCCTCGGCGGAGCAGGGGCCGCTGGTCGCCTTCATATATGAAGGCGACCTATGGGTGGTCAACGTGCTCAGCGGGCAGGCCCAGCAGCTCACCGGCGATGGCCTGGTCAGCGCACTGTCCTGGCGCTAGCGCGTGCTAAAATTCTGCGTTTGCTACCTGACAAAGCGAGAGTGACGCGATGCGTATCCTGATTACCGGCGCGGCCGGTTTCCTTGGCTCCCACTTGTGCGACCGCCTGCTGGCGGATGGGCACGAAGTGGTCGGCATGGACAACTTCATCACCGGCAAGCCGGAGAACATCGCCCACCTGGCGGGGAATGAACGCTTCAGCTTCATCCGCCATGATGTTTCCAACTATATTCACGTACCCGGCAAGCTGGATGCGGTGATGCACTTCGCCTCGCCAGCCAGCCCCAACCCGGCCTCGCCGGTGGGCTATCCCAACCTGCCCATCCAAACCATGAAAGCCGGCGCGCTGGGCACGCACAACACACTGGGCGTGGCCTTCGCCAACCAGGCGCGCTTCCTGCTGGCCTCCACTAGCGAGATCTACGGCGACCCACTGGAGCACCCGCAGAAGGAAACCTACTGGGGCCACGTGGACCCGATTGGCGAGCGCTCGGTTTATGACGAAGCCAAGCGCTTCGCCGAGGCGCTGACCATGGCCTACCACCGCTTCCACGGCGTGAATACGGCCATCGTGCGCATCTTCAACACCTACGGCCCGCGCATGCACGTGGACGATGGCCGGGCGCTGCCCAACTTCATCCAGCAAGCCCTGCGCGGCGAGCCGCTCACCGTCTATGGCGACGGCCAGCAGACGCGCAGCTTCTGCTATGTGGATGACCTCATCGAGGGCATCGTGCGCCTGCTCAACTCCGAGGTCCACGAGCCGGTCAATTTGGGCAACCCGCAAGAGATGACCATCGCCCAGTTCGCCGAAGAGATCGACCAGCTGGTAGGGGGTGGGGCGGGCCTGGTGTATCAAAAGGAAAAAATGCTCAAGGGCGACCCGCTGCGCCGCCAACCGGACATTACCCGAGCACGCGAGTGGCTCGGATGGGAGCCCACGGTGGGATTGCGTGATGGCCTGGAGAGGACGATCCCCTACTTCAAAGAGCAGTTGGGGCTGCAGTAACCCGTCATTGCGAGCGATGCGCTGCTGTGCAGCGCTTAGCGAAAGCAATCTGGACCTCTGCGTGGAAAATGACCGGTGATTGGCAACCTTGTGTGTAAATTATGACAATAATCCGGAGTGGAACGAGCTGTACGAGGAATACTTTGGCTAACAGTCCAACTGCAATGCAGCCCTCTCGGCAATGTAGCAGATTGCTTCGCTTCGCTCGCAGTGACGAAACTTTGGATGTTGGGGTGGCTTCCAAATGAGCCTGCTCTCCTCACGGCGCGAGCAAAAGCGCTTCGCCAAATTCGCCATCGTCGGCGCGACCGGCACAGTGGTGGATTACCTCATCTTCAACCTAGCCGCCTTTCTGTTCGGCCTGCCCGAGATTTTCGCCCAGGGCATTTCCTTCGTCGCTGCGGTGACCAGCAATTTCATCTTCAACCGCAACTGGACCTTCCGCGACTCGCGCAGCAAGCGCCTGCGCGTGCAGTTGAGCCAGTACCTGTTGGTCAACCTGCTTGGCCTGCTGATCCGCACGCCGATCTTTGCCACCCTGGCAAGCGCACTGCACGCTGCGATGGACCATCTGCAGCTGCCGTTGGGCATCAGCGCCAGTTGGCTGGCCCACAACCTGGCCTTGGCCGGCGCTATCGGCGTAGTGATGCTGTGGAACTACATCATCAACCGCCGCTGGACCTTTGGGGACGTGTAGCGTTCTGCCGATTCTGAGCCAATTCATATGATTCATTGATACAGTAGTTGGGTATGTTGACGCCTAACCGACCCACCTCGCGAGGCTTCTCGTGGCCGCTGCACCGCAAAGCGCGCGTGCAAACTGAGCCCACCTCGCTGGCCGACAAAGTCTTCCCTCCCGTGCCCACGCCGGCCCAGCGCCTGCGCGCACTGCCGGTCCGCGCCCGGGAGGCTTGGGCTGCGCGCCGCCCCCAGCCTGCTGAGGCTGCGGCCGCCCGCCCGCGGTTGGCCGACGCGCCGGCTTTCTGGGGGCGAGTCGGCGGGCAGAGCCTGCGCGCCAACGGTCGTGAGCTCTCTGTGGGGCTGCGGGTCTCTGAGTGGCTGTCCGCCCTCTGGCACCGCCTCTTCGTCAAGTTCGTGCGCTGGAGTTGGCGCCAGCGCAGCTCACCTGTATTCGGTTTCGCCTGGCGCGCCGTGCGCAAAACGGTGCACGCTGAGCTGGCCGAGATGGGCAATTCGTTCAAGCTGTTGGGCTCCGCTTTCCTGCTCTGGCAGAAGGCGGCTTTCAAAGCCGCCTGGTGGGACTTGCGCCGCCGTTTCCAGCGCACCTTCTCACCAGGCTGATTCCCTACTCGCACTTCACAATTCCAAAACCGAACTTGCCTCTATAATTGGGCTACTGCCATGCCTAAATCCAATTCTCTTGCCCCCAGCCCGGTATCCGCCTCGCGGGTGATGATTTCGCAGCTGATGAACCCCACCGACGCGAATGTGCAGGGCAACGTGCATGGCGGCCACATCATGAAGCTGGTGGACGAGACCGGCGCGCTGGCCTGCATGAAGCATTCCCGCCAGCGGGTGGTCACCGTGGCTATCGACCGCATGACCTTTCAGCATCCCATCCGCATCGGCGACCTGGTGACGCTGACCGGCGAGGTCAGCTATGTGGGCAGCACTTCAATGGAAGCCGAAGTCTCGGTGTACGCCGAGAACCCGACCACCGGCGAGAAGTGGCACACCAACACGGCCTACCTGGTCTACGTTGCTTTAGATGAAAACGGCAAGCCGACCCCCGTGCCGCCGCTGGAAGCCGAGACTGATTTCGAGCGCAAGCGCATGGAGTTGGGCGCCGCCCGCCAGGCTTACCGCCTGAGCCAGGCGCGCCAGACCGAAACCTTGCGCAGCGGCGGATGAGCGCGCCGCGCGTCATCGGCGGCAGCGCCCGCGGCCGGCGGCTGCGCCCCGTGCCCGGCGAGAGCACCCGGCCGATCACCGACCGGGCCAAAGAATCCCTCTTCAACATTCTGCAACCCAGCCTGCAAGGGGCCGCGCTGCTCGACCTGTTCGCCGGCACCGGGGCGGTGGGCATCGAGGCGCTCAGCCGCGGGGCAGCTTTCGCTCGCTTTCTGGACAATAAGCGCGCCGCCGTCGAGACGATCCGCGCCAATCTGGCGACCACGGGCCTGGAGCAGGGCGCCGAGGTGCTGCTGGGCGACGCTTTCGCGCACCTGGCCGCCGCGCCCAACCGCGCCTTCGACTACGTCTACATCGCCCCGCCGCAGTACCGCAAGCTGTGGCAGCGCGCTCTGCTGGCGCTGGACGTCCAACCCGGCTGGCTGGTGGCCGACGGTTGGGCCATCGCCCAAATCGACCCTCGAGAATACGAAGCGCTTGAGTTGCAGAATTTAGAGGAATTTGACCAGCGCAAATATGGCAATACGCTGCTGGTGTTTTATGAGCGAAAACCAGTAACTAGTAATTAGTAAATCAGGAAAACAGCAGTCTTCTTCCTAATTCCTAGTTACTGATTACCAATTACTGTTTCCTAGCTTCTTAGCACAAGAGGCACGCGCTGCAGGCTGGGGATATCACCTGCGCCGGCGGCGAACATGGTCACGCGCAGCTCGCGGGCCAGTTCGTCGATGGTTTCCACGACTGCCTTGGTGGACTGGTTGGCCGCTTTCAAGAACGGACCGGCCATGCCGCCCAGCTCCGCGCCGAGGGCAATGCACTTGGCGATGTCCACGCCGGTGCGCACGCCGCCCGAGGCGAAGATGCGCATGCTGCGCAGTGCCTCGCGTACCTGAATGATCGACTCGCTGGTGGTGATGCCCCAGTCGGCGAAGGCGGCGGCCAGGCGGGCCTGGCTGGGCTGTTTGGCGCGGTGCATCTCTACCTGTGTCCACGAGGTGCCGCCGGCCCCGGCCACGTCGATGGCCTGCACGCCGGCGCGGGCCAACTGCTTGGCGGTTTCGGCAGAAATGCCCCAGCCCACTTCTTTCACCACGATGGGTACCGGCAATTGCTTGCACATAATTTCAATTTTCTTCAGCAGCCCGCTGAAGTTCGTGTCGCCCTCGGGCTGCACCGCCTCCTGCAAGGCATTGAGGTGCAGCACCAGCGCGTCGGCCTCGGCCATCTCCACGGCGCGCTGCAGGTGGTTCAGGCCGTAGCCATAGTTCAATTGCACTGCGCCCAGGTTGGCGAACAGCAGGATGTCCGGAGCCACGTTGCGCACCCGGAAGCTGGGGGCAAGCTTGGGGTCTTCGATGGCTGCCCGCTGGCTGCCCAGCCCCATGGCGATGCCGGTGGCCTGGGCCGCCTCAGCCAGCCGCTGGTTGATGGCGGTGGCCTCTTCGCTGCCGCCGGTCATGGCGGAGATCAGCAGCGGCGCCTTCAACTGCTTGCCGAAGATTTCCACGCCCAGGTCCACTTCCTCCAAGTCCAGCTCGGGCAGGGCGCTGTGCAGAAAGAAATAGCGCTCCAGGCCCGTGGTGAGGGCGGAGCGCACGTCTTCTTCCAGGTTGATGCGGATGTGGTCGGCTTTGCGGGAGCTAGTGCTGGCTTTTTTGGCGGGCATGTTGTTTACCTTGTGCGAGAGTCTACCAGCCGCCGAATCGAGTGTCAATTAAGCGCCTGGGTAAGCGATGTTATCATTTGGCATCACATTTTGGAGTACCGATGAGCAAGAGCAAGCACTTTTATTTGGGCCGCCTGCGCGACCTGAAAACGGGCAAGACTGGCAAAACCGACCTCCTGTACGACCCCAGCGACCTGGTGACCCACGGTGTGGTTTTCGGCATGACCGGCTCCGGCAAGACGGGCCTGTGCATCGGCCTGCTGGAAGAGGCCGCCCTGCAGGGCATCCCCGCGCTGATTATCGACCCCAAAGGCGACATCACCAACGCCTTGCTGCACTTCCCCGAACTGCGCCCGGACGACTTTGAGCCGTGGATCAATCCCGACGAGGCGCGCCGCGCCAACAAAAGCCCCGCTGAGTTGGCCACGGAAACGGCGGCGCTTTGGAAGAAGGGCCTGGCCGATTGGGGCATCGGGCCGGAGCGCATCCGCGCTCTGGATGAGAGCACCGACTTCGCCGTATACACGCCCGGGTCCAACGCCGGCCTGCCAGTGAGCATCCTGGCTTCGCTGGCCGCGCCGGAACTGGATTGGGACGGCAACCAGGAAGTCATCCGCGAGCGCATCGCCTCCACCGCCACTGCCATCTTGGGCCTGGTCGGCCTGAAGGATATCGACCCGGTCAAATCCCGCGAGCACATCCTACTGGCCAATCTGTTTGAAAACGCCTGGTCGGCAGGCAAGGACCTAAAGCTGGAAGACCTGATTCGCCAGGTGCAGAACCCGCCGCTGGCCAAGATTGGCATCCTCGATCTGGACAAATTCTTCCCCGCCAAAGACCGCGCCGCGCTGGCGCTGAAACTGAACAACATCCTCGCTGCGCCCAGCTTCAAAACCTGGCTGGAGGGCCAACCGCTGGACATCGCCCAGCTGCTCTATACGCCGGAGGGCCGCCCGCGCCACGCCATCTTCACGCTCAGCCATCTGCCGGAAGCCGAGCGCATGTTCTTCGTCACGCTGCTCTATTCCGCCCTGGAGACCTGGATATACAGCCTCAAGGGCAGCAGCTCGTTGCGCGCCATCGTCTATTTCGACGAGATCCACGGATTCCTGCCGCCGGTGGCGCAGCCGCCCTCCAAAGCGCCGCTACTGCGCCTGCTCAAGCAGGCCCGCGCCTTTGGCGTGGGGCAACTGCTCGCCACCCAGAACCCGGTGGACGTGGACTACAAGGCGCTCTCCAACGCGGGCACCTGGTTTATCGGCAAACTGCAGACCGAGCGCGACATAGACCGCCTGCTGGATGGCTTGGAAGGCGCCGAGCACAACAGCTTCAAGCGCTCCGACTATGCGCGCATCATCTCGGGTCTCGATAAGCGCGTCTTTTTGCTGCACAATGTGCACGAAAAGCAGCCGGTGGTCTTCGAGACGCGTTGGGTGATGAATTATCTGGCGGGTCCGCTGACCCGCAGCCAGATCCCCCAATTGAACTTGTTGAAGGGCAAGAAAGCGGAGGCCGCCAAGCCCTCGACGGCCCCAGAGAAGGAGAAAGCCAAAATGGATGACGTCAGCGTCAGCAAACCCATCGTCCCCTCGGGCGTGCAGGAAGTCTTTATGCCCGCCAGCCTCAGCCTGGAGGCATCGGCCCAGGCCAACCGCCGCGAATTGCCCGCCGGCGCCAAGCGGCTGGGCTACATTTATCGCCCGGCACTCATCGGCCAGGCGCAGGTGCGCTTCAACCAGCGCAAATACAACCTGGACACGGAAATTCACAAAGCCGCCATGGTGGATTATCTGGATGGGCGCACATTGCGCTGGGATGACTTCGAACGCGACCCAGTGGAAGAGCGCAGCCTGGAAGCCCGCCCGGTGGAAGACTCCAGCTTTGGCGCGCTGAGTGGGCCGCTGGCCGACGAAAAGCAGCTCAAGGGTCTGGAGCGCGAGTTCACCGATTGGGTTTACCGTGCCGGCGAGGCGCAGGTGTGGGCCAACGACGCGCTCAAGGTCTACGGCGGGCCGGAGCTCAGCCGTGAGGAGTTCCTCAGAATGACCCAGGAAGCCGCCGACAAAAAACGCGACGATGAGATCGAAAAGGCCAGGGCGGCGATTGAAAAGAAAGTGGATGCTCTGCAAACCAAGCTGGAACGGCAGCGCCGCGGCCTGAGCCAGAAAGAGCAGCGCGCCTCCAACCGCCGCCTGGAAGAATACGGCACCCACGCCGAAAACATCCTAAGCCTGTTCCTGGGCCGCCGCCGCAGCCTGACCACTTCGCTGACCAAGCGACGCCTTACCTCCGAGGCGGCTGCCACCGTGGAAGCCTCCAAGGAAGAGATCAAGCAGATGGAGTCTGAGGCCGCAAAGCTGAACGAAGAAGCCAAATCGCTGGTGCACGATATCGACGCCCGCTGGGACGAAGTGGCCCTGCAAATCAGCCAGATCCCCGTGCAGGCGACGCGCAAAGATGTCTACGTCAGCCTCTTCGGCGTGGTTTGGCTGCCGTATCACCGCGTAGACGTGGGCGGGCGCGAGGTGGAATTCCCCGCGTTTTAGTGGGGGCTTGGGGCGTAACTTTCCCGTGGAGCCAGTGTTCCTGTGTCTGAAGGTAGAGATACGCCCGTTATTTGCTTGCTTGACAAGCAGACCTTGGTAGGTAAAATTGCCCAGTTCGATAGCTTAGGAGGCTGAAGTGGCAGATACGTTTGAACAAGTGAAGAGCACCATCGTGGAACTGCTTGGTGTCGATGAAGGCAAAGTGACCCGCGAGGCGCGCTTCCGCGAGGACCTGGAAGCCGATTCGTTGGATATTGTGGAACTGATCATGGCTCTGGAAGACAAGATGAGCATCGAGATTTCCGACGAAGATGCCCAAACCATCACCACAGTCGGCCAGGCCGTGGATTACATCGAGGCCCAGAAGTAACAGCCTCCTGTAGATAGCAAGAAAAAGGCGCAGCGTATGCTGCGCCTTTTTGCTTCTGCCGCCAAACAACGGTATCATCCTGCCGTGTTCCCCGACAACCTGATCGACTTGCAGTTGGATGGCTGGACGCTGAAAGCGCGCCCGCCGCTGGATGGCGCCGCGCCGAATCGCGTCATCTGGCTGGTGCACGGCTGGACCGGCGACGAGCGCTCCATGTGGGTCTTCGCCTCGCGCATGCCCAAAGACGCGCTGCTGCTCGCCCCGCGCGCCCCATATCCCTCGAAGCACGCCGAACTGGATGGCTACAGCTGGGTGGAGGAGCGCGCCGGCGAATTCAGCCGGCTGGAAGCCTTCGAGCCTGCCTTGGCCGGCTTCGAAGGCTTGCAAGCCGCGGCCGCGGCTCACTATCCCGGCGCCGATTTCGAGCGCGCCTCGCTGGTTGGCTTCAGCCAGGGCGCCGCTTTCTGCTTCGCCCTGGCCCTGCGCCGCCCGGCGGCGGTGGCCCGCCTGGCTGCCCTGGCGGGCTTTTTGCCCGCCGGTGCGGAACCGGGGTTGGGCGCGCTGTCCGGGCTGCCGGTGTACATCGCCCATGGGACGCAAGACGAGACCGTGCCGGTGGCCATGGCGCACGAAGCGCTCCGCCAGCTGGAAGCGGCCGGCGCGCAAGTGCGCTATTGCGAGGCGGATGCCGGCCACAAGCTGGGCGCCGACTGTGCCCGCGGGCTGGCTGAATTTATGCTTACTGATTGAGGGGTGTTTTCAGTCGTTGCACGAGCTTGTCGCCCGCAAAGAGCAAAAGCAGCACCAGGCTGGCCCTGAGGTGAATATCAGCCGGCAGCACGTGCCGCGTTCTCTCGAAGGCGTCTCCATGCCATGAAAGAAAGGCGTAGGCATAGGAGAGCAGCACGCCAGCCAGAGGAGCCGTCCATATCGGCGACTTGGTTCTGATCCAGGTGTTGGCGCTGAAAGCGAAGAGGCCGGCAATGAATAGCAAGCTCCAGGGATTCCTCAAACTGCCTGTAAAGATATTGTTAGTGAACTCGGGGAGCACGGGCTGGTAATCCCAAAACCTGCCTGAGCGGACTTGCGGCTCAAGGGGATATCCGTTGCTTGGATTTATAGGCAGCAGGAGGCTTTCGGGCGCGCTATGCAGCAAATACCGCGCCAGAGTATCTTGCCCTTTAGTGAATAACCAAGTTCGGAAGTCTGAAAACTCCGGGGCGAACGTGTAGCCGTAAAAATCTTCCGTCGTTGGAGTGCGAAGGTCCAGTAGGTGGGCCGGCACGGTGAGGCCATGGCTTTCGAAAAAAGACCTGGCCTCTGGATCGGGCCAGACGTCAAAAAGCAGTACATGCATATAAGGGATGGTCCATCTAGGCAGGCCGGCCGCATTTACGGAGTGGTTGCTGGCCAGGAACACGAGCAGCAAGCCGGCGAATGCGGCGATGTAAATCTTCTTATGGCTTGCGAAGAAAGCGCCGAAAAGACTAAGAAGACCGGTTAGCAGCAATATCCACGCGTGTAAATCCCGTGTGAACGCCCATAAAGCGGAGATACCCAGCATAAGCAGCAGCCTGGGCCAGGTTGGCTTCTCGGTTAGTAGCATCCAACAAGCGAGCAATACGGCCATCAGCGAAAGGGTGAATGATTCTGAAAGAATCGACCAATCCCATATGACAATTCGTTCCTGCGCGCTGAACAATAACACCAGGCCAAAAGCGCTCAGCCGCCATAGTGGGGTCTTCAATTGGCTGCTGGCTACATGCGCCAGCCACCCCCAGGAGATGACCGACACAAAGGTTTGCAGCCAGGCGAATGCTTCAGCATCTTTCTGCAGCCATGTTCCAATCAATGGCAACAAAAAAGGCCTGGTCAGCCCCCACAGGCCCCCATGGGCCGCCATCTGGTCAAAATTCTCGAAGCCCAAGTATTCGACACCGTCTCCCTGAACATGCGCATACCTGAAGGTCATGCCTGTGTATACCCTGAGGTTTACATAGACCAGGAAGAGCAATGGCGGAAGTGCGCTGATGAAGAAATCCCTTAACGAAGCTGCGCTTGCTCGCAGCAGCGTAAGCCCTAGGCCTATTGAGACTGGAATGGCCCACAACAATGTGATGCCAAAATTCTCACGAAGGCTGAGTAGCGCGGTTGGCAGCCTGAACTCGGGCCAGATTATCACCTGCACGCAGAAAGTGATCAGCAAGCCGAGTATGGGCAAGAAAAAGCGAGTGCGCCTTGCTGCAGCCGCAAAGCCGGGCAAGTGCCGGGCGCGCGCCGCTTGGAACAGGCTGGTCGCCAGCAGCACAGATAGCCCAATAAGAACAAACCGGGTTCGCGTGTACCCCAGCCAACCGCTTCCCACGGCGTTGGGCATGCTGAGCAAGTGAACGGCGTGCAGCAGGAAGGCGGATGCCAATAGGAACAATGGGCGTGCTGGAGCGGAAGCCGATTTGTCCATGCGGTGATTATACGCTTGCGCTCTTTGCGCTTCCGCGAGGAAGCCCCAATGCGCCGGCGTTGTATAATTTTCGCAATGAGCGACGAAGCCCTGCGCAAACAGCTCGACGAACTGCGCTCTGCCCTGCACGAGCACAATTACCGCTATCACGTGCTGGACCAGCCGGTGATCAGCGATGCGGAGTACGACCGCATGCTGGCCGAGCTGCGTGCTATTGAGGAAGAGCACCCCGAGTGGGTGACGCCTGATTCGCCCACCCAGCGCGCCGGCTCACAGCCTTCGCCGCGCTTCGTCAAGGTCACCCATCCCGCACCCATCCTCAGCCTGGCCAATGCCTTCGACGAGGCCGGCTTGCGCGCCTGGTTTGAGCGCATCACCCGCCTGGACGAGCGTGTCAGCAAGGCCAGCTTCGTGGCCGAGCCCAAACTGGACGGGCTCTCGGTGGTACTGCATTACAAAGATGGCCTCTTCGCCCAGGGCGCCACGCGCGGCAACGGCGATGTGGGCGAAGACGTCACCGCCAACCTGCGCACGCTGCGCACGCTGCCGCTGCGCATCCCCGCCGCGGCGGGCGGGCCGCAGCCGCCTGCCAACCTGTACGTGCGCGGCGAGGTCTTCTTCTACAAGGCCGACTTCGAGGCGCTGAACAAGCGCCAAGCGGAGGAGGGTGGGCAGATATACCAAACCGCCCGCAACACCGCCGCCGGTACGCTGCGCCAGCTGGATGCAAGCATCACGGCCTCGCGCCCGCTGGCGCTCTACGTCTACAACGTGGTCAGCGCCGATGGGTCGCTGCCCGCCACGCAATGGGACACGTTGGACTATTTGCGCCAACTGGGCTTCCCCGTGGCCGGCGAGTCGCGCTTGTGCAACGGCCTGGACGATGTGCTGGCCGCCTACGGTGAGTGGGAGCAGACCCGCGAGCAGCTGCCCTACGAAGTGGACGGCATGGTGGTCAAGGTCAACGACCTGCGCCTGGCTGAAGACCTCGGCGTGGTGGGCAAAGACCCGCGCGCCTCCATCGCCTACAAGTTCCCCGCCATCGAGGTGACCACGCAACTGCACGGCATCGGCGTCAACGTGGGCCGCACCGGCGTGCTGACGCCCTACGCCATGCTGGAGCCGGTGGAGATTGGTGGCGTCATCGTGCGCCAGGCCACCCTGCACAATTTCGACTTCATTGAGGAGAAGGACATCCGCGTGGGTGACCGCGTGATGGTCAAGCGGGCGGGCGATGTGATCCCCTACGTCATTGGGCCGGTGTTGGCTGCCCGCACGCGCAAAGAGAAGAAGTACGTCCCGCCGGACAAATGCCCGGCCTGCCAGCAGCCCGTGGAGAAGATTGAAGGCGAGGTGGCCTGGTACTGCATCAACAGCGCCTGCCCCGAGCAGCTGGTGCGCAACATTGAGCACTTCGTTTCGCGCAGCACGCTGGATATCGTCGGCCTGGGCATCAAGATCGTCGTGCAGCTCATTGAGGCCGGGCTAGTCAAAGACGTGGCCGACCTGTACAGCCTGACCCGCGAAGACCTGCTTGGTATAGAGGGATTCGCCGACAAGAAAGCCGACAACCTGATCACCTCGATCCAGGCTTCGAAGGAGCGCTCGCTGGCCCAGCTCTTCTACGCGCTGGGCATCCGCGGGGTGGGGGACGTGGTGGCGCAAATGCTGGCCCGCAAATATCGGGACCTGGACGAATTGGCCACGGCGAGCATGGACGATATCGACGATATCGAAGGGATCGGCCCCAGCATCGCCGAAGCCATCGTCGATTGGTTTTCCAAGCCGGCCAACCAGCAGGTGCTGGCCAAGCTGAAAGCCGCCGGCTTCTGGCCGCAGTCCGAGCCGCCCAAGGCGCCCAGCGGCCCGCAGCCATTCGCCGGGAAAACCTTCGTGATCACCGGCACACTGCCCGGCATGAGCCGCAAAGAAGCCCAGCAATTCATCGAGGCGTTGGGCGGCAAGGTCTCCGGCTCGGTGAGCGCCAAGACGTCTTACGTCGTCGTGGGGGAGGAAGCTGGCTCCAAGCTGGACAAGGCCCGCGAGCTGGGCATCACCACCCTGGACGAAGACGCCCTCAAAGCCCTGGCACAGGGCTAGTTCCTATAAGTTTTCACAAGTTTCGCTTGACCCCGGTTGAACATCCAGTTAACCGGCGCTAGCTTCCTTTCTCCACTCCGGGCATAGATTTCTGCCGGCTGCCCCGCTACACTGCGCGCAAAATACAACACGCATCGAGGAGCAGCATGGCACAGATTGGTTTGTTCTTTGGCTCATCCACCGGCAACACGGAAAATGCCGCCGAGCTCATCCAGAAGGGATTTCAGAGCCGCGGCCTGCAGGTGGACATGTACAACGTGATGGCTGACCCGGTCAGCAAGATGGAAGAGTACGACATCCTCATCCTTGGCATCCCCACTTGGGACATTGGTGAACTGCAGGAAGACTGGAAGAACTGCTGGGACGACCTGGACAGCCTGCAGCTGGCGGGCAAGAAGGCCGCCCTGTTCGGCCAAGGCGACCAGCGCGGCTACCCAGCCACCTTCCAGGATTGCATTGGCCTGCTGGGCCACAAAGTGCGCGGCCGCGGCGCGACCCTGGTCGGCTTCACCTCCACCGAGGGCTTCGATTTCGACGAGTCTGCCGGCCTTGAAGAAGGCAAGTTCATGGGCCTCTCGCTGGACGACGACAACCAGCGCGACCTGACCGAAGGGCGCATCCAGGCCTGGGTGGAGCAGTTGGTCGCCGAGTTGAACCTGGTGCCGCAGGCGGGTTAGCATGTCGCACGAGGTCCGCACCATCGCCAAACTGGACGCTTTCCATACAATCGCCTTTTGCAACCACAACGCGGTGCATCTCAATTGGGGCGCTCTCTCGGTGCACATCCCACGTCACAACTTCAAACACCTGGCGCAAATGCTGCACCAGGCGTCCATTCATGTCGGTGGCGCCGCCGGGCAGCCGCTCAGCAGCCCCTCCTGCCGGCTGACCCAGGACAGCAAGGGCAACTTTGAGCTGCGTTTCCCTGACCTGGCCATCTACCTGAGCGCCAACGACCTGCTGCAACTGGTGCTGCTGGTCGAGGAAGCCATCCTGGCGCTGGGGGAGGGCGACGAGTTTGCCGAGCTGCAGTACCCCACTTCGCCGGTGACGGTGCGCGCCCAGCACTGGAGCAGTGGGCGTTACCGACCTTCCATGAACTAGTGCTTCCCTGGTAGGGGCGTAGCCTCGTCCTGAGCAAAGCGAAGGGATGCTACGCCCCTACGGTTCACCATGCAGGTAGGCGTTGCGCAACAACGCAGCCCGCCCCGATGCTTTTTTGCTTTGGTTGACAGCCCGCACCGCCTAAGCTACACTCACTCTCAGTTTTCCCAGGAGAGTCAATGAGTTTTTCGCGAATTGAAGACAATGTCACCAAGCGGATCGACGCTATCTTGGAGCGTGTCCGCATGGCGCAGGATGCTGACCTGTACTATTACAACCAGCCGATCACCGAACTGCGCGGCGGCGCCCGTGTGCTGGTGCGCGGCCGCGAAATGGGCATGTTCGCCTCGTACAGCTATTTGGGCCTGATTGGCCATCCCAAGATCAACGCCGCGGCCAAGGCCGCCATCGATAAATACGGCACCGGTACGCACGGCGTGCGCAGCCTGGCGGGCACGCTTGAACTGCACCAGCAGCTCGAGGACACCATCTCCAGCTTCAAGAATGCCGAGGCGGCGATCACCTATACGTCTGGCTATGCCACCAACCTGACCGTGGTCTCCACCATGCTGGGCCGCCACGACTATGTCTTCTCCGACAAGCTCAACCATGCCAGCATTGTGGATGGCTGCATGATGTCGGGGGCGCGCTTCGTGCGCTTCAAGCACAACGATCTGGACGATTTGCAGCGCCGTCTGGAAGAAGCCCCGGCCAGCGCCACCAAGATGGTCATCGCCGACTCGGTGTTCAGCATGGACGGCGACATCATCGACCTGCCGCGCATTGTCGAGCTCTCCCGCAAGCACAATGCCTGGCTGATGATTGACGAAGCGCACTCGATTGGCGTGCTGGGCGCCACCGGTCGCGGCATCGAAGAGCACTACGGCATGGACGATGTCATCGACATCAAGATGGGCACGCTGAGCAAGACGATCCCCTCGGTGGGCGGCTATGTGGCCGGCAAGAAGGACATGATTAACTTCCTGCGCCACGCCAGCCGGGCGTACATCTTTTCGGCGGCGCTGCCTCCTGCCCAGGCGGCAGCGGCCAACGCATCCTTCCAGATCATCCTGGAGGAGCCGGAGCGCATGGAGCGCCTGCGGGCCAACTCCACGCAGTTCATCGAAGGCATCAAGAGCCGCGGCTTCGACACGCTGTTCACCGAGACGGCCATCGTCCCGGTGGTTTGCGGCACCGACGAGCTGGCCTACGCGATGACCCGCGAGGTGCAGAACAAGGATGTCTTCGTGCTGCCGGTGGTCTCGCCCGCCGTGCCGGAGGGCCTCTCGCGGCTGCGCGCCACGGTCACCGCAGCGCACGAGCCCGACGAGATCGAGCACGCCATGGACGTGATCGCCGAGGCCGGCAAAAAGCTCGGCGTAATATAGCGGCCTTACAACGCATCTAACCAAAGCCGTTGCTCCGGCAACGGCTTTTTCGTTCTTTCGCCTGAGGACTAATGAATAAGACATTCCATGCATTGTTGGGCAACAACCTGGTTGCCTCGATCACTAACAGCACGGTTTGGTTCGCGATCATCTTCTACGCCTACCTGCAAACCGAATCCGTGCTGGTCAACTCTGTGCTTGGCGGCATGTACCTGGTCGCCGTGGCTCTTTCCGGATTCTGGCTGGGCTCCTTTGTCGATCAGCACAAGAAAAAGACCATGATGCAGGTCTCCAGCCTGATCTCCCTGGTCGCCTTTGCGCTTTGTTTCGTGATCTACCAAACCGCGGCGCCTGGCGAGTTCGCCCAGGTGGACAGCCCGCGCCTGTGGGCTTTGGCCGTATTGGTGCTGCTGGGCATGATCGCCGGCAGCATCCGCTCCATCGCCATGCCCACCCTGGTGACGATCCTGTTCCCGCCTGAGGGACGCGAGCGGGCCAACGGCCTGGTGGGCACCGTGTTCGGCGTGGCCTTCCTGGTCACTTCGGTGATCAGCGGCCTGCTGGTAGGCCATTCGGGTATGTTCCTGGTGCTGCTGCTGGCTGTGGTGGCCACCGCGGTGGCCATCGTCCACCTCAGGACGATCGAAGTGCCCGAGCCCAAGATCGCCCGCGGCAAAGGCGCTGTCAATGGCGTGGACCTGCGCGGCACCTATAAGCTGATCCTCGGTGTTCCCGGCCTGGCGGCGCTGATCCTGTTCACCACCTTCAACAACCTGCTCGGCGGCGTCTTTATGGCCCTGATGGACCCCTACGGGCTTTCGATGATGTCGGTGGAGGCCTGGGGCTTGCTGTGGGGCCTGGTGAGCAGTGGCTTCATCATCGGCGGGCTGGTCATCGCCCGTTTTGGATTGGGCGGCAAGCCGCTGCGCGCTCTGTTTGGGGCCAATCTGGTCATTTGGTCGATCTCGTCTGTCTTCACCGCACAGGCTTCGGTTGTGCTGCTGACCGCCGGCTTGCTGATCTACCTGGCGGTGGTGCCGTTCATCGAAGCCGCCGAGCAGACCATCATCCAGAAAGTGGTGCCGCAGAGCCGCCAAGGCCGCGTGTTCGGCTTCGCCCAGAGCGTGGAGCTGGCCGCCGCGCCGCTGACCGCCTTGCTGATCGGCCCGCTGGCGGAGTTCTTCTTCATCCCCTTCATGACCGATGGGGCGGGGGCCGAGCTGATCGGCGGCTGGTTCGGCACCGGCCCGGCGCGCGGCATGGCGCTGGTCTTCACAGTGACCGGCCTGGTCGGCTTCGTGGTGACCGTCTTCGCCATGCGCTCCAGGCCGGCTCGCCTGCTGGCGGAGCGCTATGCAATGAAAAGCAGCGCGGATACGGGCGAGTAGCCGAAACGCAGGTCATTGCGAGGAGCACATCTAGCCGAAGGCTGGGTAGCGGACGAAGCAATCTGCATCTTGGTTCGCAAGCCCGAGATTGCTTCGTCGCTTCGCTGGCTCCGCCGCTCCGCTCCTCGCAATGACGAGTAATTCATCCCTTGATCTTCAACCCCAAATATAGCGCGTAGTGCTCGGCGGCTTCTTGCAGGCGGTCTACTTGCCTGGCGGCTAGCGGCTCAAAGGGCGCGAACTCGAAGGTCAGCGAATCCTTCTTGGCCGTGCGCTTCCAGGTGCCGACTACCTGGCCGTCGCTGACGATGACTGGCTGGATGATGCCGTTCTTGTAGGGGATCAGCGCCGGCTCCAGTTCGGGGGCGATCACCGCGCTGCGCTCCTTGTAGCCCACGATGAACTCATCGAACGAAGGCAGCAGGAAGAGGCCCCTGGCCGCCTGGCTGCCCGGCATCAGCCAGTAGCTGGCCTCGCCGCTGCGCTCCTCGATCAACTCAGCGCGCAAGGAGTCCAGCGCGGCGCGGCCCTGGGTCAGGGTCAGCCCGGCCCACCAGGCGAAGTCCGCCATCGTCGCCGGGCCGTGGCTGCAGAAGTAGCGCCGGGCCAGCTCGGCCAGCGCCTCCTGCCCGTCCAGTTCGACTGCATCCGGCGCCCACTCGGCCAGCAGGCCAAAGGTCGGCTGTTTGCCGCTGAGCGGGCCGATGCAGATTTGGCCGCGCAGGCCGGCATGGGCCAGCAGATGGTAGCCGCGCTGCCCTTCGGTGGAGATGCCGGCGGCCTCCAGCTCGGCATACAGCGCGCTGCGCTCCAGCAGGCGGCCGCCTTGCAGGGCGCGCTGCAGCACTTGAACGCTCTTGGCCTGCACGGCGGCGTCCAGGCCCTCACGCTCCATGATGGTGCGGCCGCCCGCCAGGGGTCGTTGCCCCACCAACTTGATGATCCAGGCCGCGTCGCGCGTCGGCAGCAGGTGGATAGTGCCGCGCAGGCTCCAGACGCGGACAACCTGTTTGCCGGCGATTGCCTCTTCCACCTCAGCGTGGCTGGGCTGTGCGGCCAGGCGCAGCGCAGCGGCGTACTTGACCGCGGCGTAGTCCTGCGCCTGCATGGCGCCCATGTGGGCGACCAACTCGGCCAGGCCGCCGGCACCTGGCTGGGCGATGCGCTGGTTGGCCAGGCGCAGACCGCCGATCGGGTTCATTCCCATTTGCTCATTCTAACCCTGCTGAGTTGGCGTATCATCAAGCCCGTGACCCATCCTCAGCTCATCCTCAAGACCGGGCGCGAGCGCTCGCTGCTGCGCCGACACCGTTGGGTGTTTTCCGGGGCCGTGGCGGAACTGCGCGACGAGGCACAGCCGGGCGCCACAGTGCAGCTGCGCTCGGCTGCCGGCGAGTTCCTCGCCTGGGCGGCGTTCAGCCCACAGTCGCAGATCCAGGCCCGGGTATGGTCCTGGGACGAAGCCGAAGCGATTGACGCTGAGTTCCTGCGCCGTCGCTTGCAGCGTGCCATGGCAGCGCGCCGCGGCCTGGAGGCACAGACGGACAGCTGGCGGCTGGTGCACGCCGAATCCGACGGCCTGCCCGGCTTGGTGGTTGACCAATACGGGGATGTGCTGGTGATGCAGTGCCTCAGTTGGGGCGCGGAGGCCTGGCGCGAGACCTTCATCGAACTACTGGCCGAGCTGGTCGCGCCGCGCGCCATCTACGAGCGCTCCGACGCCGACGTGCGTGCGCTGGAGGGCCTGCCGGAACGGGCTGGCCTCGCCTGGGGCGACCTGCCCGAGCCGGCGCTGAACATCCGCGAGCACGACCTGGCGTTTGGCGTCGATCTGCAAGCCGGCCACAAAACCGGCTTCTACCTGGACCAGCGCGCCAACCGCCTGCTGCTGCGCTCGTTGGCCACCGGCGCGCAGGTGCTGGACTGCTTCGCCTACACCGGCGGCTTTGCCGCCAACGCGCTGCGGGGTGGGGCGACCGCCGTCACGCTGGTCGAGGAGTCCGAGACGGCGCTGCAGCTGGCCCGTGAGAATATGGAGCGCAACGGGCTGGCGGTGGACGCGGCGGAATTCCTGCGCGGCGATGCCTTCCAGGTGCTGCGCCGCTTCCGCGACGAAGGCCGCCAGTTCGACGTCATTGTGCTCGACCCGCCCAAGTTCGCGCCGACCAAGGCGCAAGCCGAGCGCGCCGCGCGCGGCTACAAGGACATCAACCTGCTGGCCCTTAAGTTGCTACGTCCCAGCGGGCGCCTGCTCACCTTCTCCTGCTCGGGCGGCGTGGACGCCGCCCTGTTCCAGAAGATCGTGGCCGGCGCGGCATTGGATGCCGGCGCCGATGCGCGCATCCTGGAGCGTCTGGGCGCCGGGCCGGACCATCCGGTGGCGCTGAACTTCCCGGAAGGCGAATATTTGAAAGGCTTGTTGATCGGCAATTAGAGGATGGTAAAAGGGGCGGGCTGATAGCTTTTGCAAATCCCGGCATGCGATAATTGGGTGAGGGAGCCATGCCGACCAAAATCCAAAACACCGTCGTATACGGCGACCCGATCGACCAGGCTGCGCTGAAGCAGATACACACCGCTGCGCAGCACGAGCGCGTGGTGCACACCGTGCTGATGGCCGACCATCACAAAGGTTACGGCGTGCCCATCGGCGGTGTGGTGGCGTACCGCGAGGCGATCTCGCCCACCGGAGTGGGCTACGACATCGGCTGCGGCAACATGGCGGTCAAGCTGGACCTGCGCAATACGATGACCCGTGAAGAGCGCATCCAGATCGGCCGGCAGATCCAATCACTGATTTCCTTCGGCGTGGGTGAGAAGAACCTGCAGCGCGTCTGGGACGACCGCCTCGAGGGCGATTGGTGGCAGATGCCGCACCTGAAGGGCCTGCGCCGCACTGCCGAAGAGCAGCTGGGCACTGTGGGCGGCGGCAACCACTATGTGGACATCTTCGAAGACGAAGACGGCTATGTGTGGATCGGCGTGCACTTCGGCTCGCGCGGCCTGGGCCACCAGATCGCCACGCACTTCCTCAAGGAAGGCGGCGCGGCCAAAGGCATGGATGCCGAGCCGCTGGTCTTCGAGGAAGGCCATCCGCTGTTTAATCCCTACCTCGAATCAATGAAGTTGGCCGGCGTGTACGCCACTGTGGGGCGCGAGTGGGCCTGCCACGCCATCGCCGAGCAGGTCTTCGCCGCTGAGATATTGGATCGCGTGCACAACCACCACAACTACGCCTGGCTGGAGGAGCATCCCAGGTTTGGCGGAGAGATCTATGTCGTGCGCAAGGGCGCCACGCCTGCTTTCGATGGCCAGCGCGGCTTCATCGGGGCTTCGATGGGCGACGACAGCTACATCGTGGCCGGCGTGGCCAACGACGAAGCGGCCGAGGCGCTGTATTCCACCGTGCACGGCGCTGGCCGGGTCATGTCGCGCACCGCTGCCCGCGGCAAGTACGACCGCCGCACGGGTAGGCAGCTGCAGCGGGGGCAGATTTCAGAGCGGGCCATGGCCGACTGGCTCAAGGAGCGCGATGTGCTGCTCTTCGGCGGCGATTTGGACGAAGCACCGCAGGCCTACAAGCGCCTGGACGAAGTGCTCGTCCACCATCAGAACACCATCGTCATCAAGCATGTGCTCAAGCCGCTGATCGTGTTGATGGCGGGCAAGGATGTGTTTGACCCGTATAAGGATTAGGGGATAGAAATTCGAGATTGGAGATTAGAGATTTGGCGGAATGCCAGTCTCTAATCTCCAATCTCTAGTCTCGGGTTCTCTCTACGCTGACGCGCCGGTGTAGTGCTTCAGGCCAAAATACCAGACTTTGCGCGAGACAAAAGCCAGAAAGACGGTGAAGCCGAAGGTGAAGCCCAGCGTCTCCAGCGTCAGGCGGCCGGTGAGCGCCTCAGCCGGCACGGTGACGGCGAAAGCCACCGGCACCACGTAGGTCAGGCCCAGGCGCAGCCATTCGGGGTAAATGCCCACTGGCCAGCGTCCGGCCTGGAAGATGCTGCTGAGCATCTCCATCATCTCCCAGACGCGCACGAACCAAAAGGCCAGCGTGCAGGCCATCAGGATGATGCTGTAGATCATCACCGCGCCCATCAGCAGCGTGGCGACGAAGACCAGCGCCTGGAGCCAGCTGGTCTGCAGGCCGATCTGGGTGATGGCCACGCCCAGGACCACCAGGCCGATGATCACGTCCACCAGCCGCCACACGGCGAACTGGCGCACGCTGATCAGCACCTGGGCGTCTTCCGGCTTGGTCAGGGTGAAATCCAGCCGGCCCTCGCGCACATCTTCCATGAAAGCCCACATGTTGGGGAAGACCAGTGAACCGATCAGGCCGGACATGAAGAAGAACACGCCATAGATGGCGAGCAGCTCGGCGTGGCCCCAGCCACCCAGGGTTTGCGTGTAGCTGAAGACCACGTTGAGGATGATCAGGCCGGTGACCAACATCAACGTGGACTGAAACAGCTGGATGAAAAAATTGGCCCGGTACTGCACTTCGTTCAACACGTTGACCCGGGCGAACAGGCGGAACAGTTCTAGTCCTCGGAACATCTCAACTCCCTACTGCAGTAAAGCGCTTGATGGCCTGCTTCCAGACCAGCATCACCAAGGTGTAGCCGCCCACGATCCAGGCCAACTGGGTGAGCACGCCGGCGCCAAAATCTGCCGGAGAGACCCGGCCCAGCAGCACCTCGATGGGAAAGTAAAAGGTCCATTGGAAGGGCAGGAAGGCGGCGACTTGCTGCGTCCACTCAGGCATGATGGTCAGCGGCACCAGGCGTCCGGAGAAGAGCAGCTCGCTGACAAAGTACAACTCGAACAAAGCATCGATGCGCTCGGTCCAAAAGCAGATCAGACCCAACAGCCACATGAACAGGAAGCGCACGAAGAAGGCCATCATCAGCACCACGGGGAAGGCCAGCATCTGCCACAGTTCCGGGCTGATCTCTGGCTTGAAGAACAGCCAGAGCAGGGCGCCCATCGGCAGCCAGTAGATCACCTGCGGTACTTTGTAGCCCAGGTAGTAACCCAGGTCCACCTGGATGGGGTGCACGGGGCGCAGTAGTTCGGCGGCCAGGCGGCCGTTGCGAATGCGCCAGTTGAAGCTGTATGGCCCCAGGGTTAGGTTGAACTGGCGCACCAGGGTCCAGATGATGTAGTAGCCGGCGAACTGCGCCGTGGTGTAGCCGCCCACCTGGCCGCCCTGCGCGTCCGAAACCGTGGTCCACACCACCAGGTAGATGACCGGTTCCATCAGCACGTGGACCATGAACAACAGGTTGGCCAGGCGGTATTGCAGCTGCTCAATGATCGCCTGGCGGGCTGCCACGGCGTACATGGCGATGCGGTCGCGCAGCGGCGTGTTGGCCGCGTTGCCGGGGAGGGTTGCCTTGGCCATCTAGCCGCCCACCGCGGTGAAGCGTCGCACGGCTCGCCCCCAGACCAGCTGGACGAGCAGGGCGGTGCCGATGATCCAGGCGACTTGCGCCGCTGCGCCGGCGAGGAACTCGGCGGCCCCCACGCGTCCCAGCAGGGTTTCGATCGGGAAGTAGAAGGTCCACTGGAAAGGTAGGGCCGCGGCAACTTGCTGGACCCACTCAGGCATCACCGCGAGCGGCACCAACCGCCCAGAGAAGAGCAGCTCACTGACGAAGTACACCTCGAACATGCCGTCGATCCGCTCGATCCAAAAACAAACCAGTCCCAGGCACCACAGGAGCAGGAAGCGCAGCAGGAAGGCCATCATCAGCGCCAGCGGAAAGGCGAGCACCTGCCACACTTGCGGGCTGATTTCGGGACGGAAGAGCAGCCAGAGCAGCGCACCCATCGGCAGCCAGTAGATCACCTGCGGGACTTTGAAGCCCAGCCAAAACCCCAGGTCGCGTTGAATGGGATGGATGGGGCGCAGCAGTTCCGCGGCCAGCTGGCCTTCTTTGATGCGCCAGTGGAAACTGTCCGGCGACATGCTCAGGTTGAACTGGCGAACCAATGTCCAGACGATGTAGTAGCCGGCGAACTGGGCGGCGGTATAGCCGCCCACCTGGCCGCCTTGCGACTCGGCCACCGTGCTCCACACCACCAGGTAAATGACCGGCTCGATGAGCAGGTGCACCATGAACATGAGGTTGGCGGCGCGGTACTGCAGCTGTTCGATAATCGCCTGGCGCGCCGCCACGACGTACACGTTGAGGCGGTCAGCCAGGTGCGCCCAGCTCGGCTTGCGGGTTACCGCAGCGGTCATGGGGTCTCCTCGTCTGGAGTGGCGAACACGCTCTCGATGACTTCTTCGATGGGCGGGTCTTCCACGGTCAGGTCGGTCACCGGCAGATCGGCCAGCAGGCGGGCGGTGATCTGCGGTGCTTCGGCCTTGCTCACCCGCAGGGTGGTGCGGTTCGCCTCGGCGTTGACCACCGCGCCGTACTTGGCCATGTCCGGCGCCTTTCCGTTCATATCGCTGGTGGTCACCACCAGGGTCTTCATCGCCGAGAAGCGCTCGACCAGGCCGGTCAGGTCGCCGTCGTAGAGGATCTTGCCGTGGTGGATGACGATGACCCGCTTGCACAGTGCCTGCACGTCTGCCATGTAGTGGCTAGTGAGCAGCACGGTGGCATTGTGTTTGTGGTTGTACTCCTGGACGAAGCTGCGCATGCGGCGCTGCATGGTCACGTCCACGCCGATGGTCGGTTCGTCGAGGAAGAGCACCTGCGGCTGGTGCAGCAGGGCACCGACCACCTCGGCCTTCATGCGCTCGCCCAGCGACAGGTTGCGCACCGGCTTATTGACCAGGCTTTCCAGCTGCATCAGCTTGATCATCTCGTCGCGCGTCTCGGTGTACTGCTCCATCGGGATGCCGTAAATGGCGCGGTACAGGTCGTAGGAGTCGATCGCCGGGATGTCCCAGTTCAGCTGGCTGCGCTGGCCCATCACCAGAGTGATGCGCTTGAGAAAGTCGCGCTCGCGTTTTTCGGGCAGGTGCCCCAGCACGCTCAGATCGCCGCTGGTGGGGTAGAGCAGGCCGGCCAGCATTTTCAGCGTGGTGGTCTTGCCTGCCCCGTTGGGGCCGAGGAAGCCGACGATTTCACCCGGCGCGATATCGAAGCTGATGCTGTCTACGGCGCGCACCTCTTTGTGTTTGCGCCGGAACAAGCTGACCACCGCCGCCTTCAGCCCGGCATCGCGCTCGGGCACCCGGTAGACCTTGGTCAGATTTTTGACGTGAATGCCGTCTGTGGACAAAATTCCTCCAAAAAGCTTGAAAAAGGCGAAAACGAGCTAATTTCTGACCACCATCATAGTCAGGAAGCTCCAGAAAGTCAATCTGTTTATTGAATTATTTAATCTCGTCATAAAAATTCTCCACAAATAGAGGCGAAACATAAAAAAACCGCAGGAGAAGCCTCCTGCGGTTTTTTAGGTCGCGCTGTGAATCGGCAGCTTAAAGCGCCGTCTCCGGAGGCAAGGTAGCCAGCATCTTGAAAAAGATCATCTTGGTCATTGCTGCATGCCTCCTTCCGTCAGAGTCGTTCAGCCTGCGAACGCTTGGTCTAGGATATACCGAACCGGCGTTTTTGTCAAACCAGATGCTAAGGCACCGGGTTGGGCGGGAAGGTGCCTTCCGGTGCGTACCAATCCTGCGGGTCCACCATGTCAACGAAATCACCTTCGTTGACCAACACCGGTATCAGGGCGTGACTGGGGCAGTCCACATGCAGGCCGCAGGGTACAAAATTGGTGTAGCCGCCGGCATTGTTTTCCCCGGTGACGTAGGCAATCACCGCATAGGTGCTGGGTGGCAGCCCGCTGATTTGGTACGTGCTGCTGCCGGCGCTGGTGATCACATAGTAGAAGGTGTCGCTGTTCATGTCAAAGGCGACCACGGTCTGCGAGGGCATGAACGAGCTCGGGAAGCTCAGCGTGCCGGTGATGGTGCCGGTGGTGGGCCCGGCGCTGAAGGTGCCGGAGCCGGTGGAACCGCTGCCGGTGGTGCCGCCGCCCTGGCTGCCTTCGGGCACGAAATAATCGCCAGTGGGGCCGGGGATCTCACCGGGCTCGGTGTACCAGTCGCAGATGTTGATCCCGCTGACGGTTTCGCCGGCGGGCACGTGGAACTGCACCAGCGCATGGTCGGTGCAGTCGGCGGTGAGCCCGCAGGCCACCGCGCGGGTGTAGGCGCCGGCCAGGGTCAGATCAGGCAGCCAGGCGTAGGCCAGGTAGGTGCCCTCAGGCACTTCCACCGAATAGGCGGTCTGGTTCTCAGCGATGGCGAAGCTGAGCGGCAGATCCAGCGTGCCCACTGTGGAGAGGTACAGGTCCATCGCCGGGATGCCCGGGCTGGGGAAGCACACCGCGCCTTCCACGCGGCCTGTGGTGCCGGCTGGCTGGGCCAGTGCATCGGCGGTTTGCTGCGCCTGCAGCGTGGCGGCCACAATGGCGGCCACTTCCTCGGGGTTGGCCTGGTTGCCGGAGCAGGCAGCCAGCAGCAGCATGCCGCACAGGGCGACGAGCAATAGTTTCTTCACGGTTACCTTCTTGTTGTTAGATTTCCGCTGAGCGAGCGCGGTTCGCCGGATTATACGCAAAATTCCGGGCCGGACGCCGAAATGCACCCCTGGTTTCGAGTGACAACAAAATAGCCGCCCAAAGGCGGCTATCAGGTGGAGATGGCGGGAATCGAACCCGCGTCCGATTGATTAAGTATGCACACATCTACGAGCGTAGTCGGTTGTGTTTGTCGCCGTATGGCCCACAAACGACAAGGGGGTCCACGCGGCCATCCGTATTGCCTTGCGGCTCTTTCACGCCGGTAACGGAGTCGGGCGCGGCACTCCGGCATTGTCTCGCCCGTTCCCACCCAGCCGGAGGGAGGGCGGGGCGGACGCGGCCCCAAGGGGCCGAACAGTTCTTTAGCTAGCCGGTTTTACGCGGCGAGCGGCAGAGCTGCGTAGTCAGTGCTTTTGGCACTTGATGGTTGCGCTGAGTTAACGAGGTCGGCGCCTCTCGGCTCGCAATGTGCAACCAGCCTCAACCGTCGAAGCCAGTCATCCCCATGCGCCGGAATTATATCAGGGCTGTATAAGCGTTGTGTTGGAGCCAACCTCCACAATCCCTGCGAGCCACAACCATCATTTCTCCACATTCGGTTGCTAGAGTAGGGCAACCACACAACGAAAGGAAGAAACCATGAAAGCCATTGTTCGTTACAAATACGGTGGGCCGGAGGTGCTGCAGCTGGTCGAGCTCGACAAGCCGTCCCCCGCTCCGGAAGAAGTGTTGGTGCGCGTGCATGCTTCCTCGGTGAATCCGGCGGAATGGTACAGCATGCAGAGCCTGCTATTGATCCGACCGATGCTGGGGCTGCTGGCGCCGAAGGATCCCCGTTTGGGGGCGGACTTCGCCGGCGTGGTCGAAGCAGTGGGCGAGCAGGTCAGTGACTTCAAACCCGGCGACGAAGTCTTCGGCGGCCGTACGGGCGCCTTTGCAGAGTACGTCACGGTGCGCAACATCATCGCCCACAAGCCGGCCAACATCAGCTTCGAAGAGGCGGCAGCCGCGCCCACCGCGGCGATCACCGCACTGCAGGGCCTGCGCGACCATGGCAAGCTGCAGGCCGGGCAGCGCGTGCTGATCACCGGCGCCTCGGGCGGGGTGGGCACCTACGCTGTGCAAATGGCCAAGGCCTGGGGCGCGCAGGTGACCGGCGTGTGCCGCTCACAGAACGTGGACCTGGTGCGCTCGCTGGGCGCCGACCAGGTGGTGGACTACACCCGCGAAGACTTCACCGATACAGACCGCCCCTACGACCTGGTGTTGGACATCGCCGGCACGCGCCCCTGGGCGGACTACCAGCGGGTGATGACGCCCGAAGCCACTCTGGTCTACATCGGCGCGCCGAGCAAGAACCGCCTCATCGGCCCACTGAGCCGCATCCTGCGCTTGCGCCTGGCGGCATGGCGGGCCAGCCAGAAGGTGCTCTTCTTCGTGGCGCAGTTCAACCGCCCTGATTTCGCTGTGCTGGCCGACCTGCTGGCGAGCGGCAAAGTGCGCTCGGTGATCGACCGCGTGTATCCGCTGGGCGAGGCGGCTGAGGCGATGCGCTACCTGGGGGAAGCCCATGCCTGCGGCAAAGTCGTGCTTTCCATGCAGGAGCAGAGCTGACCGCTCTGCCCCCTGCGCTTTCTCGTATACTTTCCCCATCATGAGCGAGCTCATCCTGGTGGTGGACGACGAACCCAAAATCGTGCGCCTGGCCTCGGACTACCTGGTCAAGCACGGTTTCCGCGTCACTACTGCCGGGGACGGGCTCAGCGCCCTGGCGGCGGCCCGCCGCGAGAAGCCGGACCTGATCATCCTGGATTTGATGCTGCCACAGATGGACGGCCGCGAGGTGTGCAGGGCGCTGCGTCGCGAAAGCGATGTGCCCATCATCATGCTCACCGCGCTGGCCGAGGAGATCGACCAGGTCACCGGGCTGGAGATTGGCGCCGACGATTACATCACCAAGCCCTTTTCGCCGCGAGCGCTGGTGGCCCGCGTGCGGGCGCTGCTGCGCCGCGCCCGCGGCGAGGTGACCGCGCCCAACCCGGTGCAGGCGGGCGCGCTGCTGATTGACGTGGAAAGTTACACGGCGGCCTATGCAGGCGCCGCGCTGAAGCTGACGCCGAACGAATTCAAGCTGCTGCACCTGCTCGCCAGCCGCCCGGGGCAAACCCTGCGCCGTGAGCAATTGCTGGAAAGCCTGCACGGCACGGTCAACAGCTTCGACCGCAGCGTGGATTCGCACATCAAGAACCTGCGCAAGAAGCTGGAAGCGGTTGCAGGCCGGCCGATGATCGAGACGGTCTACGGCGTTGGGTATCGCTTTGTTGAACCTGAACAGGCGGACGGAGCCTGATGTCGGAGCCGGCTCCTCAAAAATCCCCTTCCCAGAAGGAAAAAGAATGGCGCCAGGGGATGCGCTTTTTGCCGGTGGTGTTCTTCCTGGCGATGCTGGTGCTGTTGCTGGTGGGTGGTATTGCCGCGCTGTTGTATTACCTTTTTTCGGAGTACTCAGGCGTCCGGAATATGTGGCTGTTGGTGTGCTGCGCCCCGGCGGGGATCCTCTTTGTGGGCGCGGGGATAGTCACTTCCCTGTATACGCGCTACGGCAAGCCGCTGCGCCAGATCTTCAGCACGATCGATGCGGTCTCCGAAGGCGACTTTAGTGCGCGTGTGCCGGCGGATGATTCGCCCCAATTCGGCGACCTGATCAAGCGCTTCAACAAGATGGTTGGCGAGCTGGAGCGCGCCGACAAGCAGCGCCGCGACCTGACCGCCGATATCGCCCACGAACTGCGCACGCCGCTGCACATCCTGCAAGGCAACCTGGAGGCCATGCTGGATGGCGTCTATCAGCCCGACTCTGCGCACCTCAACGATGCGCTGGAAGAGACCAGGCTGCTCGGCCGGCTGGTGGACGATCTGCAGACCCTTTCAATGGCCGAAAGCGGCCAGCTACCGCTGACCCCAACCCGGTTCGCCGTCGCCGACCTGGTCAGGGATGTGGCGGATGGTTTTTTAGCGCAGGCAGCGGTTGCTGGCATCGCGGTGCGATTGGATTTGGAAGAAGCCACCGCCCAGGTCCACGCGGACTATCAGCGGCTGAGCCAGGTGCTGGCGAATTTGATGACCAATGCGCTGCGCCATACGCCTCAAGGTGGCTCCGTGACGCTGCGCACACAGGCCGCCGCGGAACGGCCGGGCAGGCTGCAGATCCTCATCGCGGACACCGGCAGCGGCATTCCGGCGGAGGACCTGCCGTTCGTCTTCGATCGCTTTTGGCGCGGCGAGAAATCGCGCACCCGTGACGGGCAGTCGAGCAGCGGCCTCGGGCTGGCGATTTCGCGCCAGTTGGTTCAGGCGCACGGCGGCACGATCGATGTGCAAAGTGAATTGGGGCAGGGGACTACGTTTTTGATTGAGCTGCCGGTTTCCAGCGCCGAGTAGGCGTTACGACGCTGGCCCCAACAGCTCCACCCGGATTCCATCCTGGTCCTGCAGCACGACGCCATTGACCCCGTCGCGTTCGATGGGTTGCAAGGTCTGTCCGCCTGCCTCAAGTCGCTGAACCAGCGCATCCCAACCGGCGAGGTCAGGCACCTGGTAGCCATAGGAGAGCAGCCCGGTCTTGCCCGCCTCGCGCAGCGGCGCGCCGCGGCTGTGCCAGATGTTGGCGCCCAGGTGGTGGTGGTAACCGCCGGCGGCCATGAACAGAGCGGTAGGCATGGCCATCATCACCTCGAAGCCGAGCAGGTCGCCGTAGAAGGCCTGCGCAGCGGCGGTGTCGGAGACCTGCAGGTGGATATGGCCAATGACCGTCTGCGGATCGATGCGCCCTGTCTCGGCCGCCTCGCGGTCGGCCTCCTCCACCAGCTTGTTCAAATCCAGCGGCAGGTTGCCCATCTGGATGCTGTCCTGCAGCCGCGGCCAGTCGGCCCGCGGCCGGTCCCGGTAGATCTCAATACCGTTACCCTCCGGGTCGGCGAAGTAGATCGCCTCGCTGACCTGGTGGTCGGAGGCGCCCTGCAGTGGCCAGCCGCCGGCGGCCACACGCAGCAGGGTCGTGGCCAGCGGCCCGCGGCCGGGGAACAGGAAGGCGGTGTGGTACAGGCCCACGCCGTAAGTGGACGAAGGCTGCAGCTCGGCCGCGGGGTTGTGCACCAGGGTCAAAAGGGCCTGGCCGCCCTCGGCGGCAGAGAGCCGGGCGCGGCCTTCGCCCTGCTCGAGCAGGTGGAAGCCCATCAGCCCGTTGTAGAAGGCCAGCATATTGTCCAGGTCGCGCACTTGCAGCTCCACATGGGCGATCTGCGTATCCGGGTGGATTTGGAAAGATGTGTCGGTTGGCATGGTTGACATATTGACCCTGGTCTATTAGTATTTCTTACATAGATGGCTGTCTATAAAACCATTGCTGAAGAAAGGAGACATCATGCCTGTTCAAGACCCTGAATTGAGCATCCTGGACTGCGGTTGTGGATGCGGCGGCGGAGGCTGCTGCTAAAAACCCGTTGAGCCAATGGCCGCCTTGCAGGCAGGACGCTGCAGCAGGGCGGCCATTTTAAGTATTGAGCTTGGCCAGTTTGCTGGCCGCTTTGGTCTCTGGAGCAAACGAGCGCAACAGCCAGCCGCAGCAAGCGGCCACCTGCTCCTGGTTGAGCGTGTAGAAGGTGTGCTTGCCCTGCTCTTTCACTTCGACCAGGCCGGCTTCGCGCAGCACGGCCAGGTGGTGGGACACCGTCGGCTGGCTGACGTCCACCGCGGCGACGATCTCATTGACCGAGCGCCAGACACAGCAGCAATAGTCCATGATCTGCTGGCGGGTGGGATCGGCAAGTACCTTGGCAAAAGCGACGGAATCGAGGGCAGGCTTGGACTTCATATTGATGTCTTTCGATGACAGTGTACCTACGGCAACGTGGACTGTCAACGATACGAACCAACTTGCTATAGTCCGCGGCTCCAGAGGAGCCTGCTATTCCCCCGGAATCCCTAATTCATCTCGAGGAAATAAATCAGTATTGATCCGGAGGATATCCATGTTTGGTCGATGTGGTACAGGTTCTAATTGATCGAGCAAATTTTCTAGTCGCACCAGCAAGCTTTCTTCATCGAAATACCCATTCAAATATAGGCCACTTTTAAGGCGCTCCATGATTACGGCGCGGTTAATCTCGATTGGCGTCATACTCCCAATCAGCACTATACGCGGGATTTCCACTATATATGGAAAAACTTTACGGAAAGTATTGCGGACTCTCGGCGTGGCTGACCACTGCACCATATAGCCGCCCTCTTTTAACCTGCTTCTAGCCAGTTCGAAAAATTCGATTGAATAAAGAAATCCACTCCCGGATTTGTATGGACGTATTGCATCCGCTTCAATAATGTCAAAATTCTGGTCGATATGGGTGAGAATCTTGCGACCATCACCCATCAGTATTGAATATCTCGGATCGTTAAAAAGAGTGTTAACCCCATGTTGGGGATTGCCCTGGGCGACAGATTCTAGCAAGGGTTTTTGCGAACTAACAATCTCAACGGCCAGAATGCTTTGTGTAGCTGGGTTGAATCCTGCAGCTACAGGTGTGTTGCCTGAGCCAATTCCAAGCACAAAAACATTCTCAGGGTTCGGGTGGATTGACGTGGCTAGAAACCCGAGAGTCGTGTGGATAGAATCTACACCGTAACGGAAATAACCCTCCGTCTCGGCATTGACAGCTAGCGTGAGTTGCTCACCAACCAACAGGGCACTAACTCCGCTTGAGTCCTCGGCCAGCTCAAGGAACTCGTACTCTGGCATTTTGTAGTCGTGTAGTTCTTTCCAGAAGCCTGAATTGCTTGGCATGATTATTAAACACAATGCTAATGCCCCTGCGAGCAGATGATCTTGATGAATGCCACGCCGAACTTTTTGGCGTAGACTGAAGAGGACAAAGACGACGCCAGCGATAAGAGCTACTCTAAGTGCTCCGATTGTCCCTACGTAGTGAAAGAGCACTAGACCGGTAAGTACACTGCCTAAAACATTCCCAATGGTTCCTGCGAACTGAAGAAAACCAATACGCGTGCCAATCAAGTTGAGATTGGTTTGGATCCCTCGCTGTAGTATCGTGAATGAATAACCGATGAATATATTAGGGGGTAAGAGAAGAAGACTCGGGATGACAATGAAATCCAGTACCCATTTGTTAGAGCTGTTTTGGAAAGCCTCACTCATGATAAGCGAATTATAAGATCCGCCCAAGTGACTGAAAAATATGAGTGAAATAACTGTATATAGAATTGCGTAAATGAGTAATCGGCTGTAGAGGAGATGGGGCGATAGCGATGATGATCGTTTTGTAGCCAGTAGACTTCCTATGCTATAACCAGCTAGGACGAATGCTAGTAAATGTCCAAATGAATAGGCACTTGTGTATAACACTACGCTTAAAACCCGAAACCACACCAGTTCCATAGAAATGGCAATATAGCCTGCGAGAATAACTAGACCTGCCCATGTAAGCAAGCTTTTGCTGGGTTCTTCTTCCCTCGGTGCTAACTTCTGGGATTCCACATTAGATTTATTTTGAAGCGTCAACGGTATTACCTGCGCCAAGGCAAAGGCGAAGCAGCCTACGCTCAAACTTATCAGGCTGGCCGTTAGGAGTGTGCCTCCATAACCCAGGCGAGGAACAAGCAGCCACCCACCAACTAAGGCGCCTGTGACCGATCCCAAAGTATTGATGCCATAGAGAGTGCCGATTTGCTTAGATGCTTTTTTGGCCGTCCTCACTATGGCCCTTGAAATTAGTGGAAGCGAAATTCCCATTAGGAGCGTGGGGAATAGCAAGAACAAGAAAATAACAAAAAAGCCTAAGGCAAAGCTTTCTGCAAGCCAAAACAGTTCTTGTGAAAGCAGTTTATGAAAAAAGCGGTTACTCAAATAGCCATAGAGGCCGATTGCTAAATTGCTTAAGGCAAAAACTTGCATTGCCCGTTGTGACGTGAGTTTGTCGGAGTAGCGCCCTGCAAGCAGGTTTCCTAACCCCAACCCTGCGAGAAAACCACCGATGACCAAAGCTGCTGAACGCACATCGGACCCTGCAAAAAGGTTCAGCATACGTTGCCAGGCAACTTGGTACAACAGCGCGCTGAAGCCAGATGCAAAGAAAGCGAACGCGCTTAACCAAGATATCTTTGGTAGATTTATGTGGATTTTATTGTTTGTCGGCATTTATGCCCAAGAGATACCGTGATTGTAAGATGTGGAAATCTACCTGTCAAGTTTGCTATTTGGATAGAATGCACCAGAAAAGAGAGCCCCGCATTACGAGGCTCTCTTTTAGTCTACGGCAGGTCCACCGTCACGACCAGCGGCAGGTGGTCGGACGCGGTGGTTTGCGGAATGGAGAAATCGCGGATCCCCAGATCGGGCGTGGTGAAGATGTAGTCGATCTGGTGGGTGAGGTCCGCGGCGTAGTAGGTGTAGGTGGGCTGCTGGCCCAGGGCACGGGAGACGTCGACGAAGCCAGCCTCGAGCATCAGCTGGATGGCGGCGGATTCCGGCCGGGCGTTGAAATCGCCAACCACCACGGTGGCCGGGCGGCCGCTCCACTGGTCCAGGATGGCGGAAGACTGGGTCATGCGGATGTCGTCCTGTCCGTCCCGTTCGCTGAAGTGCGTGTTGATCACGGTGAGCAGCTCGCCGTCCACATCTATCTCTATCACGGTGAAGCCGCGTAGCAGCAGCACATCATCCGGGGGCAGGTCGAAGCGCTCCACGCTGAGGATGGGGTAACGGCTGTACACCGCCATGCCCCATTGGCTGTCGGCGGTGGCGTCCCACACGTAGGGCATGTTCAGACGCATGGAGAACCATTCCAGCATGTCCATACCGCCCCAAATCAGCCAGCCGCGCGAAATCTCCTGCAGGGCGACAATGTCGGCCCCGCTGTCGTCGACGACCTGCGCCAGCGCTTCGGGGTCCATGCGGCCGTCGGTGTTCACCGCATCGTGCACGTTGTAGTTGATGATGCGCACGCCGCTGCCCTCGCTGGTCGGGCTGTCGGTCAGCTTCCAGCCGGGCAGCATGATCAGGGGGATCAGCAGCAGCAACGCCGCGCTGTAGGCCGGGGTGCGCCAAGAGCCGATTGCCAGCTTGGCCGCGCCGCGTGCCGCCAGGGCGGCCGCGGTCAGCAGGGCAGCCAGCGCCATGGCTGCCAAAGGCAGCACCGGCGGGCGGAAACCGAAGTCGATGTCGTACGAGGCGTAGTACAGGAAGAGCAGCAGCACCAGAACGATTTGGCCGAGGCCGCCCAGCAGCGTGGTCTTGAGCAGGCCAGGCTCGCCCTTGACACGCGTAGCCGCCAGCAAGAGCAGCATGCCCAGCACCAGGCTGAACAGCTGGCCGAGCAGCAGCAGGATGCCCCCATAGGATGTCTCCGGCGAGGCCAAGGCCAGGGCCACAAGCGCCAAAGCGCCGGCCAGCAGGGCGTACAGTGAGTTGCGCTGCGCAGAGGCAATTTGGGCGGCAGCGTATAGCCCCACGGCATTGGCCAGCACCAGGAAGAGACCGGCTACCGGAGTGTGCCAGCCTGTCGTAGAGGAGAGGAGCGGGGCGCTCTGGAAGACGAGCATCTGCAGGAACAACCACGGGCCCAGCGCCAGCGTCGCCAGGTTGGCCTGCCAGCTGCCGTCGTGGGCCGCGGGCGCATTGGCGGTCCGCTGGTTCAGCGCCCACAGCTGCACGGCGACCAATGCCAGCACCACCACAACGGGCAACAGCCCGGTCTGCCAGGAGAGGTCCAGGGTGCGCACGCCGGTGAAGATGGCTGTGTCCAGGGCCAGGCCGAACAAAAAGGCCAGCCCGAAATGCACCGGCAGGTCGCCGCCCCGGGCGCGCACCACCCCGATGGCCAAGGGGATGAAGATGAGGAAGAGCGCCACCGCGGCCGCGGAGAGGTACAGGTCCAGCAGGGCGGTTTGGGCGAACTGCTCGGCGACGCGCAGCACGGCCAGGCCGCCGGCGCTGAGCCACAGCGCGTTGCGCGTGCCCAGCAGGCGGTTGAGCGGCCCGGCCAGCAGGCTGAGCGCGAAGATGCCGATGGCCACCGGTGCCAGGCTGAGCGAGGACATGCCCTGCGAGTCGCGCAGGTAGCCCACAAAGCCCACGAAGAGCACACGCAGTTCTTGCAGGCCGAAGACCACGGTCAGCGCAGTGGCCAGCCAGGCAGCGGCGTTGGCCCGCCAATCCTTGATGATGGTAGCGAACATAGAGGTTTGCCTTTCCAGTTAGGAAGATTTGTCTTGCTTGCGTTGGGCCGCTTCGCGGCGATAGATACCGTCGGGTTCGCGCAGGTATTCGGCCAGCGCGCCGGAGGTGGTCAGGGTTTTGATGATGTCTGGCGTGCTGGCCAGCAGAATGACCGCCCAGGTGCCGCAGATGAAGTAGAAGATTTCCGGCGGGCGACCCATCAGGTAGGCCACCACCAGCATACTGGCGAAGCCCGCCGTGCTGGTGTACAGGATATTGCGGGTCGGCTTCAGGATGGCGATGCCGATCACGAAGCTCCAGAAGCCTTCGGGGAAGGCTATGTAGCTGATCGCGCCCATGGCGGCCAGCAGCCCCTTGCCGCCGTGGAAGCGCAGCCAGACGGGCCAGTTGTGCCCCGCCACTACAGCCAGGCCGTTGAGCAGGCGCTCCGGATGGTCCACACCGAGCATGTCGGCCAGCCACATCGCCGCGGCGCCCTTGGCTACGTCCAGCGCGCCGCCCAGCACGCCCCAGGCCAGCCCCAGTTGGCGGGAGAGGTTGCGCCCGCCCACGTTGCGGCTGCCCACCTGGCGCAGGTCAATACCCTTGAGCCATTTGGCCAGGATTTGGGTGAAGGGGATGGAACCGATGAGATAACTGGAAAACAGAGACAGAACGAGCTTGGCTTCCATAATCCCTAGTATCGGCGAAAAGGGCAATATACGCTAGTTTTTGCGCATGGCTTGAAGCAGGCTGAAGGCTCCAGCGAGGATCAGCAACGCCGGCCAAACGTAGTTCCACGGCAGCGCGGCGTCAAAAGCCACGAACAGCCCGAAGAGCAGCAGCGCAATGGCGGGGAAGACCGCCCAGCCCAACCCCTCGCCGGCACTGCGCAGCCGGCTGATCAGCAGGAAAGTGAGGCCGATGCCGATGAAGAGCAGCCCGCCGGTGTCGAAAGGCAGGTCCAGGCGCAGGTCGTTGAGCAGCGAAATGCTCGCCAGGCTGAACATCACCCCGGCGGGGATCAGCGCCCACCAGTTGTTCGGCTCGCGGCGGTAGACGAGCACGAAGGCTGCGCCGATGGCGCCGAGGAAGATGGCGCCGCCCAGGGCTTCGCCGATCGGCGCGATGAACAGGTCGAGCAGGTTGGAGGCGGCCAGCCCGCCCAGGATCAGGGCGATGAAGCCGAACCAGGGGTTGTTCTCGCTGCGTGAGCGGTCGAAGAAATACAACGCTCCCAACGCCCAAATACCGGCGAACAGCGCGTCGCCCCATTGGCCGCCCAGATAGCCCAACTGCTGCAGGGCCATCAGCAAGCCCCCGGCGATGAGCAGCACTCCGAAGATGGTACGGTAATCCCTTTGCATGGCTCTCCTATTCGATAGTGATGGAACTGACCCCGGCCTCGATGCGCAGATCAAGCTTGTTGGCCGCGCCGGCGAAATCGGGGGACTGGTAGGCGCCACCGCTGCGCGGGAAGCGCTCCTCGGCGACCTTCACCGAGCCCAACCCCGATTCGACTTCGATGCGGGCTGCAACCCCATCCGGGATGATGATTTGGAACGAGGCTGCCCCGCCGGATATCCTGGCGCGGGTGTGCCCGGCCCGCTCCGGCATGGTGATGGTGGTTGAGCTGGCCCCGGTTTCGACCTTGAGCTCGGTGACCTTGGTGTTGCGCAGGTCCAGGATGCTTTCACTGGCGCCACTCTCCACTTTCAGTGTAGTGGGTACCTTAGGGTTGAGCTGAAGCTGCCAGTCCCGATAGCCCAGGCCCCAGTTCCACGGGAAGAAGGATTCGGGGCTGCCAAAGGCCGTACTGATTTTGACTTTGAGTACATCGCCTTCGCGGTGCGCTTTGTGGGTCAGGCCCGCACTGCGCCCGCTGATCAGGTCGGCCGCGTTTCCGCCACCTGCCAGCCTGATCTTGCCCGCGCCGTGCTCCATTTTCAGCGTGCCCGCTTTGGCGCCCTCCAGCGGGATGTTGAACTCGCTGACCTGCTCACTGGGCTGCCAGCTGCGGCTGAGCAGCACATAGACGCCCAGCAGGATGAAGAAAAGCGGCCAGAGCAGCGGCCACTGCAGCGAAACCAGCCCCATGTTGCTGGCCAGGAAGGCCGCACCGACCAGGATGAGCGCTGCGCCCCAAAACATGTTGTGTCTGTTCATCTAGGCTCCTTGTTGGTTGCCACTGACTGATTATATAAGCGATTGCCGGCGTGGTTTAAGGGTCAAATGCCCTTTGGTGCCGGAACCCGCGCCCAGGTGAAATAGGTCGGCACTGGCGGGAATTGGCCTGCGGCCGCGGCGAGCAGCTCGGCCAGTTCCGGCGCGGGCAGCCGCCCGCCCAGGTCGGCGGCGAGCACTTCGGCTTCCAGTGGGTGCGCCCCGGCCGCCGGGTCGGCGCCCAGCGTGCCGCTTTCCGCCGGTGGCAGGCCAGCGGTGGAAAAGCTCTCCGCCAGCCGCCCGCCGAAGCTAGGATCAGCGCCCTGAGCCCGGAGCGCCTCCATTTGCAGGCGGTTCAGTGTCTCCCAGGCGCCTGAGGGCGCGGCCCGCGCCGTATAGTCCGGCTCGGCAAAGGCCAGCACTGCGCCGTCGGCGCGAGTGACCCGGGCGGCCTCGCGCAGCGCCTGCACGGGGTTCGGCAGCCAGAGCAGCACGTAGTGGAAGAAGCACAGGTCGAAGGCCCCGTCCGCGTAGGGCAATCGTAGCGCATCCCCGCAGACCAGGCGCGCATCCGGCGCAGCGGCCTGCGCGCGCAACAGGGCGGGGCGGTCAATATCCAGGCCGTGCACTGTCGCCCGGGTGTCCGGCAGGCTGCGCAGCACCGCGCCGGGGCCGCAGCCCACCTCCAGGACGCGACCGGCGCGGGCCAGGCCGGCACGGGCGAACAAGTGGCCGCGCAGCGGCGCGGTCCAGCCGGCTTGCTGCTGGTAGCGGCGTTCGGCGAGGGCAGGGTCCATGAGGCGATTATAGAAGAATTGGGCAGGCAGTAATTGGTAAGTAGCAATTACTACTTACCAATTACCAAGCGTTGCATGTATACTCTTTCCATGGCCGTCGCCCTTCGCCCCAACACCGTGAACGCGCTCTGGCAGGGCATCCGCCAGGACGCCGGCAGCCTCCTGGCTGCCCTGCAGCCTCCCGAAACCCCCAGTACCGGATTGCATTTCTACGACATTGAGAAGCCCGACGGGCGCACTTTCCGCATCCACCTGCGCGTGGAGCCCAGCGGGAACGGCGTGCTGTTCATCGACGTCACCGATGTGGTCCACCTCAACCAGACCGCTACGCTGATGGCCAAGATGGCGCTGGACGGCGTGACGCGCGCCGCCGCACGGGCGCGGCTGGCGGCCTGGCGCAGCGGCGCAGACCCCGCCCGCTTGAGCAGCGAGCTGGACGAAATGTACGACATGGTCGACAGCTTCCGCCACCCAGATGGCGACTGCGCCACCTGCCGCCTCTCAGATGCGGTGTCCATGTCGCCGCTGTTCAGCATCGAGATCAACGCGCCCTATAAAGTGGACATGGCGTTGACCTATGGCTGCAACAACGAGTGCCCGCATTGCTACAATGAAAACGACCGCCTGCAGATGCCTTCGCTGCCGTTGGACGAGTGGTACGCCGTGCTGGACCGCCTGGCCGAGTTGGGCGTGCCGCACCTCATCCTCACCGGCGGCGAGGCCACCTTGCACCCCGACCTGCCCCAAATCATCCGCTATGCGGATAGCCTGGGCATGGTGGTGGGCCTGAACACCAACGGCCGCCACATCGCCCACAAGCCTTATATGGATGAGCTGGCCGAAGCCGGCTTGAACCACGTGCAGATCACGCTGGGCTCCAGCCGCGCCGAAGTGCACGACGCCATGATGGGCGCTACCTCCTTCGAGCAGACCCTGCGCGGCATCGAGAACGCCGTGGCCAGCCGCGTGCACGTGATCACCAACACCACGCTGATGCGCGCCAACATGGGCCACGCCGAAGAGATCATTGAATTTCTCTATTCGCTGGGCATCCGCACCTTTGCGATGAACGGCATGATCTATTCCGGCGGCGGCTTCGATCATCCTTCGGCGATCTCCGAGGCGGAGACGCCCGCGCTGCTGGTGCGGGTGCGCGACAAGGCCCAGGAACTGGGCATGCGCTTCCTGTGGTACACGCCCACCGAGTACTGCCGCATGTCCCCGGTAGAGCTGGAGATCGGCGCCAAGCGCTGCAATGCCGGCGAGTATTCGCTGTGCATTGAGCCCAACGGCGATGTGCTGCCCTGCCAGTCCTACTACGTTTCGGCGGGCAATATTCTGCACGACCCCTGGGAGCAGATTTGGGACGGCGAACTGTTCCGCTCCTTCCGGCATCGCGAGGAAGACCCTAAAGGCTACGGCCTGCCGGAGAAGTGCTGGACCTGCCCCGACCTGCCGCTGTGCGGCGGCGGCTGCCGTATCGAGCGCGAGGCCCGCGACGGCGTGCGCGTGGCCGGCGAGGGCGGCGGTGGCTGCTCCGGCTGCAGCGGCAGCTGCGGCACCGGGGGCGCGGCGCACTCCATCAAGAGCCACGTGCACACGGCCGGCTATATCCCCACCGGCGGATTCATCCCCTCGCCCAGCACCACGCGCACCACGGTGCGCTCCAGCGGCAACATGTCACTGATCGGCCTGGAGGAAGTACAGTAGGGGACGGCTTTGCGACGCAGGAATTCGAATAGGCTCCAGGGTTATGATTACTCCTTACCCGGAGCCTATTTTGTTACCTTGCTTACCAATGAGCGAGCGCCGTTGTTTGGAAAAGTCCATGAAGACAAGGTGATGCTCAGCGCGCTTGGTGAGTTGGCACAGAGAGAATGGCGGCTATCGGCCGCGATGCGACAAGAAATACGATTGGATGAGTTTGTCGTTATGCCAGACCACTTTCATGCGATTGTTTTTATAGATGATCATGATTCCAGAAGCGGAGAACCCCTAAAAAAGACCGTAGGGGCGCACGGCCGTGCGCCCCTACAAGGAGATCAAGCTAAGCCTCAATCGCGGAAGCCAAGGTCACTGGGTTCGCTAATCGCTGCTTATAAAGCGGCCAGCACGCGTGTAGTTAGGCAGCATCTTGAGAATCCCGACCTAAAAGTATGGCAGAGAAATTATTATGACCGTGTGGTTCGAAATCAAAATGAACTGGAGCGCATTCGTGAGTACATCGCTTACAACCCTCTGAAGCTTTGGGAGGGGTGGTGATGTTCGGATTAGACCCTAGGCGGCGCGCCGCCGTGCGCTCCCACAACTCACGACAGCCGAGGTGAGTATGCCCATTGATCTCGCGTTGTTGTTTGCGCTAATCCTGGCTCTGGCCTACGGCATTTTCCGTTATCTGCGCTGGCGGCGGGAACGGATGCTGCCCTACACACCGGCGCTGGCGCGCATTGAGGGCGGCGGGGTCAAGCGCGGGCTGACGCCCGCCGAGGGCGCCGTGCTGCTAGGCCGCCCGCTGCACGTCACCCTGACCCTGGTCATCTTCGAGATGCTGCGCAAAGGCTTCCTGCGCCAGGTGGCTGCCGAGCCGCTCACCGTCGAGGTGGCCGAGGCCTTTCGCACGCACAACCGCGGCCTCAGCCCGCAGGCGCGCGGCGACCAGCGCCGCGCCGCCGCGCAGGCGATCAACGCCACCCTGCACTTGTACGAAGAGCCGTTCCTCGAGATCATCGAGGCGCACCCCGGCCGCCCGGTGGCTGAGCTGGACCTGGGCGTGGCCGTGCAGCCGCTGGTGCGCTATGTAGCCGGCCGGGTGGGCGGCTACAGCCTGGAGGAGAGCCGCGAATATTACCGCCTGATCATCGAGCGCGCCCCGCGCGAGGCGCGCAGCGACGGCCGGCTGACCTTCGAGCGCCAAAAAGTGTTGGATCGCAATTTCGGTTGGGTGCTGTTGGGCGAAGACTTCGCCGCTGTGCTGGACGCGCCCGAGTTGAGCTATCTGCCGCTGTGGCTGCGCCCGCCGCGTGCCGCCGTCGATGAGCTGGGCGGGCGCAGCTTCGCCGCCTGGGCGCAGGCGGTGATGGATTCGCTGGCCGGGGTGGTCGCTGAAGACGATGTGAGGCTGACCCTGGGCCGCGAGGAAGACGCCACCACGGCGACCCTGCTCAGCGACATCACCCGCACGACATTTTACGGATGAGCCTTTGCGAGTTTGATTTATGATTGGCTCTTAGTTGAGTCAAGGAGAACCAGATGTCTAAATCCCCGAGCCTGTATAAAGCCGAAGATGCCTTCCGCGATTATGTGCCGCGCACTCAGGCGTTCATGGAACTGGGCGCCAAGGCTGGCTTGCGCCCCGCCGCCGAGGACAAGGCCCGCGGCGCGCTGGTGGTCATCGACATGCAGAACGACTTCGTGCGCCCCGACGGCGCGCTGAGCGTGCCGGGCGCGGAGGCGGATTTGCAGCGCCTGGTGGAATTCATCTACAACAACGCCGAGCAAATCAGCGCCATCTACTGCACGCTGGATTCGCACTACCCGATGCAGATCTTTTACAGCGAGTGGTGGCACAACCCGGCCACCGGGGAGCAGCCGGCGGCCTTCACGGTCATCACCGCCGAGAACGTGGCCAATGGCGTTTGGGCCGCCCGGCAGGACGCCGAGTGGTCGCAGCACTACGTGGCCGAGTTGGGCAAGCTGGGCCAGAAGCAGCTGATGATCTGGCCCAAGCACACCATGGTAGGCACCTGGGGCCAGGCGCTGTCGCCGGCGCTGTACGAGGCCATTGCCTGGCACAGCGCCGCCCGCCTGGCGCAGCCGGTCTTCGTGTCCAAGGGCGACCTGCCGCAAGTGGAGCGCTACGGCGCCTTCGCGTCCGAGGTGGAGTATCCCGGCGACCCGCGCGGCCGCGCAGACAGCGCCTTACTGGACGAGCTGGCCGGCTACGAACGCACCTGGTGGGCCGGCGAAGCGGAGACGCACTGTGTCATCGCCAGCCAGGTGCAGGCCGCGGAATACTTCGCCAATCAGCCCAAGGTGCTGGAAGGCATGCACTTTCTGATGGACTGTACCAGCCCCATCTTGCACCCCGAAGTGGACTTCGTCGGCCCGACGCGGGCGGAGCAAGAACGCCTGGCTGGGCTGGGCGTGAAATTGGTCAAAAGCACGGATTAGGCTTCAGACAAAAAGAGGCCGGTCGCAGACCGGCCTCATTGTTTTTCGATGTCATTGCGAGGAGACCCGGCGTAGCCAGGGTCGACGAAGCAATCTGAACTGTTTTTTGCGAAATGAACCTGGGGATTGCTTCGTCCGCAATGACGTGATGCCTAAACCTTAGCTTTCCAGATCTTGCTCCATTTGTCCGTCAGCATATTGCCCAGTACTTTCTTGCCGCCCTGGCCGGCCAGCACATCGCCGTCCGGTTCCACGTAGAGCCAGGCGCGGCCAGCGCCGTCTGGCGCTTTGGTTTTCTGTGCCTTGAGTTCCAGGCTCACGGGGTTCAGCGCCGAGTAGGGCACCGGCATGTCCCAGACCAGCGGCAGGCCCACGTGGTTGGCATGGTCGGCGGCGGCTTGCAGCTGCTCGCTGAGCGCCGCATCGCTCTCGCTCAGCGAGAGCGCCCGCACGCCGCTCTCGGCGATGCGGTCAATCAGCGCGTTGATCGTCTTGGCGTTCTGCTTGGTCAACGTCAGGTGGGCGGCGATGAAAATGTCGTCGTCCAGCACCTTGCGCCAATAGGCGAAGCTGGCCAGCGAGTCCCAGGTCTCTTCTTTGTTGGGCTGCAGCACGATCATGGCGTGGTCCAGGCCGGCGTCGAGTAAGGTTTTCAAATAGCGCGTGTCACCCAGTTTGCGGCCGTCGGTGATCAGGCCGGTGACCAGGCCGTGGGCCTCGCCGTGCTGCAGCAGCTGCGGCAGGTCCTCACGCAGGGTTGGCTCGCCGCCGGTGAAGAGCACGTGCGGGATGCCGACCTCATAGGCCTTGTCGATCACCTGCTTCCATTCGTCGGTGCTCAGCTCTCGGGTCACGCGCTTGTGCGGCGTGGCATCCCGCGGCGCGCCGGCGGGCAGCTTGTAGGTCAGCGCGCAGTCCAGTCGGTAGGGCGCGGTCATCGGGTCGCTATATGGAGCCTGGCGTTCGAGGTCCAGGTAGGTCACCGGGTCGAGGTCTGGCGTCTCGATGAGCGTCTGCAAGCTTTGGGCGAAGTCGGCGTAGTCTTGCTTGACCTGCTTTTTACTGGTGCGGTAACGTTTGCTGACCTGGGCGGCGACTTCATCCGGCGGGGTCAGATGGATGAAGTGGTAAGCGTATTCAGTGGCTGTCTGGTTGAGGTGCAGCACAGTGGACGCATTGAGCACCAGCAGTCCCAGCCCGCCCGGCTCGACGCGCAGGTGCAAGCGGTAATGGAATGGGTGGCTGGCCGGCGCAGTGTAGGTATAAAAGCCGGGTTCCAGCGGCGCGGCAGGTTCGCCGCCGATGCCGAAGCGTTCCAGCAGGCCGGGCATTAGCGACCGCCTCCGGCGCAGGCACAGGCGCAGCCCGCACAGGCGCAGGCGCACGAGGAGCCGCCGCCGCTAAATCCGCCGCCACCACTGCTGGTGCGGCTGGGCGGCGGGGGTGGGTTGGTCACCTTGGTCACGCCGCCAGTGAAGCTGGACAGGTTGCCGATCACGCCGCCGGCCATGTTTTGGGCGCCCTGCACCACAGAGGCGGCGAAGTTGCCGCCCGGCAGGGTGGGCAGCGAAACACCGCCACCGGTGGACCGCGTTGGAGCGCTCGGCGCCCGCCCGCTGCCCGCGCCGGCGCTGCGGTAGGTCGGGTCGTAGCGGCCCCACCACATCGGCGCGTGCACGGTGCCGCCGCCGAAAGTATCCCGCGTGCGGCGCTCGTAGTTCTTGTCCATCATGGTCCACTCGAGGTTCTCTTCGTAGAGCTTGCTCTGGACCTTGGGCGTGCCCGCGGCTTCTACCTGTGTCCAGGCATCCTCGGCGATCTTGCGGTAGAAGTCCGTCGTCTCGCGTTTGCTGAAGCCGCGCATCTTGTTGCCCACGCCTTTGACCAGGCGCACCATCATGTCCTGTAGCTCCTTGCGGCGCTTGGTGGTGTTGCCCTCTCGGAAGGCGCCGATGAACTGCTGTTCATAATCGCGCAGCTCCAACGGGTAGGGCGGTTCGGCGATCTTCAGTTCCAGCGGAGTTTGTTTGACCACTTCGGCGACGCCCTTCTTGATCGTCGAGAAGAGGATCATGCCGAGGATCTTGTCCATCGGCTGCTCCAGAAGCACGGCGGCTTCCGGCGCGGTCAGGCCACGCTTGATGCCGTGGCCCTCAATGGCGATCTTGGGCGGCAGGTACTGCATGCGCCGCTTGCGCTCGGCGGCGAAGCTGGCCCAAATGATCACGATGATGAAAATGGCGAAGCACAGGCAGAGCAGGAAGGGGATGACCACTTCGGGGTCCAGCCCCAGTCGCTGCCAGATGCTGGGCTCCAGGATGGCGCCGGCGGGCACATAGTGTGCCGGGAACGACGCGCCGAAGACATACTCCCGCGACGGGCTGGCGCTGGTATTGCGCCAGGTGTAGGTGATGCGGCCCTGGCTGTCCCGGCCGGTCAACGGCTCATCGGGGAAGCCGGGGTGGCCGGCGGTGTGCCAGCGCGGTTCGTCCGGCGTGACCCCGTGCGGCAGGTGGAAAGTGACCGTCAGGTCGGTGGTGCCGTAGGTGAACTCGCTGCCGAAGTAATTGGGCATGAACAGCGCGCTGGCGTAATCGCTGTCCTGGTTGTCGGTGTAGAGCACCTCGCGGATGCCCACCACCCGCGCCCGGAAGGTGCCGCTGGCCCCACCGGGGATCGGGTTGCTGAACCAGATCGCCGGTCCGGCGTCGATGTAGGGCGATTGGCGGTCAATAAACGAAGCCGGCTGGCCGTTGAGCGAAGCGCTGATCGCGCCAGCCGAATAATTCCTGTTCGGCAGGCCCAGGTCGACCACGTCGATGGGGTGCGCGCCGACGCCGTTCTGGAATACCACTTCGTATTCCACGGTCATCGAGCCGTCGGTTTCCCAATAGACGTCCACCCAGGCGCGCGGGACGGAGAAGTAGTAGTCCTGCGCCGCGGCGCTGAACGGCGCGGCCAAGGCGACGACGAGGACCAACAGTAGCGGCAGCGCGCGCCAGAACGATTTGAATTTGTTTTGGGCCGGGGTGGAGCGGTTTACCATTTGGGTTTCTCTTCGACCTGGTAGACCGCGCCGCAATAAGGGCATTCCACATTCAGCGCGCCGCCCACCAGGCGCACATTGTCGCCGCTGAGCGCGCCGCCGCACTGGCGGCACTGGAAGTTCTCCAGGTTTACGTCACCGCTCAGTTCGACCTGGTAGGTGACCTTGTGCTCCTGGGCTGCGGGGTCTTTGCGGTTGACGTACCAGATGATCGCCAGGCCGATGGCGCTGCTCAGCGCGCCGACCGCGATCCAGCCAATGCCGCCGCCTTCTTCACTGAAAGCGCCCCAAATAAAAAGCACGCCAAAAAATACAAGAATGGCGGCTACGATGTTGCCGACTGTTTTCATTGGCAGCTCCTTGCAGCCTTTAGTGTAGCCGATTTTTCCGCAAACATTGCAAGACGGTTAGAATGGCGACAACTCAACCGGAGCATTTTTCTTATCCCAGGAGCAGACATGGCACAAAGCAATTACGTGCCCGGGCTGGAAGGCGTGGTCGCCGCCCAGACCCGGATGAGCAAGGTGGATGGTTTGGCGGGGGAATTGGTCATCGGCGGATTCAAACTGGAAACGATTGCGGACAAAGCCAGTTACGAAGAAATGGTCTATCAGTTGTGGTACGGACGTCTGCCCAAGCAGGCTGAACTGGATGCGTTCACCGCCGAGCTGGCCGGGCTGCGCGCCCTGCCGCCGGCGGCCCTGGACCTGCTGCGCACCATCGCCCACAAGGACCTGGACCTGATGGACGCCTTGCGGGTGGCCGCCGGTGTATTGGGCACCGAAGACGGCGCACAGCAGAGCGACGAATGGCTGGCCAAGCGCCTGCTGGCGGCCACGCCCACCATCGTGGCCGCCGCCTGGCGGCTGCGCAACGGGCAGGATCCGCTGGCCCCCGACGCCAAGCTGGGCCACGCGGCCAATTATCTCTACATGTTGGAGGGCGAGCCGCCCAGCGCAGCGCGCGCCCGCGGGTTGGAGACCTACCTGAACACGGTGATTGACCACGGGCTGAACGCTTCGACCTTCACCGCGCGGGTGATCGCCTCCACGGCTTCGGATTTCGTCTCGGCGGTGGTCGGCGCCATTGGCGCGCTCAAGGGGCCGCTGCATGGCGGCGCGCCGGGGCCGGCGCTGGACATGGTCTTCGAGATCGGCGAGGCCGGCCGCGCCGAAGAGGTGCTGCGCAAGAAGCTGGAAGCCGGCGAACGCCTGATGGGCTTTGGCCACCGCGTCTACAAAGTGCGCGACCCGCGCGCCGATGTGCTCGCCAAGGCGGCGCGTGAGTTCTACGAAGCTGATGGCGACATGGCCTTATACAACCTAGTGCTCGATGTGGAGCAGGTGGCCATCCGCCTGCTGGAGGAATACAAGCCCGGCCGCAACCTGCAGACCAACGTGGAGTTCTACACCGCGCTGCTGCTGCACGGCTTGGGCTTTGAAGTGCCCTGCTTCACGCCCACCTTCGCCGTGGGCCGCGTGGGCGGCTGGCTGGCGCACTGCTTCGAGCAGCGCGAGAGCCGCATCATCCGCCCGCAGTCCGAATACACCGGTGAGGAAGACAAGCCTTGGGTGGAGATCAGCGCGCGCTAGCCGCGATTGCTTTCGAGCGCCTGCTGGTAAATGTCCATAAGCAGCCCGTAATTGGCTTTGGGGGTGTATTTGCTTTCGTACTCACTGCGAGCTTGGGAGCCCATTTCGGATAACAGACTGGGTTGTGCCAAAGCCCAATTGATCTTTTTCGTGAGATCTTGAGGGTTGCCTGCTTCAAAGTGAATGCCGGTGTGCCCGTCGTGGATCATCTCTTGCATAGCGCCCAGTTTGGATGCGATCACCGGCAGGCCGGCGGCAAATGCCTCTAGGATGCTGCGCGGCATGCCTTCGTAGCACACGGATGGAAAAACCAGGGCACGCGCACTGCCCATCAACTGAGCGATATCCTTAGGGCCTTGATGGCCCAACCACTGTATGCTCTCCGACTTGCTGGCCGCCAATTCCACTTGCGAACGCAGCGGGCCATCACCAATGATTTTTAGAGGAACAGTCAACCCTTCCCAAGCCTGCAACATGGGGAGTATTCCTTTCTCCTGGGAGAGGCGCCCGACAAAAAGGACAAAATCTTCTCGCTTAGCCTCAGATGGTGGTGAAGCCTGCACAAAATTAGGCTTGACGACGATTTTCTCTTGTGGCAATCCACCCTGGATGAACTTGTGGCGGGCGAAATCTGTTAGAGCAACGAAGCGGTCTACTTTACTGTGCCATGTTCCCAGCCCGCGGTGAACCGCGTTGTTCAAAACCGACACGGCAGTCTGCGACCGAGAAGAACGCCAACAGGCATGTTGCACTGCGGGCCAAGCCAAAGTCTTGCCTAGGCAGTCTTCGCAAGGAGCACCGTTTCTGAGGAAGTTGGCCGCGGGGCAAAGTAGTCGGTAATTGCGCAAGTCTTGCACCACGGCGATACCTTTAGCTTTGCACGCATAATACGTCGCGGGCGAGATGCGCAGAAAAGTGTTGGTAAAGTGCACCACTTCGGCTCGGCTGTTTTTTAGCAATTTTTCAAGCTCTCGCAAACTGCGTTGCGACCAAACTGTGTCAATCGCTCCGCGCAACGGACTGATGTCTTCAAGCTCCTTGTTGTAGCGCTCATAGGTGAAGACTTGGTGTCCATGGGCACGCAGTAAATCTACTTGTGCTCGATAAGAGATGTCCTCCCCACCGGGCTCGCGGTAGAAATTGTGAGCGCAGATGATCCGCATGCTACTTACCTTTGAAGAGTTGCCACGCTAACAAGGTGCACATACCTAGATACGCCAACGTTTGCCCGACCAATGCGCCAACCACTGCGTGCTCTAAAGTTAACCAAACTCCGAAGCTCGCTGCCAGAAGTGCACCGACCGCGTAGCCCTCAAATACCTGTCGGGGCTGTTGCAACGCGCGCAGCCCGGTTACCAAGATCCTGCTAATTCCCATAGCAACCAGAAGCACCCCGGCAAAGGCCAACAACGCACCCAGTTGTGGATACCTGCCATCATAGAGCAGGGTGAGGATCTCTAAACGTAAGAGGTAAAGGCATAACCAATAAAGCAGGGCGGCGGCGAAAATAACCAGCAGGTACTTGCGGACTTGGTCCAAAAGTCGGCGTTTACTGCCTTGCTCAGCAAGATTGGAGAGCTGTGGCAGCAGGAGTAGGCTGATTGCGAGGGAGCTTTGCGTGAATGGCATTATCAAGTTGGAGAAAGCTTTAAAGTCACCCGCAGCTTCTAGCCCGCCGTACACTGGCAATACGAAATAAAACAAATTGAGCGGAACCCAAATAGGCAATGTGGCGGCAAGCGCCCACTTTGCATACCCCCACTGAATCTGCAGGACTTCCTTTGCCAGGAGCGTCTCTGTACTCCTGGTAATTGATTTTCTGTAGTAGTGCACAAATGGTAGAGAGGCGGCCAGGCTGGCCAGCCCAAATACGGCAAAGACTAGGGAAACACTCAGCGCTCCTTGCTGTTGGATAAGCCATGTTCCCACTAGTAAGAACACGGAATAAATGAAGCTGAATAGAAATGCCCAGTCTGCGCGCGCGTTCAGGAGTACGACTCTGCGCAATAGCCAAGGCAACAAAAGAGCTGGCATCAGCAGGCCGGCGGCATGTAGACCGCCGCGGACGAGTTCGTTGGTCGGCGCCACCCAGGTGAAAAGATACATCAGAAACCCGGCGGCCAGCGAAAGCAGCAGGTGACCTTTAAAGAGCAGACCAACGTATTGCTTTGCGCTATTTTCGAACTTGCTGTTGCCGAGTACCAACATCGGTTCGCTGAGCAAAGCATCGTGGACGGTGAGCGAGAACAAGTAGATGGAAAAGACCAATGCGAACGCCCCGTATTCGGCGGGCAGCAGCCAGCGGGCCAGCAGGATATTGGCGATAAAGTTAGCGCCAGAGAAAAACCACTGGTCAGCAAGGCTCCACGCACCGCGTTGCAGCCAGGAACTGACGCTGGTTGGGTAACTGGAAGGGGGCATTGTGTGTCTCTGGGCAGTTTGTACCATGCTTCCGCGGCGTGCAAATTGCAATCAAAGCCTATAATTTTCGGTGCATGCACCCAAAAACCAACCTGCTGGGCATCGCTGTGGATGCGATTGACCTGCCGGCGACGCTGCAGCGTATGGAAGAAGCCATTGCCGCGCGGCGCAAAGGGCTGGTGCTGTTGGCCCCGGCGCATAACCTGATGGCCTGCCGCCGGGACGCGGGGCTGCGCGCTGTCTTCAACGCCGCCGAGCTGGTCGTGCCCGATGGCATGGGCACGGTATGGTTTCTGCGCCTGCTGGGCCGGCAGGCTGGACGAGTGTATGGGCCGGATTTGCTGCAGGCCGCCTGCCAGCGTGGGCTGGTTGGCGGCTGGCGGCACGCCTTCGTGGGCGGCTCGCCGGCGGCCAACCAGGGATTGGCGGCTCGCCTGCAGCGCGAGCACCCAGGCTTGCAGGTGGCCGCCGCGTTCAGCCCGCCGTTTGGCGAGCTGTCTACAGCCAACGAAGAGGCCCTGCTGGCCGAGGTGAACGCGAGCAAAGCCGACATCGTTTGGGTGGCGCTGGGCAGCCCGCGCCAGGAGCATTGGATGGCTGCCGTGCGTCCCAAGCTGAACGCCGCCTGGCTGGTGGGTGTGGGCGCGGCTTTCGATTTCCTCAGCGGCGCCAAACCGCAGGCGCCCCGTTGGATGCAGCGCGCCGGTTTGGAATGGCTGTTCCGCCTGTTCAGCGAACCGCGCCGCCTGTGGCGACGCTACGCCGAGTATCCCCTGTTCGCCTGCCTGGCCCTCGGCCAATGGCTGGGTCTGTTGCGTTTCGAGGAGGCGGGTTAGATGCTGCGCCGTTTTTCGGTGAACTTCGCCCTATTCTCGATGGCGCTGGATGCACTTCTGGTGGCTGCGGCCCTGTTTTTTGCCGAGTACCTCCGCCCGGCGCTCAGCGGCCTGGCCTTCGCCCAGCCGCTGGCGGAGGGCGATGTGCTCGTGCCCGATGTGCTCTATGTGGCTTTCCCGCTCATCTGGCTGGGCGTGATGCTGCTCTTCGACCTGTATGACGGCAGGCGCAACCTGCGCCTGCTCACCGAATTCAGCAGCCTGACCCTGGGCACACTGCTCGCCGGAGTGGCCAGCGCCGGGCTGCTCTACCTCTCTTTCAGAGATGTCTCCCGCCTGCTCTTCGTCGCCTTTTTGTTCAGTGCCTTCGCTTTCTTGCTGCTGTGGCGGCTGGGGCTACGTGCTTTGCAGCGCTGGCGCGGCTTCCGCGTGGCGCAGCGCCGCGTGCTGGTGGTTGGCGGCGGTGAGTTGGGCCAGCGCGTGCGCGCCCAGCTCACCGAACACGCCGGGCTGGGCCTGGAATTCATCGGTTTTCTGGCGGACGGCCGCCGCGGCAAGGACGTGTTGGGCAGCCTGGCGCAGGCGCGCCAGGTGACCGCCCGCCGCGGCGTGGACGATGTGGTCATCGCCCTGCCGGCGGCGGAGTATGCCCGCGTGGGCGGCCTGCTCGCCGAACTGCACGACCAGCCGGTACGCACCTGGGTCATCCCCGACTATTTCTCGCTGGCGCTGCACCGCGCCCAAGTGGAGGACTTCGCCGGGCTGCCGATGCTGGACCTGCGCGCGCCGGCGCTCAGCGATTCGCAACGGCTGTTCAAGCGCGCCTTTGACGTGATGCTGGTGCTGCTCTCCGCGCCGCTGACCCTGCCGCTGATGGCGGTCTGCGGGTTGGCAGTCCGCCTGCAGGATGGCGGCCCGGCGCTGCTGCGCCAGACCCGCGTGGGCGAGAACGGGCGGCTGTTCAGCATGGTTAAGTTCCGCAGCATGCGCGTGGACGCCGCGAGGATGCGCAATGGCGCGCCGCACAAGCAGGCGCACGACCCGCGGGTGACGCCGGTGGGTCGCTGGCTGCGGCGGACAAGCCTGGACGAACTGCCGCAGCTGTGGAATGTATTCAAAGGCGAGATGAGCCTGGTGGGCCCGCGGCCGGAGCTGCCCGAACTGGTAGAGAACTACCAGCCCTGGCAGCGCAAACGCTTCGCCGTGCCGCAGGGGATGACGGGTTGGTGGCAGGTCAACGGCCGCAGCGACAAGCCGATGCACCTGCATACCGAAGAAGACCTCTACTACGTGCAGAACTATTCCGTAGCGCTCGACCTGCTGATCTTGCTGCGCACCTTTTGGGCGGTGCTCGGGGGGCGGGGCGCGTTTTGACCCGGCTCGACTGGCCATTTCTGTGGCGGCAGACGTTCCTGCTGTTGGCCGCCGTGCTTGGTCTGGTGGTCTGCGGGGGCTTCGCCGGCCTGATCGACTTCCGCCTGCAGGCGGTGACGACCGGGCTGGCTGCACTGGTGCTCGGCGGCTGGCTGCTGTGGCGGGCGCTGCGTCGCCAGCGGCTGGCAACCAGCGGCATCGAGGCCGCCTGGCTCATCTTCCTGGCGGTGCAGGTGTTGGCGGCGGTTGTCTCGGAAGACATCCGCCGCAGCCTGCCGCACACGGTCACCTGGTTCGCCTATTTTGCGGTCTTCCTCTTTGTGCTCGATTTGCTGCGCCGCGGCTGGCCAGCGCAGTATCTTGAGACCGCCTTGTTCGCCGCGGCGGGCTTGGTGCTGTTCTCCGCGTGGGCCGAGTGGTTTGGCTATTGGCAGGGTTGGCGCGGCCTGGCTGAGCTGGAGTTCTTGCCCGGCTTCGTCCAACGCACCAGCAGCCTGTTGGGTGATCCCAACTTGCTGGCCGCGTTCATCAACTTGATATTGCCGCTGCTGGCGGCGCGCTGGCTGCTGGCCGGCCGCTGGCCGCGCGCCGCGCTGACCGTCTTCATCCTCGCCGCGCTAGGCGTCCTTTATTTCGCCGACTCGCGCGGCGGACTGCTCGGTTTTGGCGCGTCCGCCGCGGTGCTGGCCGCCTTGTGGCTGCTACGGGTATCACCGAGGGCTCGCGATGCCGCGCTGCGGCTGTGGGCCGCCCTCTGGGGGCGCAAAGTGCTGCTGGCCGGCCTGGCGCTGGTCGCGGTGTTGGGCGCGGGGTTCTTCGCCTGGCGGATGCTCAGCTTTCAGGGCGACACCACGCACGGGCCGGTGCTCACCTCGCGTGACGTCTATTGGGATGCCGCTCGGCTGGCGCTGGCCACGGACCCGCTGGCCGGGGCCGGGCAAGGCATGTACCCGGTGTACTTGATGCAGGTCTGGTCCATGCCGCCGGCGCGCCCGTATTTGCATGCCCACAGCCTGTACTTCCAAACCCTGGCCGAGAGTGGCTGGCTGGGCTTGCTCGCGCTGGGTTGGTTGGGCTTCAGTGTGGTGCGACGTGCCTGGGGCGCCTGGCAGGGCCACGATGTGGCCGGCCGGGCGCGCTGGGCGGCGGCTTTGGCCGCGCTCGCCGGGCTGGCGGTCCATTCGCTTGTGGATGATTTCTTCCCGCTGCCCGCGGCAGGAGTCACGGTGATGGCGCTGATCGCCTTTGCCCTGGCGCCAGGGGAGCGGGCCGAACGCGGCAGCAGTCTGCATCCCGCCTGGCTGCTGTTGCCTGGGGCCGTGGCGCTAGCTTTCAGCCTGTATGCGCTGCGCTCCCACAGCCTGGCGGATAGGGCCTGGCAAGGGGCCGCCACTGGCGACTGGCCGGCGGCCGCGGCGCAAATGCTGGGCGCCGCCGAAGCTGATCCGGGGTTCGCGGCCTATTGGCTGCATGCCGGCTACGCCCAGGCGCAGGCGGGTGACTTGGATGGGGCAGCGGACAGCTACCGGCGCGGCATTGCCTTGGAACCCGTCCACGGGCTGAACCACGCCAATTTGGCGGCGGTCTATTGGGCGGGCGGGGAACCCGGGCAGGCATTGACGCAGATGCGCATAGCCACTCGGCAGTCTCCGGAGGCCTGGCAGTTCTGGCTGAACCAGGCTGTATATGAAGAAGTGCTGGGGGAGGAAGGGGCGCTGGCCTCCTACCAGACTGCCTTGCATTTCAACCCCGCGCTGGCGGAGAGCATCTTTTGGCAGGCGGGACCGCTTCGCCAGCAGGCGCTGGTTGGCTTTGTGCCGCCTGATCCGGCGGAAACCGCTCGCGCTGAGGCGCAAGCCGCCGTCGCCGAAGGCCGCCAGGCGCTGGCCGCCGGCGACCTGGCAGCGGCTGGGGATGCGCTCGCCAGGGCGCATACCATCAACGACCAGGAGGTGCTGGTCTATGTGGGCCTGGCGGAACTGGCCATGGCGCAGGGCGATTTGGAGCTTGCCGAGCGCTACGTGGCGGCGGCTCTGTGGCTGCAGACCACGCGCAACCAGTCCAAGGTCGAGGCCACCCTGGTCGGCGCCGAAGTCGCCGCCCTGCGTGGCGACCAGGCGACGGCTCTAAGGCGCTACGAGGCCGCTTTCGCGGCCATCAGCGCTTACGATACCTATGGCTGGGGCTCGGCGAACTGGTCGCCGTATTTTTGGTTCGTTTTCCAGCGCCGCGCCTTTGCGCATGAGCTGTTGCCCTGGCTGGAGCGCGCCGACATCAGCGCGGCGGTCGCTCAGCGGCTGCTGCCTTTGGCTGAGCTATATGAAGAAGATGGGCTAATGGGAGAAGCGGATGCGGTGCGAGAGGCTTTGGCGGAGTTTTTGCCTTAAGGCTTCGTAGCCGTCCCGCGAGCATGGCCTGTGATAATGATGCGAGAGTGAAGCACGCTGTGCCCCGGGCGCTCACTGCGCCAGACTTTGTTCCAGTTCATCAATAGCTTCCTGGCGGGCAGGTTCACCGTCGTGGTCCCATTGCACACGCAGGCGCAAACTCGGCGGCGAATCATCCGCATAGCCCATCAGATAAAAGAGGGCTGCGGCGCAGTGGTAGCGTATTAATGTATTGGCTTCCCCCACCTCCCGCCGCAAAACGTCCAACAGGATTGGCGCTGCTTGTGCCAGTGAGGTTTTCTCGCGAAGGGAATACCAAATCGTGTAGTACTCATCGTAGCTTCCCGCGGCAATTTGGGCTAACAGTTTGTCTTCCGGCTGTTGGGCAAAGTGCTTGTATGTCTCACGGGCATGCCATTCCCACGCCTCTTGCCAGTTAGAGAATATCGGCGGCTCAAGTCTGTTTTGCATAGCCCTCCTTCGCCGCCTGCCGCGCGGCCAGCAGGCCGGGTAATCCCGTGACCCCGCCGCCGGGGTGCGCGCCGGCCCCGCAGACATACAGGCTGTCTATCGGCGAACGGTAGCCGATGAAGCCCGGGGTGGGGCGCATCAGCAGCAGTTGATCCAAGCCCATCTGCCCGTGCATTTCGCCCCCGCCTGAGAGACCGTAGTCGCGTTCATAGTCCAGTGGGGTGATGGTATGGCGATCCGAGATTAGCGATTTGAGATTGGGCGCGTGCTGCGTCAATGTGTCCACAGCCAGGTCGCCGAGGCGTTCGCGTTCGGCGTCCCAATCGCCTTCGGCCAACTGATGGGGCGCGTAACGGAACAGGATGGACAGCGTGTGCTGACCCTGCGGCGCCAGGCCAGCGTCCAGCAGGCTGGGGATGCGCGCCTCCAGCACGGGCCGGCGGGCGATGCGCCCGTGCTTGGCATCGTCATAGGCCTGCTCGGCATAGTCCAGGCTGGGCGAAATGACGATGGCGCCGTCCAGCCGGCTCGGGTCGCCGGCGGCCGCCGGGAACTCCGGCAAGCCGCTGAGCGCCAGGTGCACGCTGGCGGTGCTGCCGCGCAGCTTGAGGCTGCGCAGGCGGCGGCTGAAGCGCGGCCCCAGCTGCGGGCCGCCCACCAGGCTGAGGAACGTGCGCCGCGGGTCGGCGCTGGAGAGCACCGCTCCGGCGCGCACTTCTTCGCCGCTGGCCAGGCGCACGCCGGCCGCGCGGCCGTCCTCGCAGAGGATGGCCGCGACAGGCGTGCCCGTCCGCAGTTCGGCGCCATGTGCCTGCGCCGCAGCGGCCAGCGCCGTGCTCAGGCGGCCCACGCCACCGCGCGGCAGCAGGCTGCTGCGGTAAGCGCCGTTGTCAGCGCCCATCTGCTGGTAGAGCAGCATGAACGCGGTGCCTGAGGCGCGCGGGCCTTGCATCAGCCCGACGGTGCTCGCGTAGGCCAGCAGACCCTTCAGCGCGTCGCTCTCGAAATGCTCGTTGAGGTAATGCGCCGCGCCCATCGGCAGCACGCGCAGGAACTCCATCATGTCTCGCCCGCCCAGGGCGCGCAGGCTCAACGCCAGCCGCGCCCAGCCCGCCAGAGTGCGCAGCGAATTCGACTTCAACGCGAAAGGCTGCAGGGCGGCCATCTTGGCCAGCACGGCGGCGAAGCGCCGAGTTCGGCGATGGAAGGGCAGGAAGGCTTTGGCGTCGGCGGCCGAGAAGGCGGCGATTTCCATGGCGCTGCGCTCCGCGTCGCGCCACAGGGTCAGGCCGCGGCCGCCGGCCAGCGGGGCGAAGGCCGCCGCCTGGCTCGCGACGAAGTCCAGGCCGTGCTTGTGCAGGCCCAGCTCGGCGGCCACCTGTGGCGCCAGCAGCCCGGCATCGGGCGCGGCGGTGTTGAAGTGGAAACCGGGGAACAGCTCTTCGGTGGCGGCCGAGCCGCCCAACGTCTGGCGAGCCTCGAGCAGCAGCACCCGGCGGCCCGCTTTGGCCAGCCAGGCCGCCGCGGTCAGGCCGTTGTGCCCGCCGCCGATGACGATGAAATCGAAATCGCGGCTCATTTGCGCAGGTCCTTCAAGATTTCCATGGCGGCCAGTTTGCCCGGCGCGCCGGAAATGCCGCCGCCGGGGTGGGTGGCCGAGCCGCATTGGTAATAGCCGTGGATGGGTGTGCGGTACTGCGCGTAGCCGGGCGCGGGGCGCAGGAAGAAGAGCTGCGACAGGCTGAGCTCGCCCTGGAAGATGTTGCCGCTGCTCAGGCCGATGGTCTGTTCGATATCCCAAGGGCTGAGCACTTGGCGGTGCAGGATAATGTCCTTGAGGTTGGGAATGTACTCCGCCAGCGTGTCCACCACCGCGACGCCGAAGGCCTCGCGCTGCTCGTCCCAGGTGCCCTCGGCCAGTTGGTAGGGCGCGTACTGCACGAAGCAGGACATGACATGTTTGCCCGGCGGGGCCATATCGGGGTCAATCATCGAGGGCAGGATGATGTCGATGTAGGGCTGTTTTGAGAAGCGGCCGTATTTGGCGTCGTCATAAGCGCGCTCGATGTAGGCCACGCTGGGGCTGATTGAGATGGCCCCGCGCAGGTGCGGGCCGTCGCCCGGCAGGCAGCTCAGGTCGGGCGCGGCGTCCAGCGCCAGGTTGACCTTGCCCGAGGAGCCGTAGGTATCGAAGTTGCGCACCGCGCCCACCAGGTCGCTGGGCAGCTGCTCGGGGTCGACCAGCTTGAGGAAGGTCAGCTTGGGGTCCAGGCTGGAGACGACCAGCCCGGCTTCGATTTCTTCGCCGTCCGCCAGCACTACGCCGGTAGCCCGGCCGTTGCGGGTGCGCACCTCGGCCACCGGTGCATCGGTACGCAGCTCGGCGCCCAGTCCCCGGGCGGCGGAGGCGATCGCCTCGGCCACGCCGCCCGTGCCGCCGCGGGCAAAGCCCCAGGCGCGGAACACGCCATCGATCTCGCCCATGTAGTGATGCAGCAGCACATAGGCGCTGCCCGGTGAGCGCGGGCCGAGGAAGGTGCCGATGATGCCGCTGGCCGACAGCGTGGCCACCAGCGGGTCGGTCTCGAACCACTCCTCCAGGAAATCAGCCGAGCTCATCGTCATCAGTTTCACCAGCGTATAGATGTTCTCTTCGCCCAGGCTGAGGAAGTGTTTACCCAGCTTGAGCAGCGCCAGCAACTCGCGCGGATGGAATGAAGTTGGGTCGGGCGGGCGGATGCCGAGGATGTACTTGACCGCCTTGGCCATGTGATACATGGCATAGCTGTACTCGCGGTAGGCCTCAGCATCGCGGGTGGAGAACTGGCTGATGCTGCGGAAGGTGGCCGCCGAGTCTGGCCCGCGGTAAATGTAGCGGCCGTCCGGCAGCGGCGTAATCGTCGATTCGAGCGGCAGCATGGTCAACCCGTGGCGCACCAGTTGCAGCTCACGGATGATCTCCGGCCGCATCAAGCTGACCACATACGAGAACACGCTGAACTTGAAGCCTGGGTAGATCTCTTCGCTCACCGTGGCGCCGCCCAGTACATGGCGTTGCTCCAGTACCAGCGTTTTCAGCCCGGCACGTGAGAGGTAGGCGGCGTTGACCAAGCCGTTGTGCCCACCACCAATGACGATGGCATCGTAGCGCTTAGCCACGCTGCACCGCCTTCTTGTGCGGCGGGTCGTAGAAGGGCGGTTTGACCACCTTTGCCCCGGCTCGGCCGCGCACATACTCCACGGTGATCTCGATTTCGACATCGCTGCCGGGCTGCGCGTACTGGCTGTCCAGCGTGGCCAGGGCGATGTATGTCTTGAGGATCGGGCTGAACATCAGGCTGGTCGCCTGGCCCACATGGCGGCCGCCGGCGTACAGCGGCACCGGCGTGCGCGAAGCGCGCCCAGCCACCTGCGGCGGCAGGCCCACTTTGCCGAACTCGCGCTCCAAGTCGGGCCAGCTGACCGCCAGCCCGACCAACTGCTGGGCGGGCTGAGCCAGCGCCTGCAGGGAATGCCTGCCGATGAAGTCGGCCTTGTTCGCCGCCACCGTCCAGCCCAGCCCCAGCTCGTAGGGCGTGGATTTTTGCGCCGGGATATGGGCATGGTTGCTGGAGGTGTAGTCCACCTCGATGAGCAGCAGGCCGGCCTCCACGCGCAGCATGTCCAGCGCGGCCAGGCCCACCGGCAGCAAGCCGTAACCGCGCCCGGCGTCCATCAGGCGGTCCCAGAGCGCGGGAGCGTGCTCTGGGGGAAGCCACAGTTCGTAGCCCAGGTCGCCGGTGTAGCCGGTGCGGGTGACGGTGAGGGGTGCGTCCTTGAATTTGGTTTGCAGCAAGCGGTAATAACCGAGCTGTCCCAATGAGAGATTGGAGAATAGAGATTCGAGAATGGCGCGGCTGTTGGGGCCTTGCAGGGCCAGCGCGGCCAGGCGCGTGGACACATCTTCGATTTCGACGTCCATGCCGTAGCCCACATCCTGCAGCCAGCGCAGGCTGGGGTCGGCGGCGGTCAGCCGGTAGTGGTCGCTCCCCAGCCGCGCCAGGGTGCCGTCGTCGATCACATAGCCGTCTTCGTCGCACCAGGGCGAGTACAGCACCTGGCCGACGCGGCACTTGCTCACGTCGCGGGTCAGCAGGCGGTCGGCCAGGCGCCCCGCGTCCGGGCCGCGCAGCTCGTACTTGTACAGCGGTGAAACGTCAATCAGCCCCGCGGCGTTGCGCACGGCGAAGTATTCCACTTCGTGGCTGGGCTGGTAGGTGGCCGGGCAGAGATAGCCGGACCAGTCGCGCCACTCCTGCGTGGTGCACAACGGGGCAATGCGGCTGTGGAGAGGGCCAGGGATGGGCACGAGGGGATTATAAGTGAGAGCAGTAACTGGTAAGTGGTAACTGGAAATTCGAGATTAGGGATTTACCACTTGCCAATTACTAAAAAGAAACGCCTTTGAAAACAACGGCGTTTCTTTGAGCGGTCCCGACGGGATTTGAACCCGCGATCTCTGCCTTGACAGGGCAGCGTGTTAAACCGCTACACTACGGGACCCAACAGCAGGAGAGTTTACCATACGGGATGGGCAGGGTCAAGCAGTGGCTTGATTCGGGCATAGCGCGTGGTTATACTAACGGCTAACAATGGAAATTGCCAATTTGTTGGAGGCACTGCCCGAGCGTTACACGCCTGCAGACCAGGAACTGCTGCAGCGCGCCTACCGCTTTGCCGCCAAAGCGCACAAAGGCCAGATGCGCGTATCGGGCGAGCCGTACATCAACCATTGTTTGGCGGTCGCCATCATCCTCGCTGAACTGCATGTCCCGCCGGTGGTCGTCGCCGCGGGACTTTTGCATGATACGGTGGAAGACACCAGCGTCACCATGCAAGACCTGCGCAAGGAATTCGGCGATGAAGTCGCCAAGCTGGTGGACGGCGTCACCAAACTCAGCCACCTGCCGCGCGTCTCGCGCATGGGTGGGGGGAAGAACGGCGCCGACGAAGTGGACCGCAGCCGCGGCGCCGACCTGGCTTCGGAAACGCTGCGCAAGACCTTCCTCGCCATGGGCGAAGACGTACGCGTGGTGATGATCAAGCTGGCCGACCGCGTGCACAACATGCGTACCTTGGGTTATTTGCCCGAGGAGAAGCGCCGCCGCATCGCTCGCCAGACGCTGGACATCTTCGCCCCGCTGGCCAACCGCCTGGGCATTTGGCAGCTCAAATGGGAGTTGGAAGACCTGGCCTTCCGTCATTCCGACCCCGAGACCTACAAGCAGATCGCCGCCAGCCTGGCCGACCGCCGCTCGGAGCGCGAGAAGCAGCTGGAAAACATCGTCACCAAGCTGGAAGACCTGCTGGCGCAAGAAGACATCAAGGCCGAGATCACCGGGCGCCCCAAGCACCTGTATTCCATCTATACCAAGATGCGTCGCAAAGGCGTGGGCATCGAGAACGTGATGGACCTGCGCGCGGTGCGCATCATCGTGCCAGATGTGCCGTCCTGCTACCAGACCCTGGGCCTGATCCACACTCATTGGCGTCCGGTGCCGGGCGAGTTCGACGACTACATCGCTGCGCCCAAAGACAACTTCTACCAATCGCTGCATACCGCGGTGATCTACGACGACGGCCGCCCGCTGGAGGTGCAGATCCGCACCCACGAGATGCACGAGCAAGCCGAATACGGCATCGCCGCCCATTGGCGCTACAAGGAAGGCCGCCCGCAGGATCAGGAATACGAACGCCGCGTGGTCTGGCTGCGCCAGATCATGGACTGGATGCAAGACGTGGACGACGCCGGCCAGTTCGTGGACACGATGAAGACCGACGTGTTCAGCGATCGGGTGTACGCCTTTACGCCGCGCGGCGACATCATCGATCTGCCCACCGGCGCCACCCCGCTCGATTTCGCCTACCACGTGCACACAGACGTGGGCCATCGCTGCCGCGGCGCCAAGGTCAACGGCAAACTGGTCTCGCTGGATTACCAGCTGAAGACCGGCGACCAGGTGGAGATATTGACCACCAAGCGCGGCGGCCCGAGCCGCGATTGGCTGAACACCAGCCTGCGCCTGCTCAACACCGAGCGCGCCCGCTCCAAGGTGCGCCATTGGTTCAAGCGCCAGGACCAGGAGCAGAACATCGCCAACGGGCGCGCCCACTTCGAGCGCGAGATGCGCCGCCTGGGTATGGTCGAGCCGGACGCTGAAGGCATGGCCAAAGAGGCCGGCTTCAAGCATGCCGTCGACCTCTACGAAGCGCTGGGCACAGGCGATCTTTCGATGGGCCGGCTGATCAACCGGCTCAACCTGGAGCGCGAAGAGAAGGTCGTCGACATCGTTGAGGTGCACAGCCCCATCCCGCAGGTGGGCGGCGACGCGATCAGCGTGGTCGGGCTGAAGGGCTTGTTGACCCAGTTTGGCAAGTGCTGCAAGCCGGTGCCGGGCGATGAGATCGTCGGCTACATCACCCGCGGGCGCGGCGCCACCATCCACCGCCGGGATTGCCCGAACATGCTGCGCATCCGCGACCGCGAGCGGTTGGTGCAGGTCTCCTGGGGCGAGCCCAAGTCCACCTACCCGGTGGCGGTGCGCATCCTGGCTTACGACCGCGACGGTCTGATGCGGGATGTTTCCACCGTCATCGCCGAGGAAGGCATCAGCATGAGCCAGGTGAAGGTGGAGGTGAGCAAGCGCAACGAAGCCACCTTTGACCTGATATTGAACGTGGACAACATCGGCCAGCTGAGCCGGGTGTTGGCCCGGGTGGAGAACCTGCCCAACATCCTCGAAGCCCGGCGGGTGCGCCCCGGATGAGCGTGCCGATGATCAGCGTGGCCGAGGCGCAGCGGCGCCTGCTGGCCGCGCTGCCCGTTTGCCCCCTGGAAGACATCCCCCTGCAAGAAGCCGCCGGTCGTGTGATGGGAGCCGCGATGGCGGCGCCCTTTGCTTCGCCGCGCTTCGACAATTCCAGCATGGACGGCTTCGCGGTACGCGCCGCCGATCTGACCGGCGCATCGGCCGATGCGCCGGTAACGCTGCGCGTCATCGGCGACCAGCCGGCCGGGGGCGATTTCCCCGGCCGTGTGGAAGCCGGGCAGGCCGTGCGGATTATGACTGGCGCGTCGCTGCCTGATGGGGCGGACGCGGTGGCTCCGGTAGAGATCACCGACGCGCCGGGCGACCGCGCCGGGGCGGAGCTGCCCGCCAGCGTACAAGTGGGCGCCGCGGTATCCGCCGGCGATTATGTGCGCCCCGCCGGCGAGGATTTCGCTGCCGGCGACACGCTGCTGCCCGCCGGGCATCGCCTGCGGCCGCAGGATGCGGCCCTGCTGGCGATGCTGGGGCAGGCGCAGGTCAGCGTGCATCGCCGCCCGCGGGTGGCACTGTTCTCTTCCGGCGACGAGCTGCTCGCTCCCGGCGAACCGCTGGCTCCGGGCAAGATCTATGAGACCAACTCGTTCCAGCTCTCAGCCTTGGTGCAAAGCTGTGGCGCCGAAGTGCTTTGGCTGGGCGTGGCCCGCGACGAGCAGGCTGATGTGGAGGCGCACCTGCAGCGCGCCATAGCGCTGGGCGCCGACCTGATATTGACTTCCGCCGGGGTCAGCGTGGGCGCCTTCGACTATTTGCGCGAAGCAGTGCTGCGCCGCGGGACGCTGGATTTCTGGAAGGTGAACATGCGGCCGGGCCGCCCGTTCACCTTTGGCGACTATGCGGCCACCCCCTACATCGGCCTGCCCGGCAACCCCGCCTCCGCCTCCGCCTGCTTCGAAGTCTTCGTGCGCCCAGCCCTGGAGCACATCGCTGGCGTGCAGGGCTGGCAGCGCCGCCGCCTGCGCGGCGTGCTGATGGAAGACATCACTTCAGACGGGCGCGAATCCTATTTGCGCGTGCAGATTAATCAAAATGGAGAGACTCCCGAGATATTGTTGACAGGCCATCAGGGTTCAGGTAATCTTTACTCGCTTGTCGAGGCGGATGGACTGATGATCGTCCCGGCGGGTGTCACTGAAGTATCTGCTGGCTCTCAAATGGAAGTTTGGCCCTTATAGGACTGGAGGCGTTTTGCTGAAAAAAGCACTGTTGGGTTTGGCTGTCATCGGTTTGTTGGATTCGATCTACCTGACCACGATCAAGGTGTTTTCGGGCGGAGTTTGCGTGGCCGGCAGCCAGTGCGAGATCGTCAACAGCAGCATCTATTCCAGCATCGCCGGCATCCCCATCGCCTTGTTGGGGGCGGGGGCTTACCTGGTGATGATCGGCGTGCTGCTTATGGAGGGCCGCCATCCGTTCTTCACCGAGAACGGCCCGGTCATCCTGCTCGGCCTGACCTTTTTCGGCGTGGTCTATTCCGCCTACCTGACTTATCTCGAACTGTTCATCATCCGGGCGATCTGCCCGTTCTGCGTGCTCTCTGCGGTGGTGCTGCTGGTCATGTTCATCCTGGCTGCCATCCGCTTCCAGCGCACTATGCAGGAACTCCCCGCCTAGAGGTGCCCTTTGCCGCGCATTCGCTGCCACTACGTTGACTGCGTTTTCCTGGACGAAGGCTACTGCGCCGCCGCCAGTGTGGAGCTCGACCCCGAAGAAGGCTGCCTGACCTATTCGCCCTCGGGCGATGTTTCCGGCGGGGATGTCTGGGACGATGACGACTCGGCCGACCTGGAAGAGGATTGGGCCGAGGCCGGCTTCGGTTCCGAGGGGGAGGATGACGATGACTGGGACGAAGACGATGCCGACGACGTTGATGATGACGATTAGGCGTATCGACTAGAAGACAACCGGGCTGCTCAGCAGCCCGGTTTTTTGTTTGCGGGGGCGGGGCTGCCTGTATAATGCCTGCATGGACGCCGAGGGCGCACCCAACCTGGCCGACGCGCTGGCCCATATCCGCAAACGCCAGCCGGCCAAAGCGCTGCCGCTGCTTTTGGCCGCGCTGCGCGAAGACCCCCAGAACGCCACAGCCTGGTTCCTGCTCAGCCACGTGCTGCGCGAGCCGCACCGCCAACAATTCGCGCTGATCAAGGCTTTGGAGGCCGACCCCAGCTTCGCCCGTGCTCGCGAGCGCCTGGAGAAGCTGGGCGGCAGGGCGCCGGAACGCAGCGCGTTTGTGGAAGGCGGGCCTGAGGAGGCGGATACCCCACAGGAAGCGTCCAAAGCAGTGGACGCGCTGATGGGTGAGGCCGACGCATTCAGCGAGGGCGTGGAAGAACTGCGCGCCAGCGTCTCACCCTTTGTTGAAGACCCCGTTGAGGAGGCAGAGGAAGCCGAGAAGCCGCGGCGCAGAGGCCCGCGACTGCTGTTGGCTGTGCTCCTGCTTGGGCTGCTGGCGGTCGCGCTGGTTCTCGGCTGGCAATTTGCCGGCGGGCTGGACCTGTTCGGCCCCGGCGCGTCGCCCACGCCGGTGGCCTCGCGCACCCTGGTGCCCACCTGGACGCCGACCCCGGAAGGCTCGGCGCAGGGCGAGGCGGCCACGCCGCAGCCCGCCATCCAGCCGCAGTTCGAGAACTCGCTGGAACTGGAAGCCCGCGCCGGCCAGCTGGCTGCGGCTGGCGGCGAGTAGCCCATTGGACTCATAAACTCTTGGCCGTGAGTTCACCCGCGTTGACAATCGCTCGGGCGCATAGTAAACTCGGCCCGCTTCCCCAACGGCGAGGTAGCTCAGTGGTAGAGCAGGGGACTCATAAGCCCTTGGTCGTGAGTTCGAATCTCA